>NZ_CP108032.1:3035618-3642742 GCF_036169555.1 Streptomyces sp. NBC_00306 | reverse complement strand
GCGGTACGGGTCATGGAGTCCGCGGGCCTGGGCCTCGTCGTGCCGCCCGGCCGGGTCTGCTGCGGCCTCACCTACGTCTCCACCGGCCAGCTCGACCGCGCCCGCACGGTGATGCGCCGCACCCTGGACACCGTGGAGCCGCTGCTCGACCTGGGCGCCCCCGTGGTCGTCCTGGAGCCGAGCTGCGGGGCGGCGCTGCGGACGGACCTCCCCGAACTCCTGCCGGACGACCCCCGCGCGGCGCGCCTCGCCGCATCGGTCCGCACCTTCGCCCAGGCGCTGGAGGAGTGCGCCCCGGACTGGACACCGCCGCGCCTGGATCGCCCGGTGGCCGGCCAGACGCACTGCCACCAGCACGCGGTCCTCGGCGATGACGCGGAACGCCGGCTGCGTGAACGCGCGGGTCTGGAAGGGGAGCTGAGCGGCGGCTGCTGCGGACTGGCCGGCAACTTCGGCTTCGAGCGCGGCCACTACGAGGTGTCGGTGGCCTGCGCGGAGGACCAGCTCCTCCCGGCGGTCCGCACGGCGGGCCCGGACGCGGAACTCCTCGCGGACGGCTTCTCCTGCCGTACGCAGCTGGCCCAGCTGGAGGGCCACCGCGCACGGCACCTCGCGGAGGTGCTCGCGGAGGCCCTGCCGGACGACCTCAGTCGAGAGTGAGCTCCTCGATCCGCGCGGGCTCCACGGTGAAGTCACTGTGCCGCGCCCAGTGCGCCCGCACCCGGACATACGTGATCCCGGGCCACCCGAGCCGCTCCCGCCCCTCCGGATACGCCGTGAAGTAGGCAGCCTTCAGGCGCTCCAGCTCGGGCCCCTCGGGAAAGTCGGCGAGCCCTTCGATCTGCACGGTCACGGCCTCGTCCCACCCGATGACGAGGGCGATACGGGGGTCGGCGAGGAGGTTGCGGTACTTGCGGGTGGTGTTGACGGTGTCGAAGACGATCTCCAACTGATCGCTGACACCGAAACCGACGACGGCGGCTTGCGGTCTGCCGCCGGGCCCGACGGAGGCTTCGACGGCGAGCTTGTGTCGGCGGAGGAACCAGAGGAGTTCGTCGCGGGTCATGTGCAGTCTGTACCACGGGGGGTGGGCGGAGGGGGGTGCGCGCGGGGGTGTGTCTTGTGTCCTCACCGCCGGACGGGCGGGGGTGGCCGCGTGTGCGTTGCGGCGTTCCGCTTTCGTCGCGGGGCACGCCCTGCGGTCGTGTCCTCACCGCCGGACGGGCTGGTGGCTGCAGATTCAGCCTCGCCGGCGTTTGAGGTGCGGGGTTCGGGGCGGAGCCCTGACCGGTGGCTGCGGGTTTCGTTGCGGCGGCACGCCCTGCGGTCGTGTCCTCAATCGCCGGACGGGCTGGGTTTGCGGGACGCGTTGTCCGGCTCGGCCCGGACGGGCTGGTGGTCGCACATTCAGCCTCGCCGGCGTTTGAGGCGCGAGGTTCGGGGCGGAGCCCCGACAAGTGGCTGGCGGCTTTCGTTGCGGCGGCACCCCCTGCGGCCGTGTCCTCGATCGCCGGACAGCCTCGAGACGCCGGGCACCTTGTCCGGCTCAGCGGGGCTCGGGGCCGAGCCCCGACCAGTGGTCCGCACCCGCGGTCATGTCAGCTCGCGCGCCAGCGCCAGCAGTTCCCGCAGCGCCGGGTGCGGGGACGACGCGCGCCAGGCCAGCATGACGCGGGCCGGGGGCGCGTCCGTCAGGGGGCGGTACGTCACCCCCGGGTGCGGATGCATCGCCGCGGTCGACGCCACCGACACCCCCGCCCCCCTCCCCGCCGCGATCGCCGTCAGCCAGTCGTCCGTGTTCGCGACCGTCACCGTCGTCCCCGGCCGGGACTCCGGCGGCCACAGGTCCAGCGTCGTCAGACCCGAGACCGTGTTGAGGATCATCGGGGCGTCCGTCAGCTCCGCCAACGTCAGGGACGGGCGCGCCGCCAGCGGGCCGTCCGAGGTGACCGCGGCCACCCGGGACTCGGTGAACAGCAGCTCGGTGACCAGGCCAGGTGTGTCCACCGGGCCCCGCAGGACCGCCGCGTCCACCTCGCCGCGGACCAGCCCGGCGGTGCGGTCGTCGATCCGCAAGAGCTCCAGCGGGGTCTCGGGGTGCTCCCGTTCCCAGCGGCGCAGCAGCGGGGTGGTGTACGGCCCGAGGGCGGACCAGGCGTGCCCCAGCCGCAGCGGTCGGCGCCGCAGCCTGCCGGTGTCCAGTGCCTCGTCGAAGGCGGCGACCGCCGCGGCCGCCTTGTCGCGGAAGACCCGCCCCTCGGGGGTGAGCGCGAGATGGTGCGTGGAGCGGTCCACCAGCCGTGTGCCGAGCTGTTTCTCGAGCGCGGCCAGGGCGCGCGAGACGGCGGGCTGGGTGAGGTGCAGCCGGACCGCGGCCCTGGTCACGCTGGACTCCTCGGCGATGGCGAGGAAGCAGCGGAGATGGCGCATCTCGATGCTCATGCGCGTGGAGCATAACGGCAGCACAGTCGGCATTTCACGCGGCGGCGGAGGAGTCGTAGCGTGGGGAGGGCCGCAGCAGGCCGGGGGTGAGGCGCCACGGCCCGGCCGATCAGGGAGGTTCCGGTGGACGAAGCGCGCACCACTGTCGTCGTCACCGAACCGGAGGCCGCGGCCGCCCTCGACGGCAGCGCGGCCCGCTCGGCACGGGACGCCGGCCGCGGCGGCCGCACCCTCGGCCCGGTCGCCCTCGTCGTCGCCGGTGCGCTGTCCGTCCAGTTCGGTGCCGCCGTCGCGGTGATGCTGATGCCGCGCGCCGGGGCACTCGGCGTGGTCACCCTGCGGCTCGTGCTCGCCGCCGTCGTCCTGCTCGTCGTGTGCCGCCCGAAGCTGCGCGGCCACTCGCGTGCCGACTGGGGCACGGTGGTGGCGTTCGGCGCGGCCATGGGCGCCATGAACATCCTCTTCTACCAGGCCGCCGACCGGATTCCGCTGGGTGCGGCCGTGACCTTCGAGGTCCTCGGTCCGCTGGCGCTGTCGGTGATCGTGTCGCGGCGGATGATCAATCTGGTCTGGGCGGGGCTTGCTCTGGGCGGTGTGGTGCTGCTCAGTGGCGGCGGCTTCGACCGGCTCGATCCCGTCGGCGCGCTGTTCGCGCTGGGCGCGGGCGCGATGTGGGCCGCGTACATCGTCTTCAGCGCCCGTACCGGACGCCGTTTCCCGCAGGCGGACGGACTGGCGCTGGCGATGGCCGTCGGTGCTCTCCTGAGTCTGCCGCTGGGCATCGCGGAGGCCGGGTCGAAACTGATCGTGCCGTCGACTCTCGCGTTCGGGCTCGCCGTCGCGCTGATGTCGTCCGTTCTCCCGTACACGCTGGAGCTGTTGGCGCTGCGACGGCTGCCCGCACCGACGTTCGCGGTCCTGATGAGCCTGGAGCCGGCGATCGCCGCGACGGCCGGCTTCCTCGTCCTGCACCAGGGCCTGTCCCTGATCGACGCGATGGCAATCGCGCTGGTCATCGGGGCGAGCATGGGTGCGGTGCGGACCCAGGTGGCGAAACAGCCCCAGTAGGCCGGGCAGTCGGGAGCGCCCTGCCGCCCGGCCCTCAGCAGCCGGGTTCCACCCGACCCCCGCAGCTGGGTTCCACCCGACCCCAGCACGCCGGGCCGACCACGGCCGTGACACGGCGGCAGATCCCCGCAGAAATCAAAGCAAGCACGCTTGATTGTTTCTCTGCGCGCTGCCATGCTCCGGGCACACACCGTCGTGTCCCGAGGGAGCGCCACCGTGTCCGACCCGACCGTCGTCCTGGACGATCTGCGCAGCGAGAGCGATGAACTCGACCGGCTCGTCGGGGGGTTGAGCGCCGACGACTGGGCGCGGCCCACGCCCGCGCCGCGCTGGAGCATCGCCCACCAGATCGCGCACCTCGCCTGGACCGATGCCGCGGCCCTGCTGGCCGTCACCGACGCCGAGGCCTTCGCCGTCGAGACGGAGAAGGCGTTCGCCGCGCCGTACTCCTTCGTCGACGAGGGCGCCGAGCAGGGAGCCGCGCAGCCGCCCGCCGAGCTGCTCGCCCGCTGGCGCGAGGGGCGCGAGCAGTTGCAGACGGCCCTGCGCGCGGCGCCGGCCGGCAGTCGCTTCCCCTGGTACGGGCCGCCCATGAGCGTCGCCTCCACGGCGACCGGGCGGCTGATGGAGACCTGGGCGCACGGACAGGACATCGCCGACGCGCTCGGAGCCGTACGCGAGCCGACCGACCGACTGCGCCACGTCGCGTACATCGGCGTCCGTGCCCGCGACTATGCCTTCGGCGTCCGCTCGCTGACCCCGCCCACGGCGCCCATCCGCGTGGAACTCACCGCGCCCGGCGGTGCGGTGTGGACGTACGGACCGGCGGACGCGGAGCAGAAGGTCAGCGGGCCGGCGCTCGACTTCTGCCTGCTCGTCACCCAACGGGCCCACCGCGCCGACCTCGCCGTGCGGGCCGAGGGCGACGACGCCGACCGGTGGCTCGACATCGCCCAGGCCTTCGCGGGACCGGCGGGATTGGGCCGTGCCCCCAAGGAGGCCCGGTGACCGCCTCGGGCGCCGGCGACGTCCTGCGTATCGGGAACGCGTCCGGCTTCTACGGCGACCGCTTCGACGCCGTGCGCGAGATGCTGACCGACGGGCCCCTCGATGTCCTGACCGGCGACTATCTCGCCGAGCTGACCATGCTCATCCTCGGCCGCGACCGTCTGAAGGACCCCTCTCTCGGCTACGCCAAGACCTTCCTCAAGCAGCTGGAGGAGAGCCTCGGCCTCGCCCACGAACGTGGTGTCAAAATCGTCGCCAATGCGGGCGGGCTCAACCCGGCCGGGCTGGCGGACGCCGTCCGCGCCCTCGCCGAGCGTGTCGGCGTGCCCGTGAAGGTCGCCCATGTCGAGGGCGACGATCTGCTCGGCCGCGGCTGGGGCCCGCAGGTGCTCACCGCCAACGCCTATCTCGGCGGCGCGGGTATCGCCGCCTGTCTGCGCGCCGGCGCGGACGTCGTCGTCACCGGCAGGGTCACCGACGCGGCGCTTGTCACCGGCCCGGCGGCCGCCCACTTCGGCTGGGGCCCCGACGATCTCGACGCGCTCGCGGGCGCCGTCGTCGCCGGCCATGTGCTGGAGTGCGGCACCCAGGCCACCGGCGGCAACTACGCCTTCTTCGCCGGTCACGACGCCCGTGTGCTGCGCCGCCCCGGCTTCCCCCTCGCCGAGATCCACGCCGACGGCACGTCCGTCATCACCAAGCACGAGGGCACCGGCGGCCTCGTCGACGTCGGCACCGTCACGGCCCAACTGCTGTACGAGACGGGAGGCGCGCGCTACGCGGGCCCCGACGTCACCGCCCGTCTCGACACCGTACGGCTGGAACAGCAGGGCCCGGACCGGGTGCGGATCTCGGGCGTACGCGGCGAGGCCCCGCCGCCCACCCTCAAGGTCGGGCTCAACCGCATCGGCGGCTGGCGCAACGAGGTCGTGTTCGTACTGACGGGGCTCGACATCGAGGCCAAGGCCCAGTTGGTGCGGGACCAGTTGGAGGACGCGTTCGGCAAGCACCGGCCGGCCGAGGTGCGCTGGGAACTCGCCCGCACCGAGCGGCCCGACGGCGACACCGAGGAGCGTGCGAGCGCCTATCTGCGACTCGTCGTGCGGGACAGCGACCCCGATAAGGTCGGCCGCGCCGTCAGCGGAGCCGCGATCGAACTCGCGCTGGGCAGCTACCCGGGCTTCCATGTGACGGCCCCGCCCGGAAAGGGCGCTCCGTACGGAGTGTTCGACGCGGAGCACGTGGACGCGGCCTCCGTCCCGCACATCGCCGTACTGCCCGACGGGCGGCGCTGCGAGATCCCGCCGGCCGCCCTCCCCGCCGACACCGAGCCGTTCGACCCGGCGGCGGACCCCGCAGGAGAGCCCGCGGCAGACCCCGCCACCGAACCCGCCGCCGCGCTGCCCGAACCGCTGCCCGACGGCCCCCGCCGCGCAGCGCCCCTCGGCCTCGTCGCCGGTGCGCGCAGCGGCGACAAGGGCGGCGACGCCAACGTCGGGGTGTGGGCCCGCACCGACGACGCCTGGCGCTGGCTCGCCCACGAACTGACCGTGGACCGCTTCCGGGCCCTGCTCCCCGAGACCGCCGACCTCACCGTCGTACGCCACGTCCTGCCGCGGCTGCGCGCCCTCAACTTCACGGTCGAGGGCATCCTCGGCGAGGGCGTGGCGGCGCAGGCCCGCTTCGACCCCCAGGGCAAGGCGCTCGGCGAGTGGCTGCGCTCCCGGTACATGGACATCCCGGAGGTACTGCTGTGACCGTGCTCTCCTCGGCCGTCGACCCGGCGGCCCCCGAGTTCGCGGCCCGCCGCGAGGCCATGCTCGGGCGGCTAGCCGACCTGGACGCCGAGCATGCGAAGGCACTGGCGGGCGGCGGGGAGAAGTACGTCGCCCGGCACCGCTCCCGCGGCAAACTGCTGGCGCGGGAGCGGATCGAGCTGCTGCTGGACCCCGACACACCGTTCCTGGAGCTGTCCCCGCTCGCCGCGTGGGGGAGCGACTACCCGGTGGGCGCGTCCACGGTGACCGGCATCGGGGTGGTGGAAGGCGTCGAGTGCCTGATCACCGCGAACGACCCGACCGTACGCGGCGGGGCCTCCAACCCGTGGACGCTGAAGAAGATCCTGCGGGCGAACGAGATCGCGTACGCCAACCGGCTGCCGTGCATCTCGCTGGTCGAGTCCGGCGGCGCGGACCTGCCCTCGCAGAAGGAGATCTTCATCCCGGGCGGGGCGATCTTCCGCGATCTGACCCGGCTGTCGGCGGCCGGCATTCCGACGATCGCGGTGGTGTTCGGCAACTCGACGGCGGGCGGCGCGTACGTCCCCGGCATGTCCGACCACACCGTGATGATCAAGGAACGGTCCAAGGTGTTCCTCGGCGGTCCGCCGCTGGTGAAGATGGCCACGGGTGAGGAGAGCGACGACGAGTCGCTCGGCGGCGCGGAGATGCACGCCCGCACCTCGGGCCTCGCGGACTACTTCGCGGTCGACGAACCGGACGCGCTGCGCCAGGCCCGCAGGATCGTGGCACGGCTCAACTGGCGCAAGGCGCAGCCCGATCCGGGTCCGACCGAGCTTCCCCTGGCCTCCGGCATGGGGGACCCCAAGTACGCCGAGGAGGAGCTGCTCGGGATCGTGCCCGAGGATCTGAAGACGCCCTTCGACCCCCGCGAGGTCGTCGCGCGGATCGTGGACGGCTCCGACTTCGACGAGTTCAAGCCGCTGTACGGGCCGAGCCTGGTGACCGGCTGGGCGTCCCTGCACGGCTATCCCGTGGGGATTCTCGCCAACGCGCAGGGCGTGCTGTTCAGCGCCGAGTCGCAGAAGGCGGCGCAGTTCATCCAGCTCGCCAACCAGCGTGACGTACCGCTGGTGTTCCTGCACAACACCACCGGCTACATGGTCGGCAAGGAGTACGAGCAGGGCGGCATCATCAAGCACGGCGCCATGATGATCAACGCGGTGTCGAACTCGAAGGTCCCGCATCTGTCCGTGCTGATGGGCGCCTCCTACGGCGCCGGGCACTACGGCATGTGCGGCCGGGCCTACGACCCGCGCTTCCTCTTCGCCTGGCCGAGCGCCAAGTCCGCGGTCATGGGCCCCCAGCAGCTCGCCGGTGTGCTCTCCATCGTGGCGCGCGCCTCCGCGGCGGCGAAGGGACAGCCGTACGACGACGAGGCCGACGCCGGACTGCGCGCGATGGTCGAGCAGCAGATCGAGGCGGAGTCGCTGCCGATGTTCCTGTCGGGACGGCTGTACGACGACGGGGTGATCGACCCCCGCGACACCCGCACGGTGCTGGGTCTGTGCCTGTCCGCGATCCACACGGCCCCCGTCGAAGGCGCGCGCGGCGGCTTCGGCGTCTTCCGGATGTGAGGGCTTGACGATGATCTCCACTGTCCTGGTCGCCAACCGCGGCGAGATCGCCTGCCGGGTCTTCCGGACCTGCCGTGAACTCGGCATCGCGACGGTCGCCGTGTACTCCGACGCGGACGCCTCCGCCCTGCACGTACGGGAGGCGGACGCCGCCGTACGGCTCCCCGGGGCCGCCCCCGGCGACACCTACCTGCGCGGCGACCTGATCGTGAAGACGGCGCTCGCCGCGGGCGCCGACGCGGTGCACCCGGGGTACGGATTCCTGTCCGAGAACGCCGCGTTCGCGCAGGAGGTGGCGGACGCGGGACTCGTGTGGATCGGGCCGCCGCCGGCCGCGATCGAGGCGATGGCGTCGAAGACCCGGGCCAAGGAGCTGATGGGCCTCGCGCCCCTGGGCGAGGTCACCGAGGCCGATCTGCCGGTCCTGGTGAAGGCGGCGGCGGGCGGTGGCGGCCGCGGTATGCGGATCGTGCGCTCGCTGGACGCCCTCGCCGGGGAACTGGAGGCGGCACGCGCCGAGGCGCTGAGCGCTTTCGGCGACGGCGAGGTCTTCGTCGAACCGTACGTCGAGGCGGGCCGCCATGTGGAGGTCCAGATCCTCGCCGACACGCACGGCACCGTCTGGGCCCTCGGCACCCGGGACTGCTCACTCCAGCGCCGCCATCAGAAGGTGATCGAGGAGTCCCCGGCACCGGGACTCGCGCCCGCTCTGGTGGCCTCGCTCCACGAGGCGTCGGTGACCGCGGCGCGCGCCGTGGGATATGTGGGCGCCGGCACGGTGGAGTTCCTCGTCTCCCCGGCGGGCACCGCCCACTTCCTGGAGATGAACACCCGCCTCCAGGTCGAACACCCGGTCACGGAGGCGGTGTTCGGCATCGACCTCGTCGGCCTCCAGATCCGGGTGGCGGAGGGCGAGGCACTGCCCGCGGACCCGCCGGCCGCGAACGGCCACGCCGTGGAGGCCCGGCTGTACGCGGAGGACCCGGCCCGCGGCTGGGCGCCGCAGACCGGCACCCTGCGGCGGCTCGACGTGGACCCCGGGGTCCGTCTGGACACCGGGTACGCCGACGGCGACACCGTCGGCGTCCACTACGACCCCATGATCGCCAAGGTCATCGCCTGGGCGCCCACCCGGCAGCAGGCCGTCCGCCGGCTCGCGCACGCCCTGCGCCGGGCGCGGGTGCACGGCCCGGTCACCAACCGGGAGCTGCTCGTACGCTCCCTGGAACACCCGGACTTCGCGTCCGGACAGCTCGACACCGGGTTCTACGACCGGCATCTCGACGCCCTCACCCGGCCCGCGCTCGACGCCGCCGTCGCCGCCGTCGCCGCATCGCTCGCGGACGCCGCCGCACGAGGGGGCCGCTTCGGCGGCGCCTGGCGCAACCTTCCGGCGCAGGCACAGACCAAGACCTGGACGGACCGGTCCGGCGGCGAGCACGAGGTCCGCTACCGGCCCGCCCGCGGGGGCGGTTACACCGTCGAGGACATGCCGGGGCTGCGCGTCCTCGACACCGCTCCCGGACGCGTCGTCCTGGAGACGGACGGCGTCGTCCGCGCCTGGGACGTCACCGCGTACGGAGCCACCGTGCACGTCGAGGGCCCGGCCGGGTCCCACACGCTGACCGCGCGGCCCCGTTTCCCCGACCCCGAGGACCGCACCGAACCCGGCTCGCTGCTCGCCCCGATGCCCGGAACCGTCGTCCGCCTCGCCGAGGGCATCGGCGAGGGCTCATGGGTCGACAAGGGGCAGCCGCTCATCTGGCTGGAGGCCATGAAGATGGAGCACCGCATCGTCTCGCCCGCCTCCGGCACGCTCACCGCGCTCCACGCCGTCACCGGCCGCCAGGTCGAGGTCGGCGCCCTGCTCGCCGTCGTCGACGAAGCGCCGGCGGAAGCCACCCAGGAGGTCACCGCGTCATGAACGTAGAAAGCCAGGAGCACAAGGACCTGCGTGCCGCCGTCGCCGCGCTCGGGAAGCGGCACGGCCGCGGATACGACCGCGAACAGCTGTGGGCGGAGGCCGCCAAGCTCGGCTACCTCGGGGTGAACCTGCCCGAGGAGTACGGCGGCGGGGGCGGTGGCATGGCCGAACTCTCCATCGTGCTGGAGGAGTTGGGGGCAGCGGGCTGTCCGCTGCTGATGATGGTCGTCTCGCCCGCGATCTGCGGCACCGTGATCGCCCGCTTCGGCACCGAGGAGCAGAAGCGCACCTGGCTGCCCGGCCTCGCGGACGGCAGCCTCACGATGGCCTTCGGCATCACCGAGCCGGACGCCGGGTCCAACTCGCACCGGATCACGACCACCGCGCACCGGACCGAGGACGGCTGGTCCCTCACCGGGCGCAAGGTCTTCATCTCGGGTGTCGACATCGCCGACGCGACGCTGATCGTGGGGCGGACCGAGGACGCGCGGACCGGCAGCCTCAAGCCGTGCCTGTTCATCGTCCCCCGGGACGCCGACGGCTTCCGGCGCTCGCAGATCGACATGGAACTCCAGGCGCACGAGAAGCAGTTCGAGCTGGTCCTCGACGACGTGCGGTTGCCGCACGAAGCGCTCGTGGGCGAGGAGGACGCCGGACTGCTCCAGCTGTTCGCCGGTCTCAACCCCGAGCGCATCATGACCGCCGCGTTCGCCATCGGCATGGGCCGGTACGCGCTCGCCACGGCCCTCTCCTACGCCAAGGACCGCCAGGTCTGGAAGGCCCCCATCGGCGCCCACCAGGCCATCGCCCACCCCCTGGCCGCCTCCCACATCGAACTGGAACTGGCCCGGCTGATGATGCAGAAGGCCGCCGCCCTCTACGACGCCGGGGACGACCTCGGCGCGGGCGAGGCCGCCAACATGGCCAAGTACGCGGCGGGGGAGGCCTGTGTGAAGGCGGTCGACCAGTCCGTCCACACGCTCGGCGGCAACGGCCTGACCCGGGAGTACGGCCTCGCCTCGCTGGTCACGGCCTCCCGCGTGGCCAGGATCGCCCCGGTCAGCCGCGAGATGATCCTCAATTACGTATCCCACCAGTCCCTGGGTCTCCCCAAGTCGTACTGACAGAGGCGATTCTGGCCGTCCACACAGCGAGGGGGCCGACCATGCCGGTAACCGTGTTCAGCAGTGAGTACGCAGACGTCCCTGCCGTCAGCGAGCCGATCCACGACGCGGTGCTCCACCGGGCCGCCGAGTTCGGGGACACGATCGCGCTGATCGACGGGGTGAACGGCACCACCGTCACCTACACCCAGCTCGACCTCTTCCACCGCCGGATCGCCGCCGCACTCGCCGAGGCGGGGCTGCGCAAGGGCGACGTCCTCGCCCTGCACAGCCCCAACACGGTCGCGTACCCCGCGGTCTTCTACGGGGCCACCCGCGCCGGCGCGTCCGTCACGACCGTCCATCCGCTCGCCACCGCGGAGGAGTTCGCCAAGCAGCTGCGGGACTCCTCCGCCCGCTGGATCTTCACCGTCTCACCGCTGCTCGAAGTCGCCCGCAGGGCCGCCGAACTGGCCGCCGGCATCGAGGAGATCTTCGTCTGCGACCGGGCCGACGGGCACACCAGCATGCTCGACATGATCGTCTCGGACGCGCCCGACACCGAGGTCGTCATCGACCCCGCCGAGGACGTGGCCGCCCTGCCGTACTCCTCCGGCACCACTGGCATCCCCAAGGGGGTGATGCTCACCCACCGCTCCATCGCGACCAACCTGGCGCAGCTCTCCCCGCTCATCCCGATGAACCCGGGCGAACGCATCCTCGCCGTGCTGCCGTTCTTCCACATCTACGGCCTCACCGCGCTGATGAACGCGCCGCTGCGGCAGGGCTCCACCGTCGTCGTCCTGCCCCGCTTCGAGCTGGACACCTTCCTCGCGGCGATCGAGAAGCACCGCATCACCGCGCTGTACGTCGCTCCGCCGGTTGTCCTCGCACTCGCCAAGCACCCGGCGGTCGCCCAGTACGACCTGTCGTCGCTGGAGTACATCATCTGCTCCGCGGCGCCCCTGGACGCCGAGCTGGCCGCCGCCTGCTCCAAACGGCTCGGCCTGCCGCCCATCGGCCAGGCGTACGGCATGACCGAGCTGTCGCCCGGCACCCATGTCGTCCCCCTCGGCGCCGAGAACCCGCCGCCCGGCACCGTCGGCAAGCTCATCCCCTCCACCGAACTGCGGCTCGTCTCCCTCGACGACCCGGGCAAGGACGTCGGACCGGGCGAGGAGGGCGAGGTCGCGATCCGCGGACCGCAGGTGATGAAGGGCTACCTCGGCCGCCCCGAGGCCACCGCGGCGATGATCGACGAGGAGGGCTGGCTGCGCACCGGCGACATCGGACGCGTCGACGAGGACGGCTGGCTGTTCGTCGTCGACCGCGTGAAGGAGCTGATCAAGTACAAGGGCTTCCAGGTCCCGCCCGCGGAGCTGGAGGCGCTGCTGCTCGGTCACGAGGGGATCGCCGACGCGGCGGTCATCGGGGTGTACGACACTGACGGGAACGAGATCCCGAAGGCGTACGTCGTACGGCAGCCGGGCGCCGAGGAGCTGACGGAGGACGACATCATCGCCTTCGTCGCCGAGCGCGTCGCCCCCTACAAGAAGATCCGCCGTGTCTCGTTCATCGGCGGGGTCCCGCGTGCCGCCTCGGGGAAGATTCTCCGGCGTGAACTGAGGGACCGGGAAAGGGAGAACACGTGACGCTGGTCGCCATCGCGCACGAGCGCGGCATCACCACCCTGACGCTGGACTCGCCCGCGAACCGCAACGCCCTGTCGGCGCGGCTCGTCGGCGACCTGGCGCAGGCGCTGGCCGACTGTGCCAAGGACGACGCCGTACGCGCGGTGGTGCTCACCCACACCGGGAGCACCTTCAGCGCGGGCGCCGATCTCAAGGCCCCGCCCAACCCGTACACCTTCGTCGACCTGCTGCGGCAGATCGTCACCCTGCCCAAACCGGTCGTGGCCCGGGTGAGCGGGAAGACCCGCGCCGGCGGGCTCGGGGTGCTCGGCGCCTGCGACATGGCGGTGGCCTCCAGCGACTCGGACTTCGCGTTCACCGAGGTCCGTATCGGGGTCGCGCCGGCCGTGATCTCGCTGCCGCTGCTGCCGCGTCTGGACCCGCGGGCCGCCGAGCGCTACTACCTGACCGGGGAGCGCTTCGACGCGGCGGAGGCGGCCCGTATCGGACTGCTGACGCTCGCCGCCGACGATGTGGACGAGGGACTCGCGCCGCTTCTCGGCGGGCTGCGCAAGGCCTCCCCGCAGGGGCTGGCCGCGTCGAAACGGCTGGTCACCGCGCGGGTGCTGGACGCGTTCGAGCGGGATGCGGAGGATCTGGTGCAGCGCTCGGCGTCCCTGTTCGCGTCGGCCGAGGCCCGGGAGGGCATGACCGCCTTCATCGAACGCCGGGATCCCGTATGGGAGCTGTAGCCACGTCGAAGGCCCCCAAGCAGGACCGCAGCCGGGCCACCCGGCAGCGCCTGCTGGAGGCCGCCGTCGCCTGCCTGGCCGAGCACGGCTGGGCAGGCTCCACGGTCTCCGTGGTCGCCGAGCGCGCGGGCGTCTCCCGGGGTGCGGCGCAGCATCACTTCCCGACCCGCGAGGACCTGTTCACGGCCGCCGTGGAGTACGTCGCCGAGGAACGGTCCTCGGCCCTGCGCTCGCTGCCGGGCCAGGACCGCGCGGCGGTCGTCGAGGCCCTCGTCGGCCTCTACACGGGGCCGCTGTTCCGTGCCGCGCTGCATCTGTGGGTCGCCGCGTCCAACGAGGAACAGCTGCGCCCGCGGGTCACCGAACTGGAGGCCAGGGTCGGGCGCGAGACCCACCGCATCGCGGTCCAGCTCCTGGGTGTGGACGAGTCGCGGCCCGGCGTGCGCGAGACCGTCCAGGGCCTGCTCGACATGGCCCGCGGCCTGGGGCTGGCGAACCTGCTCACCGACGACACCGCCCGCAGGAAACGGGTCGTCGCGCAGTGGGCCGCCCTGCTGGACGAGACGCTGGGCTGACGGGGCCGCGCACCACCGGCGGCGGTGTGACCCGCGCCACAGGACGTTCGGGGCCCGCGCAGTATCCTGGGCCCATGCTTCTGCTGGTACGACGCCGTCACGTGGACTACGTCCGCGTCACGAGCATGGGCTGTCGGCGCTCCGTCTGACCTCGGGCCCGTCCCTGCGACAGGCCGCCCATCCCGTTCGCCCCGGCGCACCCGCGGCCCCGCCACCACCCCCGGCGGCCCCGTGGGATCCCGTACACCCCGCGGAAGCACTCATGTCCTCTCTTCAGCTCCCCGTCATCGACCTCTCCGCCGCCGACCGCGGCCCCCAGGCCCGCGCGCTGCTGCACGCCCAGCTGCACAGCGCCGCCCATGACGTCGGCTTCTTCCAGCTCACCGGTCACGGCGTCACCGAGGCCGAGACGGCCGCGCTCAACAGCACCATGCGCGCCTTCTTCGCCCTGCCCGAGGCCGACCGGCTCGCCATCGACAACGTCAACTCGCCGCACTTCCGCGGCTACACGCGCATCGGCGACGAACGCACCGGCGGCAGCCAGGACTGGCGCGACCAGCTCGACATCGGCGCCGAGCGGCCCGCCCGCGTCCCCGCGCCCGGCGAGCCCGGGTACTGGTGGCTGGAGGGCCCCAACCAGTGGCCCGCCGCCCTGCCGCAGCTGCGCACCGCGGCGCTCGGCTGGATCGACCGGCTGAGCGCGGTGGCCGAGCGGCTGCTGCACGAGTTGCTCGTCTCCATCGGCGCCCCGGCGGACTTCTACGACCACCTCTTCGGCGACCGCGCCCACATCCACCTCAAGCTGGTGCGCTACCCCGGCAGTCCGGCGGACGGGGGCGGCCAGGGCGTCGGCGCGCACAAGGACTACGGCTTTCTGACCCTGCTCCACCAGGACAGCGTCGGCGGCCTCCAGGTCGAGCGCGAGGACGGCGTGTTCCACGACGTACCGCCCCTGCCGGGGGCCTTCGTGGTCAACCTCGGCGAGCTCCTCGAAGTCGCGACCGACGGCTATCTGAAGGCCACCCACCACCGGGTGGTGAGCCCGCCCGGCGCCACCGAGCGGTACTCCGTGCCGTTCTTCTACAACCCGCGCCTGGACGCCCGTGTCGAGCCGCTCGCCTTCCCGTACGCGGCGCACGCCCCCGGCGTCACGGCGGACCCCGCGAACCCGCTGTTCGCGGAGTACGGAAAGAACGAGCTCAAGGGCAAGCTGCGCGCCCACCCGCTGGTCGCCGCACGGCACCATGCGGAACTGCTGGAGCCGGCGGCCTGACCGCGGGACGGGGATCGAACGGGCGGACGCGCAGGGGGATCAGCGGGCGATGTCGTCGTAGCCCGTGATCTCCTGCGGGCCGCGCGTGCCCGGGCCCACGTACCGGGCCGAGGGACGGACCAGCCGGCCCGTGCGCTTCTGCTCCAGGATGTGCGCCGACCAGCCCGCGGTGCGCGCGCACGTGAACATCGAGGTGAACATGTGCGCCGGAACCTCGGCGAAGTCCAGCATGATCGCCGCCCAGAACTCCACGTTCGTCGCCAGGACCCGGTCCGGGCGACGGTTGTGCAGCTCCTCCAGCGCGGCCTTCTCCAGGGCCTCCGCGACCTCGAAGCGCGGCGCGTCCAGCTCCTTGGCCGTACGCCGCAGGACGCGGGCGCGCGGGTCCTCGGCCCGGTAGACCCGGTGGCCGAAGCCCATCAGCCGCTCGCCGTTGTCGAGGGTCCGTTTGACGTACGCCGTCGCGTCGCCCGTCCGCTCGATCTCCTCGATCATGCCGAGCACACGGGAGGGCGCACCGCCGTGCAGCGGCCCGGACATCGCGCCGACCGCGCCCGACAGCGCCGCCGCGACGTCGGCGCCGGTGGAGGCGATGACACGGGCGGTGAAGGTGGAGGCGTTCATGCCGTGCTCGGCGGCCGAGGTCCAGTAGGCGTCGACGGCCTTCACATGCCGCGGGTCCGGCTCACCGCGCCAGCGGATCATGAACCGCTCGACGACGGTCTGTGCCTTGTCGATCTCGCGCTGCGGCACCATCGGCAGGCCCTGGCCACGGGCACTCTGTGCCACGTAGGACAGCGCCATGACGGCGGCCCGGGCGAGATCCTCGCGGGCCTGTTCCGCGTCGATGTCGAGCAGCGGCCGCAGCCCCCACACGGGCGCCAGCATCGCCAGCGCCGACTGGACGTCGACGCGGATGTCGCCGGAGTGGACCGGGATGGGGAACGGCTCGGCGGCCGGCAGCCCCGGGTTGAACGCCCCGTCGACCAGCAGGCCCCACACATTGCCGAACGAGACCTGGCCGACCAGGTCCTCGATGTCGACGCCGCGGTAGCGGAGCGAGCCGCCCTCCTTGTCGGGTTCGGCGATCTCCGTCTCGAACGCGACGACTCCTTCGAGTCCTGGTACGAAGTCGGACATCAGGCGGCTCCTCGGGATGCGTACGGCGGGTGCGGGTCGGCCGGTGCGTGATCGTGGACCGGTCACCCTGGTGATGCCCCGGGCGACGGGCGGTCACCCCAACGCCGGGGAGGCAGGCACGATATCCCCTGCTGTCGGGGAGCCACAGTGGCCCGAGGCAAGATTTTGGCGGGTCCGGACGATGCGGGGAAGCGTGACATCCGGCACACTCCCGCCTCCCCGGTGCCACTCCCGTGTCGAATCCCCTGTCAGGATCCCCGGCACTGGGTGCCGGGGAGAAGCGGGCGCTGCGGCAGGATGAGCCCGTGACCGACGACGCCGCCCCGAACCCCGCCCTGATGCGCGAGCACTACCGCTCCACGCCGCTGCTGGAGACGGACCTCGCGCCCACGCCCATGGAGCAGTTCGCGCGCTGGTTCGCGCAGGCCGCGTCCGCCGGACTGCACGAGCCGAACGCCATGGTCGTGTCCACCGCCACCCCCGACGGCCGTCCGTCGTCGCGCACGGTGCTGCTGAAGCAGTACGACTCCCGGGGCTTCGTCTTCTACACCAACTACGGCTCCCGCAAGGGCCGCGAGATCGACGCCAACGCGTATGTCTCGGTGCTCTTCCCCTGGCATCCCATCGCCCGCCAGGTCGTCGTCACGGGCACCGCCACCCGGATCGGCCGGGAGGAGACGGTGGCGTACTTCCGCACCCGCCCGCACGGCTCGCAGCTCGGTGCCTGGGCCAGCGCCCAGTCCTCGGTGATCGCCTCGCGCGAGGAGCTGATCCGTACGTACGAGGAACTGGCCGCCCGCCACCCGGAGGGCGAGCAGGTGCCCGCCCCGCCGGAGTGGGGCGGCTACCGGGTCGAGCCGCAGGCGGTGGAGTTCTGGCAGGGGCACGCGAACCGGCTGCACGACCGGCTGCGATTCACCTCCCGCGACGGCGGATGGGACATCGAGCGGCTGTCACCCTGACAGGGCGGACGCCTCCCGCAGGGCGGTCGTCACCGCGGCCGGGATGTCGGTCACCGGGTACTGCACATGCCGCACGGTGCGCTCCCGGTCCAGCACCAGCACCGCCCGCTTCAGCCGCAGGCCCTGTCCGGCGCGGAACGTCGGCAGCCGCAGCGCGGCCGACAGCCGGCTGTCCATGTCGGAGAGCAGCGGGAACGGCAGCTCCTCGGCGGCGGCGAAGACGCGCTGCTCGTCGGGCCGCTGCGTGCTGACCCCGCGCACCGCGACCCCCGCCGCGGTGAAGTCCGCGTACGCGTCGCGGAACAGCCGGTTCTCCAGCGTGCAGCCGACCGCGCCCGGGATGGTGTCCCAGTCGTCCGGCAGCGGACCCGGTCGGCCGGTCGCGGGGTAGCAGAACAGCACGGTGGCCGCCGAGCGGCCGTCCACCGGGTCCAGGTCCCCGCCGCTGTGCACGGGCAGGGTGAAGCGCGCCAGCCGCTCGCCCACCAGCTCGTGCACCCGCTGCGCCTCGGCGCTGTGCTCGTCCGCGGTGCCGGTCAGCGTGCCGTCCCCGAGCAGCCAGCGGTCGGCCCAGTCCTGCATGGACACGAGCACGGGCAGCAGCGCGCGGCCGGTCTCGGTGAGCCGGTACTCGTACCGGACGGGTCCGTGCTGGTACGGGACCTTCTCCAGGACCTTGCTGTCGACGAGGTGGTTCAGCCGCTCGGTGAGCACCTTCCGGGAGATCTCCAGCTCGCGCTGGAGAGCGTCGAACCGGTGTCTGCCACGGGCCGTCTCCCGGACGATCAGCAGACTCCACCAGTCGCCGACCACGGCGGCGGCCTGGGCGACGGCACACGAGGCGTCGCGCTCGGGCACGGCTCTGGGCATGGCACGGACTCCTTCACGGGGCAGGCGGCCATCTTCACGCGGGGGAGAGGGTTCCGTACAGGAACTCAGCGGGTCCGGCCCGCGGCGGCTCCTACCGGGTACGGGGCCGCCGGCGCGTCCGCGTCGCCGGGAATCAGCCGCACCGGGCCCGGACATGCAGAAACCCGCGGGCTCTGGTTCCTCCTGACGGAGGAGCCGGCCGGATGTACCGGCGAGCCCGCGGGTCGGTGACTGCTTGGGATTGCGGCAGGAGGCCTGCCGTCTGTGCACATCGTGCGACAACGGGCCTCTAGCCCGCAGTCACCTCACGCATCCGAAACGAAACCACTTCCGGATCACCTCCTTTCATCGTGTGCCCCACACCTTAGGAACCGGCAGGCGGCGGCTCAAGCCATTTAATGAGGGCCCTTCCGGGAACGGCCCGAACCCGGGATATCTTGATGTCGAGCAATGTTGCAGACGTGGAGCGGAGCACCCGGTGACTGACTCGACCATCATCTATACGCACACCGACGAGGCGCCGGCCCTGGCGACGTACTCGTTCCTGCCGGTGATCGAGGTCTATGCCTCGACGGCCGGGGTCACTGTGGAGAGCCGTGACATCTCCCTGGCCGGGCGCATCATCTCCGGATTCCCGGAGTTCCTCGAGGAGGGCCAGCGCATCGACGACGCGCTCGCCGAGCTGGGTGAACTGGCGAAGACCCCCGGGGCCAACATCATCAAGCTGCCGAACATCTCGGCCTCGATCCCGCAGCTGAAGGCGGCCGTCGCCGAGCTCCAGGAGCAGGGCTACGCGCTTCCGGACTACCCGGACGACCCGAAGACCGACGCGGAGAAGGACATCCGCGCCCGGTACGACAAGGTCAAGGGCAGCGCCGTGAACCCGGTCCTGCGCGAGGGCAACTCCGACCGCCGCGCCCCCGCGTCGGTCAAGAACTACGCCAAGGCGCACCCGCACCGCATGGGCGCGTGGACCCCCGAGTCGAAGACGAACGTCGCGCACATGACGGCCGACGACTTCCGCTCCACCGAGAAGTCCGTCGTCGTTCCCGAGGACGGGTCGCTGCGCATCGAGCTGTCCGGCGACGACGGCAGCACCACCGTGCTGCGCGAGTCGGTACCCGTACTCGCCGGTGAGGTCGTGGACGCCTCCGTCCTGCGCGTCGGTGCGCTGCGTGAGTTCCTCACCGCGCAGATCGCCCGCGCCAAGGCCGAGGGCGTGCTGTTCTCCGTGCACCTCAAAGCCACGATGATGAAGGTCTCCGACCCGATCGTCTTCGGCCACGTCGTACGCGCCTTCTTCCCGAAGACGTTCGCCGAGCACGGCGCCGCGCTCGCCGCGGCCGGCCTGAGCCCGAACGACGGGCTCGGCGGCATCCTCAAGGGCCTGGAGTCGCTGCCCGACGGCGCGAAGATCAAGGAGTCCTTCGAGGCGGAGATCGCCGAGGGCCCCGAGCTCGCGATGGTCGACTCCGATCGCGGCATCACCAACCTGCACGTCCCGAGCGACGTCATCGTCGACGCCTCCATGCCGGCGATGATCCGCACCTCGGGCCACATGTGGGGCCCGGACGGCCAGGAGGCCGACACCCTCGCGGTCATCCCCGACAGCAGCTACGCCGGCATCTACCAGGTCGTCATCGACGACTGCCGTGCGAACGGCGCGTACGACCCGTCCACGATGGGCTCGGTGCCGAACGTCGGCCTCATGGCCCAGAAGGCCGAGGAGTACGGCAGCCACGACAAGACCTTCGAGATCGCCACCACGGGCACCGTGCGGGTCGTCGACGGCAGCGGCAACGCCGTGCTGGAGCAGGCGGTGAGCGCCGGCGACATCTTCCGGATGTGCCAGACCAAGGACGCGCCGATCCGGGACTGGGTCAAGCTCGCCGTCACCCGCGCCCGGGCGACCGGCGACCCGGCCGTGTTCTGGCTGGACGCGGGCCGCGCGCACGACGCCAACCTGATCGCCAAGGTCGAGCAGTACCTCCCGGAGCACGACACCGAGGGCCTGCAGATCGAGATCAAGTCGCCCGTCGACGCGATCGCCTTCTCGCTCGACCGGATCCGCCGCGGCGAGAACACCATCTCCGTCACCGGCAACGTCCTGCGCGACTACCTGACGGACCTCTTCCCGATCCTGGAGCTCGGCACCAGCGCGAAGATGCTTTCTGTCGTCCCGCTGATGAACGGCGGCGGCCTCTTCGAGACCGGCGCGGGCGGCTCCGCGCCCAAGCACGTCCAGCAGCTGGTCAAGGAGAACTACCTGCGCTGGGACAGCCTGGGCGAGTTCCTCGCGCTCGCGGTCAGCTTCGAGCACCTCGCGCAGACCACCGACAACGCGCGTGCCCAGATCCTGGCGGACACCCTGGACCGCGCCACGGCGACGTTCCTGGAGCAGGACAAGTCGCCGAGCCGCAAGCTCGGTGGCATCGACAACCGCGGCAGCCACTTCTACCTCGCGCTGTACTGGGCGCAGGAGCTGGCCGGCCAGAGCGACGACGTCAAGCTCGCCGAGGCCTTCACCTCGCTCGCCGAGACGCTGGCCGCGCAGGAGCAGACCATCGTCGACGAGCTCATCGCGGTGCAGGGCAAGCCGGCCGACATCGGCGGCTACTACCAGCCCGACCCGGCGAAGGCCGCGGCCGTCATGCGGGCGTCCGCGACGCTGAACCAGGCGCTCGCGACCCTGGGCTGACACCTCCGCGACACCGTTCCGCCCCGGCCGGCATCCGCCCGGCCGGGGCGGTTTCGTTGCCGGCCGCTGCTCCGCCCCGTTGTCGGCCGTCCGGCCGGCACCCGGCGTCCGCATTTCCGGCAGGCAACGATTTACCCGAACAGCGTGTGTCGTGAGTCACGTTCGAGTTGAATGATCTGACGTGCATCAGCTCGCGCGGACGCGTCCTGCAGGGGGTACAGGATGAGTGCTTCGAAGAGTGAGGCCGCCAACGCGCTCGGGCCCGACGAGCCGGAGCGTGCCGGTACGGGGCCCGAGCCTGTCGCGGTGCCCGGTTCGGAACTGCTCGCCGCACTCCTGGACGGGATGGACGCCGCGCTCTGCGCCTTCGACGCGAACGCCACCATCACGCACTGGAACCGCGAGGCGGAACGGATCCTCGGCTGGTCGGCGGAGGAGGCCGTAGGACGCCGCGGCTTCGCCGGCTGGGCGGTGCGGACGGCCGACGCCGGAGAGGTCCAGGGCCGGCTCATGGCCGCGATGGACGCGCCGGGCCGGCAGGTCCACGAGTTCGCCCTGCTGCGCAAGGACGGCGGCCGGGTGCTCGTACGGACCCAGTCGGCGCGGGTGCTCGGCGCCGACGGCGCTCCCGCCGGGGTGTACTGCGCGTTCAGCGAGGTCCATGCGCAGATCGACCTGGAGCGTTCGATCGCGCTGAGCGAGGCGCTGTTCGAGGACGCGTCCTGGGGTGTCGTCCTGGTGGACGTGGACCTGCGGCCGACCGTCGTCAACGGCTACGCCGCACGTGCCCTCGGCGCCGGGCGGACCTCACCGCTCGGCCGGCCGCTGGGCGAACTGGTCCTCCAGGGCGTGGAGCAGCTGGAGGGCGCGCTCCACCATGTGCTGGCGGAGGGCGCGGCCCGCGGCCTCAGCGAGGTGTGGGTGACCCTGCCCGCCGGCGAGACCGAACGCCGCCGGTGCTGGCGCAGCGGCTTCCTGCGGCTGGCCTCGCCGCTCGCGGAGGAACCGGTACCGCTGGGCGTGGGCTGGCTGTTCCAGGACGTGACGGAGGCGAAGCTGGCGGAACAGGACGCGGACCGCCTCCGCTTCCGCTCGAGCCAGCTGCACCGCGCGGGCCGGGCCGCCGCGGAGTGCGAGGACCCGATGGAGGCGGCGACGGCGTATCTGGACTTCGCGCTCGCCGGGTTCGCCGACCATGCGCTGATCGACCTGATGGAGCCGGACGGCCGCCGTCTGGTCCGTACGGCGTCCACACCGTCGGGCGCGCCCGGACCGTGCGTCCCGGTGGCGGGCGGCGGCATCCCGGTCCGCTATCCGCACGGCCACCCGGCGCTCCAGGCGGCCGACCGCAACGGCTCGGTCCGCGCGAGTGCCCCGGCCTCCGCGTCCGCGAACTGGTCGACGGACCGCCAGTGGCCGCGCGACATGGTCCACGCCCTGTGCTCGGTCCTGCGCAGCCGGGGCCGCACGCTGGGCGTGGTGACGTTCCTGCGCGGGCCCAGCCGCCCGGCCTTCGAACGCCCGGACGCCGTCTATGCGGAGAGCATGTCGGTCCTGACCGCAGCCGCGCTCGACCTGGCCTCGACGACGGACGGAGACAAGCCGGAGCACTGAGGCACCGGCCCGCCTCACCGGGTGGGCCCGGTCCGGACGAAGGCCGAGCAGACTCGTCCTAGTGCCGGAAGAAGATCCGGTCGCCGTACTCCGTCATCACCCGGCCGTTCCACTCGTGGCCGCCGTCCACGTTCCCCGACCGCAGCAGCGGCGGTTCGATCCCCTTTTCGACCAGCCGTTCCGCGGCCGCCGCCATCGTCGCCTGCATCAGCGCGCTGGTGACCACCGTCGACGCGGGGGCGAACGGCGCCTCGATGCCCTCGTGGGTGAGCTCCGCGTCCCCGACGGCGATCTTGGAGTCGAGAACGATGTCGCAGTGGTCCTTGAGGAAGGTGTCCGAGGAGTGCCGCGACCTGGTCTCCTCCGCGTACGCGACCGAGGTCACGCCGATGACGGTGAGCCCGAGCGCCCGCGCGTTCATCGCCATCTCGACGGGCAGCGCGTTGCGGCCGGACAGGGAGATGATCACGAGGACGTCGCCCGACCGGGCCGGGCTGGAGTCGAGCACGGCACCCGCGAGACCGTCCACGCGCTCCAGGGCGGAGCCGAGCGTCGCCGGCATGACGTCGACACCGACGACTCCGGGCACGGCCAGCAGGTTCATCAGGGCGAATCCGCCGGCGCGGTAGACGACGTCCTGCGCGGCCAGCGACGAGTGCCCGGCGCCGAAGGCGAACAGCCGGCCCCCGGCGGCGACGGCGTCGGCGATCGCCTCGCCCGAGGCCGCGATGTTCTCCGCCTCCTCGTCCCGTACGCGCTGCAGCAGACCGATCGCGGCGTCGAAGAACTGACCGGCCAGCTTGCTCTCGCTCATCGCCGAGCCCTTTCCGGGGGTGGAGGTTCCGGGAGTGGGGAACAGGCGCGGGAATACCCGCGTCGCGGATCACGTTGCGGTCTGGACCATTGCTGTGTCAATACGGCCTCCCGTACCGGCCTGCCGACAGGTTTCACGGAGTTTTTCCACCGGCTCCGCCCTTGGCTTCGCCGGGCACGGCACGGTTGTCAGTGGGATGCGTAAGAATTGACCCGGGGCCGCAGCGCATCACGATTTCATCGAGGGGCACGTATGTCCGGACTGATCGACACGACGGAGATGTATCTCCGCACCATCCTCGAGCTGGAAGAGGAAGGTGTGGTGCCCATGCGCGCCCGTATCGCCGAACGGCTCGACCAGAGCGGACCCACGGTCAGCCAGACCGTGGCCCGCATGGAGCGGGACGGACTGGTGACGGTCGCCGGCGACCGTCACCTGGAGCTGACCGAGGAGGGCAGGCGGCTGGCGACGCGCGTGATGCGCAAGCACCGGCTCGCGGAGTGTCTGCTCGTCGACGTCATCGGGCTGGAGTGGGAGCAGGTCCACGCGGAGGCCTGTCGCTGGGAGCACGTGATGAGCGAGGCCGTCGAGCGGCGCGTGCTCGAACTGCTGCGCCACCCGACGGAGTCGCCGTACGGCAACCCGATCCCGGGCCTGGAGGAGCTGGGCGAGAAGGCGGAGGCGGACCCGTTCCTCGACGAGGGCATGGTCTCGCTCGCGGACCTCGACCCGGGCACGGACGGCAAGACCGTGGTCGTACGCCGGATCGGCGAGCCGATCCAGACGGACGCCCAGCTGATGTACACGCTGCGACGGGCGGGCGTGCAGCCCGGCTCGGTGGTGAGCGTGACGGAGTCGGCCGGCGGAGTGCTGGTCGGCAGCAGCGGCGAGGCGGCGGAGCTCCAGGCGGACGTGGCGTCGCACGTGTTCGTGGCCAAGCAGTAGGCAGGGCGCGCGGAGAACGGGCCGACCGGGGGCGAGTTGCCGGCGCGGCCGTCACCACGGGCCGACCGGACAGGCAGCCGGTGCGGCTGGTCACACCAGGCGGCACGGGAAGGCCCGGCAGGGCCACCCGGCCGCCAGAGGCATGTGCGGACGCGGGCGCTGGGCGTCGGCCTCCACCGGAGGCCGCTGGTCGCGGAAGGCGGTCGGGCACGCCGCGCCGAGTGGCCGGTGGGTGCCCGGCAGGAGCGGTAGGCACGACCGGTCGCGCCGGACGGGCCACCAGTGGAGCCGTCCGTCCAGGGAAGCGGTAGGCACGGTCGGTCATGGTCTGTCGGCCCGTCGGTGCCGCTGCGACCGGGCGCAACAGGCGGCGCGGGAAGGCCCGGCAGGGCCTACCCGGCGGCCGCGGGCGGCAGGCACGGCTGGTCACGCCAGGCGGCGATCCTGGCGAAAGCCTGGGAAGCGGTGGGTGGCAGCGCGGCAGCCGCCGTCCGTCACCGCACGCCGCGCGGGGCATGCGGCGGCAGCGGGCATGGGCCGGCGCGACCGGCAGGCGCGGGACCGGTCCGGGCGAAGCCGGGCGGGCGCCAGACGCGGCGGTCGCAGTCGGCACGATCTGTCGGTCCGCCCGACTGGTCGGTGCGTTCGCTCACAACAGACGGCCGCCCGTGGCGGTCCCGGCGAAGGCCGGGTAAGCGGTAGAGCCCGCGGACGCAACAGGCGGATCGAGTCACCGGCAGGCGCGGTCGGTCAAGACGTGCCGGTCCGTCAGATGCTGGTGCGGCCGGGCGCAAGGGGCGGCGCCGGACGAGCGGCAGGCACCGTCGGCCAGGATCTGCCGGTCCGTCAGGGCCGGTGCGGCCGTCACAACAGGCAGCGCAAGGCGGCTCGGTAGGGCATCCGCCGGCCGCAGGCGTGGGCCCGGCACCTGTGGCGTGCCCCGACCGTCAGGCGTGGCGGGTCACCACCGCCGCCGGGCAACCGGCAATGGCGGCACGGCCGCAGGCCCGCCGCGGCACATCGCATGCCCGCACCACCGGCACGGCCGCAGGCCCAACCCGCAGGCACCAAGGCGCCGGTGGGCGTCGTCCGCCCTCGCGCGGGGGCGGCCGGGGGCGCGTCCGGCGGCGCGGTGGTGGCCCGTTCACCGCCTCGCGGAGACGTTTTCCGCCCGGAATGGCAGCGCCCGGGCGAATCGCGTGCCACGCTGGGGCAGAGGCTGTGACCCACGGTCGGGGTGGGGATCCCGCCGGCGGAGGCAGGGGGAGGTCGGAGTGATGCGCCCCTCGTACGTCCCGTGTGCACAACGGCGCAGTGCGTGCGCCCTGGAGCGACAGAGGGGCCCCGGCGCCCTTGAGCGCCGGGGCCTGTCCTCCCCTGTTCCGACCCGGAGCCCCGAGCTCCCAGGGTCGGTCCCCTCGGACCGTCTTCCCCGAGCGGCCCGCCTCCCGCTGAAGATCTCCCCTCGGCGGCGGAAGTCAATCCTTGAGCGTGGTCACTCGAACGAGGGGTGTTGCACGCCGGAACCCCGTTTTCGAATAGGAGTTCGATAGGCTGGCGGAAACTTCGACCGATCTGGACGACCGGGGGAGAGAAGGGGGTGCCAGGCACATGGTGCGGCGCATCGATGTGACCGGAGCCGATGGCGTACGCCTGGCTGCCTGGGAGTTCGCGGACCCGCCCAAGGGGAGCGGTGAACCGGAGCCCGCGCCGGGGGTCTTACTGCTGCACGGCCTGATGGGCCGCGCGTCCCACTGGGCGTCCACGGCCCGTTGGCTGTCCGACCGGCACCGTGCGGTCGCGCTCGACCAACGGGGCCACGGGCGCAGTGACAAGCCGCCCGAGGGCCCGTTCACCCGTGAGGCGTACGTCGCCGACGCGGAGGCCGCCGTCGAACAGCTGAACCTCGCCCCCGTGACCCTGATCGGTCACTCGATGGGTGCACTCACCGCCTGGCAGCTCGCCGCCAAGCGTCCCGACCTGGTCCAGGCGCTGATCATCTGTGACATGCGGGCGTCGGCGCTCGGGGCGGCGTCGCAGCGGGAGTGGGACGACTGGTTCCGGGCCTGGCCCGTGCCGTTCGCGACGCTCGCCGACGTCCGCAGATGGTTCGGCGAAGACGATCCGTGGGTGGAGCGTCCGACGCCGTCGCGCGGGGAGTTCTTCGCCGAGGTCATGGCGGAACGGGCGGACGGCTGGCGTCCGGTGTTCTCCCGCCGGCAGATGCTCAAGGCCCGGGAGACCTGGGTCCACGACGCGCACTGGGAGGAACTGGCCCAGGTCCAGTGCCCCACCCTGGTGGTGCGCGGCCTCGACGGCGAACTGGGCCGCGCCGAGTCCCAGGAGATGGTCAGGGTGCTGCCGCGCGGGGAGTACGCGGAGGTGGTCGACGCGGGCCACCTGGTGCACTACGACCAGCCGGAGGGCTGGCGCTCGGCGATCGAGCCGTTCCTGGACGGCGTCCGTACGCCCTGATCCGAAGCCCTGATCCGAAGTCCCGACCCAAAGCCCTGATCTGACGCCTGATCCGTACGCCCTGATCCGTGGGACCCGATCCGTCCAGCGTGATCCGTGGGACCGATCCGTTCACGGCGATCCGTACGGCGCGGTCCTGACGTGGCGCCGGCCGCGGCTCCTGGCCGGGCGCCTGTGCGAACGTCCCACCGCTCGGCGGGATCAGCCTGTGCGTCAGAAGGAGAAGACCGCACCCTCGGCGAGGCTGCCCTCCATCTCGCAGCGGTTGCCGTAGGTCTCCGACCACGACACGTGCTGTCCCTGCCACACGCCGGTCGCCGTGACCACGACCGGGTCCCACTGGCGCGTACACATCGTGTGCGAAGGCGAAGACTTCAGGGCCGAGAACTCACCGTCCACCGCGCGCAGTTCACGGCACGCGGCGACCGGCGCCGGGTGGCTGCCGTCGGCGCGCGGGGTACAAGTGAGGGTGACCGCACGCTCGACGGTCGCGGTCGCCGCCTCCTCGCCCTTGCCGATGCTCAGCACCAGCGCGGAGGGGGCATAGAGGCTGTTGGCACCGGCCGGCTGCGCGGTCGGCGCGGCGGGCGCGGCGTGCGCGGTGGAGAGGGCGGCACCGCTCAGCAGCAGGGCGGCAGTTGTGGCGATCGTGTTGCGGATGTAACGCATCGGTGAATCTCCTGCATTCGGGGGTTGATTGCGTTCGGGAGTCTTGCGTATGCGCACAGTGAACGCACATGCGGCGCTTCTTTCCGGCCGCATACGTGCGAACTGAGGTGACCGAATGACCGTTCGGGCAGCTCGCACCGGGTTCGAGTCCTCGCATAACACCGTCCACCATGTGGATGATCTGTGGTGGTCCAACAGAGAACTACCGTTTGACCTGCGGTTATGTCATGGCGGTACGTTTCTTCGGACAGCAGGCTTTGACTGGAAAGTGTTGCCTTCTAAAGACCGTTGACCTTGCCGAAAGTGTGGTCATAGGCGTGCGTTTCCCTCGAATACATCAGAAAACGGGATCATTCGTAACCTGCGCCGCCGTGCCGCGTTGATCATCCGACGCCCGCAAACGCGAGGCTCGTTCGGCAGCTTCCGCTGTGGAGCCCCGCCAGGCATGGTGTCCCGGTGGTCCGATTCTCTGGGGAGGACGCATGGAACGCAGGCGGTTACTGCAGGCAGGAGCCGGGTTCACCCTGGCATCCGTGGCGGGACAGTCCCTTTTCCCCGCCGAGGCGAGTGCCGAGGCGGCAGACAGAGCAGGCGCATCCGGCACGAGCGATCCCTGCTCGGGCCCCACGATCGCGATGTACGGCGTCGCGTCGCTGACCGCGGCGATCGTCGGCATGACCGTTCTCGGCGACAAGGCGTACGTCGTCGCCCGCGGTCAGAACCCTCCGGTGCTCGGCGAGATCGATCTTCCGTCCAAGACGCTCACCAGGGCCGTGCGGCTCAACCGCGGTGAGGGCGGCTGGGCGACGACGGTCTCGGGCGGGCACATCTACGCGGGGACGTATCCGTTCCCGGACATCTACCGCTTCGACCCCGCGACCGGCCAGGTCGCGCTCATCGGCACGATCGGTCCGTCCGGCGGCTTCGTCTGGTGTCTGACGACCGCGCCCGACGGCACCGTCTACGCGGGGACTTCGCCCCGCGGCGAGGTGTGGGAGTACAAGCCCTCCACCGGCACGCTGCGTAATCTCGGCGTGGCGTTCGCCGGCCAGCAGTACGTCCGTGCGATCGCGGCCGACGACCGTTTCGTATACGCGGGAACGCTGCCGTCCGGTTACGTCGTCGCCTACGACCGCACCACGGGCGCCAAGACCAACATCACCCCCACCCCGTACGGCGGCGCGGCCGCCATCATCGCCCGCGACGGCCGGGTGATCGCGGCGCTCACGAAGTACCTCGTCGACATGGCACCCGACGGCAGTGACGCGAAGGTGATCGCCACACCCGCCGCCGAGCGGCTGCTCGACGCGATGACCATGACGGCGGACGGCACGCTGTACTGCGTCGGCCGCCCGACCGGGACCGTCTACCGGCGCGACGGCGACACGCTCGTCGCCGTCGCCGCCCCCACGCCCGGCGACGAACACCGCGCCGTGGTCCCGCTCGACGCCACGACACTGCTCGGCGCGGCGGGCAGCGGCCGGCTCTGGTGGCTGAACCTGGAGAGCAAGCAGTCGGAGATAGTGGAACTGATCGACGCCGGTCTGTCCGGGCCCGACCCGGTGCAGTCCATGGCGTACGAGTCGCGCGGCGTCGTCCATGTCGGCGGGCACTTCTCCATCACCACCCATCGCACGACCACGCGCGGCACCCGCACCTCCCGGCGCACCAGCGTCGCGGGGGAGCCCAAACAGCTCCAGGTCGTGGGCAGCAGGCTGTACGCGGCGATGTACCCGAGCACCGAGCTGCTGGAGCTCGACCCGGACCGCGGAAGGGTCAGATCGCTCGGCTTCATCGACCACGACCAGCAGCGCCCGACGGACATGGCGCATGTGCGCGACCAGGATCTGCTGCTGGTGGCCTCGGCCCCGGGGGTCGGTCTGCTCAAGGGTGCGCTGACCTCGCTCGACCGGCGGCGGCGCAAGATCACGGTCTACAAGGACGTGATCACCGACCAGAGCGTGATGTCCCTCGCGCTGGACGACCGGCGGGGCCGCAGGATCGCCTATCTCGCGGGCGACACCTGGGGCGGAGGCAGCGTCCCGCCGACCCGGCCGAGCGCCACGATCGCCGCCTTCGACCTGACGCGGCGTGAAGTGCTGTGGGAGGTCACGCCCATCGAGGGCTACGCGAGCCTTCAGCACGTCGCGGTGTCCGACGGTGTGCTCTACGGGGTCTACAAGCGGCTCGCGGGCGCCTGGTTCGCCATGGACCTGGCCACCCGCACCGTGATCCGGACGGGCCGGCTGCCGAGCTACGGCGAACTCAGCGTGCACGACGGCCATGTGTTCGCGTCGATCTTCGGCGGTCTCGTCTACCGGCTCGGACCCGACCTGGCCGAGGCGCAGTTCATGCTCGGCGGGCTCGGCGACGGCTGGTACAACCCGCCGCAGCTGGCCTGGGAGCGGTACTCCCCGCACGCCTGGGGCGTGGCGGGGCGCGACCTCGCGAGGCTGCGGCTCGACCCGCGCTGCCCGGCGCCGGGCCAGGCCCGCAGGCCCCTTCCGGACACCCACGTCCTGGAGGGCCTGCTGGCCAACTGACCGTCCGTGTCCGTGAGGAGACCCGTCAGCCGATCGGCCGGCGGGTCTCCTCACGGACCTTCACCGTCGCCTCGGCGACGGCCTTCAGGTCGATCTCCTCGGGGGACTTGGTGGCGGTCTCCGGGGTGACCAGCGCGACGGACGCACTGGTGTTGTCGTCCGCCCACGCGCACATGGGAAGCGTGGCCTTTCCGCCGCCGCCCGCCTGCTCGGTCACCAGGACCTGGCAGCTCACCGGCACCTCCGACCCCGCCGGAGTGACGTCCTTCGCCGGCACGGCGACGGTGGTGCCGTCGGCGTCCTCGGCGCCCGAGAGCAGCTTGTCGCGGGCCGCGTCCGGGTCGGCGATGCGGCCGTGCAGGCCGGAGATGACCAGCACCCCGGTGCCCGAGGCCGATGTGTACTGCGCCACCGCCGACTTGGCGTCCTTGATGGTCTTCTCGCTCGTGCCCGCCAGCTGATCCTGCGTCGCGGCGGAACGGTCGTCGGCCAGCTTGTACTTCCCGTCGAGCAGCGTCGGCGGCACGGTGAGGCGGTACTCCGCGGCCGGGAAGCTCTCGCCACCGCCGACGACGTTGTTCCCGAACCACGAGAGGCCCAGCACCGCCGCGATGACGGCGAGGGTGATGCCGACGATCAGGCCCGCGTTGTTCTTCTTCTTCGGCGGGGGCGGCGCGCCCCAGCCACCGGGTCCGCCCGGCCCCGGGTACGGCTGCTGGGCGTACGGCGGCTGAGGACGCGGCGGCTGCCCTCCGTAGCCCGGCTGGGGGTGCCCCTGCTGGGGGTGCTGCGGGTACGGAGCCTGCTGCGGGAACTGCGGCTGTCCGTACGGGCTTTGCGCCCCGTAGGGGTTCGGGGTTCCGTAACCCCCCTGCTGTGGCGGCTGATGCGGCGGCGTCGACATGGCGGTCAACCTACGTCACGGGTGCGAAGCCGCCGCCGTCACCCCCGGTCATCCCTTGCTGACAGCGGCCAGGATCTCCGGCAGCCGGTTCGCCGTCTGCGGGGCCGCGACGCGCACGCCTGCCCAGCCGATCAGCAGTCCGTACGCCGCCCCGGCGGGGAGCAGCACCCACAGGCTCGACTCCTCGTTCGCCGCGTGCATCCAGACCGTCAGAGCGATCACAGGTGCACACAGCACGGCCGCCGAGATCATGCCGCCGAAGATCGAGATCCAGGCCAGCCCGGCCTGTCCGGGCGCCACGTTCTTGTACGCGCTGTCCTGCGGGATCGAGTACGGGAAGCGGGCCGACGACACGGCGCCGGTCGCCAGCATGGCGCCCAGCAGCGCGAAGGACAGGCCCATGACCTCGGGCAGCGCCCGCCAGTTGCCGAGCAGAGCGGCGGTGAGGACGGTGACCAGGACCGTGTACGGGAGGGTGACCAGCAGCAACGCCAGGGCCCGGGCGCGGAGTTCGGCGTACGCGTCCTTCGTGGACGAGATCGTCTGCGCCACCATCCAGAACGCGGAGGTGTCCTGGCCGAACTGGTTGTACATCTGGATGCCGAGCATCCCCGCCGCGAAACAGGCGAAGTACAGGGAGCCGGTGCCCTGGAGGGCGTTGAACACCGGCACGATCAGACCGATCGCCAGCGCCGTCACCCAGGCCGCCTTGGTCTTCGGGTCCCGCCACACATAGCGCAGACTGCGCTGCATCACCGTGCTCGTACGGCCCTCGGGCAGCAGCCGGTGCAGACCGGTCGACGACTCCTTGCGCGTCGGCTCCGATGCCGCCGCGAGGGTCGAACCGTCCGGCGCCGTCATCAGCTTGGTCAGACTGCGCTGCCAGGACCACAGCAGGACGAACAGGGCCACCACCGACAGGGCGAGCTGTTCCAGTGCCACCGCGTACGAGCCGTCGCTCGCGGAGCCGATCGCGGCGATGGCCGAGGCGGGCGGGATCCACCCGACGATCCCCGCCGCGGGGTCGAGCGCGGAGAGGCCGCCCGACTCGCCCAGCCGCTGGGCGCCGAAGTTGACGACCTGGATGCCGACCGCGATCACCAGTCCGCTCAGCAACGCCAGGTCGCGTCCCTTGCGCGAGGTCAGCAGCCGGATGTTGCCCGCCGCGACCGTACGGGCCAGGGCCACGCACACCAGCAGTGCGAGCGGGACGGCGACGACGGCGACCAGCACGGCGAAGGCGCCGTGGGCGAGCGCGATCGCCGACCCCACCACCAGACAGACGGTGAACAGCGGACCGATGCCGACCAGCGAGGCCGCCAGCAGTGCGAAGACCAGCGGCTGCGGCCGCAGCGGCAGCATCACCAGCCGCGTCGGGTCGAGCGTCTCGTCGCCGCTCGGGAAGAACAGCGGCATCACGGCCCAGCCGAGCGCCAGGACGGCCGTCAGCAGGACGACCAGCGAGGCCGCGTGGTCGGTGCCGCGCAGCAGGATCAGTCCGAGCAACTGCCCGGCGGCGAGGAGCAGTGTCACCACGAGGGAGGCGACGAAGGCGGCGGTCCGGGTGGAGGACTGGCGCAGGCCGTTGCGCAGCAGCGACAGCTTCAGCCGGACGAAGATCCGCGAGAGGTGGGCGGTGCTCACCGGGCACCGCCGCCGAGCCAGTCCAGCGACTGCGCGGTGTCGCGGCCGTTCGCCCCGACCAGCTCCAGGAACGCGCTCTGGAGGGAGGGTGCGTCACCGCGTACCTGCGCGAGCGGCCCCTGGGCGACGATACGGCCGGCGGCCATGACCGCGACCCAGTCGCACAGCGACTCCACGAGCTCCATCACATGGCTGGAGAAGACGACCGTCGCCCCCGAGGCGGTGTACCGCTCGAGTACCCCGCGGATCGTCTGCGCCGAGACCGGGTCGACGCCCTCGAACGGCTCGTCCAGGAACAGCACTTCGGGGTTGTGCAGCAGAGCGGACGCCAGCCCGATCTTCTTGCGCATACCGGTCGAGTAGTCGACGACCAGCTTGTGCTGCGAGCCGGCGAGATCCAGGACGTCGAGCAGCTGGGCGGCGCGCTTGTCGACCTCCTCGCCCGGCAGTCCCCGCAACCGCCCGCTGTAGGCGAGCAGTTCACGCCCGGAGAGACGCTCGAACAGTCGCAGGCCCTCCGGCAGCACCCCGATCCGCGCCTTGACCTCGACCGGGTCGCGCCAGACGTCGCTGCCGGCGACCTCGATCCGGCCCTGGTCGGGGCGGAGCAGCCCGGTGACCATCGACAGGGTGGTCGTCTTGCCGGCGCCGTTCGGTCCGACCAGGCCGATGAATTTCCCGGCGGGGAGGGTGAGGTCGATGCCGGCGACGGCGATCTGCTCGCCGAACCGCTTCCACAGACCCTCGACCCGGACGGCGGGCGCCGCCCCGTCGGCGCCTGTCGCCACCTGCTCGTCCGGCATGATCCCCGCCTTTCGGTGTTCCCCGTACGTACGAGGTCCACCATATGTACGGCGGGCGGGGGAGCGGCAGCCGCGCAGCGGCCGAGGTGACGCACCCGCCGACACCCCGGCGGCGGACCTAGCCGCGTCGGGCGCGCTCCGCCGCCGCCTCGCGGCCGCAGGCGTACGCCAGCGGGCTCAGCAGTTCGTCCACGTCCGGCAGCCAGCGGTTCGCCGGGGTGGGGCGGCGGACCCACTGCACCGCGCCGTGGCCGCCGATCCTGGTGGGCGGGGCGGCGACGTAGTGGCCCTCGCCGCGGGCGACCAGATCGATGGAGGACGGCGCCCAGCCCAGCGTGCGGACCAGCTCGGGGATCTTGGGGGCCGCGCCCGGCAGGACGAAGAAGAGCATGCGGCGGTCGGGGGTGCAGGTCACCGGACCGAGGGGCAGATCCATCCGCTCCAGCCGGGCGAGGGCCAGGAAGCCAGCCGACTCGGAGACGTCCAGGGCGTCGAAGGTACGGCCCGTCGGCAGCAGGATCGACGCCCTCGGCGTCTTCGACCACAGCCGGCGAGCGGCGACCGCGCTGCCGGTGGCCTGGTTCGCCCAGTCAGGCCGCGCCGGGTGTGCGCCGGGGAACGGGCAGCCGGTGTCGCCGCACGAGCACAGCTCGCGGCCCTCCACCGCCTCCAGCCAGGTGCCGGGAAACACGTCCCAGTGCCGCTCTTCCGCGTACCGCACGGCATGGTCCAGCAGCTGCTCACCGCGCTGCTGCGGGATCTGGGCGGCTTCGGTGACTCCCATGGTCTCTTCCACGTCACTCTCAACTCCCGCCGTCACCACGGGTTACGGGCGTCCCGCGCCGGCCCGCGCAGCATCGATCCTGCATGCGGGGCGCATCGGTGCATGGACGGGGGCGCGCACGCGGCCGGGCCACGAGGAGCGGGTAGCCACTCGCAGGGGCCGTCGGCAGGGGGACGGGCCGTCGGCCGGGGGGAGCGCGCGCCTCGCGTGGCTTCCGGAAAAAAGAGACCAAGTCGCTCAAGTCTGCATTCTCCGTATATCAGCCGGGTAGTGATCACTGCGTGGATCACCGCAGGCCTCAGGGGGTAGTCATGGCAGCCAGGCCTCTCGTCGCACGACAGCCGAACGAACGCTTGCAGGCACTCATCCAGGAAGCCGGGTGCTCGAATGCGGGGCTGGCACGACGCGTCAACATGGTCGGCACGGAGCGCGGGTTGGACCTGCGCTACGACAAGACATCGGTGGCGCGCTGGCTGCGGGGCCAGCAGCCGCGCGGCCGGGCGCCCGGGATCATCGCCGAGGCGCTGGGGCGGAAACTGGGACGGACGGTCACGATCGACGAGATCGGCATGGCCAACGGCAAGAACCTGGCCTCGGGCGTCGGACTCCAGTTCTCGCCGACCGTGCTGGGCGCCATCGAGCAGGTCTGCGAGCTGTGGCGCAGCGACGTCGGTCGGCGCGACTTCCTGTCCGGTTCCGCCGTCGCGGCCTCCGCGCTCGTCGAACCGAGCCGTGACTGGCTGATCACCGGCGCGGACACCCAGGTGGCGCGCACCGCCGGCTCCCGGGTGGGCGTCTCGGACGTCGAGGCGGTACGGGCGATGACGGCCGCCCTCACCGACCTGGACCACCGGTTCGGCAGCGGCCATGTCCGTCCGGTCGTCGTGCACTACCTCAACTCCGTGGTGTCCGGGCTGCTGTCGGGGTCCTACCGCGAATCGGTCGGCCGCGAACTGTTCGCGGCCGTCGCGCGGTTGACCGAGCTCGCCGGGTACATGGCCGTCGACACCGGACAGCCCGGGCTCGCCCAGCGCTACTACATCCAGGCGCTGCGGCTCGCCCAGGCGGCCGGTGACCGCGCCTACGGCGGCTATGTGCTGGCCGCCTCCATGAGTCATCTCGCCGCCCAGCTGGGCAACCCCCGGGAGATCGCCCAGCTCGCCAGGGCCGCGCAGGAAGGCGCCCGGGGACACGTCACCCCGCGGGCCGAGGCGATGTTCCTCGCGGCCGAGGCACGCGGACACGCCCTCCTCGGGGACGCCCACACCTGTCGGACGGTGGCCGGCAGGGCGCAGGCGGCGCTGGAGCGCGCCGAACCGCGGTCCGGCGACGACCCGGCGTGGATCGCCCACTTCGACCACGCCTATCTCGCGGACGAACTGGCGCACTGCTACCGCGATCTGGGCCGGCCCGAGGCGGCCGCGCACCATGCCGCGGACGCGCTGGACGGCCATCCCGAGTCACGGGCGAGGCGACGGGCCATCGGGCTGGTCCTGCTTGCGACGGCGCAGGTCCAGCAGCGTGAGGTCGAACAGGCCTGCCACACGGGCACGCGCGCGGTGGAGCTGCTGGGCGGGCTGCGCTCCAGCAGGGGCGCGGAGTATCTGGACGATCTCCAGCAGCGTCTGGAGCCGTACGCGGACGAGCCGGCGGTCCGTGAATTCGGTGCGCGGCTGGAGCTCCAGGCCGCCTGAGAACCGGGATCAGGCCGTTATCAGCGTCGGGCGGTCGCTTCTTGTTACTGCTTCCACACGTGTGTGCGGGCTGCCTGACGGACCCGGTAGCGTAAACCGACGATTCCGTAGGTCCACACGTAGGAGTCCCGGTGACGCACAGCGGACAGGGTGACGAGCAGCGGCACACCGCTGCCCGGCCCGCGCACGAAGGCGTCGTGCTGCCCGCCGACGGGTCAGAGCCTTTCATACCAGGTGCCTCCGGCGCCCAGGCGGCTCCGGCCGGCGGGCAGCCGTGGGGCGAGCCCTGGGGCCCGTCGCAGGGGCAGCAGCAGGCGCAGAGCGACGCGTACGGACAGCAGGACCACAGACAGGACCACAGACCCGGGTCGGCCTTCGGGCAGCAGGGCGAGGACCCGTACGGAGCGCAGCGGTACGGACAGGAACCGCAGGGTCAGGACGCCTACGGAGCCCAGCAGGACCAGCAGTACGGCCAGGGCCGGCAGTACGGCCAGGACCGGCAGTTCGGGCAGGACCAGTACGGACAGGGCCGGTACGGACAGGATCAGCACGGCGGTCAGCAGCACGTGCAGGGCCCGTACCGGCCCGACCCGTACGCGCAGCCCGCTCCGCAGCCGTACGACCCCCAGCCGTCCCAGGGGACCCAGGGCGGCTGGGGCGAGGCCCCGGAGGCCGCCTACGGCGTCCAGGCGCAGCCGCTGCCCCCGGCGCAGCCCCTGCCGGACGCGGTGCCCCCACAGGCCCTTCCGGCGTCGTCCCCGGGCGTGAGTGCCACGGACGCGACGCAGTTCATCCCGCCCGTGACGGCGGGCGCGCTGCCGCCCGAGACGTCGGCCGAGTCCACCACCTTCCTCGGTACCCGGTCGCTGCCCGGCACGGGAGCGCAGCCCGGGCAGGGCGGCGCGGACGAGGCGGCCACCCAGTTCCTGCCGCCGGTACCGGCGGCGCCCAGCGGGGCGCCGCTGGGGATCCGGCCCGGGACGCCCGGCGAGCGGCAGCCCCCGGCGGAGTTCGACAGCCTGTTCCGGTCGGACGCCCCGGGTGCCCCTATGGCGGACGCCACACAGCACTTGCCCCGTATCGAGAGCGACCCGCAGCAGCCCGCGTACCAGCAGCAGGCCCCGCGGCAGCGCCGGGCGGCGTCCTACGAGCCGCAGGAGCCGGAGTCGCGGCGGCGCAAGTCCTCGCGGGTGCCCGTCGCCGCGGCCGTGGTCGTCGGCTGCGCCGTGCTCGGACTCGGCGTCAGCGCGGTGGTGTTCGGCGGTGACGACAAGAAGGAGGACCCGGGCGCCGGCGAGAACGTGGCCGCGTCCTCGTCCGTCCCCGACGACGACTCCCCGAAGGCCGCGGACGATCCGGCGAAGCCGCAGGCCGAGGCGCTCGACAAGCTCCTCGCCGACAGCAACAACAGCCGGGCGGCGGTGATCCGTTCGGTGGAGAACATCAAGCAGTGCAAGGACCTCGACCAGGCGTCCACCGATCTGCGCGGGGCGGCGGACCAGCGCCGCAGCCTGGTGACCCGGCTGGAGGGGCTGAGCGTCGACAAGCTGCCCCGTCACTCCGAGCTGACGGCCGCGCTCAACGAGGCCTGGAAGTCGTCGGCCTCGGCGGACGACCACTATGCGGTCTGGGCGACGCAGGTGAAGAGCAAGAAGGGCTGCAAGGACGGGCAGGCCCGCAACACGGGACAGTCGGCCCAGGGCAACCGGGCCAGCGGTGAGGCCACCAAGGCCAAGCGGGAGGCGTCCGGTCTCTGGAACTCCATCGCGACCAAGTACGAGCTCACCGAGCGCCGCAGCGACCAGCTGTAGGCGAACGGCGGCCGCGGACGGACGGTCCGGCGGGCGGCGGCGAAGGCCGGCGTCGGCCGGATCCGGCCGCTCGGGAGGAGCCGGCCTGTCCGGGCGGTCCGGATGATCAGGACACGGGAGCCGTCGGCCGGTCACGGGCGGGCAAGCCGTCAGCCGGATCCGGACAGGGAAGTCGGCCGGATCCGAACAGTTCGGGCATTTCGGTCAGCTCGGACGGCTGAGCCGCGTCAGTCCGATCCGGTCACCGACGCCGTCAGCGTCTTCGAGACGTCCACGAAGTTGTCCCGCTGTGCCACCAGCCGTCCGTCGCGCACGACCTGGAAGGTCACGCCCCGGTTCACGAGCCGCGGGAAGCCGGAGACGCCCAGCATGTCCTCGTACTCCCAGCGCAGCGGCGGAGTGAGCCCGTCCGTGGACACCTGCACTCCGGTGTCGAGGGCGCGGGAGATCTTCCCCGGCGAGATCTCGTCCGAGTCGAGCGACTGGACGACCCTCTTCAGCACGGTGTAGGCGATCCACGTGGTCTGCACGCCGGCGTCGGCGGGGTCGATCCGGTTGTCGCCGAAGGCGTGGGTGCTGATCACCTTCTTCATCTCCTCCCAGCGCGCGTCGGCGGCGTCCGGGTACCAGCCCGTGAGGAAGGCGCCCTCCAGTGGGCCGTTGCGTCCGCCGGTGCGGTCGATGAGCGACTGGCTGACGCTGCTCAGCACCGAGGAGACCCTGATCTTGCGGTCGTCCTCGGGCAGTCGGCGGAACGAGTCGATGAAGGTCTCGGTGCGGTCGCCGAGTGCCGCCGTGACGCAGCCGGGGCGGTCGTCGTCGTCCGTCGCGGCTCCGGCACCCGCCTTCGTGCGGGCCTGTTCGGCCTGCGGGGTGTAGTCGGTCGCGTCCTCCGCCGCCAGGATGTCGGTCGAGGCGCGGCGGCTGGCCCCGGCGAGGCCGGCGTTCAGGAGCTCGGGCAGTTCGTCGCCGGCCAGCGAGTTGGGCCGTACCAGGGCGACCCGGCGGCACACGTCCGCGAGCTGAAGACCCTGGCCGGCCAGCAGAGCGGCCTGACCGCCGTTGACGGGGTAGGAGAGGTAGCTGGTGAACTCCTCCTCCGATATCCCGAAGCCGCCGATGAAGGGGATGCGGGCGGCCTCCAGCGGGGCCATGAAGGCGTCGCCGTGCTGGCTGTAGGAGCCGACGACGGCGTCCACGCCCTCCTTGGCCGCGCGCCGGGCGCAGGTGGCCGCGCCGGTGGGAGTGTTCTGCTCGTTGCAGGAGATGATGCGCAGCTCGTGGCCGTCGATGCCGCCCTGGGAGTTGACCCAGCGGGCGTACGCCTTCGCCATGGCGGGCATGCCGGGCATGTTGGTGGCCTTGGTGTCCTGCGGCGCGAAGGTCATCACCGTGACGGGCTCCCTGGAGCCCCCCGTGCTTCCAGGGAGCACGCCGCACCCGGTGACCAGCAACGTTCCGGCCATCACTGCCACCGCAGGTATGCGTACGGCGCGAACCCGTGAGGTCCATGAGGGGCGGGGGGAGGAGGAACGTCGCCAACCGGTCATGCCGCGTCACATTTCCGTCTCCCGGGTAACGGAGCAGTGTGCACTGCTCAACGGCGGGTGACCGGGAGGTGAATTGCAGGGGCCTGTCGGCGGAGCGGAGAAAGGAACGTACGATCGAAGGCGTGCAGCAAGGTCCTGTCCCCTCTTCCCGTCGCGGGCGTCGCTCCTCCACCATGGGCGACATGCCCCCTACTGACATGCCCTGGTGGCGTTGGCGCAGCAATGTGCGCTCGGCGCTGCACATGCTCTCCGACCCCGTCTTCCATCAGGAGACCTGGCTGGCCGGCCGGGAGGGGTACGGCGATGTCACCGACGCCGTCTACCGGCTGGTCGAGGACACCTGGCTGGACAACTGGTCCGCCGAGAAATACGTCGGCACCATCTTCCGCGACTCCAACGAGGCGGCCCTCGTCGACGTCGCCGTCCTGCGGGTGCTGCGCATCATGCACCAGGTGGGTGCGGACGCCGCCGTCGCCGCCTACATGCAGCACCACGGCTGGCCCGAGGCGGTCCGTGCCGCCCGTGACGCGCACGTACGGCTGGCAGCCAACGACGGCGAGGACCCGGACGCACCGCCGCGCTCGCTGGACGTGCTGCGCATCATGACCCGCTCGGCCTGAGTCGTCCCGCTCGCTGCCGCCGGTCCGTCTGACGGACGGCGTCCGGTGCGGTGTGGCGGATATGGCACCCTACGAGGATGACCGACCAGTACGTCCTGACGCTCTCCTGCCCCGACAAACAGGGCATCGTGCACGCCGTGTCGAGCTATCTGTTCATCACGGGCTGCAACATCGAGGACAGTCAGCAGTTCGGGGACCGGGACACGGGTCTGTTCTTCATGAGGGTCCACTTCTCGGCCGAGGCGCCGGTGACCGTGGAGAAGCTGCGCGCCAGTTTCGCCGCCGTCGGTGACGCCTTCCAGATGGACTGGGAGATCCATCTCGCCGAGGAGCGCATGCGGATCGTCCTGATGGTCAGCAAGTTCGGCCACTGCCTCAACGATCTTCTCTTCCGCTCCCGGATCGGCGCGCTGCCGGTGGAGATCGCGGCGGTCGTCTCCAACCACACGGACTTCGCCGAACTCGTCGCCTCCTACGACGTGCCGTTCCACCACATTCCGGTCACCAAGGACAACAAGGCCGCCGCCGAGGCGCAGCTGCTCAGCCTGGTGCACGCCGAGAACGTCGAGCTGGTCGTGCTCGCCCGCTACATGCAGGTGCTCTCGGACGACCTGTGCAAGCAGCTCAGCGGCCGGATCATCAACATCCACCACTCCTTCCTGCCGAGCTTCAAGGGCGCCAAGCCCTACCACCAGGCGCATGCGCGCGGTGTGAAGCTGATCGGTGCGACCGCGCACTACGTGACGGCCGACCTCGACGAGGGCCCGATCATCGAGCAGGAGGTCGAGCGGGTCGGCCACGAGGTCACCCCGGAGCAGCTGGTGGCGGTCGGACGCGACGTGGAGTGCCAGGCGCTGGCCCGCGCGGTGAAGTGGCACGCCGAACACCGCATCCTGCTCAACGGCCGCCGTACCGTCGTCTTCGCCTGACGCCTGACGCCTGACGCCTGACGCCTGACGCCTGACGCCCGACGCCCGACCCGAGGCGCTACGGTGCCGCCGCCGGGCTGTCGCAGAGGTCGTCCAGGACGAAGGCGTTCTCCGCCTCCTGGAGCTTCCGCTCCGCCTCCAGCTGGTCCAGCAGCCCCGGCAGGACCTTCTCCTTGTCCCCGGCGCCCAGGAACTCCAGGACGGCGCGGTAGAACGCGTCCCGCAGCGTCGGGGGCATGGCGTCCGAGGCGTCCATGCAGATCTGGCGCGAGCCGTCGATCAGCTTCTGGACCGCCAGGGTGCTTCCGGACTGCGGGGTGCCGCCGACCGGGGTCCCGGGAAAGAACGGACGCTCGCCCGCCGGCGCCGCCTTCACCCAGTCCTCGCGGGCCTGGCGGGAGGTGAGCCGGCCGAGCAGGTCCCAGGCGGCCGCGCTGGGCCTGAAGACGGCCGCCATGTCGCCCGAGACCTCGTACGCGCCGTCCGCCTCGGCCGACTTCATGCCGAGGAAGCGGGCGGTCGGGGTGGGCAGCACCGGCGGCACCTCGTCGTCGTAGTGGCGGCGGATGAACGACCCCTGGTGCTCGTAGTCGCAGCGGCCGCTCTTCAGCAGCCCGCGGCGGCCGTCCGGAAGCCGCTCGAAGGAGGAGTTGAGCCCCTCCGCGCCGAGGTCCCCCTTGCCGTCCGCGATCAGCTCGGCCCACATCCGCCAGGCCGGCGCGGTCTCCTTCCACGGCATCCCGCCGGTCGCCCACCGCTCGTACTCCGTGTCGCCCAGCTGCTGGAGCAGCAGGTCCTCGATCCAGTCGGTGCCCGGCCAGCCCGACGTCGCCCCGGAGCCGAGGCCCAGGCACCAGGGGCGTTCCCTGGTCGCCTGGCCGGCCGGCTTCCCGCGGCTCCACACCAGGGACTTGAGATCGACCCTCACGGGCGCCCAGTAGGCGCGGGTACGGGCCTCGCCCTGCTCGTTCTCGACGGTGACCGTCGGTGCCCACGGCGGGACCGCGGCGCCCGACACCTTCTCCGGCAGCGGGTACGCGTCCCCGGCGAGGGCGAACTCGGCGGCGTCCCCCGGGCTGTTGAGGATCGCCATGTCCGGCGGCGCGCCCGCCTGGAGCTGGGCGACGAGCGTCTCGCGCAGCGAGCGGGTGCCCTTGTAGACGTAGGTGAGACCCGTCCGCTTCCCGATGCTGCGCAGGACGTCCACGAACGGCTTCTCCTCGCCGTCGGTCCACGAGCCGAGGATGACGAGGGTGCGTTTCTCGGCCGGGTCGGAGCAGCCGCCCGCGGTCAGCGTCGCCGCGGTCAGAAGGATGCAGGCGAACAGGGCCCTCAAGCGCTTCATGCGTCCGGGTACTTCCGTCGGGGGCGGGCGGGCGGATAGGGGCGGACGTAGAGGTAGAGCGTCACACCGCAGGCCAGCGCCCCGGTCCCGGCGGCGGCGGACGCGATGCCCGCCGTCAGCGACCAGGTGTCGGGGGTGGCGCCGCGCATCACCGTGTCCGTCCGGCGTGCGGTGGCCTCGATCAGGCGCGGCGCCTCACGGCCGGCCGTGACCCGTTCCAGTACGCCGAGGTCCCTGCGCACCTGGTCCTGCGCGCCGTGCTCCTCCGCCCCGGCCACGGCGAGCAGGACCGGAGTGACCAGGACGGGCACCGCGGCCGCCGCGAGCTGCACGCTCACCAGCCGCAGCCGGTCGCGCAGGAAGACCGAGGTGCCGACGAGGACGAAGGCGAAGAGGGCGGTGGCGAGGGCCGCCGCGGCCGCGGCCGTGAGGGTCAGCGGGCTCCAGGCCGCCAGCTCGTCGTTCTCGCGGTGCAGTTCCCTCTCCAGTCCGGCGATGCGGTCGAGGATGGAGGTCGGCGGCATCTCGTCACTGTCGGACACCGTGCCCACGCGTCCGCGGAGCATGTCGTCGGCGTAGGCGACACCGGCCTTGCGCAGCACGGGCGTCGCGCGGTGCCGCTCGGCCCAGGCGATCTTGTCGCCGTACCCGACGACCAGTCCCGACACCACGCGCAGCTCCTGCTCCTGCGCCTTGCGCAGGGCGCCGGACTGGGCGACCCGGCCGAGGCTCTGGGTGGCTTCCGTGAGCCGGGAGCGGTAGGTCTCGCCGAGTGCGACCATGCCGGGCCGGTCACCGGTGTTCAGCCGGGTACTGGCCTGCGCCTGGGCCAGTTCGAGCGAGGTGCGGGCGCGGGCCAGGTCCACCAGCGCCGGTGCGCACCGGTCCCGCAGCCGTTCCGTGCGGTCGTGGATGTCGGTGTACGCGGCTCCCGAGAGCGCGAGGGCGATCACGGCGAGCGCGGGCAGCACCACCATCCGCCGGCGCAGGAACCCGGCGGTGGGGGTGCCGCCGCCGGCCCGTCCCGACGCCCGCAGCCACAGCTCGGGGAACAGCCGCCGCAGCGCGTGCAGACCACGCACCGCAGCGGGCCGCAGCCGGGTCCGTGCCGCGCGCAGCCGCACCACGGCCCACCTGCCCGGCCGCGACCGGGCCGGCGCCTCCTCGGCGGTTTCGGGCGGGCGCAGCGCGGTCATGCCTCCTCCCCGGACGTCCGGGGCCGCCGCACGACCTGGGGGAGCCAGTCACCGGCGGTCCGGCGGGCGCGTTCACGGGTGCGCCGGTCCCGCTGGTGGCGCACGCCCAGCGGCCGGGTGCGGTACGCGTTGTCCAGCAGCGCCTCGGCGAGTGCGGCGTCCTCCGGGTCGTCGGTGCGGGGCACCTGTTTGGCGAGCCGGCGGTAGCAGGCGGACAGTTGCTCGCGCAGCTCCCGTTCGCCCGCCGGGACCGACGCCGCGGCGGGCAGCGCGGACCGCAGCTCCGCCAGCGGGTCCGCGGCCGTGCCCTTCTCCCGTGCGCCGCGGACGAGTTCGAGCAGCAGCTCCAGCAGTTCGGCGGTGAGCCGTTCGTAGGCCTGCCGGTCGGTGAGCCCTTCGTGACTGACCAGCCGGCGCAGGGCGGCGTACGCCCGCACCGCTGACGCGGTGCTCGGCGCGGAGCCGTCCGCGGGCAGGCTCGCGTGGATGCGGACCATCGCGGTACGGGCCGCGGTGCGGTGCCGGGAGTCCGGGGGCACGCCGTCCAGCGAGGCCAGGGCCCGGTCGGGGCTGCGGCGCGCGAGATGGATGCGGGCGAGTCCGAACGCGGCGCTGCCGAGCGCGTGGTTGCGCCGCCAGACCGCGTCGTAGAACCGCATGGCCTGCTCCTCGTGGTGGTCGCGCTGCTCCTCGTGCTCGGCGGTGTGCGGTTCGCCGGACCGCCACAGGTCGGCGAGTTTCTCGTGGCAGTAGCCGAGCGCGAGTTTGGGCGCGTACTCGCCGGGGATCGCGCTGTAGACCTCGTCGAAGCAGTTCAGGGCCTGGCGCAGCCTGCCGTGCGCGAGTTCGTTCAGGCCCTGGTGCCAGTCCAGGCGCCAGTCGAACCGGGCGCGGTCGCCGAGCAGCCGGCGCGCCCGCTCCAGCTCCATCCCGGCGGCGACCAGATGCTTGTCGGGCTGCCGCACCTGGTCGCGGGCGAGCTCCAGATGCAGCCGGCAGCGCAGCAGATGCAGTTCGGGCGAGCCCAGCCATTCGTCGCTGAGCTGGAGCAGACCGGCCGGGTCGGCGTACGAGGTGCGCTGGAGCTCCTTCCAGTTGGGGTCCTCGCGGTCCGCCTTCGGTACCGGGAGCGCGACCGCGACCTCGGCGGGGCCCGGCACGCCCGCGCCGAGCGGCAGGGCGAGTCCGCTGCCGGAGCGCCAGCGCACGAGCGGCGGGGCCTTGCCGAGCTGGCCGTCCAGTGCCGAGGCCGCCGGGTCGAACAGCGGTGAGGGCTCGAAGGTCTCCTCGCCGAGCCGCAGCGACCGCAACTCACGCAGAACTCCGCGAAGTTGGAGGGACATCTCGTCGGCGGAGGCGTAGCGGCGCTTGGGGTCGGGTGCCACCGCGCGGCGCAGGGCCCGCTCCAGCGACTCCGTGCCGAGGTCGGCAGGGGGCGCCGGAGCCTTCGCGAGCAGGTCGCCGAGCACGGCGCCGACCCCGTACAGATCGCCCGCGGTGGTCATCTCCCCGCCCGGGCCGGTCTCCGGCGGCCGGTGGCTGACCGGACCCGGATCGCCCGGCTTGCGGACGCCCGCGACGTCGATGAGCTTGATGCCGCTGCCGCAGTGCAGCACGTTCGTGAGCGAGAGGTCCCCGTAGACGAGGCCCTCCTGGTCGTGGAGGTAGCTGAGCGCGTCCAGGATCTGAAGTCCGTAGACGACGATGAACTCCCGCAGCCGGGGCCCGGAGAACGGCGGATCGTGCTGGGCGATCCGCGCGGCGACCCACTCCAGCGGAGCGCCGTCGGCGAACTCCATCACGATGAACTCCGCCGAGGTCGACGGATGCCGGGCGTAGTTGACCACCCGGATGACCGACGGATGGTTGAGGCTGACCAGCCGTAGCCGCTCGCGGTGCGCCTGGAGCACCGCGACGGGATTGCCCGGGTCGAGGATGCCCTTCAGCGCCACCGGGCGGTTGTCCAGCAGCAGATCGCGGGCCAGATAGACCTGGCCGTGGCTGCCCTGCCCGAGCGGGCCCACGACCTCGTACTGCTGGTGCAGCCGGTCACCGCCCGTCAGATGGTGTCCGGTGGAGCCGATGACGAGCGCGTCCGGGTCGCGCACGGCCACGGACGGCAGATCGGTCAGCCCGTCGCCGGGGAGCTCCACGGCGAAGTCCCGCGGCCCCTGCGGCCCGGCGAGTGCCGCCTCGGCGTTCTCCGCCTCCAGCAGCGCGGCCTCGACGGCGACGGTGAGCTGGAACAGTGCCTGCGGAAGGGCCTTCGTGCCGTGCAGCGGGCCGCCTTCACGCAGCCTCCGCAGTTCGTCCCGCAGCCGGCGTGACTGTTCCTCGGGAGGCCGCGGGCGGGGCAGCGCGGCGGACGGCGGCAGGTGCCGTAAGCGCTGCTCGGTCTCGGCCAGGCGGGTCAGCCGGACCGCCAGCCGTTCGACGCGGGTGCCGGGCCAGCCCGCCTCCAGCAGCTCGTCGCGCACCCGCTCCAGCAGTGGGGACTGCGGATCGCTGAAGACGAGGAGCAGCCGGCTGTCGTCCCGGGCGAGCACGGCGCGCAGCAGCGCCACGATCTCCTCGTCCGGCGACGCCGAGCGGTCGACGGCCAGGAACGCGGTGCTCAGCGGCGGGGTCTCCGCGGCGATGCGCTCCAGCAGCGCGGTACGGGGGCCGCCCGAGGACGGCGCCCTGTCGAGGCCGATGCGTTCGGCCGTCAGCCCGGCGAGCTCGTCTGCCGTGCGGTTGGTGGCGTCCACGGCGATGTCGATGCCGCCGATCTGCGGTTCGCCCGCCGTGCTCCCGGAGGCGGACGGCGGGCTCTGCTCCCGGTCGGCGAGGGTGAGGGCGCTGCGGATGGTGAACAGCAGCGCCTGCTCGCCCTCGCCCGCGAACAGGACCTCGACCGGGTCCGTGTCGGGAGCGCCGTCCAGCCAGTGCGTCATCCGGCGGTGCAGCCCCGGCACCCGGCCGGACGCGGTCCGTTCGGGCGCCACGGCGACACCGGCCGAGACGGCCTTGGGCCCGGTGACGGTGATCCCCAGCCGCTCCAGCGGCAGATGCTTGAGCACCGTCTCGGTCGGGATCATGTACGCGTGCTCGCGGCGGACCGGGGCCTCCGGGGTGCCGAACTGGTGGGCCAGGATGCCGAGGAGGCGCCGTGAGCCGCTGTGGACGACACCACTGCCGCTGTAGCCGTGGCGGACGGTGTAGGGCGCGCCGTCGGGGTCGAGCTGCACCCACTCCGCCCGGTGGCCGGGGCCGCCGCGCCCCATCAGCCGCGCGGTCAGATGCTCGCCGCCCGGCAGGTCCTCCGGATAGCCGGTCAGATGGACGGGGTTGCCGGGCCCGGGCACCTGGCGGTGCAGCACGGCATGCGGCACGGCCGGCTCGTGGTCGAGCTTGAGCAGTGCGAGATCGCCGGCGAACTCGGTGGTGGGCTCGACCAGATACTCCTGGAGCACCCGGGCCCGCAGCGGTTCGGGCTCCGGTCCCGGGGCGGCCGGCACGTCGACGTACACCGTGTCGAAGGGGATGCGACCGCCGTCGAGGCCGGGCCGGGACAGCACGGTGTGGGCGCAGGTCAGCACCAGTCCCCCGGGGAGCAGCACCCCCGCACCCAGCGGACGTCCGGAACGGTTCTGCGTACGGAACAGGCAGACCCGCCAACTTTCCTCTTGCGACGATGAGTTGGACGTACGCAACGGCTCCCTCATACTGCTCAACGATAACTACAGGGAACGGGGGGCGCGATGGCTGAGCGTGACGAAGGCGCGGTGGTGGGGCTCGCCGAGGTGATCGGCCAGGTCCGGGACGAGCTGGAGCAGGCGCAGCTCGCGGGCGAGGGCCGCAATCTCAAGTTCAGTGTGGAGAAGGTGAATCTGGAGTTCGCGGTGCAGGTGCGGCGCGAGGGCAGTGGCCGCGCGGAGCTGAGGATCGGCGTGCTCACCGCGGGCGGCGGCGGATCGGCGGCGCGCGACACCACGCACACGATCCAGATCGAGCTCAAGCCGCAGGGCAGGGGCGGCAACCCGAACCTGATGGTGGGCGGGGAGTAGGACTCCTCCCGCCCGTCCGCACCTCGGGGTCCGCCCCGGCCTCAGAGTCTGCTCAGCGAGGCGGCGGCGAACAGGACGTCCCGGATCGCCTCGCGGTCGCCGTCCTGACCCGCGGCGGCCTCCTCCGGTGGTACATGACCGGCCACCAGTCTGCAGAACTCGACTCCGTCGAGCGCGACTTGCGCCACCGCCTGGTCGGGTGAGCCGACGGCGGCGGGGGAGTCCAGGGCGATGTACCAGTTGCCGCCGCCGGCGCCCTCGACCTCCAGATGCAGGGAACGTCCCGGGGCGCCCGCCGCGACCAGATGCCTGGCCGGCCCGGCGAGACCGGCACGTCTGCGGCCGGCGAGCGCCGCGGGCAGCATCCGGGCCGCGAGGTCGATCATCCGGTTCAGATGGGATCCGCTCGGCGGGTCGTACGGATAGTCCACCGCGTCCGCGATGTCGTCGGCGTGTATCCAGCACTCGAAGGCGCGGTCGAGGAGGGAGTCCCGCAGCGGCAGCGCGAAGTCCCCGTACGACACGGACAGTTCGGCCACCCCGCGGCCCGCGAAGGACACCGTGCGGATCAGGGTGTGGCTCTGGTCGCGCCACGGCTCGTGGACGGCGCGGGTGGCCGGTTCGTCCGCGCCCCAGAACGCCTCCGTGCGCTCGGTCGGCCCGCCCGCCGGTGTCCGCCCGAGCGGATCGTCCAGACCGAGGGCGCCCGCGACCAGGCCGTCGACCGTCATCAGATGCCCGATGACCCCGGCGACGGTCGTCCGCCGGCTCGCCGCGCTCTCGCCCTCGAACCATTTGAGCCGGACCGGCGCATGCCACTCGGACTCGCCGATGTCCCGCAGCAGGGCGTCCAGCCGGGCGGTCTCGGCGTCGTACGGGTTGGCCCACACGGGCACGGGGATACGGGCCGGCCTGCGGCCCAGGCAGTTCTCCAGCACCCGGAACCGCAGCAGCGGGTCGAGATCGAGATCGCGGTCGGTGTGCAGCAGCCCGACGGCGTCCCGCAGCCGCAGCGCCTCCTCCGCGCAGGGGGCGCAGTCGCCGAGGTGCTCCTCGACGGCCGTGGTCTCCTCCGGGGAGCAGGCGGACAGTGCCCAGGCGCCGAGCAGGGACTTGAGCACGCTGTGGGACAGCCGCTCCTGCGTCGTGTGCCCGGAGTCGCCGGTCTGCGCGGGAGGCGCGGGCCTGGCGTCCTCCTGGGGCGGCGGCACGGTCAGATCCCGCGCTTCGAGGTTGTCCGCGGCCGCCCGGGGCCCGGGTATGCGGGGAGCGCCCCGCACCTCGTCGCGTGCTTCGTCGTCATCGCCGCGGCCGCCGTCCAGGGGCCCGCTCACAGGGAGCGTCCGTATCCGGGCGGTGACGAGCCCTCCAGAGGGCGGGTGTGGGCGGTGGAGAGCAGTTGCAGGCCGAGCCGCAGCCGGCGCCGGGCCTCGTCCTCGGTGACCCCGAGGTCGGCGGCCGTCTGCCGGTAGTCCCTGCGCTGGAAGTACGCCAGCTCCAGCGCCGCGCGCAGCGGCGCGGGCATGGAGGTGACGATGTAGTCCGCGCGGGCCGCCACGGCCGCCCGGCGCACCTTCTGCTCCAGTTCCTCGGTGGAGCCCTCGCCGGCGTTCGCCAGCGCGGCCGCCTCGGTCCGGCGCAGCCGGTGGACGGCCTGGCTGTTGGTGAGCTTCGCCACCCAGGAGCGCAGGGAGCCCTGCTTGGGGTCGTAGGCCTCCGGGTTCTCCCAGATGTAGCCGAAGACCTCGCGGGTCACCTGGTCGGCGGCGGTGTCGTCGTCCAGCACCCGGTGGGCGAGCATGTGCACGAGCGAGGCGAACCTGTCGTAGAGCTCACCGAGCGCGGCGGCCTCGCCCCGCGCCAGCCGCTGCTGCATCCTGCGGTCCCAGCGCGGCGGTGTGTCCTTTGCCATGCGGCCCCCAAGCCTCGCCCCTGCGCACTGCCCCTGTGCCTGTCGCCTCTTCGAATGTAATGCGCCTGCACGAGGACGCACGCCCCTTTGCGTCAAGTGCGCCCCCGAAGGGGTTCTCGGATGGTAGGGACTGACACCATCGTGGAACTGCCGCAACCTCGGTGTTTCGGGCCAGGGCCGTTGGGAAGGCGGACAGGAAGCTCAGATTCCGGTACCGGCGGTACAGACGCAAGGACACCAGGAGAGGCTCCGATGGTGATGCTGAAGGTGGACGAGGACCGGCAGGGCGCGTGGACCGTGCTGCACGTCAGCGGGGAGCTCGATCTCGTGTCCTCACCAGTGGTCCGTCAGCATGTGCACGAGGCGGTGGCCGAGGGGCACCGGGACGTGGTGCTGGATCTCTCGGGCGTGCAGTTCTGCGACTCCAGCGGCGTGGGCGTACTGATCGCCTCCCGCCGGCTGCTGCACTCCTGTCGCGGCCGGCTGCGGCTGATACTGCCCGCCCGCGGCGCCGAGGAGGGTTCGCACGTCAACCGCGTGCTGGCCGCTCTCGGCGTGCGCCGGCTCTTCGATGTGTACGAGGACACCGCCGCGGCCACCGACGAGAAGGCCGCACCCCTGTCCGCCTGAGCCTTTGCCGGCGGCTTCACCCGGGGTCCTTCCGCATGTCGCTTCCACGTAATTGGCTCAGTACGTGCACGCGGCAGCCGTCGGGGCCGTACTCTCCCCGCATGGACAGCGCAGAGTACGAGCGCAAGATCGCGTCTCGCTTCGCCGCCTTCGACCAGGACGGCAACGGCTATATCGACCGTGAGGACTTCAGCGGGGCGGCCGCACGGCTGCTCGCCGAGTTCTCCACCAAGGCACGCTCGGACAAGGGTCAGGCCTTGTACAGCGGTGCCGAGGCGTTCTGGCAGGGAATGGCGGGAATTGCCGATGTGGACGGGGACCAGCGGGTCACCCGCCAGGAGTTCATCACCGGAGCGGTGAAGAGACTGCGTGACAATCCGCAGCGGTTCGCGGAGATCGCCCGCCCGTTCCTGCACGCCGTGATCGCCATCGCCGACGAGGACGGCCAAGGGGTCACCCCGTCCGCGGCGGAGCGGGTGATGCGGGTACTCGGTGTGGACGAGTCGCGCGCGTCGCAGGCGGCGGCCGCGCTGGACGCGGACACGGACGGGCGGATCAGCGAGGAGGAGATCCTCACGGCGTTCGCGGCGTACTACGTCACGCCGGAGCACCCCTAGGGGATCTCCGCACCCCGGACACGCACCGGTCTCCTCACGCGTACCGTTCCCTGAGCTTGTACTTGAGCACCTTGCGCAGGGTCTCGTTCCGGGGGAGGGCGCTCACCACCTCCAGCTGCTCGGGCAGTTTGTACGTGGACAGGCCCTCCCCCCGCAGATACGACGTCACCGCGTCCAGCGTCAGCTCCGGTGCGCCCGCAGCCTGTTCCACGACCGCGCACACCCGCTCGCCGCGGTCCGCGTCCGGCAGCCCGATCACCGCCGCGTCGGCCACCCCGGGATGCCCGTGCAGCAGGTCCTCGATCTCCTGGGCGGAGATGTTCTCGCCCTTGCGGATGATGACGTCCTTCAGCCGCCCGGTGAGTACCAGATGGCCGCTCCCGGTCAGCCGGCCGAGGTCCCCGGTGATCAGGAAACCGTCGGCGTCGAAGACCTGCGCGGTCTGCTCCGGGTCCAGATATCCCTGACAGACCGCCTCGCCGCGCAGCCGCACCTCGCCGTCGACGATGCGGATCTCCATGCCCTCCGGCGGCCGGCCCTCGGTGGTGGCGAGGTTCTCGTCGGTGTCGTCGGGCGAGCCCATGGTGATCATCGGCACCTCGGTCATGCCGTAGCCGTGGGTGAGCCGGCAGCCCATCTCGCGGACGACCGCGTGGTACAGCTCGGGCGGTTTCGGCGCACCGCCGCCGGCCAGCAGCCGCAGGGTGGGGATCAGCTTCTCGCCCGGCTGCTTGCGCTGTTCGGCCAGGAACATCGAGTAGAACGCCGTCGAGCCGCCCGCCGTCGTCACACCGTGCTTGCGGTAGTCGTCCAGGGCGTCGGGCAGGGCGAACGTCTCGAAGAGCACCGCGGGGAAGCCGTACAGCAGCAGCATCACCAGGTAGTCCGCGCCGCCGATGTGCGCGAAGGGGAAGGCGATCGAGCCGACGTCGTCCTCGCTCAGATGCAGCGCGTGGGCGAGACAGGAGCCGCCCGCGATCAGTGAACGGTCCGTGTGCAGCACGCCCTTGGGGTCGGACGTGGTCCCGGAGGTCCAGTAGATCCAGCGCACGTCACCGCCCTCGGCCGGGGGCGGCGGCAGCACGGAGGGGTCGCCGTCCGGCAGGGTGCCGTAGGCCTCGAAGACCCCCCGGGCGCCGATCCGCTCCGCCATCGCGGTGTGGTCGAACCCCCGCCACGAGCCCGGTACGGCGAAGTGCTCCGCCTCGGCCGCGTGCAGCGCGAAGGAGACCTCGCGGTCCCGGTAGAACGGGATCACGGGCGACTGCACGGCGCCGAGCCGGGCCAGCGCCATGGACAGCAGCACCGTCTCGATCCGGGTGGGGAGCTGCCAGGCGACCACGGTGCCGGGCCGAACCCCGCGCCCGAACAGTCCGGCCGCGACCCGCTCGGCCCGGTCGAGCAGTTCGCCGAAGGTCAGGGTGCGGTCGCCCTGGATCAGCACCGGCCGGTCGGGGGTGAGTGCGGCCCTTCGCCGCAGGAGCTCCCACAGCGTGCGGGATGCGGCGAGAGCGTGCGCGGTCTCGTTCATGGCCGTACAGCCTCCAGACCTGACGGGTAGTCAGACAGTGGCGAGAGCGTAGAGCTCTCCGCCTTGTCGGTCCAGGGGTGCGGGGCTAGCCTGCTTTCTGACGGGTCATCAGATATGGCTCGGACGCGGCATCGGACACGGCATCGGACCCGGCATCGGATACGGCTTTCTCCCGGGCACGGCGGAGGGGACACCATGGCTGAACTTCCTCGGATCGTCAGCGTCGACGACCATGTGATCGAACCGGCACACCTCTTCGAGACCTGGCTCCCCGCGAAGTACCGCGACAGGGGTCCCAAGCCGCTCACCGCGGGCATCGGCGAACTGGCCTACGTCGCCGGCAAGTACCGGATCACCATGGACCCGGACGGCCCGCCGACCGACTGGTGGATCTACGAGGACCTGAAGTTCCCGTACAAGCGCAATATCGCGGCGGTCGGCTTCGACCGCGACGAGATGACCCTCGAAGGCATCACCCGCGCCGAGATGCGCCCCGGCTGCTGGGACCCCAAGGAACGCCTGAAGGACATGGATCTCAACCATGTCGAAGCCTCGCTCTGCTTCCCCACCTTCCCCCGGTTCTGCGGGCAGACGTTCGCCGAGGCGCACGACAAGGAGGTGGCCCTCGCCTGCGTGCGCGCCTACAACGACTGGATGGTGGAGGAGTGGTGCGGCGACAGCGGCGGCCGGCTGATCCCGCTGTGCATCATCCCGCTGTGGGACATCGAGCTCGCCGTCGCCGAGATCAGGCGCAACGCGGCGCGGGGCGTACGGGCCGTGACGTTCTCCGAGATCCCGACCTATCTCGGGCTGCCCTCGATCCACTCCGGCTACTGGGACCCGTTCTTCGCGGTCTGCCAGGAGACCGGGACGGTCGTGAACATGCACATCGGCTCGTCCTCGCAGATGCCGGCCGCGTCCCCCGACGCACCGCCCGCCGTGCAGGCCTCGCTCAGCTTCAACAACGCCATGGCCTCGATGATGGACTTCCTCTTCAGCGGCGTGCTGGTGAAGTTCCCCCGGCTGAAACTGGCGTACAGCGAGGGCCAGATGGGCTGGATCCCCTACGCGCTGGAGCGCGCGGACGACGTGTGGGAGGAGCACCGGGCATGGGGCGGGGTGCGCGATCTGATCCCCGAGCCGCCCTCGACGTACTACTACCGGCAGATGTTCTGCTGCTTCTTCCGCGACAAGCACGGCATCGCCTCGCTCGACGTCGTCGGACGGGACAACGCCACCTTCGAGACCGACTATCCGCACGTCGACTCGACCTTCCCGCACACCAAGGAGGTCGCGCTCGACCACGTCAAGGGCCTCGACGACGAGACGATCCACAAGCTGATGCGGGGCAACGCGATCCGGATGCTGGGCCTGGACCTCGACTGATGGACCTCACGTACACGGCGGAGGAGGAGGCGTTCCGGACCCGGCTGCGCGACTGGCTCGCCGCCTCGCTGCCCACCCTGCCGCCCGCACCGTCCCCGGACGACTGGCCGGGACGGCGGGCGTACGACACCGCCTGGCAGCGGATGCTGTACGACGCGGGCTACGGCGAGGTGCACTGGGACGCGGCCCCGACGCGGCGGCTGATCTTCCTGGAGGAGACGGAACGCGCCGGGGCGCCCTACGTGGGCGCGAACTTCGTGGGTCTCCTGCACGCCGGACCGACGATCGCGGCGGAGGGCACGGCCGAGCAGCGGCAGCGCTGGCTGCCGCCCATCCTGCGCGGCGACGAGATCTGGTGCCAGGGCTTCAGCGAGCCGGACGCCGGATCCGACCTCGCGTCCCTGCGGACGAAGGCCGTCCGGGACGGCGACAGTTACATCGTCACCGGCTCCAAGATCTGGACCTCGCACGCCGAGGTCGCCGACTGGTGCGAGCTCCTCGTCCGCACCGGCCCCGGCACCCCCAAGCACCGGGGGATTTCCTGGCTCGCCATGCCCATGGACGCGCCCGGAATCACCGTACGGCCGCTGCGCACCCTCGCCGGGTCGGCCGAGTTCGCCGAGGTGTTCCTCGACGAGGTCAGGGTGCCCGTCGCGAACCGGATCGGCGAGGAGAACGACGGCTGGCGCGTCACGATGGTCACGCTGTCCTTCGAACGCGGCACCGCCTTCGTCGGCGAGGTCGTGGCCTGCCGCCGCACACTGGGCGAACTGGCCGCGGCGGCCCGCGGGAACAGCCGCTGGGACGACCCGGCCCTGCGCCGCCGGCTGGGCCGCCTGCACGCCGAGTTCGGCGCGCTGTGGCGGCTGATCCAGTGGAACGTGAGCGAGTCCCAGGCGACGGGCGGAGTCCCGGGCGTCGGCGGGTCCGTCTTCAAGCTGCGCTACTCGCACGCGCGTCAGGAGCTCTACGAGGCGGCGGCCGACGTGCTCGGGCCGGACAGCCTGGACCTGTCCCGTGCGTGGACGCCGGAGCGGCTCTCGTCGTTGTCCTACACGATCGCCGCGGGCACCTCCCAGATCCAGCAGAACATCATCGCCGAGCGCATCCTCGGCCTGCCGAAGGGTCCGTGACGGTGGACTTCCGACTCACCTCCGAACAGCGGGCGTTGCGGGCAGGCGTACGGGAGGTGCTGTCCCGCCTGCTGCCCGAGGACCCGGTGCCCGGCGGCCCCGGGCCCGGTGACCCGGTGCCCGCACCCCGGCTGGACCGCGCGCTGTGGCGGGAGCTCGGGCGGGCCGGGTTCTTCTCGCTGCGGCTGGACGAGAAGGAGGGCGGCGCCGGCGGCGGACTTCCCGAGGCGGTCCTCGTCTTCGAGGAGGCCGGCCGGGTCCTGTTGCCCGGCCCGCTCGTCGCCACCCACCTCGCCGCCGGAAGCGTGGAGGGCGCCGCAGCCGGCGAGACGGTCGTGACCCGGGTGGACGGGGTCCTCGTCCCGTGGCTGGACGCGGCCGACCAGGTGCTCGGGGACGCCACCGGGGCCGTACCGCTGCGGTCGGTCGATCCGCTCACGCCGCTGCACCGCGTTCCCCGGCCCGCCTCCGCCGCCGAGGGCACGCACGACGGCGTGGCCGCGCTCCTCACGGCCGCCGAACAGCTCGGCAGCGCCGCGTGCGCCACCGACCGTGCCGTGCGACACGCCACGCAGCGCGAGCAGTTCGGCCGGCCGGTCGGGGGCTTCCAGGCGGTCAAGCATCTGTGTGCCCAGATGCTCGTACGTACGGAACTCGCGCGCAGTGCCGTCTACGCGGCCGCCGTCACCGGGGACCGGACGGAGATCGCCGGGGCCAAACTCCTCGCGGACGACGCCGCCGTGCGCAACGCCCGTGACTGCGTCCAGGTCCACGGCGGCATGGGCTTCACCTGGGAGGCCGGTGTCCATCTGCATCTCAAGCGGGCGTGGGTCCGGGCGCAGTTGTGGCCGACCGCCGGGGAAGCGGCGGACATCCAGGCGGAGGCGCTCGCCGCGCTGCCGTGATGCGTCACCCAGCGTCGATACCGGGTTGTGTCCTTCGGGGGTCTCGTCACGGGCCGTTGCGAGGCCCGGCCTCCGGTACGCTCCGTCAGATGCGAGTGGTTCCGAGGCGGGGCGGTCACGGTGTTGCCGGTGCGGTGGCTCCGAGCCCGGGAATGTGCGCCGCTCGTCCCCCTGGGGGACGGGTCGCGAGCCTCTGTTCGACTCCCCGCAGCGTGCGTCGCACAGTATGCACCACGGGTACTCCTTCGCGCTGGAATATGCCCGAAGCGCTTGTTGCGGTGACTGTACGTCAACCATGCTGTCTCGTAAGAGAGTCACGTTCGGTGACCTGGACGAGGACCCTGTCGAGGCGCGAGGCGATGTGTCCGCCGGTTCGGATGGTGTGAGCGGTGCAGGTGCTTCAGGTTCAGTTGGAGGTCGGGCCCGATCCCGCGGAGGTGAGCCGGGCCCGTAGATGGGCTCGCTCGCGACTCGTCGGATCGGGCATAGGGGACGACGAACCGCTCGCCGACACCTTGATCCTGCTGATCTCCGAGCTGGTCACCAACGCCGTGGTGCACACCGGCTGTCCGGCCGTCCTGCGCATGCTCTTCGGCGCGGGTGCCGCCGAGGCCGGCACGGTGCGGGTGGAGGTCGCCGACATCAGCGCCAGGCCGCCGCAGCCGCGGCACGCCGAGGGCGAGGACACGGGCGGCCGCGGGCTCGAACTCGTCGACGGCCTCGCCGACCGGTGGGGCTGGCAGCGCGAGGGCACCGGCAAGTCCATCTGGTGCGAGGTCGACCGGTGCGCGGCACCGGCGGCACCGGTCGTCCGGTTCGAGCGGGAGACGCGAGGCTTCGCGACCGCGCAGCAGTAGCGGCCCCTCGGCCGTAGATCGATTCACGGGTCTCCGCTCAAGGGGCCCGGTTCACACAGCTCCCTTTTCCGATGCCCGCTGCGGCATGACCACGACACCGGCACGGGCGAAGTCCCGGCACAGGCTCGGTTTCCGGGCGGATGCGGCCCTCCGCACGGACGCGGACACCGACACGGACACGGTCCCGGGCGCAGTCCGGGTCACAGGACGGCGACCGGTGCGACGGGCGTCCCCGTACCGCCGACGAACGGCTCGGGCATCGCGGAGAGCAGGAACGCGTAGCGCATTTCTTGTGCACAGGCTGTGGACAAACTTTCCAGATTCCAGTTCTGGCCCTGAAGCATGCCCATCTCGACCAGATCGAGGGCGTGCACCGCCAGCCACAGATCCTCGATCTCGGGCGGAAAGATCTCGAAGGTGAGGGTGTCGTTGGCGACGGCCGCGACATCGTGGGCGTGGAACCACTCGGGCGTGCGCACGGACAGCCCCGGTGACGGATACCCGTAGCCGTGCTTGTCGCCGCCGAGGGCGAGCTGGATCTGACCCGTCCGTACGAGCACGATGTCGCCCGCCCCGACGGTGACGCCGCCGAAGTCCGCGGCCTCCTCCAGGTCCTCGGGTGTCACGGCGTGGTCGCCGGGCAACCGGTCCAGCCCCTTGGCGCGGGCGACGTCGAGCAGCACACCCCGGGAGACGACGTACGGGACCTTGTCGATGCCGCTGAACCGGGCGCGGGTGTGTGCCGTCACGGTGTCGGCGGGCCGGCCGTTGTAGATCCGCCCCGAGTGGGAGGCGTGGGTCAGGGCGTCCCAATGGGTCGCCGCCTGGAGCCCCATCGTCACGATGTCGTCGCTGGTCGCGACCGTGCCCGGGCCGAACAGCTCCTGGTTGATCTGGACCATCGCATGCAGCGGGTTCACCCGGCCCGGGATGAGACCGGTCTGGATGCCGTCCTGGTGGAGGGGCAGGGCCAGCGGGACGCGTCGGCCGGTGCGGACGGTCGCGGCCGCGGACCTGACGACCTCGTCGGTGATCAGGTTGAGCGTGCCGATCTCGTCGTCCTCACCCCAACGGCCCCAGTTGTTGACGCGTTTGGCGATCTCGTGGAACTCCGCTGGCAGGGACATCGCGCCTCCTGGGGCTTGTGCTCGACCGTCCGGCTGACCGTAGAATCTAACGGTCCGTCAGAAACCGCGGGAAGGGGCCGGCGTGGGGAACTTCTTGGCAGGCAGGGTCGTCGCCGTGACAGGCGCCGGACGGGGCATCGGACGCGCCGTCGCGCTGGCCGCCGCCGCGGAGGGAGCGCGGGTCGTCGTCAACGACTACGGCGTCCCGGTCGGGGGCGGTGAGCCGGAGTCCGAGGTCGCGGCGTCGGTGGTCAAGGAGATCGAGGCGGCGGGCGGTTCGGCCGTCGCCGTCGCCGACGACATCGCCACGATGGCCGGCGGGCAGCGGCTCGTGGACGTGGCGCTCGCCGAGTACGGACGGATCGACGGCGTCGTGTGCGTGGCGGGCATCCTGCGTGAACGGATGCTCTTCAACATGTCCGAGGAGGAGTGGGACCCGGTCGTCGCGACCCACCTGAAAGGCACCTTCACCGTCTTCCGCGCGGCATCCGCCGTGATGCGGAAACAGGGGTCGGGCACGCTGATCGGCTTCACCAGCGGGAACCACCAGGGATCGGTGGCGCAGGCGAACTACTCGGCGGCCAAGGGCGGGATCATCTCGCTCGTCCGCAGCGCGGCCCTCGGGATGCACAAGTACGGAGTCACGGCCAACGCGGTCGCGCCGGTCGCCCGCACCCGGATGTCCGCGAACGTGCCCATGGAACTCAAGGAGATCGGCGAGCCGGAGGACGTCGCGGCACTCGTGGTCTATCTGCTCTCGGAGCGTGCCCGCGAGGAGCGGATCACCGGCCAGGTCTACACGGTCGCCGGCCCCAAGATCGCGGTGTGGGCGCAGCCGAGAGAGCTGCGCGCCGCCTACGCCGACGGGCCGTGGACGCCGGAGCGGATCGCGGACTTCCTGCCGGGGACGGTGGGCGTGGACCCGATGCCGATGCTGGCGCTGCTGGAGGAGCAGGCGCGGGCCGCGGCCGAGGGGAAGCGGCCCAACGTGTGAGAGAGCCGGGCGCCCCGCCGGCGCCCGCACGTCGTCGCCACAACGGGAGGTCCGCATGGACGACCAGGCGTTCCGGGAGAAGGCACGCACCTGGCTGGAGAAGCACCTCGGCGCGGGCCACCCCGAGGGGCGGGCGTGGGAGCGAGAGCTCGGACGGGACGGCTGGGTCGGTCTCGGCTGGACCGAGGACGGATACGGCAACCACCGCGCAGATCTCACCCAACAGGTCGTCTGGGCCGAGGAGTACGCCCGCTCCCGAGCCCCCTCCCGCGTCGGCCACATCGGCGAGAACCTCCTCGGCCCCACCCTCATCGCCTTCGGCAGCCCGGAGCAGAAGGACCGCTTCCTGCCCGCGGTCGCCCGGGGCGAGGAGCTGTGGTGCCAGGGATACAGCGAGCCCGGTGCCGGGTCCGACCTCGCGGGGGTCCGGACACGCGCGGTCCGTGAAGGCGGCACGTACCGGATCAGCGGCCAGAAGATCTGGACCTCCCTCGCCCAGGACGCCGACTGGTGCTTCGTCCTCGCGCGGACCGAACCCGGCTCCGCCCGGCACCACGGCCTGTCCTTCCTCCTCGTCCCGATGGACCAGCCGGGCCGCATCGAGGTGCGGCCCATCCGCCAGATGACCGGCACGAGCGAGTTCAACGAGGTTTTCTTCGACGGCGCGAGCGCCCGCGCCGAGCATCTCGTCGGCGGCGAGGGCAACGGCTGGCGCGTCGCCATGGGGCTGCTCGCCGTGGAGCGGGGGGTGTCGACGCTCGTCCAGCAGATCGGGTTCGAGGAGGAGCTGGGGCAGGTGATCCGGACCGCCGTGGCGAACGGCGCCGTCGACGACCCCGTCGTCCGGGACCGTCTCGTCCGCCAGTGGGCCGAGCTGCGCACCATGCGATGGAACGCCCTGCGCACGCTCGGAGCGCCGCAGGACCGCCCCGGAGCCCCCGCGGCCGTCGGCGCCCCCAGCGTCGCCAAGCTGCTGTGGGGCGGCTGGCACCAACGTCTCGGGGAGCTGGCGATGGCGGTACGGGGTGCGGGCGCTGCCGTCGGCCCGGGGGACTGGAGCGCCGAGAACCCCTACGAACTCGACGCGTACCAACGGATGTTCCTCTTCAGCCGGGCCGACACCATCTACGGCGGCTCGGACGAGATCCAGCGCAACATCATCGCCGAGCGCGTGCTCGGCCTGCCGAGGGAACCCAGGGAGCCGAGATGAGAGGCGTCGTTTTCGACGGCACACAGCCCCAGGTGGTCGACGATCTGGAGGTACGGGACCCGGGTCCCGGAGAGGTCCTGGTGGCGATCGCCGCCGCCGGGCTGTGCCACAGCGATCTGTCGGTGATCGACGGCACCATCCCCTTCCCCACGCCGGTGGTGCTCGGCCACGAGGGCGCGGGCGTCGTCGAGGCGGTCGGCGCGGGCGTCGTCCACGTCGGGCCGGGGGACCATGTCGCGCTGTCCACGCTCGCCAACTGCGGTGCCTGCACGGACTGCGACCGCGGCCGCCCCACGATGTGCCGCACGGCGATCGGCCGGCCCGGCCGGCCCTTCAGCCGCGGCGGCGCCCCGCTGTTCCAGTTCGCCTCCAACTCCGCTTTCGCGGAACGCACCGTCGTCAAGGCCGTCCAGGCGGTGAAGATCCCGTCCGACATCCCCCTGACCTCCGCCGCGCTGATCGGCTGCGGCGTCCTGACGGGCGTCGGAGCCGTACTGAACCGGGCGAGGGTCGACCGCGGCGAGAGCGTCGTCGTCATCGGCACCGGCGGCATCGGGCTTAACGTCCTCCAGGGCGCGCGGATCGCGGGAGCGTCCACGGTTGTCGCGGTGGACTCCAACCCGGCGAAGGAGGAGGTGGCGCGGCAGTTCGGGGCGACGCACTTCCTTGCCTCGGCCGCGGGCGTACGCGAGATCCTGCCGACCGGCGCCGACCATGTCTTCGAGTGTGTCGGCAGCACCGCGCTGATCCGGCAGGCGATCGACCTGCTGGACCGGCACGGGCAGGCGATCCTGCTCGGCATGCCGGCGCCGACGGCGGAGGCGTCGTTCGTCCCGGCGGCGATGTTCCTGGACAAGTCCATCCTGGGCTGCCGCTACGGCTCGTCCCGTCCGCAGCACGACATCGCCCTGTACGCCGATCTGTACCGCCAGGGCCGGCTGCTGCTGGACGAACTGGTCACCGAGACCTATCCGGTGGAGGACTTCGCGAAGGCCGCGGACGACGCGCACCACGGGCGGGTGGCGCGCGGGGTGCTCACCTTCTGAGCCGCGGCGGGCGGTCTCCTCCCGGCCGTCCGCCGTCCCTCGGCCCACGCCCGCCGCCGGGATACGTCCGCCGGCTCTCAGCCCGCGGCCGCCCCGGCGCGGAACGTCCGCCGGTAGACGGTCGGCGCGACGCCGAGCACCGCCTGCAGATGCTGGCGCATCGACTGTGCCGTACGGAACCCGGCGTCCCGGGCCACCTGGTCGACCGAGAGGTCCGTGGACTCCAGCAGATGCCGGGCCCGCTCCACGCGTTGCTGCGTGAGCCACTGGCCCGGACTGACACCGACCTCCTCGCGGAACCGGCGGGTGAAGGTCCGCACGCTCATCGACTGCCGCTCGGCCATGTCCCGCAGCTGGATGGGCTCGTGCAGCCGGCCGAGCGCCCAGCCGCGAGCGGTGGTCGTCGTCGCCGACTGGGCCTCGGGGAGGGGGCGTTCGATGTACTGGGCCTGTCCGCCGTCCCGGTGCGGGGGCACGACGGTCCGGCGGGCCACGTCATTGGCGACGGCGGTGCCGTGGTCCCGTCGCACGATGTGCAGACACAGGTCGATGCCGGCGGCCACGCCCGCCGAGGTGAGGACGTCGCCGTCGTCGATGAACAGGACGTTCGCGTCGACGCGGACGGACGGGAAGAGCCGCTGGAAGTGCCGGGCGGAGGACCAGTGGGTGGTGGCCGGCCGGTTGTCGAGGAAGCCGGCCGCGGCGAGGACGTAGCCGCCGGTGCAGATGGACACGAGGCGGGTGCCGGGCCGGATGTGCGCGAGGGCGGCGGCGAGTTCCCCGGTGAGCCGGCCCTCCTCGTACACCGGGCCCAGCTCGTACGAGGCGGGGATCACCACGGTGTCGGCGGTGGCCAGCGCCTCGGGGCCGTGCTCGACGTGGATGTCGAAGTCGGCGTCGGTTCGGACGGGGCCCGGCCGGACCGAGCAGGTGACGATCTCGTACAGATGGCGGCCCTGCGGGTCCTTGGCGCGGCCGAAGATCCGGTGCGGAATGCCCAGCTCGAAGGGGAGCAGCCCGGTGAGGGCCAGGACGACCACACGGTGCCGGGGGTGCGCTGCTGCCATGTCCATGGCCCGATCCTATCGAAGCCTGTCCTTCGGGCCACTCGTTGTGCCGGGGTGGCCGTCGGATGCTGTACCGCGTGACGACCGAGACCTCCCCTCCGCCCGCCGGCCCCCGGCTGCTCCGGCCCCGCATCCACCGCGCATGGTTCGTGGCGGCCGTCACCTTTGTGACGATCATCGGCGCCGCGGCCTTCGCCTCCCTGCCGGGTCTGCTCATCGACCCGCTGCACGAGGAGTTCGACTGGTCGCGCGGCACGATCGGCTTCGCGGTCTCCGTCAACCTCGCCCTCTACGGGCTGACCGCGCCGTTCGCCGCCGCGCTGATGGACCGGTTCGGCATCCGCCGGGTGGTCGCGGTCGCCCTCACGGTGATCGCGGTCGGCTCCGGACTCACGGTCTTCATGACGACGTCGTGGCAGCTCATCCTCTTCTGGGGCGTCCTCGTCGGCCTCGGCAGCGGCTCGATGGCGCTGGCGTTCGCCGCGACGGTCACCAACCGCTGGTTCGTGAAGCGCCGGGGCCTGGTCACCGGCATCCTCACCGCGGCCGGCGCCTCCGGCCAGCTCGTCTTCCTTCCACTGCTGTCCTGGCTGGTGGAGCACCACGGCTGGCGCCCGGCCTCGGTCACCGTCGCGCTCTCGGCGCTCGCCGTGGTGCCGTTCGTCTGGCTGCTGCTGCGGGACCACCCGGCGGACGTGGGGACCTCGGCGTACGGCGCGGAGGGCTTCACGCCCAAGCCGGAGCCGGTACCGGGGGCGGCCCGCCGGGCGGTCACGGTGCTGTTCAAGGCGGCCCGCACGGGGCCGTTCTGGCTGCTGGCGGGGACCTTCGCGATCTGCGGTGCGTCCACGAACGGCCTGGTGAAAACCCACTTCGTGCCCGCGGCCCACGACCACGGCATGCCGATCACGGCCGCCGCGTCCCTGCTCGCGGTGATCGGGGTCTTCGACGTGGTCGGCACGATCGCCTCGGGCTGGTTCACGGACCGATTCGAGGCACGCCGACTGCTCGCGGTCTACTACGCGCTGCGGGGCGTGAGCCTGCTCTTCCTCCCGATGCTGCTCGCGCCCTCGGTCCAGCCGCCCATGCTGTTCTTCATCATCTTCTACGGCCTGGACTGGGTGGCGACGGTCCCGCCGACGATCGCGCTGTGCCGCGAGCACTACGGCGAGGACAGCGCCATCGTGTTCGGCTGGGTGCTCGCCTCGCACCAGGTGGGCGCGGCGGTCGTCGCCTTCGCCGGTGGTGTGGCGCGGGACGTCTTCGGCTCCTACGACGTGGTCTGGTACGCCTCGGGGGCACTGTGCGCGGCGGCCGCGCTGATGGCGCTGGTGATCCGGCGCAAGCCGCTGCCGGTGCTCACCGCGGTGTCCGTACCGGCGGAGAAGCCGGCGACGGACCAGGTCACGGGCTGAACCGGCCGAACCTCCCGCGGTGGAACAACAGCGGCGCGCCGTCCTCGGCCGCGCCGAGCGCCGCGATCCGTCCCACCACGATCAGGTGGTCGCCGCCGGTGTGCACGCTCTGCACGGTGCAGTCGACCCAGGCCGGCACCCCGTCCAGCAGCGGCGACCCGGTCACGGGAGCGGGCCGGTGCGCGACTCCGGCGAACTTGTCCGCCCCGCTCACGGCGAACCCGCGGCACAGAAGCCCCTGCTCCTCGCCGAGGATGTTGACGCAGAAGGCCCCGGCCCGGGCGATACGCGGCCAGGTGGTCGACGTCCGCCCGACCATGAAGACGACGAGCGGCGGATCGAGCGACAGCGAGGCGAACGACTGACAGGCGAACCCGGCGGGCCCGTCCTCGTCCCGCGTGGTGACGACGGTGACCCCGGTCGCGAAGTGCCCGAGCACCCGCCGGAACTCCCCGGGCTCGACGGCGAGCCGCTCGTCGTCCCGCACGGCGCGCAGATCGGGCCGCGGGAGGGCCTCGTACGGCTCGGTGGCTGTGGGCGCGCCGACGGACCGGAGAAAGCGGACGGCGGTGGCGGCCATGGCTGCGTGTCCCATCACGCCTCCATTGAACCTGACGCTCCGTCAGATGGGAACCCTGTCGCCGGTGAGGAAGTTTCGTGGGGCTGCGCCCCACGGCCCCCAGCTGCGGCAGCTTCGCGCCGCACCCCACCCCGGCCGCCCGAACCGGCTCGGGCTCACATGTACCCCGCACCGCCACCGGTCGTGTCCTCGACCGCCGGACCCGACGCCGGACAAGAACCCGGGCCGAACGCGCCTGTTCGGTGCGGGTGGAGAGGTGATCCTTTGGGGCTGCGCCCCACACGCCCAAGCTGCGGCAGCTTCGCGCCGCACCCCATCGGGCACCTCGAACCGGCTCGGGTTCGCATGCGCCCGCACCGCCACCGGTCGTGTCCTCGACCACCTGGGAGGGGGCGTGCAGGGTCGTCCCCGCAGGGGATCGGCGGCAAGACCCGGGTGCTCAATACAGAACGCTGTACGCCGCCGACCCCGAGGAGTCGAGCCCGGAGGGCCCCCGGACCCGCACCACACAAGACCCGAGGCCCAAGCGCCTCGCCCCGCCCCAGGGACCCGACGCCGGACAAGAACCCGCGCCCCAAGCGCCTCGCCCCGCCCCAGGGACCCGACGCCGGACAAGGACCCGCGCCCCAAGCGCTTCGCCCCGCCCCAGGGACCCGACGCCGGACAAGGACCCGCGCCCCAAGCGCTTCGCCCCGCCCCAGGGACCCGACGCCGCACAAGAACCCGCGCCCCAAGCCCCGCACCACACCGCACCCGCCCCAGGGACCCGCGTGAGCCGCCTCTCACCCCCGCGCCCCCGCTTGTCTGTGCAACGAGTTGCATAGAAGGATCGGGACACCCTCAGTCCCTGTCCCGGAAGGCGAATCCCATGGCCGACGCCCTGCTGTTCAACCCGCGCACCTACGACCCCGCGCACTTCGACCCCGAGACCCGCAGGCTCCTGCGCGCCACCGTCGACTGGTTCGAGGACCGTGGGAAGCGGCGGTTGATCGAGGACTACCGGTCCCGCGCCTGGCTCGCCGACTTCCTCGCCTTCTCCGCCAAGGAAGGGCTGTTCGCCACCTTCCTCACGCCGGAGTCCGCCGCCGGGCCCGGGCAGCAGGACCAGCGCTGGGACACCGCCCGGATCGCCGCGCTCAACGAGATCTTCGGGTTCTACGGGCTCGACTACTGGTACGCGTGGCAGGTGACCATCCTCGGTCTCGGCCCGGTCTGGCAGAGCGACAACGCCGCCGCCCGCACCCGCGCCGCCGAGCTGCTCTCCCAGGGCGAGGTGTTCGCCTTCGGCCTGTCCGAGCGGTCCCACGGCGCCGACATCTACTCCACCGACATGCTGCTGACGCCCGAGGGTGACGGCGGCTTCCGGGCCAGTGGCTCCAAGTACTACATCGGCAACGGCAACGCCGCCGGGCTCGTCTCCGTCTTCGGCCGCCGCACCGACGTCGAGGGCCCCGACGGGTACGTCTTCTTCGCCGCCGACAGCCGCCACCCGGCGTACCGGCTCGTCCAGAACGTCGTCGACTCCTCCAAGTACGTCAGCGAGTTCCGGCTGGAGGACTACCCGGTCGGCCCGGACGACGTCCTGCACACCGGACGTGCCGCGTTCGACGCCGCGCTCAACACCGTCAACGTCGGCAAGTTCAACCTGTGCACCGCCTCCATCGGCATCTGTGAGCACGCGATGTACGAGGCCGTCACCCACGCGCACAACCGCATCCTCTACGGCCGTCCCGTGACCGCCTTCCCGCACGTGCGCCGCGAGCTGGCCGACGCGTACGTCCGGCTCGTGGGCATGAAGCTGTTCAGCGACCGCGCCGTCGACTACTTCCGCTCCGCCGGCCCCGACGACCGCCGCTACCTGCTGTTCAATCCGATGACGAAGATGAAGGTGACCACGGAGGGCGAGAAGGTCATCGACCTGATGTGGGACGTCATCGCCGCCAAGGGCTTCGAGAAGGACACGTACTTCGCCCAGGCCGCCGTCGAGATCCGCGGGCTGCCCAAGCTGGAGGGCACGGTCCATGTCAACCTCGCGCTGATCCTCAAGTTCATGCGCAACCACCTGCTGGACCCGGCCGCGTACGAGCCCGTCCCGACCCGCCTCGACGCGGCCGACGACGCGTTCCTCTTCCGGCAGGGACCGGCCCGAGGGCTCGGCTCCGTCCGCTTCCATGACTGGCGCACCGCCTACGACGCCTACGCCGCCGTGCCGAACGTCGCCCGCTTCCGCGAACAGGCCGACGCGCTGTGCGAGTTCGTCGCGACCGCCGGCCCCGGCGAGGAGCAGAGCCGCGACCTCGACTTCCTGCTCGCGGTCGGCCAGTTGTTCGCGCTGGTCGTGCACGGACAGCTGATCCTGGAGCAGGCGCGTCTGACGGACGTGGACGAGGACGTGCTGGACGAGCTGTTCTCCGTGCTCGTACGGGACTTCTCCGCGCACGCCGTCGAGCTGCACGGCAAGGACTCCGCGACGCACGAGCAGCAGCAGTGGGCGATCGGCGCGGTCCGGCGTCCGGTGGTGGACGAGGCCCGCTCGGCGCGTGTCTGGGAGCGCGTGGAGGCCCTGGCGGGGTCGTACGAGATGGCGCCGTAGCGACGAGCCGCAGCGACGAAACCGCGGCGGCGCGGGGCGGGAGTACCGTGCGGGGGGACCCCCGCGCGGGGGTGCCGGGTCAGTACCCCCGGTACTCCGCCCCCCGCCGCTCCACGAAGCTCGCCACCCCTTCGTTCGCGTCCCGCGTCGTCATGTTGATCTCCTGCGCCGCCGCCTCCGCCGCGAACGCCGTCGCCCGGTCCGCGTCCAGCGACGCGTTCACCAGCTGCTTGGTGAGCGCGAGCGCCCGGGTCGGGCCCTGGGCGAGGCGTTCCGACCACGCGCGGGCCGTCTTCGTCAGGTCGTCGGCGGCGACCACCCGGTTGACCAGGCCCAGGCGTTCGGCCTCCTGCGCCGCAAGCGCGTCGCCGAAGAACATCAGCTCCTTCGCCCGCTGCGGGCCGATCAGCCTCGGCAGCAGATAGGCCCCGCCGCCGTCCGGAACCAGGCCCCGGCGGACGAACACCTCGATGAACGTGGCCCCTTCGGCCGCCAGCACCAGATCGCAGGCGAGCGCGAGGTGGGCGCCGAGGCCCGCCGCCGTGCCGTTGACCGCGGCGATCACCGGCTTCTCGCAGTCCAGCACGGACGCGATCAGACGCTGTGCCCCCAGCCGTATCGTCCGGGCCACGTCCCCGGCGATCCGGTCCCGGCCCGTCGACGGGGTGCCGCGCAGGTCCGCGCCCGCGCAGAAGCCCTTGCCGGTGCCGGTGAGGACGACCGCGCGGACCGCGGGGTCCTCGGACGCGGCGCCGAGCAGCTCGATGATCCGCTCCCGCTGGTCCCAGGTGACGGCGTTCATGGCCTCGGGACGGTTCAGCGTGATCCATGAGACGCCGTTGTCGACGGAGTGCAGCAGGGAGGCGTTCACCGGCACACCGCCAGCGCGTCCAGCGCCACCGCGCCCTGGCCACGGGGCAGCACCATCAGGGGGTTGATGTCGAGCTCGGAGAGTTCGTCGCCCAGTTCCAGCGCCATCCGCTGGACCCGCAGGACGACCTCCACCAGTGCGTCCACGTCGACCGGCGGGCCGCCGCGGATGCCTTCCAGCAGGGCGCGGCCGCGCAGTTCACCGAGCATGGCGCGCGCCTGGTCCTCGCCGAACGGCGGTACGCGGACCGCGACGTCCTGGAGGACCTCCACCAGTACGCCGCCGAACCCCACCGTCACCGTCGGCCCGAACAGCGCGTCCTGGGTGACGCCGACGACCATCTCCACGCCGCGCTCGACCATCTGGCACACCAGGATGCCGTCCAGGTCGACGCCCTCGTAGCGGGCGATGTCGGTCAGCTCGCGATACGTGTCCCGGACCTGGCTGGCGGACGTCAGTCCGACCTTGACCAGGCCCAGTTCGGTCTTGTGGGCCAGCTGTGTGCCGGACGCCTTCATGACGACGGGATAACCCACCAGCCCGGCCGCCCGGACCGCCGCGGCCGCGCTCGTCACCAGCTGCTCACGCGGCACGCGGATGCCGTACGCCCGCAGCAGCTGCTTCGCCGCGTGCTCGCTCAGCTGCTTGCCCGGCCGCATCAGTGCCTGGGCCTTGCGGAACGACGGGGACGGGGTGCGGGGCGCGTCGTCGAAGGGGGAGCGGTAGCCCGTGGTGAAGCGGTGGTGGTCCAGGAAGGCGCGGACCGCGGTGATGCAGTTCCCGAACGTACGGAAGGTGGCCACCCGCGAGGACCCGAGCAGCGTCTCGCGGTACGCCGCCTCCGTACCCACCGGCGACCCCCACACCACGCACACCAGCTTGTCGGTGGCTTCGGCCGCGTCCACCAGGTCCTGGGCGAGCCGGTCGCTCATCGGCGGGAACGGTCCGGTGATCGGGCAGATCAGCACCCCCACGGAGGGATCGGCCAGGATCGCGTCGATGATCTTCCGTCCGCGCCAGTCACCCACCGGATGACCGCCGTTGTCGACCGGGTTGGCGACGTTCAGATACTCGGGTATCCAGGTGTGCAGCTCGGCCTGCTTGGTCTCGGACAGCCGCGGCAGCCGCAGCCCCGCCGCACAGGCGAGGTCGGAGAAGTGCGCGCCGGTGCCGCCGGAGATCGAGTAGACGACCACGCCGTCGGCGGCGGGACGACGGGCGCGCGCCAACAGGGCGGCGGTGTCCTGGAGTTCGTCGAGACCGTCGACGCGGATCACCCCGAACTGCCGCATCGCCGCGTCCACCACCCGGTCCGCGCCGGTCAGTTTGCCGGTGTGGGAGGCGGCGGTCCGCGCCCCGGTCTCGGTGCGGCCGACCTTGACCGCGACGACGGGTACCCCGCGCCGGGCCGCCCGGTCGGCGGCGAGCAGAAAGGACCGTCCGTCCTTGAGCCCTTCGACGTAACAGGCGATGGCGCCGACCTCGGGGCGCTCGGCGAAGTAGGAGATGAAGTCCGCGGTCTCCAGGTCCGCCTCGTTGCCGGTGGGCGCCCAGTGGGAGAGCCGTACGCCCAGCTCCTGGAGGGTGAACACGGGCCGCCCCTGATGTCCCGACTGCGTGATCAGGGCGATCGCGGGGCCCGTCAGGTCGTCGCGGAACCGCTCGAAGGCGTTGAGGTTCGTGTTGGGTCCGAGCAGCCGCAGCCCGGCCCGTTCCACGGCCGCCGCCAACCTCGTCTGCGCCACCGCGCCGGCGTCTCCGGTCTCCGCGTATCCGGAGGCGAAGGCGACGGCGAACTTGACCTTGGCCTCGGCCAGTTCCTCGATCACCGGCAGCGGATCGCCGACGAGCAGCACCGCGAGGTCGACCTCCTCGGGGAGGTCGGCGACGGAGGGGGAGCAGCGCAGGCCGAAGACGTGTTCCCGGGTCGGATGCACGGGATAGAGCCGCGCGCCGACCCGCTCGGCCCAGTCGACGAGCTGCCGGGTGATGCCGGTGTTGGGCCGTCCCTCGCTGTCGGACGCGCCGACGACGGCGACGGACGACGGCCGGAAGAACCTGTCGAGATCCGGCACGGGTGCGTACAAGGGCCGTCCGCTGACGTCCATGGCGCCGTCGGTCGCGGTGATCGAGGCGGTGTCATGGACGGCCTGCCGGGGCTGTTCGCCGCAGGCCACCACTCGTGCGCGGAGGTCGGAGGTGAGGGTGCCGTGAGTTGATCCAAGCATCGCTGAGCCCCGCTCTGCTCGTTGCCACGTTAACTGACGCATAGTCAGATTACAGAACTGACTACCTGTCAGGAACAGTCGTGCAGGCAAAGGGTGAGGGGGCGCCCCACGGAACGGCTCCGCCGCACCCCGCGGCCCCCTGCTCGCCGGCCCGCGAGGCGGGTCCCTCCTCGGTGGCTGCCGCGCTCTCGCGGAGCAGGACCGCGGCGTCATCCCGGAGCCCGGAGCCCGGAGCCCGGAGCCCGGATCGGACCGGGTCGGTGGGTGGGAGCAGCGCGGGTGATCGCGCTCAGAGCGATGTCCCCGGGCGATCGGCCGGGCGGGATGCGGCCGTCGTCACCCGGTCCGGCGTGCCCCGCGCCCTGCCCGACCCGAAGGGCGGCGACCTGGCGGGCGGATATCGCCGGTCGCGGCACCAGCCCCGGACAGGGCCTAGCTCTTCGCCAGCGACCGCGCGATCTTCTGCGCGTCGATCGCCATCTCCCGGAACATCCCGCTGATCGGGTTCGTGAACCCGGTGAAGTAGAGCCCCGGCGCCTGCGGCAGTGTCCGGCCGCCATGGGTGAGCGGTCTGCCGCGCTCGTCCAGGACGCCGAGATGTCCGACGAGGCCCTCCAGTGCGCGGCGGTAGCCGGTGGCCGTGATCACCGTGTCCGGGGAGATGCGGGTGCCGTCCGCGAGGACCACCTTCTCCGCCTCGAACGAGTCGACGGCGGCGACCGGTTCGACCGTGCCCTTGCGTACCGCGTCGATCAGGCCCACGTCCTGGACCGGGATCGCGCCCTCCTTGACCCGTGAGTACAGGCCGGTGTCCGGGCGGGGGAGACCCTGGGCTTCGAGGTCGGGGACGGCGATACGGGACATCACCCTGCCCGCCCTGTCCACCAGACCCACGGGCAGCCTGCGCACGAGGATGCCGGTGCGCTGGGCCGGCCAGCCGGCGGTGGAGCGGCGGACGATGTGCGGGACCGTGCGGACGGCGAGGCGCACCCGGGCCGCGCCGCCCTCCGCCAGGTCGACCGCGATCTCCGCACCCGTATTGCCGACGCCGACGACGAGGACGTCCTTGCCGCGGTAGGGCTCGGCGTTGCGGTAGTCGCTCGCGTGCAGCAGTTCACCGGTGTACGCCTCGTGGCCCGGCCAGTCCGGTCGCCGCGGGGTGTGGTTGAAGCCGGTGGCCACGACCACCGCGCGTCCGGTGAGCCGGCGGCCGCCCGTGGCGTGCAGCACCCAGTCTGAGCCCGACGCCTCGATCCGGGAGACCTCGACCCCGGTCACGATCTCCAGCTCGTGGAACTCCGCGTACTTCTCCAGATAGCGGACCACGTTGTCGCGGGAGACCCAGCGGCCGAACGAGCGCGGCATGGCGAGCCCCGGCAGCCCGGACAGCTTGCGGGTGGTGTGCAGATGGAGCCGGTCGTAGTGGCGGCGCCACGAGGCCCCGACCGCGTCGGACTTCTCCAGCACCACGGCCCGTACGCCCCGTTCACGCAGCGCGGCGGCAGCGGCGAGACCGCCCGGACCGCCGCCGATGATGTAGGCGGGTCTGTCGTCCGTGCGGTCGATGTCCTTTTCGTCGGCCATATCGCCTGAGCGTAATCGCGCGTTCACTTGATGGGTCTCAGTCAAGACGGGAATCGGTTGCGAATTGATCACGCCCGCAGACCTCTTGCGCACGGGCAGTGACATCCGCTGAACTGACGTACCGTCAGAAATTCTGTGCGGAAGGCCTGGGGACCGCCCGGGGAGAAGGAGGTCCGGATGGAGACCGTCTGGCTCACCGGCGCAGAATGGCTCGCCGTTCTGCGCATCGGCCTCGGCCTGTGGTGGCTGGAGAGCTGGCGTCACAAGGACAAGAAGGGCTGGTTCGAGCGCGGCACCGGCATCGCGTGGGCGGCGGACGTGGCCGGCCGGCACCGCTGGCCCTTCGTGACAAAGGGCTTCCGTGCGGTGGTCGAACCCCGCCCGCGGGCGATGGCCTACCTCGTCGTCTACGCCGAACTCGCCCTCGGCCTCGGACTGGTCGTCGGCTTCCTGACCCCGGTCGCCCTCGTCGGCGGACTGCTGCTCAACCTGCTCTACCTGGTGCTGATGATCCACGACTGGGCCGAGCAGGGGCAGAACGCCATGATGGCGCTCATCTCCCTGGTCGCCCTGTTCGCCATGTCCTGGCAGACCTGGTCCCTCGACAGCGCGATCGGGCTCTTCCGATGACCGCGACCCCGGAGGCCGACGACTTCACCCGTCCGTTCTGGGAGGCGGCCGCCGAGGGCCGGCTGCTGATCCGCCGGTGCGGTGCCTGCGGCCGGGCGCATCACTACCCGCGGGAGTTCTGCCCGTTCTGCTGGAGCGAGGATGTCGTGTGGGAGCGGGCGTCCGGCCGCGCCACGCTCTACACCTGGTCGGTCGTGCACCGCAACGATCTGCCGCCCTTCGGCGACCGGGTGCCGTACACCGCGGCCGTCGTCGACCTGGCCGAGGGGCCGCGCATGATGACCGAAGTCGTCGGCTGCCCGCAGGAGTCGCTGCGCATCGGCATGCCACTGCGGGCCGCCTTCCGGGCCGACGGCGAGCTCGCCGTCCCCGTGTTCCGTCCGGAGGCGCCGGCGCCTTCCCCCTGATCGCCGCCGGTGCCTCCGTCGCGATCCATCCGATCCGTCCGAGCCGTCCGAACCATGCGATCCGTCCCGGTCAGGGCCAGAGCAGTTCGGTCCGCCATCGCTCCTGGGTCCGGCGGTAGCGCAGCCGTACGTGCTGCCGCTCTCCGTCGCCCTGGAAGAACTCGACCTCCTCGGGGGCGAGTACATAGCGCGTCCAGGTCGGCACGGGTGTCTCCGGCTCCGCCTGCGCACGTTCCCACGCGGCCCGCGAGGCGTCCGCCAACTCCTCCCGCGAGGCGAGGACTTCGCTCTGCCGGCCGGTGAGCGCCGCCGCCAGCGCGCCGGTCGAGCGCGCGTGCAAAGAGGCCTGGCTCTCCGCCGAACCGGCCGCGGAGACCCGGCCGCGGACCCGGACCTGCCGGCCCTGTGTGGCCCAGTAGAAGCCGAGCGCCGCGTCCGGGTGCGTGGTCAGCTGCCGCCCTTTCGCGCTGGTGGCGTGCGAGGCGAAGTGCCAGCCCCGCTCGTCCGCGTCGTGCAGCATCAGCGTGCGTACGTCCGGGCGCCCCTGGTCGTCCACCGTGGCCAGTGACATGGTGTGCGGCTCGGTCTGTCCGGCCGCCACCGCCTCGCCGAACCACCGGTGGAAGAGCGGGAGGGGCGCCGCGGGCGCGTCCGCGGCGTCGAAGGCCGGAAGGGTGATGTCCCAGACCCGCTGCGCATGGAGGAGAGCGCGGAAGGTCGCCTGCTGGTCGTTGCCCATGGCGGCAAAGTACTACACTCGCAGTGGTATCGCTGGCGGACGGGGTGAGCGGAAGGATCGCGGATGAGGCAGAACCTGGCCCGGCGCGCGGCGCTGGTGGACGCCGCCATCGAGGTGCTGGCCCGGGACGGCGCACGGGGACTGACCTTCCGGGCCGTGGACGCCGAGGCGGACGTGCCCAAGGGCACCGCGTCCAACTACTTCGGCAACCGCGACGACCTGCTCAACCAGGCCGGCGGCCGTATCTACGAGCGCATGCGTCCCGACGACGCCACGATGGAGGCCATGCTCACCGGCCCCACCACCCGCGACCGTACGGCGGAACTGGTGCGCGAGGTCGTGGAGCGGGTCGCCGCCTTCCGTACCGGCTACCTCGCCCTGCTGGAACTGCGTCTGGAGGCCACCCGCAGGCCGGAGTTGCGCGCGGTGCTGACCGCACGGGTCAGCGAGGACGTCGAGGCCAATGTCCAGCACCACCTCGCCTCGGGCCTGCCCGGCGACGCCGATGCCGTCAGGATGATCTATCTCGCCACCAACTGGCTGGTGGTGGAGCGGCTCACGCTGCCCGACGTGTTTCCCGAGAAGCAGGCGGGCGATCTGATCACGCAGCTCGTCGAGCGGCTGCTCCCGCCGGACGCGGCCTGACCCGCACAGGCCGGTCGTGGGTGCGCGCCGGGTCAGTCCCGGCCGAGCACCACCGTTCCCGACGAGCAGAACCAGCCGCCCGTCCCCGAGGCCACGGCCAGCCGCGGCGGGCCGCCGTCCGGAAGGTGGACCTGGTGTCCGCCGGCCTCGCCGCGCAGTTGCCGTACGGCCTCCACCAGCAGGAACAGCCCGCGCATCCCCGGATGGCAGGCCGAGAGGCCGCCGCCGTCGGTGTTCACCGGGAGTTCGCCGGTGCGGCTGATGCGGCCCTTCTCGACGAACGGGCCGCCCTCGCCCTTGGCGCAGAAGCCGAGGTCCTCCAGGGTCACGAGCGTCATGTACGTGAAGGCGTCGTAGATCTCGGCGATGTCCATCTCGGCCGGGGTGAGTCCCGCGCGCTCGAAGGCGAGCCGGCCCGAGACGGCGGCGGGGGAGACGGTGAAGTCGTCCCACTCCGACATCGTGGCGTGCGAGACGTGTTCGCCGGTGCCGAGGATCCACACCGGGGTGCTCGCGGTGTCCGCCACGTACTCCTCGGCCGCCAGCAGCACCGCGCAGCCGCCGTCGCTGCGGATGCAGCAGTGCAGTTTGGTGAACGGGTCGGCGACCAGCGGACCGTCGAGCACGTCGTCCACGGTGATCGGTTCGCGGAACATGGCCTCCGGATTGGCGGCGGCGTTCGCCCGCGCCTGGACGGCCACCGAGGCCAGCTGCTCCAGGGTCGTGCCGTACTCGTGCATGTGGCGGCGGGCGGCCATCGCGTACTTGGCGATGAGCGTGTGTCCGTACGGGACTTCGAACTGGAGCGGGCCCCGGCCGCCGAAGGACAGACCGGCGGTGCGCCGGCCGGCTCTGATGTCGGCCCGGGCGGTCGAACCGTAGACCAGCAGAACGGCGTCGGCGTGCCCGGCGGCGATCGCGTCGGCGGCATGGGCCGCCATGACCTCCCAGGTGGCGCCGCCCACGGAGGTCGAGTCCACCCAGCGCGGCCGCAGGCCCAGATACTCGGCGACCTCGATGGGGGCGAGTGTGCCGAGGCCGGCCGAGGCGAAGCCGTCGATGCTCTCGCGTGCGAGGCCCGAGTCGGCAAGCGCCCGGCGGGCCGCCAGGGCGTGGAGGGCGTAGGGCGTGGGGCCGTCGACGCGGCCGCAGTCCGAGAGGGATATGCCGACGATGGCGACCTTGCGTGCGGCGCGCGATGAGGAAGGCATGAATCTGACGGTACATCAGATTCCTCTCGTGGAGGGATGTGCTCGTCGCGCACGGGACTGTGCATCTGGCGGGCCCACCCCTAACATGACGACACGTCAGACAGGGAGGGCTGCCATGGACACCGCCGCCACCGCGGAGCAGGACGACATCCGCCGTACCCTGCGTGAGCTGCTCGCCGAACGCGCCGGCCCCGACGAGGTCAGGGCCGCCGTCGGGACCGCGGACGGGCACGACCCGGCGCTGTGGTCGCGGCTCTCCCGGCAGCTCGGACTGCCGGGTCTCGCGCTGCCGGCTTCGTACGGAGGCGTGGGCTGCGGCCTCGCCGAACTCGCCGTCGCCTTCGAGGAGACCGGACGGGCCCTGCTGCCCTCACCGCTGCTCGCCACCTCGGGCCTCGCCGCCCCCCTGATCGCCGTGCTCGGCACGCCCGCGCAACGGGACGAACTCCTTCCGCGGATCGCCGACGGTTCGCTGACCTGCGCCCTCGCCGTGTCCGGTGGGAGCCTCGCCGTCGCACTCGGACTCGTCGGGGACAACGCGACGGGGGAGTGGGCGGGCGGCGGCCGGGCCGGCGGGGTGCAGGCGCGGTCCACGGCGGACGGCGGCCCGCTCCTCTACGGGGAGGCCCGCCAGGTGCTCGACGGGCACAGCGTCCCCCTGCTGCTCGTGGCCGCCCACACGGGAGGCTTCCCGCGCAGCCGGACCCTGCTCTTCCTGGTCCGGGCGGACGCCGAAGGGCTGACGCGGGTACGGCAGACCTCGCTCGACGAGACCCGGCCGCAGGCCCGCGTCGAGCTGCGCGACTGCCCGGCCGAGCTGCTGGGGGACGACGACACGGCCGACGTGACCGGAGCCCTCGCCGCAGTCGGCGAGGGGGCGGCGGCGCTGCTCGCCGCGGAGGCGGTGGGCGCGGCGGCGAGTGCGCTCGACCGCACTGTGGAGTATGTGCGCGGCCGGGAGCAGTTCGGCCGGCCGATCGGCTCCTTCCAGGCGGTGAAACACCGGCTGGCCGATCAGTACGTACGGGTGCAGGCGGCCCGCTCGGCGGCCTACTACGCGGCCCGGCACCCGGCCGAGGGCGGGCTGGCGCTCGCCCAGTGCCTGGAAGCCCTGCGCGAGGTCACGGCCGAGGCCGTCCAGCTGCACGGCGGTCTCGGGTTCACCTGGGAACACGAAGCACACCTCTACTTCAAGCGGGCCGCGTCCGACGAACTGCTCTTCGGTCCGGTGCACCGGCTGCGGGCCCACGCCGCCGAGACCGCGGACCTGTTCGCGGGCCGCACGGCACGGACGGCGGTGGCGGTCTGATGGCGAAGACCCCGGCAGGTGTGCGGCTGGTCCGGAAGGTGTCGTCGACCCGGCTCTTCGCCAAGGTCGCGCCGCATGTCATCCCGGCGATGGACCGTGCGGTGCACCGGCTGACGCGGGGAAAAGTGCTGCTCAGCGCCCAGATGCTGCCCGGAGTGATTCTCACGGCCCGGGGAGCGCGGACGGGCCGGCCGCGGGTGACGCCGCTGGCGTGCATGCCGGAGGAGTCGGGCGACTGGATTCTGATCGGCTCCAACTTCGGCCGTGAGGGGCATCCGGCCTGGACGGCGAACCTGCTGAAGCATCCCGAGGCAGAGGTGAGCTGGAAGGGCGAGGACATCGCCGTACGCGCGAGCCTGCTGGAGGGCGAGGAGCGGGAGCGGGTGTGGAAGGAGGCGCTGCGGTTCTGGCCGCCGTATGCCACCTACCAGTCGAGGATCACGCGTCAGATCCGGCTGTTCCGCCTCACGCGGCGCTGACGAAGCTCGCCGTGCGACGCAAACGATGCATGCCATAGGGCCCTGAGAGCCTGGGAGTTGCGGTCACGAGGGACAAGAGCGCCGACGGCGGTCACCCGGGAAGGGACCGCCGTCGGCGTGACAGGACCTGTGGGATGGGACGTGAACGCCTACCGCGTCGGCTTCTTGCCCGTGATGCCCAGGTGCACCAACAGCGACAGATTCGGCTTCAGTTCGGACTGCTTCACACCCCAGGTGGTGAACCCCTTCTGGTGCGAGGCCACCGCCGCCAGCATCGCCACCAGGGAGCCCGCCACTGCGGCGGGGCTCACGTCCTTGTCGACCTTGCCCTTGGACTGCAGGTCCTTCACCGCGTCCGTAAGGGAGTTGGTGACCGAGTTGAGGATCTTCATGCGGATCTTGTAGAACCGCTTGTCGCCCTCCGCGGCGCCGAGGTCGACCACCCGGAGGATCGCGTCATGGCGTCGCCAGAAGTCGAGGAATCCCTCGACGAGTTCCTCCGACGCCTGCCAGGCGGCCTTTCCGACCCAGGTGCGGCCGGAGACCAGTTCGGTCAACCCGGTGCCCTCCTTGGCCATTTCCTCGGCGAGTTCGAGGACGGCGCCCTCGACGTCGGGGAAGTACTGGTAGAAGGTCGCGGGGGAAGTGCCCGCCTTCCGGGCCACGTCGATGACTTTGACGTCCCGGTACGGCGAGGAGCTGAGCATCTCGCTGAGGCAGTCGAGCAGCTTCTGCCGCGTCGCCTGTCCGCGTCGTCCGGCCACTCGGCCGTCGACGGTGCGTACTTGTCCTGTCATGCCGTCAGCTTACCGAGGGGTGATCGGCGCGCGATTCGGCCGACTGCAAATGGGGTGCGGCAATAGTCTTATCAACAGCCTGTGGACAACTTTCGTGGACAACTCAACAATTCCGGGTCCTTTACGAAGCCCGATGACCGTATTAGGTCATATGTTCGGGTGAGTCCCTGTGTGCCCGCTGTCGCCCGCTCTGCTGCGACGTTAGCTTGAAGGTGATGGGCATCACACGGAAGGAACGACGTCCATGGCCGCATTCCCCGAGGGCACACCGTGCTGGGCGGACGCAGCGCTTCCCGACGTCGAGGCAGGCAAGCGCTTCTACGGCGAACTGTTCGGCTGGACCTTCGCGCCCGGGGAGGGCGCGCAGACCGACGCCTTCAGCGACGGAAAGCTCGTCGCCGCCCTCACGCCCAAGGGCGACGGCCGGATGCCCACCGTCTGGGGCGTCTACTTCGCCACCCCCGACGCCTATCTGCTCGCCGGACGCATCACCGACGCGGGCGGCCACGTGATCGTGCCCCCGCAGCAGATGGGGACCACCGGCATCGTTGCGGTCGCCGCGGACCCGGGCGGCGCCGTCTTCGGCCTCTGGCAGGCGGCCGAACGGGCGGGATTCGAGGAACAGGGCACGCCCGGCTCGTACTGCTGGACCGAGGTCTACGCCCGCGACAAGGAACGTGCCGACGCCTTCTACGAGACGGTCTTCGGCTTCTCCGGGACGGACCTCGAGGACGGCTCGGTCGACTTCCGGCTGTGGTCACCGCGGGGCGCGGAGCCGGGCCCGGACACCGCCATCGGTGGCCGCAGTGTGATCACCGGCGCATTTCCCGCCGAGATGCCGGACCATTTCCTCATCTATTTCTGCGTCGAGGACTGTGACGCCGCGGCCGAGACGGTCACCGCTCTCGGCGGCCGCGTCCAGGCGCCTCCGTTCGACATTCCCTATGGGCGAATCGCCGTACTCACCGACAATCAGGGCGCCACTTTTGCCGTACTGGCCGAACCCGCGGACGAGAACACCCCCGAAGAGGGGGCAGAAGGTACCGATCCGACCCCGGCTCCCGTGCCCGAATCCGGGTGAGACACCCCGATCCGCCCCCGGGTTCGCAACCGCCGCCTCCGACAGGAAGAATCAGGGTGCGCACCGCTGAGGGTCTCGGTGGTGAGACGCTGCACGGGGCTGTATGGAACGGGCCCATTTCGATCTGGGGCCCGTACGGGGAGGTGGCAGGCAGGTATGGAGCAGCTGACGCAGCATGACCCGAGACGGATCGGTCCGTTCGAGGTGCTGGGGCGGCTCGGAGCCGGCGGCATGGGACTGGTCTATCTCGCACGGTCGGCGTCCGGCCGCCGGGTGGCGATCAAGACCGTGCGCACCGAGCTCGCCGAGGACCAGCTGTTCCGTGTCCGCTTCACCCGCGAGGTGGAGGCCGCCCGTGCGGTGAGCGGGTTCTACACCGCCGCCGTGGTGGACGCCGACCCGCGCGCGGCGGTGCCGTGGCTGGCCACCGCCTATGTGCCCGCCCCCTCGCTCGAGGAAATAGTGAATGAGTGCGGGCCGATGCCGGCCCAGGCCGTCCGCTGGCTCGCGGCGGGCATCGCCGAGGCGCTCCAGTCGATCCATGGCGCGGGGCTCGTCCACCGCGACCTCAAGCCGTCGAACGTGCTCGTCGTGGAGGACGGCCCGAGGGTGATCGACTTCGGTATCGCGTCCGGCGTCTCCAACACCCGGCTGACGATGACCAACGTCGCCGTGGGCACCCCCGCGTACATGTCGCCCGAGCAGGCCCGTGACTCACGCAGCGTGACCGGGGCCAGCGATGTCTTCTCGCTCGGCTCCACCCTTGTTTTCGCTGCGACCGGTCATGCGCCCTTCCACGGCGCCAACCCGGTCGAGACCGTCTTCATGCTGCTGCGCGAGGGCCCCGATCTGGAGGGGCTGCCGGACGAGCTGCGGCCGCTCATCGAGTCCTGCATGCAGATGGAGGCCACGCGGCGGCCGACGCCCGAGGATCTGCAGGCCCAGCTCGCACCGCATCTGTTCTCCTCCGGCAGCGACGACAGCGGCACCGCGTCGGCCTGGCTGCCGACGCGCGCCACCGCGATGATCGAGCTGCGCCGCGGCGGCGGCCGGACCGCCCCCGCCCAGCGCCAGGAGCCCACCCCGCCCCCGCCGCAGCCGCAGGCACCGCCGAGAAGGCCGAACGCCGACTGGGACCCGCCCCGCCACGGCGGCGGCGACCCGCGGACCGACCATGCACCAGTCGGCGCCGCCGCGTCGGCCGGGGCGATCAGGCTGCCGGGCGCCAAGGTGCCGATCGGCCCCGGGCCCCGGGTCGCCGAGGCGGGCCGCGGTCCCGTCGCCGACGCGGGTCCCGCCACCGGCTGGGTCCGCCCGCCGGCGGGCCTGAACGGTTCCGAGGCCGCGACCAGTGCCGTCCCGACCGCGCCGCCCGTGCCCCCGCCCTCCTCGCCCCCGGACGGCCCCGCGCACTGGCGGCCGTGGCGTTTCCGGATGTCGAACGACGTCTGGGGCACCCCGGTGGTCGACGGCGATCTGCTCTACGTGACCTCCTTCGAGGTGCATGCACTGGACGTGGCCAGCGGCCGCCGCCAGTTCAAGACCCGTGACGTGGCCTGGGCGATGGCCGTCGCGGGCGGCCGCATCCACGCGTCCGACGGCCCCACGCTGTACGCGCTCGACTCGACGACCGGCCAGGAGCGCTGGCGACTGCAGACCGATGCCTGGGTGTACTCCCTCAAGGTCGACCGCGGCACCGTCCTCACCGGGACGCGCGGCGGCGGGGTCCAGGCGTGGGAGGCGTCCAACGGCGAGAAGCTGTGGGAGCTGACCGGCGCCCAGACGGACTTCGAGACGCCCGAGGCCGGGCCCGCGATCTTCGACGACACCGTGTACGTGTGGAAGGACGCCCGTCTGCGGGCGGTCGAGACCCGTACCGGCGTGGAGCGCTGGTCCTACCCCGTCGGGGACGCGGCCTCGTGCGGCAATGTGCCCGTCCGGGTGCAGCCCGCGCCGGACGGGCACGTCTATGTCGCCGCCGGCACCCGCGTCCTGGCTATCGACATCGCGAGCGGTCTGGTGCGCTGGCACTTCGAGTCACCGGCGGTCTTCCTGTCGGCGCCGGCGTTCGCGCCGGGGCCCGCGGTGACCGGTGGCGGTGTGTATCTCGCCGACTATCTCGGCACGGTGTACGCCCTGGACGCGATCACCGGCAAGGACCGCTGGCGCATCGCCACCGAGTCGCGCCAGTCCATCGAGCCGGTGCTGGTGGCGGGCGGCAATGTGCACGTCGGCAGCGGCAGCGCGCTCTACACCCTGGACGCGGTGACCGGCACGCCGATGTGGCGCTTCGCGGCGGGCGGCGAGGTCATCGGCGCCCCCGTCGTCGCCGACGGCCGTGTCCACTTCGGCTCGGCGGACCATGTGCTCTACACCCTGGACGCGAGCGGCGGCCAGTTGCGCTGGAAGCTGGCCACGGGCGGCGAGATCACGGGTTCACCGGTGGCGCGCGGCGGCGTCGTCTACGCCTGCAGCAAGGACCGCTGCGTCTACGCCCTGGACGCGATCAAGGGCACCGCGACGGGCCGCGGGGGCCGCTGACCCCGGGCCCGCGGGACCGAATGGCGCAGCGCACCCCGCGGGCGTAGCGTCAGGTCAGGACGGCCGCCGTATGACGCCCCTTCCGTGTTGCGTACGACGGCCGTCACGCATGTCGTGACGATTCCGACTGCTATGGTGACGTGCGCTCGTCAAAGCGAGCCGCAAGTACCGCGCTTTCAACGGGGGTTGAGAAGTGAAGATTCGTCATGTCCGAGCCGTCGCCGTGTTCGGCATCGTCCTGGTCGCGCTCACCGGAGCCCGGGGTTCCGGCGGTGGCAGCTGTGGTGGCAGCAGCAGCAGCGGAAGCAACAGCAGCAGCTCCGGCGGTAGCCACGACAACGACAGCGACACCACGACGTCCGGCGGTTCGACCGGTTCGGTGACGGGCGGCTCCAGCGCCAACAAGGCCCTGCGCGACGTGACCATCGACTCGTGCGGCCTGGACGCGAGCGGCAAGAAGCTCACCGCGAAGATCACCGTCAACAACAGTGACTCGCTCGCCTACGCCTACGACGTGAGCCTGGAGTTCAAGGGCGACCTCGGGGACACCGCCGTCACCAAGGCCACCGCACGGATCGACGACCTCCAGGTCGCGGCCGGTTCGTCGGCGAAGGGCGAGGCGACGACCGCCTACCCCGGCAGCGGGAACGGCTCCGAGTACAAGAAGTGCGAAGTGGTGAGCGCGAGCCGTACGGCGAGCTGACCCCACGCGAAAGCCCGCCGTACGGCGAGCTGACCCACGCGAAACGCCCCCGGACCGCCGAGCGAGGTCCGGGGGCTTCTGCGTCCTGGGCCCGGACAGGGCCTACCGCAGCCGGTGCGGTCCGCCCCGGGCGCGGAACAGCTCCGCCTGTTCCCCCGGCGCGAGATTCCCCAGGGACACCAGGTGCGGGGCGAGCGCCAGTGCCTGGGTCCGCGCCGCCTCCCGGGCGGCCCACACCGCACGGACCGTGCCCTGGACCGCGGCCGTCGGGTACGAGGCGACCACTTCCGCCGCCCGCAGCGCCGCTGCGACCGCCTCGCCCGGAGCGGTGAGCTCGGAGACCAGTCCCGTCTCGTAGGCCCGGACGGCCGAGACCCGCTCCGCCGTGCCCATCAGCGCCATCCGGGCCACCTCGCCGACCGGCATCCGCTGCGCCAGCAGGATCGTCTCGTAGGCGCTGACCATGCCGTACGTGGTGTGCGGGTCGAAGAAGGTCGCCTCCCGTGAGGCCACCACGAACTCGCTCTCGCCCAGCAGATAGAACGCGCCGCCGCACGCCATGCCCTCCACCGCGGCGACGACCGGTTTCCACAGGTCGTTCGCCTTGGGCCCGATCCTGATCAGCGGATCGTCGACCGAGTACGGCGACGACGGCTGCGGCACCTCGGCCGACCGGTCGATGCCGGTGCAGAACGCCCTGGTGCCCGCGCCCGTCACCACCGCCGCCCGCACCGAGTCGTCGTAGCGGAACTCCTGCCAGACATCGGCCAGTCGATCCGCCGTGGCCAGGTCGATCGCGTTGTGCTTCCCGGGCCGGTCCAGGGTGACGAGCGCGACGCCGGTGCTCTTGTCCGGCTCGATGCGGACGCTCATGACCGCTCCAGCAGCCAGCGTGGCATCCGTACGCCCGCACCCACCGCGGGAGCGAACGCGACGCGGACGCCCGCCCCGATCCGCAGCCGCCCCGGGTCCACGGAGTTCAGCGGTGCGTCCGGCGCGGAGACCACATTGCCGACCAGCCGGATGCGGGGGGCGTCCAGGAGCTCGACGACGACCGCGTTGTACGGGGCCTGTTCGGCGTAGGCGGGCAGCAGCGGCGGATGCGGGATCACATAGGACCAGATCCGGCCGCGCCCGCTCATCAGGCGCCACTCGCTGTCGAAGGACCGGCAGTGAGGGCAGCAGGGCCGCGGCGGGAAGCGCAGTTCGCCGCAGTCGGCGCAGGCCTGCACCCGGAGTTCGCCCCTCGCGGCGTACTCCCAGAACGGCGCGCCGTCGTCGTCGACGACGGGCGGCAGCAGGGCGTCGGGCATCTCAACTCCTCAGCAGTACGGCGGATGTGGGCACTCCCTCGCCCGCGGTGACCAGGCAGGTGGCGGCGTCAGGGACCTGGGCGGTGGAGATGCCGCGCAGTTGCTTCACGCCTTCGTTGATGAGGTTGAAGCCGTGGACGTACGCCTCGCTGAGTCCGCCGCCCCCGGTGTTCAGCGGCAGCCGGCCGCCGATCTCCAGGGCGCCGCCCTCGGTGAAGGCCCCGCCCTCGCCGCGTCCGCAGAAGCCGTAGCCCTCCAGGGAGAGCGGGACGAGCGGGGTGAACGCGTCGTAGATCTGGGCCACGTCGACGTCCTGCGGTCCGAAGTCCGCGGTCTTCCACAGCTGCCGGGCGGCCGTCCAGGCGGGGCCGGTGAGGGGGTCGTCGTTCCAGTAGTTGACCATGCCGTGGTGCTGTGCGGGCAGGCCCTGGGCCGCGGAGTGGATGTACACGGGGCGCCGGCGGCAGTCGCGGGCCCGCTCGGCGGAGACGATGACGCAGGCCAGCGCTCCGTCGGTCTCCAGGCAGTTGTCGAACAGGCAGAGCGGTTCGCTGATCCAGCGGGAGGTCATGTACATCTCGCGGGTCAGCGGGCGTTCGTACATGATCGCCGCCGGGTTCTGGTTGGCGCGGTTGCGGCAGGCCAGCGCGACGTTGAAGAGATGGTCGCGGGTGGCGCCGTACTCGTGCATGTAGCGCCGGGCCAGCAGGCCGATCTCGTCGGCGGGCCGCAGCAGTCCGAAGGGCCTGGTCCACTGGGCGGGCGTGGGGAGCTGCACGGCCGTGTTCTTCCACGGTCTCGGCCCCGATCCGCGTTTGCGGGAGCGCCAGGCGACGCCCACACTCGCCTGGCCGGTCGCGACGGCCGCGGCGAGATGGGCGAGCGTGGCGCAGGAACCGCCGCCGCCGTAACCGACCTTGGAGAAGAAGGTGACGTCGCCAGCGCCGATCGACTTGGCGACCTCGACCTCGTCCGTCTCCTCCATCGTGTACGAGGCGAAGGCGTCGACCTCCGAGGCGTCGATGCCGGCGTCGTCGAGCGCCGCGAGGATCGCCCGGCACGCCAAGGTCTTCTCGGACTCGGGCAGTTGCCGGGCGAAGGCCGTCTGGCCTATGCCGGCTATCGCCGTCGCGTCCTTGAGGGAGACAGTTCCGAGACCGGCCACGGGTACCTCCACCGTTCGTCCCCACTGCTGACAGCGCGTCAGGCTACAGCTAATCTGACGGCTAGTCAGCTACTGCGACGGGAGGCTTTCCATGCGCGGCGACCTGGAATGGGGCACCGTCCCGAAGCTGGTGCGGGACGCGGCCGAGAGGTACGCGGAGCGCGAGGCGGTCGTCGAGGGCCGTACCCGCGTCAGCTACGCCGAACTCGGCGAGCGCGTCGAACGGGCCGCCGCCGCGTGCATCGCCGCCGGCGTCGAGAAGGGCGACCGCGTCGCCGTCTGGGCACCCAACACCCTCGACTGGATCGTCTCCGCCCTGGGAGCGGTCACGGCCGGCGCGGTCCTCGTACCGCTCAACACCCGCTTCAAGGGCACCGAGGCGGCCTGGGTGCTGCGTCGCAGCCGCGCCCGGCTGCTCTTCGTGACCGGCACCTTCCTCGGTACCTCCTATGTCGCCTCCCTGCGCCGCGCGGAGGTCGAACTCCCGCAGCTGGAGCAGGTGGTCGTCCTCGCGGACAGCGCACCCCAGGACTACCGGACCTGGAAGGACTTCCTGGCGGGCGGTGACAGCGTCACGGCGGAACAGGTCCGCACCCGCGCCGACTCGGTGGAGCCGTCGGCGCCCTCGGACATCATCTTCACCTCCGGCACCACCGGCAGCCCCAAGGGCGCCGTGATCACCCACGCCCAGACCCTGCGCTGCTACGACGTGTGGAGCGAGCTCGCCGGACTGCGCGAAGGCGACCGCTATCTGATCGTGAACCCGTTCTTCCACACCTTCGGCTACAAGGCCGGCATCATCGCCTGCCTCACCCGCGGCGCGACGATGGTGCCGCAGCCGGTCTTCAACGTGAACACGGTCCTCGCCAACATCGCCTCCGAGCGCATCTCCGTCCTGCCCGGACCGCCCACCCTCCATCAGTCGCTGCTCGACCACCCCACCCGCGACCAGCACGATCTGTCCCCGCTGCGGCTCGTCGTCACCGGCGCGGCCGTCGTGCCCCTGCAACTGGTCGAACGGCTGCGCAACGAACTGCACATCGACACCGTCCTCACCGCGTACGGACTCTCCGAGGCGAGCGGCATCGTCACCATGTGCCGCCGCGGCGACGCGCCCGAGACGATCTCCTCCACCTCCGGGCGCGCGATACCCGGCACCGAGCTGAAGGTGCTGGCGGAACCGGGCCGGCCGGGCGAGGTGCTCGTGCGCGGACACCATGTGATGCAGGGCTACTTCGAGGACCCGGACGAGACGGCCAGGGTCATCGACGAGGAGGGCTGGCTGCACACGGGCGACGTCGGCGTCCTGGACGAGGAGGGCAACCTCCGTATCACCGACCGGATCAAGGACATGTTCATCGTCGGCGGCTTCAACGCCTATCCCGCGGAGATCGAGCAACTGCTCGGTCTGCACCCCGACATCGCGGACATCGCGGTCATCGGGGTCCCGGACGCGCGCCTCGGCGAGGTGGGCAAGGCGTATGCGGTGCGGCGCGCGGGCTCGACGGTGACGGCGGACGACCTGATCGCCTGGTCACGGCGGGAGATGGCGAACTACAAGGTGCCGCGGGAGGTGGAGTTCGTGGGAGAGCTGCCGCGGAACGCGAGCGGGAAGGTCCTCAAGCGGGAGCTGCGGGCCCGGCGCTGAGCAGGTCCTGACGGCGGGAGTCGCACAGCGCGCGCCGAGGACCACGGGCATGCCACGGCCGCGGCGGCTCCCCTCCGCGCCGCCGCGGCCGCACCCCGTCGATCAGGTCCTGGCGTACGTTTCGGGCCCCGGGCCCCCGGGCCCCCGGGCGTGGCCGGGGGCCCGCTTCCTCAGATCTTCGGCGGCACCGGACTGTGGTGGTCGCCCTGCGTCGTCAGCCCGGCGTCCTTGGGCGGAGCCGGGGTGTGGTGGTCGCCCATCGTCGTGATGGCGTCCTTGGGCGGCACCGGACTGTGGTGGTCGCCCTGCGTCGTCAGCCCGCCGTCCTTGGGCGGGGCCGGACTGTGGTGGTCGCCCATCGTGACGATCTCTTCCGCGTTCTTCTCAGTCATGTCTCTGTCCCCCATGGGATTGCGCGGCACGAACTACAGGTGGCCTTCCGCCCGGCAACTCCCCCGAGGGTCGCCGGACAGAAGGCCGAAGGACTCGCACTCGCCCCCCGGAGAGGTACGGGCCCAGGTGATCCGCCTGCCCCCCGACGCGACGGATCGACTGCTTGAATCATGTCGGACGGGCATAAACATTCGATGAACGTCCTGGCAGCGTGCTGTCACGCCGCACTGAGCGGGGAGAGCAGCCGCCGTACCTCCTCGGCCTCCGCCGCACCCGTCTGCTCGTGCAGCGTCAGTGCTTCGCGCCAGCAGGCCCGGGCCCGGTCCGCCTGGCCCAGCGCGGACAGCGCCCGCCCCAGCGTGATCAGGACGTTCGCCCGGGTGCGGTCGCCGCCGATGCAGCCGATCGCGAGTGCCTGCTCGGCGTGCTGCGCGGCCCGTGCCGGACGCCGGGCGGACAGATGGGCCTGGGCGATCCGGAAGTACGTCGTCCCCTCCCACAGCCGCTGCCGGTTCGCCTCGAACCGCTCCAGCGCCTCCAGGAGCTGCTCCAGCGCGTCCGCGTGCCGGCCGGCCTCGGTCAGCGCGATCCCCAGTGCGTAGCGGGCGTTGGCGAGGCGCAGCGTGTGGCCTATGCGGTCGTAGATCTCCACGCCCTGCTCCGCCAGGGAGATGGCCTGCGGGACCCGGCCCATGGAGAGCTGGATACGGGAGAGGTTGCACAGGGCGCTCGCCTCGCCCGGGCGGTTGCCGTCGGCGCGGGAGCCCTCCCGGGCCCGGTGCAGATGCTCCTCGGCCTCGGCGTACCGGCCCTGGTTGAAGGCGATGATGCCCCGGTCGTTGTCGGACCAGTAGACGGGGGCGGGGTCGTCCGCGGCCCGGGCGAGTGCGGCGGCCTGCTCGGACTCCTCGTCCGCGGCCTCGTAACGCCCCGCCACCAGATGCACGTTGGTCATCGACGTCCGGGCACGCGCCTCGGCCCGTACGTCCCCCGAAGCGCGGGCCGCGTCGCGCACGGCCTGGGCGGCGGCCTCGTAGAGCTTGGAGTTGGCGCCGGACTCCGCGAGGTTCTGCGCCGCCCACAGCAGATCGGCGGCCAGACGCAGCCGTACGCCTCCGGAGGCCTGACGCGCGCTCGCGAGCAGGCTGTTGGCCTCGGCGTACAGCCAGTCCTGGGCGTCGTGCCGGTCGGCGAAGTCGAGGCCGCCGTGGGTGGTGGGGCCGACGTGGTGGACGAGCCGGTCGCCGGGACGCTCGATCCCGAACACCCGGGCCGCCGTCGCCAGATAGAAGTCGAGCAGCTTCGTCAGCGCCGCCTCGGCGTCCGCCGGCTGTTCGTCCCGCTCGGAGCACGCACGCGCGTAGAGCCGGACGAGGTCGTGGTAGCGGTACCGTCCCGGAGCGGCGGACTCCAGCAGCGAGGTGTCCACCAGCGCTTCCAGCAGGTCCTCGGTCTCCTGGAGGGGCAGCGAGAGCACCGCGGCCGCCGCGGCGAGCGAGATGTCCGGGCCGTCGGCGAGCCCGAGCAGCCGGAACGCGCGGGCCTGGGCCGGCTCCAGCTGCCCGTAGCCCAGCTCGAAGGTGGCCTTCACGGCCAGGTCACCGGCCTGGAGTTCGTCGAGGCGGCGCCGTTCGTCGGCCAGCTTCGCCGCGAGGACGGACACCGTCCAGGTACGCCGGGCCGCCAGCCGCGAGGCCGCGATACGGATCGCGAGCGGCAGGAAGCCGCAGGCCGCGACCACGTCGAGGGCTGCCTTCCGCTCGGAGGTGACCCGCTCGTCGCCGACGATCCGGGTGAACAGCTGGAGTGCTTCCTCGGGCGACATCACATCGAGGTCGACGAGATGCGCGCCCGCGAGGTCGACCATCCGGACCCGGCTGGTGACCAGGGCCGCGCAGCCCGCGGTGCCGGGCAGCAGCGGACGGATCTGGGCGGCGTCGCGGGCGTTGTCCAGGAGGACGAGGATGCGGCGGCCGGCCAGGGTGGAGCGGTACAGCGCCGCGCGTTCGTCCAGCGAGTCCGGGATCGCCGGGTCCGGGGTGCCGAGGGCCCGCAGGAACGCGCCCAGGACGGCATCCGGTTCGGCCGCGCGACTGCCGGTGCCCTGGAGGTCGACGTAGAGCTGGCCGTCCGGGAAGTGCGGGCGGGACTCGTGGGCGACATGGACCGCGAGCGTCGTCTTTCCGACGCCGCCGATGCCCGCGAGCGCCGAGACCGCCATGACTGAGCCCTCGGCGGTGGCGAGCCGGTCGCCGAGCTCCCTGACGAAGGCGGCCCGCCCGGTGAAGTCGGGGACGGTGGCGGGCAGTTGTGCCGGAAGCGTCACCTGTGGTGCCGGTTCCTGCTCCTCGCTGGGCCGGGCCAGTTCGGCGTCGGCCTGGAGGATGCGCTGCTGGAGCTGGGAGAGTTCGGGCCGCGGATCGACGCCCAGCTCCTCGGCGAGCAGCCGGCGGGTGTCCGCGTACACGGCCAGCGCCTCGGCCTGCCGTCCGCTGCGGTACAACGCCAGCATCAGCAGCTCGCGCAGCCGCTCCCGCAGCGGGTGGGCCGCGGTGAGCGCCGTCAGCTCCGAGACCGCCTCGGCATGACTGCCCACCTCCAGGTCCAGGTCGAGCCGGGTCTCCAGCAGTTGGAGCCGCCATTCCTCCAGGCGGGCGCGCTGGTTCTCGGCGTACGGCCCCGGAACGTTGGCCAGCGGCTCGCCGTCCCACAGTCCGAGGGACTTGTTGATCAGCACCCGGGCCTGGCAGCGGTCGCCGGCGGCACGCGCCTTGTCCGCCTCGGCGGACAGTTCCTGGGCGATGGAGAGGTCGAGGGCCTCGGGCCTGATCCGTATGGCATAGCCGCCGGACTCGCTGACGAGCGCGTTGGCGCTGAGGATCTTGCGCAGCCGTGAGGCGTACGTGCGGACGGCTGCGAGCGCCTGTGAGGGCGGGTCCTCGCCCCACATGCCGTCGATGAGCTCGGCGGCGGTCGCGGTACGTCCGTCGCGCAGCAGGAGGGCGGCCAGCAGGGCGCGTTGCTGGGGTGATCCGGACGGCAGGGCCTCGCCGCCGCGCCAGGCCCGCACCGGTCCGAGCACACTGAAGCGCAGATCGACGACGCCGCTGGGCGCCGGTAGACGTTGCTCCGGTACGCGTGCCCCGCGGTCACGGTCCATAGCTGCCCCCTGCCCCCGAACTGCCGGATCGCCCTCGACAGTCTGCCTTGTGCATGGCGGCCGCGTCAGCAGCGGGGCGTCTACTCCTCGCCCCTCCCCATGCCCGGCTTCACGCTAACCTCTCCCGGCGATCTTCCTCACTGCCTTCTCACTGCCTCCCCGAGGTCTCTCCCGCGCCTCTCCAGATCCTCTTCACGGCCGGTACACCTCGCCCGGCTCGGCCTTTGCCGGTGCAAGGAGCTCGGGCACGGTGACGAAGGTGTAGCCGCGCTTCTTCAGTTCGTCGATGATCCCGGGGACCGCGGGCACCGTTCCGTCGTAGATGTCGTGCAGCAGGATGATGCCGTCGCGTCCGGCCTGGTGGAGTATCCGGCTCTTGATCAGCTCGGAGTCGGTCGTCGAGTAGTCCTTGGCGGTGGCGCTCCACAGGATCTGGGCGAGCCCGAGCTCCTTGCTGACCTCGGTGACGTCGTCGTTCGTCCGTCCCTGGGGCGGGCGCATCAGAGTGGGCTTCTTGCCCGTGATCTTTGCTATGGCGTCCTGCGTACGCGAGAGCTCCTCGCGTATCTCGTCCCGGCCGAGCTGGTCGAGCCGGCGGTGCGACCAGGTGTGGTTGGCCACCTCGTGCCCCTCGTCGGACAGCCGGCGCACCAGGTCGGGATGGGGGACGACGTGGTTCTTGCCGAGGAGGAAGAACGTCGCGTGAACGTTCTTCTTCCGCAGGATGTCGAGCAGTTGGGCCGTGTACTTGCCGGGTCCCGCGTCGAAGGTCAGGGCGATGCACTTCGCGGTGGCGCAGTCCGTGCGGGCGGGTGCTCCGCGCCCCTTGCCCGCCCCTCCGGCCGGTGCTCCGGCTGTCTGTCCGGCGGCGTCGGGCTCGGCGTCGGAGGCCGCACGGGCCCGGGCGTCGGCGGGTGACTGCGCATCGACGGTGCACCCTCCGAGGCTCAGCGCGAGGGCTGCGACGACCGCTGCGGCGACAGCGGTGAACTTGGACTTCTTCATGTTCTCGGGCATGGCGGAACAACCCCATCGACGGGAGGCGGGCACACGGGACGAGCGCTTCGCCGCAGGTCGGCGGCGAGCGCCATCGCACTATACATACGGTGTATACGTCGCGTGTTTAGTGGCCTCTGCGGGGTCCCGCGGTGTCGAGGAAGGGCTGGGGAGGGGGTGTGGGGCGCGGTGTGCCGCCGGGCGGTTCCGCGGTGCACGGATAGCTGACGAACCGTCAGATCGGCGCTACGGTAAGACGCATGGAGACCTTCCCGAAGATCATCTCGGTGGACGACCACACGGTGGAGCCCCCCAACGTCTGGCGGGACCGGCTCCCGTCGAAGTACCAGGACATCGGCCCCCGCGTCGTCCGGGCGCCCCTGAAGGAAATGACCTTCATGGGGGGCAAGTTCGCCCCGGTCATGGGCGCGAAGGGTGACGACGGCCCCATCGGCGACTGGTGGGTCTACGAGGACCTGCACCGCCCGCTGACCCGCCTCGACACCGCCGTCGGCTACGACCGCGACGAGATCAAGCTGGAGGTCATCACCTTCGAGCAGATGCGCCCGGGGTCCTTCAGCGTCCCGGAACGGCTCGCGGACATGGACGTCAACCACGTCCAGTCGGCGCTCTGCTTCCCGACCTTCCCCCGCTTCTGCGGGCAGACCTTCACCGAGGCGAAGGACCGCGAACTGGGCCTGCTCGGAGTGCGGGCCTACAACGACTGGATGGTGGAGGAGTGGTGCGGCCCCGAGGCGCGGGGCCGGCTCATCCCGCTCACCCTCATCCCGCTCTGGGACGCGGAACTCGCGGCCGAGGAGGTCCGCCGCAACGCCGCCCGCGGGGTGCGCGCGGTCGCCTTCTCCGAGATACCCCCCTACCTCGGTCTGCCGTCCGTCCACTCGGACGACTGGGACCCGCTGCTGCGGGCGTGCGACGAGACGGGGACGGTGATCGCCATGCACATCGGCTCGTCCTCGAAGATGCCCTCGACCTCGGCGGACGCCCCGCCGGCCGTCGGCTCGACGATCACCTTCGCCAACTGCTGCTTCTCGATGGTCGACTGGCTGATGAGCGGCAAGTTCGAGCGCTTCCCGAACCTCAGGATCATGTACGCGGAGGGCCAGATCGGCTGGATGCCGTACATCCTGGAGCGCGCGGACGTGGTCTGGGAGGAGAACCGCGGCTGGGGCGGCGTCGCCGACAAGGTGCTGCGACCGCCGTCGGAGCTGTTCGCCGAGCATGTCTACGGCTGCTTCTTCGACGACGCCTTCGGCCTGAAGAACCTGGACGCGATCGGTGTCGGCAACGTCCTCTACGAGACGGACTACCCGCACTCGGACTCGACCTGGCCGAAGTCCCGTGAGGTCGGCGAGTCCCAGATGGGACATCTGCCGCCGGACGTGGTGGACCGCATCGTGCGGGGCAACGCGATCGAGCTGCTGGGACTGACGGCGGAAGGCCTGTGGGCGGGGCCGTGACCCCGCGGGAGCCGCGATGCCGTGGCGGGGTCCCGTCGCCGGGACCCACGGGCGCGGCGACCGCCGGCCGGGGCCCGCGCCGGCCGGTCCGCCGCGCCGCGAGCGGGCCGCTGTCGGTGGCGGGGTGTTCAATCGGAGGCATGTCCCCCAGGCGTGAACGCGACCCGATCCACCCCTCTTCCGGCCGTCCTCCGGTCCCGGACGGGAAAGCCGTCGTCCGGGACGAGGACTGGTACGGAAGAGATCTGTCCGGCGAGCGCCGCACCGGCCACACGTTCTACGACACCGACTGGACCGAGGTGGAGAACGACGGCGGGATCTTCGACGAGTGCACCTTCTCCGGGGTGAAGTTCAACGCCTCGCGGCACACCAACGCGGCCTTCACCAACTGCACCTTCAAGCGGTGCTCCTTCTTCGACACCCGCTTCGAGCAGTGCAAGGCCGTCGGCAGCGTCTTCCAGCAGTGCACGTTCAACATCCTCCAGGTCCGCGGCGGGGATTGGTCCTTCGTCGCGCTGCCCGGCGCCGATCTGCGCAGCGCCCTCTTCGAGGGTGTCCGGATGCGGGAGGCCGACCTCACGGGGGCCCGACTGGAGGGCGCGACCGTGACCGGTGTCGATCTCTCGGGCTCCCTGCTGCACGGCGCGAAGCTGTCCGGTGCCGATCTGCGCGGCAGTGACCTGTCCGCGCTGGACCCCCTCACCGTGGAGCTCGCCGGGGCGAAGATCGACCTGGAGCAGGCCGCGGTCGTCGCCGCCGCGCTGGGGTTCGATGTGACCTGACCCGCTCCCTCCCCTTGTCTGACGCGCCATCAGATATCACGATGGTCCGGTACTCGTAATTGACGGAGCGTCAGTTCTACCGGGTCGCGTCGGCGTCCGAGGCGGAGGAAGCGGCATGGCGCATGTGCAGGTACTGCCCGAAGGGCGGCTGTCGTACGGGATGCAGCTCCCGGTCCAGTCGCAGAGCACCATCTACGCCGAGTCCTGGGAGGCCGTGGCGGGCGCGGAGGATCTCGCCGAGATAGCGAGGACCGCGGACAGGACCGGCTTCGCGTACATCGCGAGCTGCGACCATGTCGCGATCCCGCGCCGGCTCGCCGACGCCATGTCCACCGTCTGGTACGACCCGGTGGCCACGCTCGCCTTCCTCGCCGGCATCACCGAACGGGTCCTGCTGCTCAGCCATGTCGCCGTGGTCGGACTGCGGCACCCGCTGGTCAGCGCCAAGCAGTACGCGACCCTGGACCATCTCTCCGGCGGGCGGCTCGTCCTCGGGGTCGGGGCCGGGCATGTGCAGGAGGAGTTCGATGCGCTCGGTGCCGACTTCGCCGGGCGCGGGCCGCTCCTCGACGAGACGATCGACGCGCTGCGGGCCGCGCTCGGGCCGGAGGAGTACCCCGAGTTCACGGGGGAGCGCTTCTCCTTCTCCGGGCTCGGCCAGCGGCCCCGTCCCGTCCAGTCGCGGATCCCCGTCTGGGTGGGCGGTTCCTCGCCGGCGGCCGTGCGCCGGGCGGCCCTGCGCGGCGACGGCTGGTTGCCGCAGGGCGATCCGCGCGGAAAGCTCCCCGGTCAGATAGCCCGGCTGCGGCAGCTGCGGGAGGAGGCCGGGATCGGCGACCCCATCGAGATCGGCGCCATCACCGAGCCCCTGTACGTGGGGGAGCCGGACTGGGCGACCGGTCGGCGGACCCTGACCGGCAAGCCCGACGCCATCGCCGAGTCGCTGCGCGCGTACGCGGCCATGGGGGTGCGGCAGATCCAGGTGCGCTTCCGCAGCCGCAGCCGCGGCGAACTGACCGACCAGATGGCGGCGTTCGCCGCCGACGTCGCCCCGCACCTCAACAGCTGAGACCGCTTGTGACGGCTCGAGGGAGTAAACCCATGGGAAAGCTCGACGGACGCGTCGTCCTCATCACGGGCGCGGCGCGCGGACAGGGTGAGCAGGAGGCGCGGCTGTTCGCGGCCGAGGGCGCCAAGGTGGTCCTCGCCGACGTGCTCGACGACCAGGGCGAGGCGCTCGCCAAGGAACTGAGCGAGGACACGGCCGCGTACGTGCATCTCGATGTCAGCCAGGAGAGCGGCTGGACCGCGGCGGTCGCCGCGGCCAAGGGCGCGTTCGGCAGGATCGACGGGCTGGTCAACAACGCGGGAATCCTGCGCTTCAACGAGCTGGTGAGCACGCCCCTGGAGGAGTTCCAGCAGGTCCTCCAGGTCAATCAGGTGGGTGTGTTCCTGGGAATCAAGACGGTCGCGCCCGAGATCGAGGCCGCGGGCGGCGGCACGATCGTCAACACCGCCTCGTACGCGGGCCTGACCGGGATGACGTACATCGGCGCGTACGCGGCGAGCAAGCACGCGATCGTCGGCCTCACCCGGGTCGCCGCCCTGGAACTCGCGGCGAAGAGGATCCGGGTCAATGCCGTGTGCCCGGGGGCGGTGGACACCCCGATGAGCAATCCGGAGGGCACGGACCCGGGGGCGCTGGACCAGCTCTACCGGAAGCTGGTGCCGCTGGGGCGGGTGGGGCGGCCGGACGAGGTGGCGCGCCTCGCCCTGTTCCTGTCCTGCGAGGACTCCTCGTACATCACCGGGCAGCCGTTCGTGATCGACGGCGGCTGGCTGGCCGGAGTCAGCGTTCTCTGAGGCTCCGTCAGCTATTGACGCTTGGAGCACGCGGTGGAACAGTCGACGCATTCGATCTGACGGTCCGTCAGAAACATAGGGACGGTGAACCCCCTTGGAATTCGGGCTCTTTGTACAGGGATATGTCGGCAAGCGCGCCGAGACCGACCCGCTCGCCGAGCACAAGGCGCTGATGGAGGAGACCGAGTACGTCATCCAGGCGGACCGGAGCGGGTTCAAGTACGCCTGGGCCTCCGAGCACCACTTCCTGGAGGAGTACTCGCACCTCTCCGCCAACGACGTCTACCTCGGCTACCTCGCGCACGCGACGGACCGCATCCATCTGGGCTCGGGCATCTTCAACCCGCTGGCACCCGTCAACCACCCCGTGAAGGTGGCCGAGAAGGTCGCCATGCTCGACCATCTCTCCGAGGGCCGCTTCGAGTTCGGCACCGGCCGCGGCGCGGGCAGCCACGAGATCCTCGGGTTCATGCCGGGCATCACCGACATGAACCACACCAAGGAGATCTGGGAAGAGACCATCGCGGAGTTCCCCAAGATGTGGCTCCAGGACGAGTACGTCGGCTTCCAGGGCAAGCACTGGTCCCTGCCTCCGCGGAAGATACTGCCGAAGCCGTACGGAACGTCCCACCCGGCCATGTGGTACGCCGCCGGCTCCCCGTCCTCGTACGCGATGGCCGGCAAGAAGGGGCTCGGCGTCCTCGGCTTCAGCGTGCAGAAGGTCTCCGACATGGAGTGGGTCGTCGAGTCGTACAAGACGGCTGTCAAGGAGGCCGTCGCGATCGGCGACTTCGTCAACGACAACGTCATGGTGACGTCCACCGCCATCTGTGCCGAGACGCACGAGAAGGCGGTCGAGATCGCCGTCGGCGGCGGGCTCAACTACCTCCAGTCGCTGCTGTTCCGCTACCACGACACCTTCCCCCGTCCCGAGGGCATCCCGGAATGGCCCGAGCTGCTGCCGGAGTACAGCGCGGAGATCATCGAGCTGCTCATCGCCGAGGAACTCATGATCTGCGGCGACCCGGGCGAGGTGCTCCAGCAGTGCAAGCGCTGGGAGCAGGCCGGGGCGGACCAGCTGTCGTTCGGACTGCCCATCGGGATCTCCTACGAGGACACGATGAACACCATCAAGCTGATCGGTGAGCATGTGATCCCGCAGATCGACACGGATCCGGTGCACCGGACCACGCGCTTCCGCGGGAACGCGGGAGCATGACCGGTTTCGGCGCGGGCACGTCGCCCGCGCCGGAGGGGGCAGCGGCTTCCCGGCCCGCAGCCTCGGATCAGGGCCCGGCCCGGGTGGTGCGGCAGCGGCCTGCCGCACCGGCCGGGCCGAGGCCCGCGCCCCGGCGGTCCCGCCCTGGGGCGCCGGGCTCCTGAGGGCCCGGTCCACGGGCGCCCCGGTGCCTGAGCCCCCTGATGCCGGTGCCACGACCGGCCGGCCTCCGAGCGCATGGCCCTCCGAGCGGATGGCCCTCCGGGCACCGGCGCTCTCATCGACCTCCCCGCCCGTACGCACGGTGCCTCCGCCGGCCCGCACCACGGTGACGACCCGACCCGCACCACGGTGACGACCCGACCCGCACCACGGTGATGCCCCGGCTCACCAAGCCGCCCCCGGCTCACCAAGCCGCCCCCGGCTCACAGAGAGGAACTCCCATGCTCGACCACCTCATCCGATCGGCGACCGTCGTGGACGGGACCGGCGCTCCCGCGTTCGTCGCCGACGTCGGCGTACGGGACGGCCGCATCGCCGTCATCGCCGCGCCCGGCACCGTCGAGGAGGAGGCCAGGACGAGTGAGGACGCCACCGGCCTGATCCTCACCCCCGGGTTCGTCGACCCGCACACGCACTACGACGCCCAGCTGTTCTGGGACCCGTACGCCACCCCCTCCATGAACCACGGCGTCACCACCGTCGCCGGCGGCAACTGCGGATTCACCCTCGCGCCGCTGAACCCCGAACGCCCCGAGGACGCCGACTACACCCGCCGGATGATGTCCAAGGTGGAAGGCATGTCGCTGGTCGCCCTGGAGGAGGGCGCGCCCTGGAACTGGCACACCTTCGGCGAGTACCTGGACGCGCTGGAGGGCAGGACGGCCGTCAACGCCGGTTTCATGGTGGGCCACTGTGCCCTGCGCCGCCATGTGATGGGCCCCGACGCCGTCGGCGGCACGCCCACCCCCGAGCAGCTGGAGCAGATGCTCGCCCTCTTCCACGAGGCGATGGACGCCGGTGCCTGGGGCCTGTCCACCACCCAGTCCTCCACGCACTCGGACGGCGACGGCAAACCGGTCGCCTCCCGGCACGCCGGGCCCGCCGAACTCCTCGCGCTCTCCCGCGCGGTCGCCGACCACGAGGGCACCCAGCTGGAGGCGATCGTCGCCGGCTGCCTGGACCAGTTCAGCGACGAGGAGATCGACCTCTTCGTGCAGATGTCCGCCGCCGCCGGACGCCCGCTGAACTGGAACGTGCTCACCATCGACGCGTCCGTGCCCGAACGCGTACCGCGCCAGCTGACGGCGAGCGAGCGCGCCCGCCGGGAAGGCGGCCGCATCGTCGCGCTGACCATGCCGATCCTCACCCCCATGAACATGTCGCTCGGCACGTTCTGCGCGCTGAACCTCATCCCCGGCTGGGGCGAGATCCTGGCCCTCCCGGTCCCGGAGCGGATCGAGAAGCTCCGCGACCCCGCCGTGCGCGAGGAGATGCTGCGCCGCGCCGACTCCAAGGAAGCCGGTGTCTTCCGCCGGCTCGCCAACTTCGGCCGCTACGTCATCGGCGACACCTATGCCAAGGAGAACGACGGCCTCAGCGGCCGCGTGGTCAACGACATCGCCGCCGAACGCGGCCAGGACCCCTTCACCTGCCTGGTCGAGATCTGCGCCAACGACGAACTGCGCACGGTCCTGTGGCCGATGCCCACCGACAACGACCCCGCGTCCTGGGAGCTGCGCCGGCAGACCTGGGCGCACGAGGACGTCATGCTCGGCGGCTCCGACGCGGGCGCCCATCTGGACCGGATGTGCGGCGCGCCCTACACCACCCGCTTCCTCGGCGACTGTCTGCGCGGCCGCAAGCTGCTGCCGCTGGAGGAGGCCGTGAAGATGCTGACCGACGACCCGGCGCAGCTCTTCGGCCTGCGTGAGCGGGGCCGCATCCACGAGGGCTGGCACGCGGACCTGGTGCTGTTCGACCCGGACCGTATCGAGGCCGGCCCGGCGACCCTGGTGCACGACCTGCCCGGCGACAGCCCGCGCCTGGACGCCCAGGCGATCGGCATCGTCTCGGTGCGGGTGAACGGCGTCGAGACCATCCGGGACGACCGGGTCACCGGCGCGGTCCCGGGCACGATCCTGCGTTCGGGCCGCGACACGAGGACCGTGAGCACCCGGTGAACCAGCGGCTGTTCATCGGCGGCGAGTGGGTCGAGCCCGACGACGGGTACTACGAGGTCGTCGACCCGGCGACCGAGGAGACCGTCGGCCTCGCTCCCGAGGCGAGCCGTGAGCAGGTGTACGCGGCGGCCGCCGCGGCCCGCGAGGCCTTCGCCGGCTGGTCGCGCACAAAGCCCGAGGAGCGCGCCCGGATCCTGGACGCGGCCGCCGACGTCATCCAGCGCGAGGCGGAGCCGTACGCCGAACTCGCCCGCGCGGAGAGCGGGGCGACCACCGCCACCGCGCGCGGGATGCAGGTCGCGGTCGGTGCGGCGCGCTTCCGTCGCTATGCGCGGGGCGCCCTGGAACCCGTCGAGCAGGCGCTGCCCCCGCAGATCAACGCGGCGGGCCCGATGGGGCGGGCCGGAGTGTTCGGCGCGCTCGCGGTGCGCCGTCCGGTCGGCGTCGTCACCTGCATCACCTCGTACAACAACCCCTGGGCCAACCCGGCGGGCAAGGTCGCACCCGCGCTCGCCATGGGCAACACGGTCGTCGTGAAGCCCGCCCCGCAGGACCCGCTGTCCGTGTACCGGATGGCCGAGGCGCTGGCGGAGGCGGGCGTACCGCCGGGCGTGGTGAACGTGGTGACCGGGTCCGCGCCCGCCGCCGGCGAGGCCGCGGTCGACTCCGGGGACATCGACATGGTCAGCTTCACCGGTTCGACGGAGGTCGGTCAGCGCATCGCCGAGGTCTGCGGCCGCGGAATGAAGCGCCAGCTGATGGAACTCGGCGGCAAGGGCGCGGCCCTCGTCTTCGACGACGCCGACCTCGACTCGGCCGTTCAGGGCATCGGGACGACGTTCTCCTTCTACAGCGGGCAGATCTGCACGGCCCCGACCCGGGTGATCGCGCAGCGCGGGATCCATGACCGGCTGGTGGAGAAGCTGGCGGCCTACGCCGGGCACCTCAAGACCGGCGATCCGGCCGAGCGGGGAACGGTGGTCGGCCCGGTGATCTCTGCCGCGCACCGCGACCGGGTGGAGTCCTACATCGAACTGGGCCGCAAGGAAGGCGCCCGGCTCGTCGCGGGCGGCGAGCGTCCGGAGTTCGAGAAGGGCTTCTACGTCGCCCCCACGCTCTTCGCGGACTGCACGGCCGGGATGCGCGTCGTGCGGGAGGAGATCTTCGGCCCGGTGGTGGTGGTCGTCCCCTTCGACACGGAGGAGGAGGGCATCGCGCTCGCCAACGACAGCGACTACGGCCTGATCGACTACGTGTGGTCGGGCGACGTCGCGCGGGCCTTCCGGATCGCGGGCGAGCTGCGGGCGGGCGGGGTGGGTGTGAACACCATCGGCCGGAACATGGAGGCGCCGTTCGGCGGATTCAAGCGCAGCGGGGTCGGCCGGGACGTGGGGTCCTACGCACTGCAGGCGTACAGCGAGGTGCAGGCGGTCGTCTGGCCGGGCTGAAAACAGCGCGGGAAAATTTGGAAACCGGTCAAAACGGACACTGCTGCGGTTCCCGCATTCCGGAAGGATGCCCTCACGGCCTGCGGTAGACCGGGCGATGATGTGCCGTGCCCTTTAATGCAGTGCCCATTTCCCGCGCTGGGCCATGGAATGAAAGGAGCGGTGTCCGGATCTCACACCTCCGGATATGGAAACCGCAGCCCTTAACGTCCTGTTCATGACTCAGCTGGATGCGCGGCCCCAGGCCGGAGACACGGTACGGGGCGCCTCCGACGGGGGCGTACGCACCAAGGGACTCGGCGGCAACTCCGTCGGACTGATGGGCAGCGCCGTCATCGGCGTCTCGACCGTCGCCCCCGTCTACTGTCTGACCTCCACCCTCGGCTCCACGGCCGGCGAGGTCGGGCTGCAGATGCCCGCGGTGTTCCTGGCGGGCTTCCTGCCGATGCTGCTGGTCGCCTTCGCCTACCGCGAGCTGAACCGGGTGATGCCCGACTGCGGCACGTCCTTCACCTGGACCGTGAAGGCCTTCGGGCCGCGCCTCGGCTGGATGTGCGGCTGGGGCCTGGTGATCGCGACGATCATCGTGCTCTCGAACCTGGCGGGCGTGGCCACCTCGTACTTCTGGCTCCTCGCGGGCGAGATCACCGGCAGCGGGTCGGTGGCGGCGCTCGACGACAGCAAGCCCGTGCACATCCTCACCTGCCTCGTCCTCATCGCGATCGCCACGGCGATCAGCTACCGGGGCATGACCGCGACCAAGGGCGTGCAGTACGCGCTCGTGGGCCTGCAACTGCTCGTGCTGGCCGTCTTCGTCGCGATGGCCTTCCAGAAGGCGGGCAGCGGCGAGTTCTCGACCGGTCTCGACTTCTCCTTCTCCTGGCTGAACCCCTTCGCCGTGCAGTCCTTCGCAGCCTTCACCGCCGGACTGTCCCTCTCGATCTTCATGTACTGGGGCTGGGACGCCTGCCTGACCGCCAACGAGGAGACGACCGGCAGCGACAGGACCCCCGGCCGCGCCGCCCTCATCGCGATGGTCGTCCTGGTCGGCTCCTACCTCGCCACTGGCGTCGCCGCCCAGATGGCCGTCGGCTCCGGTGAAAAGGGCCTCGGACTCGCCAACCCCGAGACCTCCGACAACGTCTTCGCGGCGCTCGCCGGCCCGGTGATGGGCCCCGGCCTCGGCATCCTGCTCTTCCTCGCGGTCCTCGCGTCGGCGGCGGCCAGCCTCCAGACGACGTTCATCCCCGTCGCCCGCACGGTGCTCGCGATGTCGGCGTACGAGGCCCTGCCGCCGTCGTACGCCCGCGTCCACCCGCGCTTCAAGACCCCGGGCCGCGCGACCGTGGTGGCCGGTGTCGCCACCGGCGTCTTCTACACGGTGATGACCCTGGTCAGTGAGCACGTCCTGGTCGACACCATCTACGCCCTCGGCCTCATGATCTGCTTCTACTACGCCCTCACGGCCTTCGCCTGCGCCTGGTACTTCCGTCGCGAACTCCTGAACTCCGGACGCGACTTCGTCTTCAAGGGCCTCTTCCCGCTGCTGGGCGGTGTCCTGCTGGCCGCGGTGTTCGGCAAGACGCTGTACGACATGTGGGACCCGGCGTACGGCAGCGGCTCGGCGGTCTTCGGTGTCGGCTCGGTCTTCGTGATCGGCGTCGGGCTGCTGCTGCTCGGCGTGGTGCTGATGCTGGTGATGCAGCGCCGCAGCCCGGCGTTCTTCCGCGGCGAGGTACTGACGAAGGACACGCCGTCGCTGGTGACGGCGGACTGACCGGACGGGCTGCCGGGGTCCCGGGGGGTCCCCGGCAGCCCGTCCGCGTACTGCGAGGTCCCGGCAGCCCTTCCGCGTCCTACTTCCCGAGGAACACCGGGTTGGTGAACGCGGCGAGCGGACCCGGCAGCCCCGGCACGAGAACCGGGTGCCGGACCTCGGCGCGTACATAGGTCGCGTACTGCGGAGTCGTACGCCACTCCACCGTCCCCGTGCCCGACGCCGGCAGGGTCACGGTGTGCAGCACGCCCTGGTCGGTCACGAACCGCGCCGAGCAGCCCGGGGCGCCGGTGACCTCGAGGCGGACCGTCACCGGGGTGTCCTCGTCGACGCGCAGGCGCTCACCGATCCCGGCCTGCTTCCCGCGGCCTCCCGTCGCCGAGAACGACAGCGACACCGCCTTCGACTCGGCGACATAGCTGCGGCCCGCCCTGATGCCCTCGAGGATCGCCTCCCGGGTCAGGTCGTCGGCGAGCACCACGGTCTGCGGGGTGCCGATGGGGTCCGGGTCGCGGTGCGCGTCGCTGTTGCCCATGGCCGGGGTCCAGCGCCCGCGCGAACGGGCGGCGACGGCCAGCGTGCTGTCCCAGTCCGCGAGCGACACCTCGTCGTCGGGCGTGTAGGGGCCGTTCCACACCTCCAGCGCGTCCGCCTCGCCGAAGCCGAACTTCCAGTTGCAGCCGATGCAGGTGGCGTGCGGGTGCGCGGGCACGACCAGACCGCCGGCCCGCCGGATCTCGCCCGCGTAGTGCCCGAAGCGGTTGTCCTTGGCGCGGTAGCGCCAGTCGACGAACGTCCCCGGGTCGGTGCCGAGCGCCAGGACGTGCCCGTTGCGGGTCGTGACCTCCTCGCCCGTCAGGATGAGCAGATCGTCGCCCGCGAGGTCCGCCCAGTGCGCGTGCGCGGAGTGCGTGTTGTGCTCGGAGGAGTTGATGAAGTCGAGCCCGGCTGCCCGTGCCAGTGTGGCGATCTCGGCGAGGGTGCGCCGGCCGTCCGAGTACACGGAGTGCACATGGCAGTCGCCCCGGTACCAGGCCCGGCCACGGCCCTTGGCCCGCTCCGGCGGATAGACGGGCTTCGGCGTCCGGCCGGGGGCGCCGTACCGCAGGGTGATGGTCACCTCGTACGCGAGACCCTGCGGCGCCACGGTGTACGGCCCGAGCGCGATGTGCCACGTCCCGGCGCGCACGGGCCCCGGGATGTACCCGGGCGTCGCCTCGTCGGCCCGGATGAAGAACTCGGTGCGGGCGCCGCCCGACCAGCCGCGGAACCCCTTGCCGCCGAGCGCCGTGCCCCGCTCGTCGAAGATGCCGATGTCCAGGGCGTTGCCCTGGGTGCCCGCCGGTACGACGGGCCGCTCGTAGCTGTACGCCACGTGCAGTTCCCGTACGCCCCGCGGAATCTCGACGGGCAGGTACACGAAGTCGGGCGAGCCCGGCGGCAGGGTGCCGCGGACGACCTCGGTGTGGTCGCCGGTGTTGTCCCCGGCGCCGGCAGGCGCGGCGTTCGCGAAGCTCACAGTGCCCAACGTAAGGGCGGCTGCGGCTCCCGTCACGAGCAGACCGCGTCTACCCAGCGCGTGTTCGTCCTTGCACATGGCGTCGGCTCCCCAGGGGCGGTGAGTGGGACAGGAGTGGTGTACTCAAACCCTGGTATTGAGCCGTGAACTGCCGTGCAAGGGAAGGGGTTCGGCGGATGGCGGCCGCCTTTCGGGGGCGGTTCTCAGCCGGTCTGCTTCTTCCGCCGCTGCACGAGGAGCGCGATGATGACGATCAGCGCGACGATGATGACCAGGCCGATGATCAGCCCGGCCCCGAAGCCGCCCTTCTTCTTCTTTTTCTTCTTGCTCTTGCGAGCCTTGTCGACCGTCGAGGCCTGGGTGTCCGCCTGGGCGACGGTCGACGAGGTGCCGGCCTGCGGCGCCGAGCCCGGCTTCTGAACCGCCGTCACCGCCGTCACCGCGGTCGGCGCGGGCGATGCCGAAGCGACCGGCGCACCCACCAGCAGTGCCCCGGACAGCACCAGGGCCGTGGTGGCGATACGTACACGCATCATGAAGCGGAACCTCCCCGTTGTGGCCGAGGGCCTGATCCAGAAGACAGGCTCTGGCCCGGTGTCGCCGGGCTCTCGGCATCTGGCACCGTACGGCATACGTTTGGGCCGCCACCAGAGACGATGACGGAGGGTTCCGTATGCGGATCTCGACCACGATCTTCCTCACCGACGAGACGATCACGCCGGTACGGCTCGCACGCGAACTGGAGGAGCGGGGCTTCGCCGGGCTCTATCTGCCCGAGCACACCCACATCCCGGTGGAGCGCGTGACGCCGTACCCCGCGGGCGGCGACCTCCCGCCCGAGTACGGCCGCACGCTGGATCCCTTCGTGGCCCTCGGCCAGGCGGCGGCGGTCACCTCGGAGCTCGGCCTCGGCACGGGCATCACCCTGATCGCCCAGCACGACCCGATCGACCTGGCGAAGCAGATCGCCACGCTGGACTTCCTGTCCGGTGGCCGCTTCACGCTGGGTCTCGGCTTCGGCTGGAACAAGGAGGAGGCGGCGGACCACGGCGTCGAGTGGACGACGCGCCGCGAACTGGGGCGCGACCGGATGCGCCTGATGCGGGCGCTGTGGACGGCGGAACCGACGGCGTACAAGGGCGAGTTCGGCTCTGTCCGTGCCTCCGACGCCTACCCGAAGCCGATCAGCGGCCCCCGCACCCTGATCGGCGGCGCGGCGGGCCCGAAGCTGTTCTCCCACATCGCGGAGTACGCGGACGGCTGGCTCCCGATCGGCGGCCGCGGCCTGTCGGAGTCGCTCCCGGTCCTGCGTGACGCCTGGTCGGCGGCGGGCCGTTCCGAGAACTCCCTGCAAGTGGTCCCGTACGCGGTCCTGCCCTCACCGGGCAAGCTGGCGCACTACGCGGAACTGGGTGTGGAGGAGGTCGTGCTGCAACTCCCGCCGGAGGGTGAGAGCGAGGTGCTGCGGGTGCTGGACGAGTACGGGCAGTACGTGGAGACCTCGGGGGCCTGAACGGTCGGAGCGCCGCTGCGGGGCCCCTGAAGGGGCACGAGGGCGGCGGCGGGTACGGCGGCGACGGTGAGCAGAGCGACGAGGACGAGCCGTGAGGTGGTCACGCCCCCAGAGGCTGCCGCGATCTTGGGGGCGGGCCGGGGAGACACGCGTGCGGGGGCGCGGGTGGTACCCGGAGGGGGGATGGGTCGTGTACTGGGGGTGCGGGCGGGTGGGGCTTTCAGTACACGTTGAGGGACGGGCGGGGTGGAGCTGTGGTCGATCCGCTGAGGTTCACCAGGGAACGACCACGGGTTTGCGCAGCCAGAAGCCGTGCCGGGCCGTACCGGAGGATGGCCTCAGCCAGGGGCGGAGTTCGCCGGTCCCGTCGGGCTCTGTCCGGTGCATGAAGCGCGCGTCGAGAGCTCTCAGGAGGCCGGCCAGTTCCGGCTGGGCGGTGTCGGGGAGTTCGCTGAGGGAGACCTGCAGCTGGTCCCTGCAGTCGAGGTCGTTGGAGTAGGCGCTGATGGGGTACTGACCCTCGACCTGCCAGTCGGCCTCCATGCGCCGAACCAATCGCTCCCAGAACGAGAACCTGTTCTTGAGCGAGTAGACAGGCTCGGTGATCTTTTCCTGGACGACTGGCGCCACTCTCGAGCGCTCGACGCTCAATCGTCGTGCGCCGCTTGCTTTGATGCTCGCGAGAGTTGCCTCCGTCAAGGATGCCCATGTCGCGTCGGTGTCAGGTGCGTTCATGACGGGTCCGGCGGGACCGACTCGGCTGCGGAGGTGATGATCGACCCTCTGGTGAGCAGGCCTACGCCTTCTCCCGACACATGAATTCTGGCCGCGTGGGGAGGATCGAAGAACTCCACGAATCGTCCTTCGTATCGCTCGATTCGATCCAGAGTGAGTCGCACCTGGGGGTGCCCGCGGCCGGAAATCTCGTCGCTGGTGAAGACATCGCCGACGCGAGGCACGCCCCCGACGCACCGGACGATGCAGGTCCCTCCGGTGTCGCTCGACTCCTCCAGGGACTCGATCTGAATCCTGCTCATTTCGGCCATGGTGTCAGGGGTCTTCCGTCATGGGGAGCTCGTTGCCGTAAACGCGATGCATTCGTACTCTTCCTCGTAGATGACGATCATCCTGTGCTGGTCCAGGGAAAGGAGAGTGACATCTCGACCGATTACCGTGAGTAGCGCCTCGGCCCAACCTGGCGACTTGCAGGCGCATTTCAGCCATGGAAAGTTCCGCAGTCCGGTCTGAGTGAGCAACGTGTCCCCCAAGTCGGTACGCCTTGCCATGGATTCAATCCAGGACCCCAGCTCCGCCAGGTTTTCCGGGACGATCGAATACTCAGGTCGAGAATCCGTGCGTCGAAATATCGACAACGATTCGCTTACCCAGTCCGGGGTTTCGAAGTCGTTCGTGAATCCCAGAAAAATTTCAGCCGGCAAGCTTTGCTCGATGTGAACCTTCCGCTTCTTCTCTGTCGAGAGAAGTAGCTCATCTCTCAATTCCTCACCCATGGCCCGAACGTCCTATCGCTCTTTGTGGTAGATGTGATGCTTGTCGCCGACCTGTTGGTACCGCTCTCCCATCATGTCCACGTTATGGCCGCCTCCCTTCGGCTGTCCGGCATGGAAGTGCGTCCCCGTTGCCGGTCTTGCGGGGCACGTGGATGCGCATCTCGGAGAGGATCTCCCGGGCCACCGCCGATGGCACCTGCACGGATGCGCGGGACGACAGTTCTGCCGGACTCAGCTCGACCGGTCATTCGGCCTCCCGCGCGAGTACCCGGGTGGTGTGATGCCGTGCGGTCCGCTGGGCGGCCCGAGCGCCGGATCAGCCCAAGCTGACGCTCCACACATCGCCGTGCCCCACCCATGAGTCGCGCTCTTCATGGTCGTTGCTCACGATCACCGACACCTTCGTCGCCGCTGCCCGGTACTCGAGAAAGTCGCCCTGATCCGTCTCCGCGAGGGCGGGGGAGTCGGGAGTCCGAGCGAGTTCCTCTCGCAAGTCGGCCCATGTCAGGTACTGCGGGAGGTCGACCTGCATGTCCTGACGCCACTTCTCGGCTCGCTCGTATCCCGACGCCAACCTGTGCAGTTCGAGCGCCCCGCCGCTCACCACCCAGTCCGGCCCCGGGTTGAAGTAGAACTCCAGGAAGCCATAGTCCCGTCGCAGGGAGAGGCCGCTCTCGTCCACCACGTCCACGTGGCTGGAGGGAATGGCCCGGTCGACCTCGCTGAGGGTCGAGCCGATCCCGACTCCGTGCAGGCGACCCGTCGCTACGAACGAGGCGATCAGTTGAATGGCGGTCACGGCCGGCTCTCCCAGCTTGTCGATGAGGGCCTGCATTTCGTCGGCGTGGTTCTGCTGGTTGCCGGGCAGGTGGGGCAACTGAGAGTGCGCTCGGGACGCAGGTCGTACCTACTGGCCACAGAGAAAATCGCAGGCTAGTCAAGCCAATTCAGAGGGTCGTCCTCGGTGGTGCCGGACGGTGCCAGCGTGGTAAACGAAACAGAAAGCCCGAGGGCAGCCACCCGCTGCAGAGCAGTCGTCGACACATGCAGGTTCTCACCCGGGCTCACCGTGCCGGCGATGGCGACCTGGGCGTAGTAGCCGTCGTTGCGTAGCTTCGCAAGCCGGTCCAGGTGCGGTGTGATAAATGAGACCAGGGCTGCGATCTGTGAATCGATGCTCGCGGAGTAAGTTTCGTTGAATGTGTATGCCCACCAGCCTGGCCCCGAATTGACCAAAGGCGCATGCGTGGCACCAGCCTCTTCAACTCCTAGCGTTTCGCCAATGATGGCAGCATCACCCGAGGTATTGGTAATGGCTAGGGATGTGCTGAGGGAAGTCCACTGATTGCCAGGCATTTTGGTCCCTCCTGGGGTTGGGGTGGTCACCGTTCACTCAGGCTGGGAGTGAGGGTTAGTGGGATGTCCAGTCTTGCGAGTCTGATCAGCTCTGCAGCTGTCAGCGAAAGCTGTGAGTCGTTGGCTGCGTATCCCCCGATGACAATCGAGATTTCGCACCCTTCGGCATTCAGTGACTGGAGTACGCTGGTGCGCCCTTCCGCGGCCGCAAGAATGAAGTGCAACTGTTCAGAGAAGGTTCTTGTCGTGCGCTCATCGCATTGCAGGCGCCACTGTCCGCTGGTTTCCCCCGGTGGGCCCCAACGGTCGACACCGGGGTTCCGGACTGCGGACGGTTGAATGTCGAGGCGGCGTGTCACATCCTCAGGATCCAGATCAGGTTTCTGGATGAGCAAGGTTACGTCTGTGAGCGTCCAAGATTCGCCTGGTCGCGCTTGCTGGTTCATTGATCCTCAGTTCTCCGGATTTACTTGAACTCGCGACAGGCTGCCCAGTGTACATTCCCCATCTCTTCTTTAAGGAGATCGCTGAGCATGGTTCGTTGAGCCACGGTTGTGGAGTTTTCGTAAACGGTGAATCCACCAGGCCCTTTAGGCTCGGGTGGTGCAAGTGTATAGTTCGGGATTTTGTCCCCTGGGCCGAAGGTCTCTACGGCGCCCGCAGGGTATGAACCTCCTTCCACGGCGACCCCATTCAGTCCCGGAATCCTGTCGCCGTGAGGTACATAGAAAGATATGTTTGTTCCGGGAGGAACGACGACTTCGCCGGCGCCGACTTCAATGTAACCATGTCCGGAAAGGACTGTCTCCCCGTCCGGCCGGCCACCTTTGAGCACGCGACTCGCGTAGTAGCGGCCGTCATCATCTGGCCACTTCCGTGACACAACCTCCGGGTTGCTCTCCATGACGGCCCTTTTGATTTCTTCGAACGGTGGAAGTTCTCCACCCGATCCTCGGCTCGTCAAACGGTCGAAGGGACCGTGCCCGGTGCCTTCGAGTCCTCCCTTGACCCCACCCTTCATCCCAGCCCGCAGTCCGCTCCGAAGGACCCCCGCCCCCTTCGTCCCCACCAGCTCCGGCACCAGCCGCCCCAGGAACTCCGCCGGGTCGCCCTTTGCCGCGTCCCACGCGTTCTTCAGCGCCCTGTCCGGGTTCGCGGCCGTCGAGGCCAGGCCTGCGAGCGTTGTGTTGAGGCCTTTCCAGTATTCCGCCGGGTGCGTGATGTTGTACGGGTCGGTCGGGTTGACCGAGCGAACGAAGTTCACCAGGCCCGCTGTGCCCTTGATGACGCCGCCGCCGAAGTGGGCCAGCTCGACTCCCTGGCCCATGCCGTAGTCCGCGAGCTCGAGCGTCAGTTTCTCGCGGCCCGTCGGCTCCTTCGGCGCGTGCGCCATCGCCGCCGTGACCGCCGACTTCGCCGTGTCCGCCGACTCGTTGCGGTGGCGGCGTGCTTCCTTGAGGATCTCGTGCGCCCGCTCGCGCTTGGCGATACCCGGGTCGGAGAAGGGTTCGGGGCGCGGCGGCGGGTTGTCGCTGTTGCGGGCCGCGTTGTAGGCGTCGACCTTCTTGTTGTACGTGTCGGCCGCCGTCTTGGAGGACTCGTTGCCCTCCTTGTAGAGGGCGATCGCCTCCTTGGCCTTGCCCTGCGCGCCGGTGACCGCCTTGGAGTACGTCTCCAGTGCCTTCGCCGCGTCCTCGAACGCGTCCGCCGCGCGCAGCCAGTCGGTCGGCAGGGTCTGGAACTTCTCCCGGAAGGTGTTGGCTGCCTCGCCCTTCCAGTGGCTGGAGTCGAGCTTCTTCATGCCGCCGCCGACCAGATCGAATGCCTTCTGGAAGTCCCGCAGGTTCTTCACCGTGGCGGCTATCTTGCCCGGGTTGCCGTGGATGAGCTCGTTGGCCTCCTCGGTCTGGCCCAGCTGCTGTTCGCCCACCTCCGCGCCGAGCGAGGAGGCGGTCTCGTCGCCCCAGTCCTCGACGGAGTCCGCCCAGTCGTGCGCGCCGACCTTGTCCAGGCCGTCGCCGACCTTGTCCGTCGCCCAGTCGACACCCTCGCCGACCTTCTCCTTGGCCTTGTCGATGCCGCCGTCGATGACATCGATGCCCTTGTCGGCCCATGCTCCCCAGTCCGGCATCAGCGGTAGTCCCCCCAACGCGGCTCTTCGGCCTGGGCGATGGTCTGCTCATCCGGATCGAAGGTCTCCCGCAGATCCGCGTCGGCCGCGTCCCGCACCTTCGAGTCGATCAGCCCCGATCGCTCCATCGAGTCCATCTGGGCGTCCATCACGTCGTAACCGGTGTTCTTCCAGGTCTGGTTGACCTCTTTCTGGGCTTCTGAGAAGGACTCGCCGCTCCAGGTGGCACCGTCGAACGCGGACTGGGTGCTGATTTTGTCCCAGCTCATGCCCTTGACCTCGTCCTCAGTCAAGTGCGGGTTCCCGTTGAGGGAGTTCACCCCGATCTTGATCGAGTCCTTGACGTACTGCTCCTGTTCGGCGAACGAGCCGGCCGACAGGCCGACGCCCTGCGCGAAGCCGTTCCCGCGCAGCGTCAGCGCCCGCACGCCCCACTCCCAGCGGTCGCAGAACGTCTGGAACTGGTCGGTCAAGCCGGTGTGCCCCAACTCCATCCCGGACAGCGCCAGATCGGAGAAACCGCGCCCCACGCTCGCCTCGCCGATCATGCCGAGATCCTTCAGCTCGGCATGGGCCAGGTTGATGCCCTTCGCGATGTCGGCGAGAGCCGACGGCGGTACGTTCAGATCAGAGCCTTCGCCGCTCACTGTGTTCCCCCGAGATCGACCGCCACCGCGTCGGGCACGATGCCCTTCACCGGCGGAAAGAGCATTCCGTCGTCGCTTGCCGCATCGAGCGCCACACCGGCGGGCATGCCGAGCATCGGCACCATCACATCCAGCAGCCGTGCACCGAGGATCGTGCGATACGTCCACTCACGGGCCGCGCCGCCCTGGACCTCGGCGAAACGGGCCAGGGACTCCTCGTTCGAGAACGCGCAGATCCAGCGCACGCCGTTCTGGTCGGCGGTCCACAGGCTGCCCTGGTCGTCGAACGGCACCAGTACCGCCGTACGCCGGAATTCGCCGAGCAACACGGCAAACTCATGCTTGCCGCGTGCTACAAGGTCCTCTTCCGACGGTGGCTCCGCCCCGCCCGCCCCTGGTGAAATCGTCGTCGAGCCAACCAAATCGGCCAGCCTCGACTGCTGACCCGGCTCCTTGGAGCCGCCCCCGTTCTCCGTCATGCGCAGCATCGTGCCATGGTCGTTTTTTCGAAAGCAACGGGGTAAATGTGGATCATTGGGGCGTGAACCGAACAAATGTGCTTGATTGATGCCTCAATCACTCCAGCTGGCGTCACTGGTCGCGTCCACCGCACACGGCCCGCTCCGCCACCAACTCGTGCGGTCCGCTGGGCGGCCCGAGCGCCGGATCAGCCCAAGCTGACGCTCCACACGTCGCCGTGCCCCACCCATGAGTCGCGCTCTTCATGGTCGTTGTTCACGAGCACCGACACCTTCGTCGCCGCTGCCCGGTACTCGAGAAAGTCGCCCTGATCCGTCTCCGCGAGGGCGGGGGAGTCGGGAGTCCGGGCGAGTTTCTCTCGCAAGTCGGCCCATGGCAGGTACTGCGGGAGGTCGACCTGCATCTCCATGCGCAAGCACTCCAGGATCAGCACCGCGTTGGCCTCCACCGCGGCACGTCCGCCGCGTGCGGCAGCAACTCCGACCAACCCGTGGGTCATATCAGCCAGTTGAAGGTCGACGCCCATGTTCACCATCCGGCGTACCGCGGCGGGTTCGCCCGGGTCCGGGGAGACGGGCTCGATGCCGCCGGACCACAGGAGCAGGGACGGCGCGGTGATCTCGTGCGGGCGGAGCCGGCCCAGGTCGTCGACGATGGCCATCGTCTCGGCGTCGAAGTCGCCGAGGTCCCGCACCATCGCCAAAAAGTGATCCAGTTCCTCGCGGTGGTCCGCGACGAAGTCACCCACGGAGATCTCGCTCAGCGACGTCGACTCCGAAGCGCTCACCGCACCCAGCTCCACGATGCCGCCGAGCGGTCCGAAAACGGTACGCGCCGCCGACGCTTCAGAGGCTGCCGGCCACTGCTCTGCCATCGGGGTCATCAGCGTGCTCCTGCGGCTACGGGAAGTCGCCCATCACGTGCTCCACGCCCCCTCGCCTCGCGGCCTCGAGGTGCGGACCCACAACGTACGCGATCAGCCCCACCTCCCCGCCGAGCCCCGCCCCCCGGACGGCGCCCCCTACCCACCACACCACCAGCTCGTATCCTCGACCCCATGACCGATCACCAGCCCGAACCCCCCGCGCGGCCCACCCGGAACGCCATGCGGCGCGCACTCAAGCGCGCCCGGGACGGGGTGGCTCTCGATGTCGGGGAGGCCGCCGTGCTGTTGCAGGCGCGGGGGGAGGATCTCGACGATCTCTGTGCGTCCGCCGCGCGGGTGCGGGATGCCGGGCTGGAGGCTGCCGGGCGGGCCGGGGTCATCACGTACTCCAAGAGCGTGTTCATCCCGCTCACCCGGCTATGCCGGGACAAGTGCCACTACTGCACCTTCGCCACCGTCCCCGGCAAGCTCCGGCGCGCCGGGCACGGGATGTTCATGTCGCCCGACGAGGTGCTCGCCATCGCCCGGCGCGGGGCCGAGATGGGGTGCAAGGAAGCCCTCATCACGCTCGGCGACAAGCCCGAGGACCGGTGGCCCGAGGCGCGGGAGTGGCTGGAGGCCGAGGGGTACGACGACACCATCGCGTACGTACGGGCCATGGCCATCCGGATCCTGGAGGAGACCGGGCTGCTGCCCCACCTCAACCCCGGCGTCATGACCTGGACCGACTTCCAGCGGCTCAAGCCCGTGGCGCCGTCCATGGGGATGATGCTGGAGACCACCGCGACCCGGCTGTGGAGCGAGCCCGGCGGGCCGCACCACGGGTCGCCCGACAAGGAACCCGCCGTGCGGCTGCGCGTGCTGGAGGACGCGGGGCGCAGCTCCGTGCCGTTCACCAGTGGGCTGCTGATCGGGATCGGGGAGACGTACGAGGAGCGCGCGGACTCGCTGTTCGCGCTGCGCCGGATCTCCCGGGCGTACCACGGCATCCAGGAACTGATCCTGCAGAACTTCCGCGCCAAGCCGGACACGGCGATGCGCGGTATGCCGGATGCCGAGCTGGACGAGCTGGTGGCCACCGTCGCCGTCGCCCGGCACATCATGGGCCCGTCCGCCTGTCTTCAGGCACCGCCGAACCTCGTGGACAGCGAGTACGGACGGCTCATCGGCGCCGGCATCGACGACTGGGGCGGGGTCTCGCCCCTGACCATCGACCATGTGAACCCGGAGCGGCCCTGGCCGCAGATCGACGTCCTCACCGAGCAGTCGGCCGCCGCGGGCTTCCGGCTGGAGGAACGGCTGTGTGTGTACCCGGAGTTCGTCCGGCGCGGTGAGCCGTGGCTCGATCCGCGGCTCATGCCGCACGTACGGGCACTGGCCGATCCGGAGACCGGGCTCGCCAACCCCGACGCCCCCGTCCAGGGCCACCCGTGGCAGGAGCCCGACGAGGGCTTCACCGCCGTCGGACGCACCGATCTGCACCGCACCATCGACACCGACGGCCGCACCCACGACCGCCGCGACGACTTCGACGAGGTGTACGGCGACTGGGAGTCGCTGCGCGAGGCCGCGGCGCCCGGGATGGTGCCGCAGCGCATCGACACGGATGTGCGCGGTGCGCTGAAGACCGCGGCCGACGATCCCACCCGGCTCACCGACGACGAGGCACTCGCCCTGCTGCACGCCGACGGGCCGGCCCTCGACGCCCTGACGAGGATCGCGGACGAGCTGCGCCGCGATGTCGTGGGCGACGACGTCACCTACATCGTCACGCGCAACATCAACTTCACCAACGTCTGTTACACCGGCTGCCGTTTCTGTGCCTTCGCGCAGCGGCGCACCGACGCCGACGCGTACACCCTCTCCCTCGACCAGGTCGCCGACCGGGCGGCGCAGGCGTGGGACGTCGGTGCGGTGGAGGTGTGCATGCAGGGCGGTATCCACCCCGACCTGCCGGGCACGGCGTACTTCGACATCGCGCGCGCCGTGAAGGAGCGCGTTCCGGGGATGCATGTGCACGCGTTCTCCCCGATGGAGGTCGTCAACGGCGCCTCCCGGACCGGGCTGTCGATCCGCGAGTGGCTGACCGCCGCGAAGGAGGCCGGGCTCGACTCGATCCCGGGCACCGCGGCCGAGATCCTCGACGACGAGGTCCGCTGGGTGCTGACGAAGGGCAAACTGCCCACCGCGACCTGGATCGAGGTCGTCACCACGGCGCACGAACTCGGCATCCGGTCCAGCTCGACCATGATGTACGGGCATGTGGACCAGCCCCGGCACTGGCTCGGCCACTTCCGGACGCTGGCGCGGATCCAGCAGGAGACCGGCGGGTTCACGGAGTTCGTGACCCTGCCCTTCATCCACACCAACGCGCCCGTCTATCTCGCCGGTATCGCCCGGCCGGGGCCGACCGCGCGCGAGAACCGCGCCGTGATGGCGATGGCCCGCCTCCTGCTGCACCCGCACATCACCAACATCCAGACCAGCTGGGTGAAACTGGGCACGGAGGGCGCGGCCGAGATGCTGCGCTCGGGCGCCAACGACCTCGGCGGCACCCTGATGGAGGAGACCATCTCCCGTATGGCGGGCTCCAGTTACGGCTCGTACCGCTCGGTGAAGGATCTGGTCGCGATCGCCGAGGCGGCGGGCCGGCCGGCGAAGCCGCGGACGACGCTGTACGGCGAGGTGTCCGAGGAGCGGCAGCAGGCCGCCGCCGCGTCCGACGGACATCTTCCGGAGCTGCTGCCCCTGGTGGACTGACCGCATGCGCCGCGCCGCCGCCCGGGCCGCGATCCGGCGCGGCTACTGACCCACGCCGTACGGTCACGCGCCGGGACCTCGCCCGCGGCCGGGTCTGGGGGACACTTGGACCATGGCCGGGTCGAGACCGTCGATGCAGCAGATCCTGAAGAGCCGTCAGCACTTCGTCGGGCGACGGGAGGAACTGGCCCGGTTCCGGGGGAACTTCGACATCCCGCCCGAGGACGAGCGGCACTGCTTCATCTTCCATGTCCACGGCAGCGCGGGCGTGGGCAAGAGCGCTCTCGTCCGCCGGCTCGAGGACGCGGCCCGCGAGCGCGGTGCTCTGACGGCGTACGTCGACGAGAGCGTCAACAGCGTTCCGGAGGCCATGACCGCGCTGTGCGGCCACTTCGAGCGGCAGGGCCACCCGCTGAAGGCGCTCGACCGGATGCTGGCGACCTACCGGCAGCGGCGGTACGAGGCCGAGGCGCTCGCCCCCGAGTCGGCCGGCCCCGAGGGACCGGGCGCCACGGGACCGGGTCGCGAGGCGCAGGAGCCGAACGGCGCATCCGTGGCCGTCACCCGCGCGGGGCTCGCCGGGCTCGGACTCCTCCCCGGGGTCGGCCCGTTCACGGCGATGGTCGACCCTGCGCAGCTCGCCCAGGGAACGGAGAAGCTGCGGGCCGCGCTCGCGGCCCGCTTCCGCAACCACGACGACGTCCAGTTGGTCCTGGACCCCCTGCGCACCCTGACCCCCGTACTCGCCGCGGAACTGGAGCGGGTCGCCGAACGGGCGCCCTGGATCGCGCTGTTCTTCGACACGTACGAGCGCACCGGGCCGTTCCTCGACGACTGGCTGCGGGACCTGCTGACGACCGAGCGGTACGGCGCTCTGCCCTCGAACATCGTCGTCACCACCGCCGGGCAGCGCCCCCTCGACCCGGTCCGCTGGGGCGACTGCGTCGGCCTCGTCACCGAGCTCCCGCTCCGGCCGTTCACCGACGCCGAGGCGCGCCAACTCCTCGCCGCCAAAGGGGTGCTGGACGAGACGGTCGTACGGGACGTGCTCCATCTCTCCGGCCGGCTGCCGGTGCTGGTCTCCACGCTCGCCGAGAACCCGGGAGACGTCGGCGACCCGAGCGCCACGGCCGTCGAGCGTTTCCTGAAGTGGGAGACGGAGCCGGTGCGCCGCGCCGCCGCGCTCGAAGGCGCGCTGCCCCGCCACCTCGACGAGGACCTGTTCCACGCGGTCGCGGGCGACGGCGCGGGACGGGAGGAGGGGCTGTACGGCTGGTTGCGCTCGCTGCCGTTCGTCAGTGAACACGGCGGCCGGGCCCGCTATCACGATGTCGTCCGCGCCCCCATGCTGCGGCTGCGGCGTACCGGGTCTCCGCAGCGGTGGAGCGAGAGCCACGGCCGGCTCGCTGCGGTGTACGCGGCCCGGTGTGCCGAGGCCGGCGGCACCGCCCCGCTGTGGGCGGACGAATCCTGGCGGGCGGCGCGTGTCGAGGAGGTGTACCACCTGCTGTGCGCCCGGCCCCGGACAGCGCTCCCGGCAGTCCTCCAGGACGGCGTGGCCGCCTGCGGCGAGGGGATCGCCGTCGCGCGCGGCTGGGCACGGGCCGTCGCCGAGGCCGGGGAGGACGGCGGGGCGCAGGAGCTGGGCAGCTGGGGCCGGGAGTGCCTCGCCGCGCTGGAGGACGAACGGCTGGGCGCGGTACGGGTGCTGGGCCTGCTCATCGGCCGCTCCGATGCGGACGACGGCGTACGGGCGCTCGCGTACGCGGCCCGCGGGCGGCAGTTCTTCCGCCTGGACGCGTACGAGGAGGCGCTCGCCGACTACGGGCAGGGCATCGCGCTGGCACCGGACGACCCGTCGGTGTACCGGGGGCGTGCGGTCGTGCACCGGGCGGCGGGTGGGTTCGACGAGGCGCTGGAGGATCTGGACAAGGCCGAGGAGCTGCTGCCCGGTTCGCCGGAGACCGTGCGCGAACGCGGCGAGACCTACCGACGGGCGGGACGGCTCGCGGAGGCGGACGCGGAGCTCGGCCGGGCACTGGCGCTGGAGCCGGGGGACTGGCTGGCGCACGGCAGCCGGGGTCAGACCCGGTACCAGCAGGGCCGCCTGCGGGAGGCGCTGACGGATCTGGACCGGGCGGTGGAGCTGGGCGACGCGTATGTGTGGGCGCTGGTGCGGCGTGCGCATGTACGGCTGCGGCTGAACGACTTCGCGGGTGCGCTGGAGGATCTCGACCGGGCGGACCGGCTGGCGCCGGACACCGCGGCGACGGTGGGGGAGCGCGGTGAGGTGTACCGCTTCATGGGCCGCAACGAGGAGGCGGTCGAGCAGTTCGACCGGGCTCTGGCGCTCAATCCGGTGTACACGTGGGCGCTCGGCAGCCGGGCGATGGCGTACGCGGCGCTGGGGCGGCCCGAGAGGGCGCTGGCGGACCTGGAACGGGCCCTGGCGCTCGACCCGGACTACGCGTGGGCCCTGGCGCAGCGGGACCGGCTGCGGGACGGAGACGCGCCGGGGTGACGGGGCCCGTGGCGCGGGCCGCAGACATCTCGGCGAGCGTCCGTGGCAGGGGCCGTCGACAGCGGCAAGGTCGGCACGGCAGGTGCCGTGAACGCCCGCCGCCCACGCATGCAGCGATCAGCACCGGGTTCAGCACCACGCACAGCACCGGTCCGGCACGCCGCGCGGACCGACCACCGTCACCAAGGAGCCGACATGTCCGTCCGAGCCCTCGTCGTGGACCCGTCCGCGACCGACGCCGTTCGTCTGACCGAAGTGTGTGAGCCCGTACCAGGGCCCGAACAGGTGCTCGTGGACGTCCACCACGTCTCGCTCAACCATGGCGACCTCAACGACGCCCGGTCGGGACGCGTACCCGAGGGGGCCGTGCTGGGCTCGGACGCCGCCGGGGTGGTGGTGCGGTCCGAGGGCGCGGGGCCCGCGGTGGGCACCCGGGTCGTCGCCCTCTCGGCCGGCGCCTTCGCGGAGCGGATCGCGGTGGACGCGGACGCCCTGGCCGAGATCCCGGAGGGGGTCTCCCTGGCGGAGGCGGCGGCGCTGCCGGTCGCGGGGATCGCCGCGCTGCGGTCCCTGCGGGCCGGGGGCATCGCCGCGGGCAAGCGGGTACTGGTCACCGGCGCATCGGGCGGGGTCGGACGGTTCGCGCTGCAACTCGCCGCGGCCGCGGACGCCCATGTGATCGCCTCGGTGGGCTCGGCCGCCCGGCGCGAGGGCCTGGTCAAGGCGGGCGCGGACGAGGTGGTGGTGGGCCTGGAGGGTGTGGACCGGCCGGTCGACGTGATCATCGACAGCGTCGGCGGCCCGCAGATGGTCGCGGCCTGGGATCTGCTGGCGCCGGGCGGCAGCCTGCAGAGCGTCGGCTGGACGTCGGGGGAGCCGGCCGTCTTCCCGCCGTACTCGACGATCGGGCCGGCCAAGTCGCTCACGTCGTTCCTCAACGACCTGTCCGCGCCGGCCGTCGACCTCGCTCTCCTGGTCGGTTACGCCGCTGACGGCCGCCTCGCGGTGGAGATCGGCTGGCAGGGTCCGTGGGAGAGGTTCGCGGACGCGGCCCACGCCCTGCGCCGGCGCACGGTGCGGGGCAAGGCGGTGCTGCGGGTGACGGCGACGATGTGAGCCACGGGCGCCGGGCGACGGACGGCCGGTGCGCGGCGGCGGGCGCGGGCGGCCGGCTCGCGGCGGGGTGGGGAGCCGGTTGAGGCTGGGGTCCCTGGGGCCCCTGATGCGCGACTCGCTCAAATCCGGCCCGACGTGCGACCCATCACATACCGCATCCGCCCCCTTACAGCCCTGAACCGATCTCGCGCGGTCGATTAAAGTGCTCCGCCAGGTGCATTCGTTCGACGTCCAGGGAGGGACGCGCGGTGAGCGCAGCAGCCACAGCCGTCTGGGGGCGTGCGGAGCAGCAGGACTTCCGTGCCCGGGTGCGCGGCGCCCTGCTCGGCGGCGCCATCGGCGACGCGCTGGGCGCCGGGGTCGCGTCCCTCACCCTGGACGAGATACGCGCCACACACGGGCAGGACGGCATCGGCGATCTCGTACCCGCCCACGGCCGCCGCGGCGCCGTGACCGCGGCCACCCAGCTCACCCTGTTCACCGTCGACGGGCTCATACGCGCCCAGGTCCGCCGCGACACCGGTGCCTGGCATCCGCCCACCGATGTGCACCGCGCGTATCTCAGATGGGCCGCCACCCAGCGCGACTGGGGACCCGACGAGCGCCGCAAGGACAACGGCTGGCTCGCCCGTGAGGAGTGGCTCTACACCCGGCGCGACCCCTCCCGGTCGACCCTGGTCGGCCTCGGCGACGAGTCGATGGGCACCCTGGAGGCGCCCAAGAACCCGACGGCGCGCGATGCCGGCGCGCTCGCCCGGTCCGCCCCGTTCGGGCTGCTCGTCGGCTGGGAGCCGCAACTGGTGTGCCAGCTGGCGGTGGAGTGCGCGGCCCAGACGCACGGGCACCCGACCGCGTATCTCTCGGCGGGTGCCTTCGCGGTCATCGTGCACGGACTGGCCCGCGGGGAGACGCTCGACGGCTCCGTGCAGCGCGCGCTCGCCCTGCTGGCCGCCCGCCCGGGGCACCAGCCCGTCACGGACGCCCTCAAGCACGCGCTGGGCGCCGTACGCCAGGGCATTCCGAGCCCGGCGCGCATCGCGTCCCTCGGCGAGGGCCATCACGCCGAGGACGCGCTCGCCATCGCCGTCTACTGCGCGCTCGTCGGCGAGGACATCCGGCACGGCCTGCGGCTCGCGGTGAACCACGACGGCCCCTCGGAGACCACGGGCATCGTGACCGGCTCGCTGCTCGGGGCGCTGCACGGCGAGACGGCGCTGCCGCCCGCCTGGCTGTCCGAGATCGAGGGCCGTCCCACGATCCTGGAGCTCGCCGACGACTTCGCGATGGAGATGACCCAGGGGCCGGCTCTGCACGGACCGACGATCAACTCCCCGGGCTGGCTGGCCCGTTACCCCCGCAGCTGAAGGGGCCGGTCGCGCTTTCGGCACCGGCACGGACCTGCACCGGGGCCCGGCTCCACCCTCAGGAAGCCGGGCCCCGGTGCGTCGGGGTGTGTCGTCAGCGCGCCGTCAGCCGTCGGCCCCTTCGCGGCCGAGGACCTTCTCCCCGGCGGGCGCCGTCTGTCCCGGCACGGCGGCCGCCGCGGCACCCGCCTCCGGGCCGTCGTCGTCCGAGTTGATCCGGGCGATGACCGCGTCGCGTTCGGGAGTGTCCTCCGGCTTGAGGAAGCCGATCACGATGTAGAGCACCAGCGAGATCGCGAGCGGTACGGACACCTGGTACTGCAGAGCCACATCGGTCCTGGCGGTGCCGTCGATCTCGTAGTTGAGGAAGAAGAACGCGATGAGACCGGCCGCCCAGCTCGTGAGCGCCGCCGTCGGTCCGGATCTGCGGAACGGACGCAGCAGGCCGAGCATGAACGGGATCGCGATCGGTCCCATCAGTCCCGCCACCCACTTGATCACGACGGTGATGATGTCCTTGAACGTGGGCGAGTTGACCTGCGTCGCGATCGCCATCGACAGCGCGAGGAAGGCGATCGTCGACAGACGGGCGGCGATGAGCCCCGACCGCTCGCTCCAGCCCCGGGCCTTCTTCGACAGCACGGGTGCGATGTCCCGGGTGAAGACGGCGGCGATGGCGTTGGCGTCGGACGAGCACATGGCCATGGTGTGCGAGAAGAAGCCCACGATGACCAGGCCGAGGAGGCCGTGCGGCAGCAGCTGTTCGGTCATCAGCGCGTACGAGTCGGAGGCGTCCGGCTTCTTCGCCTCGATCAGCAGCGGCGCGCACCACATCGGGAAGAAGAGCACCAGCGGCCAGACGAACCACAGGATCGCGGAGAGGCGCGCCGAGCGCGTCGCCTCGCGGGCGTTGGCGGTCGCCATGTAGCGCTGCGCCTGGTTCCACATGCCGCCGTTGTACTCGAAGGTCTTGATGAAGAGGAACGCCAGCAGGAAGGTCACCGTGTAGGGGCCGGCGGTCGCGTCCGCGTGGCCCTGCATCTCCGGCTCGTCCCACACAGTCCACAGCGTGCTGAACCCGTCGAGTTCGCTCATGACGGCGAACAGCATCGCCAGGCCGGCGAACAGCTGGATGATGAACTGCCCCAGCTCGGTGAGGGCGTCGGCCCACAGGCCGCCGATGGTGCAGTAGATACCGGTGATGACACCGGTGATGAGGATGCCCTGGTTGAGCGAGATGCCGGTGAAGACGGAGAGCAGGGTGGCGATGGCGGCCCACTTGGCGCCCACGTCCACGATCTTCAGCAGCAGGCCCGACCAGGCGAGAGCCTGCTGGGTCTTGAGGTTGTAGCGGGTCTTCAGATACTCCAGCGGTGACGCGACGTGCAGCTTGGAGCGCAGCCGGTTCAGCCGGGGTGCGAAGAGCTTGGCGCCGATGAAGATGCCGATGGCGATCGGGAGGGACCACGTCACGAAGGACGTGACGCCGTAGGTGTACGCGATGCCCGCGTAGCCGGTGAACATCACCGCGCTGTAGCCGGACATGTGGTGCGAGATGCCCGACAGCCACCACGGCATCTTGCCGCCGGCGGTGAAGAAGTCGCTGACGTTGTCCACGCGCTTGTGCGACCAGAGTCCGATCGCGACCATCACACCGAAGTATCCGATGAGCACGGTCCAGTCGAGACTGTTCATGTGCCCCCTCCTGGGGTCCGCCTTGTGAACGTCCATGGCACTTCGTCAGTACGTCCGATCAGCGGCGCCCCCGTGCGGGATCGGGGACTTCCGGGATTGAACCGCCTGTTCGGGCGGCGGGTCAAGGCCTTCCGTGGTCATGAATGTGAACGCAGATCAGAAAGCAGAACGATTTTGCTTGTTCTTGACCTTCGGGGGCGTTGTCGTGAACGTGACGGCGGCCACACCATGAGCAGGCACTTCGTCAGGCTCCGGCCACAGAGAAAGACCGCACGGGATGCGGGTCCCGTGCGGCCGAGGAAAGGTGAGGCCAACTGCCCCATGAACAAGCCGGTTCGCGCGACGGCGGCTACCGCATCAACTCGCCGGCGTTGACCAGCAGCGACTGACCCGTGATCGCCCGGGCCCGGTCGGAGGCGAGGAACACGGCAGCCTCCGCGACATCTCCGTCCGTCGCCAGCTCGGGCAGCGCCATCCGCTCGGTGAGCCGGCCGAGCACCTCGGTCTCGGACACCCCCTCGGTGTGCGCGGTGAACTGGACGTACGCCTGGACCGGCGGGCCCCACATCCAGCCCGGCAGCACCGTGTTCACCCGGATGCGGTCCGGGCCCAGCTCCCGGGCCAGCGAGTACATCGCCGAGGTCAGCGCCCCCTTGGACGCCGCGTACGCCGCCTGCCACACCTGTGAGGGCGCGGCGACCGCCGACTGCGTGCCGATGATGACGACCGAGCCGCCGCGCTCCTTCAGGGCGGGCAGGCAGGCCCGGGTCATCCGCAGGGTGCCCAGCAGGTTCACATCGATGACCTGCTGCCAGGTCGCGAAGTCGGCGTCCGCGAGCCCGCCGAAGTAGCTGTCCCAGGCGGCGACATGGACGACCGCGTCGATCCCTCCGAAACGCTCCACGGCGAGCGCCGCCAGGACCTCGCACTGCGCCTCGTCGGTGATGTCGGTGGGCCGGTAGGCGGTCCGGGTGCCCTCCGGATCGATCTCGCCCGCCGACTTCGCGAGGTTCTCCTCGGTGCGCGCCCCGAGGACGGCGCGGCCCCCGTCGCGTACGACGGTCGCGGCGATCTGATGGCCGAGCCCGGCGCCGACGCCGGACACGATGACGGTCTTCCCCTGCAGCAGCATCTCGGCGGCTCCCGGCTCTGGCGAAACATCTGACGGCCCGTCAGAGTAGGTGCGTCCGCGGACGGAGGGAAGGGAGACGGTGGAATGAGCGACCGTACGACGAGCGACACACGCAGCGAGGTGTACGCCGAACTGGCCGGTGTGGGCCCGTACGGAGTGCGCCCCGGCCATGCCCTGATCACGATGGTCGAACCGCACCCGGGCCACGAGTACGCGTACAACCGCTGGTACGAGGACGACCACTACTACGCCGGCGCGATGGCCATGCCCTGGATCTACGCCGGCCGCCGCTGGGTCGCCACCAGGGACCTCCAACTGCTGCGCTACCCGGAGAAGTCGGCGGTGGCCCAGCCGGTCACCGCGGGCTGCTACATCTCCACGTACTGGATCACCGACGGCCGCTACGCCGACCACATGAAGTGGACGGTCGGCATCAACAAACGCCTGAACCGCGACGGCCGCGTCTACCAGGACCGTACGCATGTCTTCACGGCCTTCCAGGACCACGAGGCGACGGTCTACCGCGACGGAGCCGCGGGCCCGCGTGACCATCACGCGCTCGACCATCCCTACGCCGGCATGGTCGTCGAGGTCATCGACACGGACGGCCCCGAGCAGCGGGCCGAACTGCTGGACTGGCTGCGCACCCGCCACCTCCCGAAGCGCCTCGCGGGCTCCGGTACGGCCATGGTGACCGTCTTCCGGCCGACGCCCCTGCCGGGCGACCGGATGACGTACGTCAAGCAGGTGGAGGGCGTCGACACGCGCCTCACACTGCTCTGGTTCCTGGAGCAGGACCCGCGGGAGCGGTGGGACGCCGACTTCGCGGGTCTGGACGGGGAGGTCGCCGCGTCGGGTCTCGGGCGGGTGGAGCTGGTGGCGCCGTTCATCCCGACGGTGCCGGGGACGGACCGCTACGTGGACCGGTTGCGCTGACGGATCCGGCCCCGCAGGTGGCCGAGCCCCCTCGGCCGGGACGGCGGACCAGTCGAGAGGGCTCTGTCAGGTGGTGCGTGGACAACAGGTGCTCTTCGGTACTCGGCGTACGGCTCAGCCGAGATCGAAGGCTCCCTGCCCGACCTCGTTCACGAACGCGTTCCACGATTCGGGGACGAAGCTGATCGACGGGCCCGCGGGGACCTTGGAGTCCCGGACGGCGATGGCTTGTTCGACGGGGGACTTGACCTCTACGCAAGCACCGTTGCCCGTGGAGTACGAGGACTTGGTCCAGGTCTCCGTGGCGCCCTGAATGATTGCCATGTTCGCTCCGCTTGTGCGAGTGATGTGATGCGCCAACGTCTGTGCTGGCGTGATCGACGCTACTCGCCGCCATCGGCCGGTGAGGCAGCCGTTCACTCGACCGGATGGCATATTCCAGATGACACCTCCGCCGCACCTGGCGGGGGTGTACCTTACGGTTTTCATCGTTGCGAACGCGTTTCTGACGGCCTTTCGGCCAACTCCTCAGCGCGCGTAGTCCTTTGCGATGTCCGCGATGAAGGCCCGCGTCTGGTCCACGTTCAACGCCTGGGCGCGCAGATGCTCGTACATGACGCTGTACTTCTGGACGTCGTTGGCCTTCTCCAGATACAGGTCGCTCGTGACGCCCTCGATGTAGACCACGCTCGAGTCCGAGGCGTCCGGGAACTCCAGGATCGCGTACTGGCCGTTGATCCCCGGGTGCGCGCCCATGTCGAAGGGCAGCACCTGCACGGTGACATGCGGCAGCTGGGACAGCTCCACCAGATGCTCCAGCTGCTCGCGCATCAGGTTCTTGCCGCCGACGAGCCGGCGCAGGGCGGCTTCGTCGATCACGACCCACAGCCGCAGCGGATGGTCGGAGTCCTTGATCCGGTCCTGGCGGCGCAGCCGGACGCTGACCCGCTTGTCGATGTCGGTGGTGCCGGTCTCCGGCAACGCGCCCGCGATGAGGGCCTCCGCGTACTGCCGGGTCTGCAGCAGGCCGGGTACGACCTGCGGTTCGTACACCCGCAGACTCGCCGCGTCCGTCTCCAGGCCGATGTAGACGCTGTACGGGATGTCGCCGAAGGCGTGCCACCAGCCCTGCTGGCGGGAGTCCTTGGCCATCTGCATCAGGGAGTCGACGATCCGGTGGTCGTCGACCTCGTACACGCCGCACAGGTCGCGGACATCGCGCTGACTGATGGAACGGCGGCCGTTCTCGAGGCGGCTGATCTTGGACTGCGACACCAGCAGGCGCTCCGCGACCTCTTCGGCCGTCATGCCCTTCAGCTCACGGAGCCGGCGCAGCTCCTGGCCCAATCGGCGTCGCCTGACGGTGGGATTGACACTGGACGCCACGGAAACTGCACCTCCGGCTGCGTTGCTGAGCGTATCTACCGCTCAGCAGACTGCCACCAATGGTCATGGCCGCGCTGAGAAATAGCCACACGCGCGGCACGCACCGTACGGAGTCCACCACCATGTGGTCACAACGGGAGCACAGGCGGAACGGCGTGCGGCACCCGACGCGAGGGCGCGTGGGACACGCGCGGACGCGCGGGGCGGCCGTGAGGCTGCCCCGCGCGTCATGTGCGGCTCCCGAACCGGGTCATGGGGACGTCGGTGCGGCGAAAAACCGGTGGTGCGGGTGGTGCTGTCGTGCTCTCGGTGCGGATCGTGCTGCTGAACTCAGTGCGCCGGGATGCGGGCCATGGTCCCGCGGTGCGGCTGCATCGACGCGGCGGCCACCTGACGGCTGCCGGTCGCTGCGGCGGGATTGCGGCGAGGCTGAGCGGCCACACCGTTCTGGACGTCCATCACGGCGTGCGCCACGAGACCGCCCATGGGGTCGTGCCTGATGAGATCCCGCAGACGGGATCGCGAGGAACGCCCCTCATTCCCTGGGTACAGATGCTTGCCGAGTCCGACCGCGTGGGCCAGCGCGGCGAGCGCCGCGGTCCGCGGGTCCGGCGGTACGCCGGTGCGGATCGCACTGTCCAGCCGGGCTCTGATGTCCCGGCTGATCGCCGTCTCCGTCGCCTGGTAGCGAGTCGTCGGCAGCACCCCGCACATCTGGCCCGCCACGGCATGCACCATGCCGCACCGCTCCAGATGGGAGAGGTAAATCTGGCGGAGCCCCAGCCGGGGCCCACCAATCCAGTGAACTGCGCGAACCGGGCTGCCGCGTCTGCGCAACAGCTCCAGTGCGGAGTCCAGTGTCGGATCTCCTGTCGGCCGTGGCATCACCACGGCGATACGATCCCCGTCCGGGGCTATCCGTCCTGCCAGAGCCAGCTCCACTAGCTGAGCTCCGGCCAGGCCGAGGTCGAGCGACTGCGGCTGCGCTGTGGTACCCGTGGTCGGGTCCAGAGCGAGCAGCAGAAGCTCTTCCGGAAGTGTTCTGCGGCTCCTGCCCATCCATGCCTCCCCGCGTGGATGAATGACAGGGTGACCCCTCTCACATTGGTCTGTCGAGAGCGCGTGGGTGCTTCGTACTGGAACCGACACGTATGTCGTTCTCGTCTAGGCGCAAGGGGCGCACTCTCACACAGGACACTGGTAGATGGTTCGGACAACACGGGCTGTCGTCTGCGGCGGCGCCCCAGCGCGTACGTACGGCAGATGACGCATGACTCATGGAGGAGGCACGGTGGCGGGCGAGTCCCCCGACAAGTCGGAGCAGCGGAAGTCGTCGGGGGAGACGACTTCGGGTGAACGTGACCCGCGGCTCGCCGTGTTCCGCCAGGCATCGGCCCCGGCTCCGGCCGTGGACCAGCCGACGGCGGTCTTCAAGATGCCGGAGGCTTCCGAGCCGGATCCGGTCAGCCCCGATCCGGTCAGCCCCGATCCGGTCCGCGCCGAGACGGTCCGCGCCGAGACGGTCCGCGCCGAGACGGTCCGCGCCGAACCGGGCACGGAGTCGGGCTCGGCGGAGAACGACGCGAGGCTGCGGGCCGCGGTGGCGGCGTGGGTGGCGTCGACGGACGAGGAGCCGGCGCAGTCCGGCGCGCAGTCCGATGCGGAGTCGGACTCGGGATCCGGTGGGGACTCGGCTTCGGGCTCCTCGGCGGACGCGGAGTCGGACAGCGAGCCGGAGTCGGTGGCGCAGACGTCGGAACTGCCCGAGCCGGCGGCGACGGCGGAACTCCCCGTGACGCCGGACGAGGTGGAGCCGGAGGGGCCCGCCGCGGACGAGGAGCCCGAGGACGCGCCCGCGGCCGCGAGCGAGCCGGACACGGCCGAGGGCGACCGGTCCGAGGAGGCGGCTGAGCCCGCTGCCCGGGACGAGGAGCCCGCGTCCGACGCCGACCAGCCCGAACCGGCCGACCAGCCCGAACCGGCCGACGCGGTGGTTGCCGAGGACGCGGTCCCGGTCGAGGACACGACCGAGGCGGAGACGCCGCAGGACGCCGAGCCGGCCACGGCCGATGACAGCGTTGCCGAGGCTGACGCGGATGCCGTTGACGAGGCCGATGCGGACGCCGACGCCGACGCCGACGCCGACGCCGACGAGCCTCGCTCGTCCGGTGCGGCAGCGGCCGACGCCGCTGCAGAAACGTCCACACCCGAGCCCCCCGCCGACAGGACCGATGGCGACACCGGCAAGGACGCCGAGGCCGACAAGGGCACCGACACCGGCAAGGACCCCGCCGGCTCCACGGCATCCGACGGATCCTCCGCCGCAAAGGCGGACGTCACTCCTGCAAAGGAAGACGTCGCCCCCGCAAAGGAAGACGCCGCCCCCGCCGAGCCTGCCGTCGACCAGCCCACCGCCGTCTTCAAGGCGCCCCGGAAGCCTCCCGTCGACAACCCCACCACCGCGCTCAAGATGCCGCCCGCGCCCCGGCCCGAGGCCGCCCCCGCGCCCGCCGAGCGGACCAGCACCTTCGTGCCGCTGCGTGTCGACGACGGCGTGCGGACGCCGACCGCGAAGAGGGCCGAGGCCATTGCCCCGGCCGCGCCCGCGAAGTCCCCGGCCGCGCCGGACAAGCCCGCGGCGCCCGCGAAGCCGGCGGCCGCCGCACCCGCGTCCGCCGCCGCACCCGAATCGCTCACCGAGGCCGAGCGCACCCGGCAGCAGCCCATGCCGCCGCTGCCCCCGCTCGATCTGCTCGCCGAGCTGACGAACACGCCGCCCCCGCCGCAGACAGCCGTGCGCACGGTCTTCAGGCGGTTCAAGATCTGGACGCCTCTCGTCGTCCTGCTCCTGATCGTCTTCGCCATCGCACAGGCTGTGCGTCCGCTCCCCGAGCCGGAGCTCGCGCTCTCCGTCGACCCCACCTACACCTTCCAGGGCGGCAAGCTCAGCCTGCCGTTCCCGGGTGAGGGCCAGGGCGCCGTCGAGGTCGAGGGCGTCGGGACCATCGGTACGTACGGCGCGCAGAAGCCCGCGCCGATCGCGAGCGTCGCCAAGACGATGACGGCGTACGTGATCCTCAAGAACCACCCCATCACCGGCGAGGAGGTGGGGCCGACGATCACGGTCGACCAGCAGGCCGAGGACGAGGGCCGCAACGAGGACGAGTCGACGGCGAAGGTCACGCAGGGGCAGCAGTTCACCGAGCGTCAGATGCTCCAGCTGCTGATGATCCCCTCCGGGAACAACGCGGCGCGTCTGCTCGCCCGCTGGGATGCCAAGACCGAGGCCGAGTTCGTCAAGAAGATGAACGACGCCGCCAAGGAACTCGGCATGACCAACAGCACCTACACGGACCCGAGCGGCCTCAAGGCCACCACCGTGTCCACGCCGCTGGACCAGCTGAAGCTGGCCAAGGCGGTCATGCAGAACGACATCTTCCGCGAGATCGTCGACACGCCCATGACGACCATCCCCGGCATCCAGGGCTCCATCAGGAACAACAACGACAAGGCCCTGCTGAAGGACGGTGTCGGCGGCATCAAGACCGGCTCGTCCACCCCCGCCGGCGGCAATCTGCTCTGGGCAGCCAACACCAGGGTCGACGGCAAGATCCGCCGCATCGTCGGCATCACCATGGGCGTCCAGAACGCGCAGATCCTCAACTCCAAGCTCGAGCTGGCCATCGACCACAGCATCAAGGTGATCGAGGCGGCCCAGAGCGGCGTCACCTCCGCGACCGTCGTGAAGAAGGGCGCCGTCGTGGGGTACGTGGACGACGGGTTCGGCGGCCGCACGGCCGTGGTCGCCACCAAGGACCTCAAGGCGGTCGGCTGGGGCGGTCTGGAGATCAAGATCGCGATCAACGACGCGGGCAAGAGCCTGCCGCACACCGCCTCGGCGGGCGACATCGTGGGCCAGGTCTCCGTCGGCTCCGGCACCGGCAAGGTGACGGCACCGGTCGCGCTCCAGAAGGACCTGGCGGAACCTGGGTTCGGCGACAAGCTGACGCGCATCGGCTAGGACGGCCCGAGCCGTACGGCCGACGTGCGTCGGTCAGGACGGCCCCGAGTCGTACGGCAGGTGCGGGACCTCCGGACCGGAGGTCCCGCACCTGCCACGCGGGCGCCCCGGTACCGGGGCGCCCGCGTGCTAGCGTCCCGGGCAACTCGCGGGGCAACTCAAGGACGCCGGGACAGCGTCCTTGAGGATGGAATCGCCGGCGACGGCGCGCGCCGCGCACGGCGGGCCGGACGACAACGGCCCGCGGCGCACGGCGGGCCCGACGACAACGGCACACGGACGGGGAAGACGGGGAGAGCCGCAGTGACCACTGCCGAGCCGGCCCAGGCGGACGGCAGCAGCACCGGCGCGGGGCCGCGAATACGCGGGCCCCTGACCGGCTCCGACCGCGACCGGAACGACTCCGACGTCCTCGGCGGCGGTCCCTCCGACGGGTCCTCCGACGGTTCGGACGGACTCCCGGGCGGATCCTCGGGGGCCGACCGCGGACCCCTCGCCGAACTCCGGGACCGCCTCTCCCGCCGCCCCGTGCTCGTCGCCACCGCCCTCGCGGCGCTGGTGCACCTCATCTGGTTCTTCTTCTTCGCCAACAGCGGCGGTGACATCGCGGCCCAGGACGCCTGGGCGGAGTTCGTCGGCCGCCATCCCGACTCCGCGTACAACCTCGCCTGGTACGGCGGCATGCACCCGGTCTCGTACAGCGTCGTCTCGCCCTATCTGATGTCGCTGATCGGCGTCCGCTCGACGATGATGGTCGCCGGTACGGTCTCCGCCGCGCTGACCGCGCTGATCCTCGTGCGCGTCCGTGCCGTCCGCAATCCGCTGGCCTGCTCGCTCGCCGGGGTCTTCGCCTTCCTGTGCAACGCCCTGTCCGGGCGGGTCACCTTCGGCCTCGGCATGATGTTCGCGCTCGGAGCCGTCGCCGCGGTCTTCTGCTGGCCGCACCGCTGGCGGATGAACCGCTGGGCCAAGGCGTCCGTGGCCGCCCCGCTCGCCGGTCTCGCCACCGCGGCCAGCCCCGTCGCCGGTCTCTTCCTCGGCGTCATCGCGGCCGCGCTGTTCCTGAACGGGCGCCGGCCGGGGGCGTACGCCCTGGGCCTCGCCCCGGTCGTCGTCGTGGCGCTGTCCGCCTGGCTGTTCCCCTTCTCCGGCACCCAGCCGATGTCGTTCTGGTCGACGTCCCTCCCCTTCCTGTACGGGGTGTTCGTTCTCGTCCTCGTACCGAAGGACTGGCGCACGGTCCGCACCGCGGCGGCCGTCTACGCGCTGGGCACGCTGCTGACCTGGCTGATCGACTCCCAGATCGGCTCGAACGTCTCGCGGCTGCCGATGCTGTTCGCGGGCGTGGTGCTGCTGGCGGCGCTCCCGTTCACCCGGCCGCGCTCGCGGAAGTGGTACGCGCTCGTCATCGTCTTCGCGGGCCTGAACTTCTGGATCGGCTTCAAGGCCGTGGACGACATGGTCCGCACCGCGCCGACGGCGTCCTGGAACCGTGAGCTCGCCCCGCTCGTCAACCGGCTCCAGCAGGTGAACGCCGAACGCGGCCGGGTCGAGGTGGTCCCGGCAAGCAGCCACCGCGAGGCGTCCGCCCTCGCGCCGTACGTCAATCTGGCCCGCGGCTGGAACCGCCAGGCCGACATGAAGCGCAACCCGCTCTTCTACGACGACGACAAGACGCTCACCTCCGCCGGCTACCGGGCCTGGCTGGACCGGTGGGCGGTGCACTACGTCGTCCTGCCCAAGGGGTCGCCCGACGAGAGCGGCGCCCGCCAGGAGGCGGAGCTGGTCCGCGAGGGGCAGCCCTACCTCACGCGTATCTGGGGCGACGGCAACTGGCAACTGTTCGCCGTCAAGGATCCGATGCCGCTGGCCGACCCGCCGGCCACGGTGGACCACGCCGGCGCGGGGGACCTCACCATCCAGGTGAAGACGGCGGGACGGGTGCTGATCCGGGTGCCGTACTCGCCCTGGCTGAGCCTCGTCGACGAGGACGGCAAGAAGGTGGAGGGCCCCCAGGAGACGGAGGCCTCGAAGCTGCGCGAGGACGGGCCGAAGAGCTTCACCAATCCGAACGGCTGCCTCATCAAGGTGGAGCAGGACACGGAGGGCGACGAGTGGACCGAACTGCTCGCGCCCCGTCCCGGCGTCTACCGGCTGGCGGCTCCGTACGGGCTTCCGCGGGGCACCGCGTGCCCGGATGAACTTCGGTAGCCCCCTTACCCGCGTTAACACCTACAGGGCCCTGGCCTGCTGATGCATAGTGGACACGTTTTCCATACCGAGCAGTTGGTCTAGTGGTGCGGGTGTGACATGGCGTGCGAACGATGCGACGGCAACGGCGGTGGCGCGCTGTCGGGTCGGCGCTGCCCGCAGTGCGGCGACACCGGAACAGGCGGGCCGTACGGGCACGCCGGGGGCGGGGACTGGATGGCACGCACGGCAGTCACGGGACGGGTGCCTCGCCTCTCCCGTGGAGGAAGGATTCTGCTGATCGGCGGAGTCGGGCTGACAGCGCTGGCCCTGGCGGTCTCGGCGGCCGCGATGTACGGGGGTGACTCACCGTCGGACGCGTCCGACGACTCCGGGTCCCGCTTCGACCCCGGCGCCGTCGGCGGGGCCCCGCAGCGGATCGAGCCCTCGGTCGAGCCGTCCCGCTCGGCATCGGACCAGCCGTCACCCGGAGAGGGGGAGGACGGCCGGAAGTCCCCGAAACCACCGCAGAGCGGCAAGCGTCCCGCGTACTCCGCCTGGGCCGGACCGGGTTGCGACGGCGGCGGCCGGTACGAGGAAGAAGGCCGCTTCCGCGACGGCTTCGCGGGCTGGTACACGGTGAACGTCGGCGGCCACACGGGCGACGGCTGCGACGGCCGGTTCACCTCCATCCCCATGTCGGGCAGCGCCACGAAGGACACCGACGGCACGGCGACCTGGTCCTGGTACGTGGGCAGCGGCTACACAACCTGCTCGGTGGCCGTGGTGGTCCCGAAGGGCGGCCGGGACGAGGACGTGGCGGGCGACCCCACGGTCTACAAGGTGCTGGCGGACCCGGCCGATCCCGACAGCCTGATCAAGACGTTCCAGGTCGACCAAGTGGCGCTGCGCGACAAGGGCGCGATCATCCAGAAGATCCCGGTCCGCGACCAGCAGCTGACGGTGCGGCTCGTGGACAGGGGAGTGGACTTCGGCGCCGGCCGCGAGGGGGCCCACCACGCGGCGGCGCAGATGCGGGCGGACTGCACGGCCTGACCCGGCAGGGCCCTGGTACTGCTCGGTCGACACGCGCCGCGCGGGGAGGCGTTGGCGGGTCGACCGAGCGTATGCGGCGGCGCGTTGCGAGCGGCCGGAAGGGGCTCCTGCCGTCAGCCCGTTGCCGAGGCGGCTCCGGTTGTCGCCGAACGGACGGCCTCGTCGCAGCCGTCGCACGTCAGACCGCTCCACCGCGGCGCATGCCACGTGGTGGGGTCCGGCGCCGTGTGCGCGGTCTGCTCCATGTCCGACGCCGGCTGCCCGCACATCGTCCGCGCCTCGACCCACTCCGCACCGTCGGGGTCGGGCCACTGGACGGCGTGCACGCGGACCGGCCGGCGGATGTCATGACCGCTCGGGCCGAAGTGTTCGTGATCCTGCGCGGCGGCCTGTATCGCCGTGGCGTACTGACTCATGCGCAGACCTTAGGACGGAACCCCGTTTTCGGAACCCCGTATGCGCACCAAATTTTCGCCTTCTCGGTCGGCGGCGCAAAGCGGTTCCGGAGCCCGCGGGGCCGGTCCGCCGACCGGGCGGAACGGGCCCTTCACCCGGCATTTCCTTCCTTTCGGGACCCCTCTGAACAGCGAACTCCCGGTAACCCTGGGGGATTTCGCAATGTTGTTTCGCAACGCCTACCCACCGGAATGACCTTGCTGCATAGTGTCGCCATGACGTGCAGGGGATGTGGGCGCAATCACAGGGGTGCGCTCCCGGGAATGTGGGCGGACAACTGTGCCGTCGATGCCGCGGCGCTGCCGCCGGCGGACTCACGGTACGACTGGAACGGGCAGTGGACTCCCGAAGGCCCCGCGCACGCCCGGACGACCGTTCTGACGCGCGTCAGAACGACGATGCTCGGCACGGGCATCGCCCTGGTCCTCGGCGCGTTGGTGTCGAGCGTGGCGCTGGCGGGCGGAGGCGAGGGCAACCCCGAGTACACCCCGCTGGACAACGACCTGGGCGGCCGCCCGAACCTCATCACCCCGGCGGCCCCGCCGCCTGACCCGTCCCCGAGCGCCACCTCCCGGGCCCCGTCCCCGGACCGCACCCGTGAGGTGGTCCCCGCGACCGAACGCCGCCGCGAGCCCCGCCCGACCCCGACGAAGTCGACGACCCCGAAGCCGACAGTGAGCAGCACCCCGACGTCGGGGGTGTCGATCCAGCCGTGGCCGGAGTACACGTGGCGGGACGACGACGACTGGCGGGACGACGACGACTGCCGGGACGGGAGGGACCGCGACGGGGACGGGCATCACCACGATCACGGGTGCTGGTGAGGGGGTGCTGGTGACGGGGCGCGTCCGGAAGGCGGGGCCTCCGCGGAGCCGGGAATGGCCCTCTGACTTTCGTGCACCCCGTGTCCGCTGATGCCGGCCTTTCGGTTCACGTCCGTGCGAGCCCCTCGCGCCTGATGCATCGTTCTCTCTGAATTCGTCATTCGCGGCGTCACCCCCGGGCTTAGTCCCGTCCCTCATCGCATTGCGGCCTCGGACGGCTGCGTTTCCCACCAGCGCGCGACTCACCCGTCGGGACCACCCGGGTCGCGCGCCGGGCACCGCGCGGATCTTCTGGAACCATGACCAACCCAGGCGGTGAGCCGGGCTCGAACCGGGAAAGCAGTGACATCGACGAGCTCCGGCACCGGGTGGGAGCCCTGGAGGGTGGTGCGCGCCCGCATACGGCGGGGCACCCGTGGCGGACCACGGGCTCGGTCCTGCTGATCCTCTTCGCGGCCCTGCTGTCGGTGCTCGCCGTCGTCGCGGTCTGGGCGAACAGCATCGTGCGGGACACGAACCGCTATGTCGCCACGGTGGGGCCGCTGGCCTCCGATCCGGATGTGCAGCAGGCGGTCACCAACCGGGTCACCAACGAGGTGCTGGCACGGATCAACGTGGACGCGCTGGTCAAGGAACTCCAGGCCGCCGTGTCGGAGCGGGGTGTCCCGCCGAGGGCGGCCGAGCTGGTCGGGAATCTGGAGAAGCCGATCAAGAACGGTCTGGAGCAACTGGTCAGCCGCACCACGGAGAGGGTCGTCAGCAGCAGCGCCTTCGAGACCTTCTGGGTCGACGCGAACCGCTCGGTCCACAGCGCTCTGGACAAAGCTCTGACGGGCAGCAGCGACAGCGCGGTCTCCCTGAAGGGCAACCAGGTGGCCATCGACGTGGGGCCGCTGGTGGCGAAGGTCAAGCAGCGACTGATCGACGCAGGTCTCGGGGTGGCCGCGAAGATCCCGGACGTCCAGACCGACTTCGTGGTGTTCCAGTCGGACGACCTCGGCAAGGTGAAGACCTACCTGAGGGTGCTGCAGATCATGGGCACCTGGTTGCCCTTCATCGCCCTGCTGGTCGCCGCCGCGGGGGTGTACACCGCCACCAAACGGCGCCACGCCCTGATCGGCGCCGGGCTGGCGGTGTTCGCGGCCATGTTGTTGCTCGGCATCGCGCTCACCGTCTTCCGCGATGTGTACCTCGACCATCTGCCCCCGGAGGTGTCCCAGGCTGCCGCCGGCACGGTGTACGACGCTCTGATCAAGTTCCTGCGCGCCGGTGTACGTGCACTGGGCGCCGTCGCCCTCATCACCGCCGTGGGCGCCTTCCTCTGCGGTCCGTCCCGGATCGCCGTCCTCATCCGTACGGGATGCACCCGAAGCATCGGTGCTCTCCGGGGTGTTGCGGCGTCGGCGGGCCTGCGCCTGGGCGCGGTCGGCAGGTTCGTGCACCGCTTCAAGCGGTGGATCGGGGCCGCGATCCTGCTGGTCGCCGTGATCGTCCTGTTCACCTGGAGCTACCCGACCACGATGGTGGTGGTGTGGACGACGGTGATCGTGCTGGTGGGCTTCGCGATCAGGGAGTTCCTGGACGACGACTCGGCGACGCCTTCCGGCACTGCGTCGGGCTCCGCGGTCGGCTGACGGCCGGTTTCACCTCGCCACGTGACCGGCCATGTCAAGAAGCGCCCGACCCCGAGGAGTCGGGCACTTCAGGTGCGGCAGAGATCTCACCAGGTCAACGGTGTCGCTTTTCCGCTTCCACCAGAGCCGTGACGAGAACCTCGAAGGCCGCCGCGTTCTTCGGGGACTTGATGCCGAGCCGCTGCGCGGCAAGCTGCACGGTCAGGGGGCGGTTCGCTTGCGCGGGTGTGTCCTCCAGTATCCCGGCCGCCCGGAGTGGATCCTTTTGCGGGATGTCCAGGGCCGCCGCCAAGGGTTTGAGCAGGTCGGTCGGGACCTCGTACTCTCCCGCGAGGATTCTGGATATGTCGGCCTCCGGCATCTGTGCCGCTTGGGCGAGCTTGGCCTTGCCGTCTCCAGACGAGGAGTTCATGGCGTAACCCGCTCTGGTCGCGTTGTTGCTCACATAACGAGCAAAGGCCTTGGCTTTGGGATCCGGTCGCTTTGCCACTCACTGTGCCTTCTGTTGCAGGATCAAGCAGGATGCCACTCCTCTGCCGTTCTGAGTAGGGCACGGCCCAGGTGGCTCTGGGCAACGCGCTGTTCTCCCGGTCCCAGAGGCGGCCGCCTCTCCTTCGCCGGGCGCAAGGTCTACGTCTCGCCGTGGATTCCCGTTGGCCCGCCCTTGGTCACCTCGTCTGCGAATCGCCCTCGACGTTCGCTCGATGCCGCCCGCGCCGATGGCATCTGTGGATGTCAAAGGCCCCGGACCATGATCGGTCCGGGGCCCTTTTGACCGGTGCGCCGCCGGCAGGATCCGAACCTGCGGCACCCGCTGCGAGGAGTTCGCGAGCCTCACCTCACGCGGGTTCCACGGGCAGCCACAGTTCGCAGGTCGCGGAGCTGAAGTCGTCCGCGCGCTCGAGGATCGCAACGAGCGAGGGACCCGGCCGGAGACGCCACGGATTGGAGGGGAACCACTCGGTCGCGGTCGCCGCCCACGTCGTCTGCAGGGCCTGGGGATGCGGTCCGGCGGTACGGAAGACCGCCCACTTGCCGGCCGGTACCTCGATGGCGTCGAGGTCGCCGGGGGCCGGCGTGTCCCGTGAGACGGCGACCCCGTGCAGGTAGGTCAGTTCGCTCCCCTCCGTGCTGTCGGGGTCGAGGTCGTCGCAGACCTGAAGCAGGCCGCCCGGGTCGGTGTCGCTGAGCGCCTTCAGCCGGAGGTGCTCCTCCTGCGGCAGTGCGGTGATGTGCTGCTGGATGTGCGGGTTGATGCCCTGGTGGATGAGCGGGACCCGGGCCGCGTGTCCGACCAGGCGGAACGCGGGGCGTTCGACGAGGCGGGTGTCCATGGGGGTGCTCCCTTCGACGGTCAGGCGGAACCTGAGCTGTGGTTGTGTGCGCAGGGGGCCTCCGTCGCGGCGCACGTCACCGGGGCCGACGCCGTGGACGGCACGAAAGGCACGGCCGAACGCCTCGGCCGAGCCGTACCCGTACCGGACGGCGATGCTCAGCAAGTCGCCTTCGCCCTGGACGACATCGGCGGCGGCGAGGGTCATACGGCGTCGGCGCACGTACTCCGACAGCGGCATGCCGGCCAACGACGAGAACATCCGTCGCAGGTGGTATTCGGTCGTGCCGAGCCGCACGGCAAGCGCCTGGACGTCGGACTCATCGCCGAGGTGCTCCTCGACGAGATCGACAAGCTGGTTGAGTGCCGAGATCACGAGACCTCCTTTCGAGATCAACCCTGCCTGGCAGAGCCCCGGCCGCACCCGACCGTTGCGGTCCGGTCCGATCATGCACCGGGGGCGGCCCGATCGGCCTCGACGATGCGGTTCGGCCGTGAATGGCCGTCGCTGTTGATGTCGGACCTGGCTGACAAAGAGCACCTACTGAATTCAGTAGGTGCTCTTTGCGCTGGTGCCCCCGGCAGGATTCGAACCTGCGAGACCCGCTTTGAGGTGTTCGATCAACCGGGAGCTACTGCATGTCGCGGTGAAGCGTGCGGTGGCGTTGCGGACTGCTGGGGACCGGCGACGTACGCCGTCGTTGAGGTCAGCTGTGGAATGTCAAGCTGTCCGAGGCACGATGCTCACCGCGCGGTAGTCGTACCCGTCCTGCGCGAAGCCAGGAACTTCTGTGTGAGTTCGACCTGCTGGCCGGCCGACAGGTCGCGGAAACCGGTCGCCTGGATGTCGGCGTAGTGGCCGAAGCAGCCGCCGGGGGTCTCTGGGTGAGTCCAGAACACCCCACCCTTCTTCGTCGTCCCACTCGCGGACAGTCGCAGTCACCGAGGCGTCGCGCTTGACTGCTCTTGACCGCTGGGATCCGCTCTTTCTGGCACGGATCTGGCACGGATCTGGCACGGGCTTCCATCCGCTCTGACAGGTCGCGTCAGCGACCCCGCACCCGACAGCACTGTCACCCGAATGGCCCAACATGACGTGCCACCCATTTGGGTGAAGATCAGGCTGGTTAGTGCCCCAACCGAGGCAATCTGTGAAAGGCGAACCACATGCGCATTCGACGAATACTCGCCACAGTCTTCGCCACGGCAGCCCTCGCCGGACTCGGCTTCACAGGCGCCGCCACCGCGACCGCCGCGAGCGCCACCGCCGTCAGCGTCATCCCGGCCAGCGTCACGCCGGGTGAGTGCACGGACGGCGGCGGAACGATCGACAGGTCGACGGCCCCGCTCCCGACCTGCAGAGGCGGTGCGCACAACGGGCAGACGGTCGACTAAACCCCGCTAGGGCCCGTTGTGAAAGTGGATGGGCGCCCCGCAGCCACGCGTTGCGGGGCGCTCCCTCGCGAGCATTCCCCCTCGGCTGACGGCTCAACGTACCTGGGAGGCGTGACGATCGCACACGGGCCCGAACGGGCCCAGCCACCGCGGGCTACCGTCCACCGCTCGGGTGTGCTCGCTACAGCCGCGCGGCCGGCGTAGCCGGGCCCGGAGCGGGGCGGAGGCAAGCGGAGGTAAGAGGACGCGCAGCGGGAGGCGATCTGTCACATGGACCGGCTGCTCAAGAGGCGGCGGCCGCGAGTGACTGCCCCCGTTGATGTCAGATGCTGATGTCAAAGGCCCCGGACCATGACCGGTCCGGGGCCTTTGCGCTGGTGCCCCCGGCAGGATTCGAACCTGCGACACCCGCTTTAGGAGAACGGCCATATACGGCCCTCATGGATGTTGGGGGAGTTTCTTGAGCTGGGGCTACGCCGCGAGCTCTTGATCCTCGTTGATCGTTTGGGGGGATTTTAGGAGATCAACTCTGTCCCACAGAGTCTTCAGTCCCAGGTTCCGCATCGCCCGCCGGTAGATCTCTTCGAGGCCGTCCAGCCGTTCCTGCCTCATGGTAGCGGTCGGGTGCTGATACACGGCCTTGATGCCCGGGCGCTCGTGCCCAGCCTGCTCGTACGCCAGCGCGTCCCGCACGCCGATCTGGTCCTGGTACGTGTCGTGTGTGTGGCGCAGCGCCCGCATGTCGAGGCCCGGCATGATCGGCTCCCACGCTGCGCGGTGCGCGACCCCCTGCCGGCTCTCCCGCTCCGGCCGCCCGTCTGCCGCGGGGCGAATGACCTTGCCCCAGTTGCCGCGCCGCCAGAACTTCCCCGTCACAGTCGAGAAGACATATTCGTGCGGCCAGTCCTGGAGGTGGTAGCGCAGCAGCTGCTCCAGGAACGGCGGCACGTCGATATCGCGTACGCCCTTCGCGCTCTTCGGGTGTTCGAGCCGCAGCACGGTGCCCAGCTTATTGCCGTCCTCGTCGCGGAGCTCGACCTCGGACAGCTCGCCGACGTCGGGCACGACCTTGATGACGGGGCACTCGAAGTACCCGCCGTCGTGCGCCTGTCGCCGGGCGCAGAGAACGTTGTCCCGGTGCAGGCCTGCCGCCTCGCCCCAGCGGAGACCGGTGAACGCGGTCGTGAGCACCATGATTCCGGTGGCGGGGCCGAGCCTCTGCGCCAGGGTGATGACCGTCTCGGGCGGCGCCCACTTCTGTTCGGTGGTCAGCGTCTTCGCCTTGCGCGGCACCGCTGTGCCGGTCGCCTTCGTGCGGCGTCGGCCGAAGAGCGGGTTGGTAGCAAGGTGCTTGGCGTCGACTGCCGCCGTCATGATGGTCGACATCAGGGAGACGCAGTGCCCGGCCTTCGTGTCGTCGCACTGGAGCGTCTGCTGCCACGAGTCGACGTCGAACCATGTGATCGAGAGCAGCGGCACGTTCTCCCACTTCGGCAGGATGAACTGCTCCAGGTTCCGCCACCGGGTGTCCATGGTCCGAGCCCGCTTGACCCTGGCTTTCATGAACTTCCGGGCGAACTCTCCGAAGGTGGCGCGCTGCAGCTCGGGGTCGATCCACCGGCCGGCCTTGATGGCGGCCTCTTGTGCAGTGCCCCAGTCCTCCGCTGTCTTCTTCGTGGGGAACCCGGGCTGCGTTCCCTTGGATCCGTCGGGCTTCTTGTAGCAGGCCCGCCACGTGAACTGCTTCGTCTTCTTGCCGTCCCGGACCTTGAACACCTTTTCGGCGTACGCCATGTCGTCACCTCGCTCGTCATGCTCCCGGGGGAGGGCCCGCGCCGCATCCGGGTGGGGGGCGGAAGGCGCGGGCGGTCCCCCTATTTCAGCCCACCACGGGGCGCAGTGTGGGCAGTTGCATTTGAGCCACAGGCAGGCGACGCCAGTTCCTTACCGTCTGGTTCAGGACGCTCTGCAGCACCAGCGCGCCGGGCCTCGTCATCAGCGACTCGTCGATGTAGAGGATGAACCGTCCGGGCCGGTCATCGACCCAGACCAGCACGTTGTGCGGCATTCCTGTAACGCACAGAACTCTCACCCGCATAGGTCCCCCAAGACCTCACCGGTACGGCGGCCCCCTCGCGGTGTTTGACCATGACAGCACACGATCCGGTCAAATGTGGAGGGGTTGGGGGGATGAAAGAAACCTTCTGTTAACCGTCGCTGACTGCCGGTGCATCCTCGTCGCCCAGGTCCTGCAGGTGTCGGCGTGCTTTGCGCCAGGCGAGCAGGGCATCCCGGATCTCTTCCGGGCTGGCGTCGGGTTCGCCGCGCACAACGATCGTCATGCTGGCGCCTGCCCGCGAGGGCAGGGGGATGACGGTTGCGTCGATCAACTGTCCCTCGCCCTGCAGCTGGTCGAGGATCGCGAGCGGCAGCCCGGGCACCGAGACCGGCCTGCTGGTGGCGTCGCCGTCTTCCCCCGCGGCAGCCGCCGGGGCAGGTTCGCCGCCGGCCAGCACCCGGTCGATTGAGTCGTCTGTCCAACAGAGGACGCGCGCGTAGCTGCGCATCGTGCCCGTGACCTTCTTGAACGCCCGCCCGCGCTCAATGGCCTGGATCGGGGTGCGTGTGACGCCGATCCTCTCGGCGACGTCGACCTGCGTCAGGTCGGCCGCCTCGCGCGCTTTGGCGAAGCTCCGTCCGAGGCGCTCCCAGTCCCGCTCTGGCTCCATGCCACACATGATGCACCACCGCCATGCAACGGACGAGCCCACATCCGGCCTTTTGACCTGCCGCAAAGCAAGCAATGGGAGCTCTGGGATTGCATGGGGCGCGCGTTACGTACTGAGAGGTAACGGGCGTACGCCGCGCGTGAGGCTAGAAAAAAGAGCCGCAACGTAGTCCCAACGCTTGCGCAACGTAGTCCCGAGGGCTAGCTTTCAGAGCGTGAGACCGCACTCCAGCGCCATCCGATACCGGCGTGAGGCTCTGAATCTGAGCCTTACCGCAGTCGCTCGCCTGTCTGGCATCCATCCCAGTCACCTCTCCCGAGTGGAGACCGGTAAGGCCGGCCTCAGCGACGGGAACATCCGCCGCCTCGCGACGGCCCTGGATGCCAGCACTGACGACATCACCCATAAGGAGACGCCGTGACCGCCCCCAGGGACACGAAGAAGGTGCCGGAGCAGGGTCGCTACACCCCGGCACCCAGCACGCCCGAGGGAGAGCTCTTCCACTACAAGCCCGACGAGGCAGCGAGGTACCTGCCGTTCTCCGGGCGCAAGCTCCGTGAGCTGGCGTACAGCCGCGAGATCCCGCACGTCAACAACGGGAACAGCGTCTGGTTCTCGGGCCTGAACATCCGCGCCATCAGCGAGCAGTTCACGGTCCAGCCGCTCGCCGCCGACAAGCGTCCGGCCGCGCTCGCCGCGACGGCCTGACGCCATGAAAAACGGGGCCGCCCGGACGGCAATCCGGAACGACCCCTCAGTGCACCTCAGTAAGCCGAGAGATGAGGACACCTTGAGTACGAACACTACCGACTGCCTGACACGCGACGCGATGATGCGCGCCTTCTCCGTGGCGGAGCACGTGGTCGCGGGCCTGCCGTTCACACCGAGGCAGGTCACGATCGCCGACCGGTACGGCGACGCCTTCGAGATCCGTCTCTACTGCCACAACAAGCCCGACGATGTGCGCGCATTCGCCGCCCACTTCGGCGTCGAGGCGACTGCCAACCCGCTCCGCGACGGGTCGCCCGACACGTACACCGAAGCCGCGCACACGGTGAACGACGTTGCGGTGTCCGCCTGGTCCATCACCCGCCCCGACTCGGCCTCGTCGTGAACGGCACCGCCCGCGAGTTGAACTCGCTCGCCGAAACGATCTGCGCCGCGCAGGCCAGGAACCGCACTCCGATGGGTCTCGCGCTGGCGGTGACCGCCGCCGGGTGGATCTCGCCGGACGCCGCTGCCGAGCTTCGCGCACGCGTGGCCGACCTGGAGTCCGCGGCCGGCGACAGTGCGATCCCGTTCTCCCTGACGCCTGAGGCGCTGCACGCGTCGTCCGGCGCGGTCGTCGAGACCCGCGAGGACGTGAGCCTGCAGGTGCAGACGCTCCGCCAGCTGCTCGCCCTGCCGGAGGTGCAGCCGTGACCGTCCTCACCTACGTCGCCGCGGCCCTCGCCGCATGGGCCGCTGGCCTCGCCCTCGTCTTTCGCGGACTGCCCGCGGTCGCCCGCGCGTGGGCCGCGCTCAAGCCTCACCGCACCGCCCGGCACCGGGCGTGCACCACCGCCCGCCACATCGCCCGGACGTGCCAGCACTGCGGCCCGATGCGGCACCCGTCGCAGGCTCCGGCCCGCCGACTGCTGGCCACCCTGCCGGCGCAGGTTCGGCGGTCGCTGTGACTGCGCTGATCCTCGCTGCCTACCACGGCCTGAACGCACGCCGCTTCTGGTCGACCGTCGCCGCCTCCGTCGCCCTGCTCTGGGGCGGCCACCGACTCACCCGCTGGGGGAACTGATGACGACTACTCACCGCGTCACCTTCGACCGCATCGGCCGCCACGGTGGAAGGGGCGGCCCCGCACCCGCGCCGATCACCCGGGCCCTGAGCGGCGACCAGCTCGCCGACAGCATCGCTCTGTACGCGCGCCGGTACCTCGCGTCCCCCGCCTTCGAGGTCGTCCTCGACACACAGGCGGGCCGCGGTCACATCTTCGCTGGGTGCCGTACCGCCGGAACGTTCACCGTCGAGGCCCTCCCTTCGGACGGCGGTGCCTCCGATGCCTGAACTGATCACCCGTCGCGGCTGGTTGCTCGCCGAGATCCGCAGCAACCCGTGCTTCTGGACGGCGAAGGGCGCGGTGAAGGCGCTCAAGCGCAGCCCGTGGCCGACGTCCGGCAGGAACACGGCGCGCAAGGACCTTCGGGCGCTGGCCGCGCGCGGCGACCTGACCCCGCACGACGACACCGAGACGGGCCGCCGGTCGTACACGCCCGCCATCCTGAGGAGCGCCGCCTGATGGCCTGCAACGAACCGCTGTACGACGACGAGACCCCCACGATCAGCGTCCGGGATTGCCAGCTGGAGCTTGGGCACCCTGGAGCACACGAGTACTTCGGCAAGAAGTACCCGCGCCCCGTGCCCAGCGGCGAGGCCGAAGAGGCGCTGGACCTGATTCACCGGGCCGCCGGACGGCAGGCGTGGGAACTCGACGAGCGGGAGTACTACGTCGCGTTCGAGGTGACCAACGTCTACCTGATCAAGGTCAGCGGCGAGGACGAAGACGCGGCACTCAAGGTCTACAGCGACTACGACGAGTTCCCCGACTTCAGTCGCGAGCAGGCCATCGACGGCGGCGTCGAGATCCGGCGGGCCGACAGGTACGAGCTGAGCAACATGACGGGCGCGCCCTTCGGCCCGCGCATCGCCTGCCCTGACTGCGGTCGTGAGGAGATGCGCCGAGAGTGGGCGCACAACCCGCTCCGTCGCTGCCACGGGCCGATCGAATGGCGCGAGACGCAGGCGTCGAACCTCCAGTGGCGGTACCGCCGGGAGTTCAACTGGGGCCCCGTGTACTCGCCCGCCCTGGCCGGTGCGTGATGCAGACCAAGAACCACATCAGCACCGCCGAAGGCCCGTACGCCTGGCACGCCCTCGCCGCCTGCGCCAACGCCGACACCGACCTGTTCTTCCCCAAGCTCGGCACCGCCCACAAGGCCAAGCAGATGTGCGCCCGCTGCCCGGTCCGCCGCCGCTGCCTCGAAGAAGCCATGCAGCAGGAGGCCGGCAAGAACCGCACCCGCCGGTACGGCATCCGCGGAGGACTCAGCCCGCTGGAACGCATCGAACTGGCCGCTGCTCGGGCGGTGACGGACCAGTGAGAAGCCGCACCCTCCCGCGACCCAAGACCGCCGACGACAACGCATGGCGCGCGCAGGCCGCATGCGCCGACCCCGCCTTCGACAAGCACCGGGACCTGTGGTTCCCCGTCCATCAGGACAAGGAAGACACGGCCGAGGCGAAGCGGGTCTGCCGGGCCTGCCCCGTCGTCGAGGCATGCCTCATCTCCGCGATGCGGATGGAGGGCGGGCAGGCGCTCGACGCCCGGCATGGCATCTACGGCGGCCTCACCCCGCGCGAGCGGCGCCGCCTGTACGAGCGGGTGACGGCATGACGTTCCGCACCCGCCAGCCCTGCTCGCTGCTCCCCCCGCACGGATTGAAGCGGGCCCGCCCGTTCCCCTGCGGCTGGCGCTGCGACCGGCACACACCCTCCGCAGTACAGGGCAAGCCCGAGCCGCCCGGCCCGCTGCCACGACGCACCGCACCCGACACCGCCACCACGAAGGGCGACTGATGGACACCGACCAGCTGTACCCGCTCGTGATGAAGGCCGTCGGCTGCGCCATGGACAAGGACGCCGACGGCGCGTGCGACGCCCTCAACGAGATCGGCAACTCGGGCGACCCCTGGGACATGTACGCCGCCTGCTGCGGTTTCGCAGAGGTCGGCAAGGCGGCACTGAAGAAGATCTACCGGGGCCGCGTACCGAACCTGAAGCGCGGCGACATGTGGGCCATCCAGGAACTACGCCCAGGGTGCACGCCCGCAGCAGACCTGTTCGCTGTCCGGTTCCTGGTCGCGTACTGCAACGACGACGCGGACACGGGACCGGCCCTGTTCAACGCGGCGTTTGACGCGGGCAGCGAGCACTACACCGAGTCGGTCTCCGCGCTGCTGGCCAATGTCGCCGGCCTCTCCAGCCTTGCGCTCCAGCGAAAGCCGTAGCCACCCCGTACCCCGTCCGGGGCGGCCGGCTTCGAGCCCCGCCCCGGACGTGTCATCCGCACCACCGAACGAGGGAAGCACTGATGGCCTGGTTCAAGATCGATGACGGGTTCCACTGCCACCCGAAGGCATTCGCCGCTGGCACGCCCGCGCTCGGTCTGTACGTCCGCTGCGGGTCATGGGCCGCGCAGCAGGTGACGGACGGCGTGATCCCGAAGCAGATCGCCAGGCTGTACGGAACGCCCCGAATGATCACGGCCCTCGTCGACGCCGGCCTGTGGCACAAGGCGGGCCACGACTGCGAGTCGTGCCCCCAACTCGACGCCAACTCGTACGCGATCCATCAGTACTTGGACCGCAACCCGAGTCGAGTTCAGACCGAGTTGGCACGCAAAGCCAAGACGGAGCGGCAACAACGTTGGCGCGAGGGGACAAGGAAGGGGCAGGTCGAGGGGGATGAGGGCCCGGATGTAGATGCCTCTGTAGACGCGTCTACACGCCGTCACGGAGACGCTGCCCCCGTCCCCACCCGTCCCGTCCCGTCCCAGGTTCTTCCTTCGGAAGAACCTCAACCCCCTACCCCCGCCGCCGATGACCGGCCCGGCACCGACGTGGCCAGGCAGCAGGGGAGAGGAGAGATCCAGCCCCTCGTCGAGGCCATGCACGCCCGCGGCATGGACGTCTCGTGGCCGCTGAACCCCCGCGAGTGGGACGACCTGCGCGACGCCGTCCGACGCGTCGGCGTACCGGCCCTCACCGAGCACGCCGCCCGCGCCTGGCAGGCCGCCAAGCAGACCCCGTACAGCGCCCGGTACTTCCTCGCCGGCTGGTCCGGACTGCAGAGCGCGCCCGCCTACACGGGCCCCCGCGCCGTCGCCGCCCCCAGCAAGACCACCGCATACCTCGAAGACATGGCCGACATCGCAGATGAGATGCGGCAGCAGAGCGCAGGAGGCGCCTGATGGAGCCCGAGCTGATTCCCCAGCTGATCGCTGAGATTGCCCTCGCCGACCCGCGCGTCCGTCGCGACGACAAGATCGAGCGCCGCGCCCAGGCCAAGATGTGGGCCGGCATCCTCGCCGAAGTCCCGTACCCGTACGCCGTCCACGCTGCGCAGCAGCACTACGCCCGCAGCCAGTTCCCGATCCTGCCCGCCGACATCGCCAGCCGCTGGCAGTCCGTCGTCCGCGACCGCATGGCCCGCGATGTCGACCCCCTGCCCGCCGTCGACCCCGACAACGGCGCCGCCTACCGGGCCGCGGTCGTCGCCCACCGGCGGGCCGTCGTCGCCGGGCAGACCGCGCCCGTCGAGGCGCCGCAGCTGACGGCCAGCCCCGCGGCCGCCGAAGCGAAGGCCCGCCTTGAACGGCTCGGCACCTACCTGCCGCCGCACCTGCGCGAGGGACTGGCCGCGCACCGCCCGGGCCGGGCCGAGCGCGAGCGCCTCGCCACCGAGGGACTCACCGACCCGCTCGACGTGGCCTGCCCGGTCGAGTCGTGCCGCGCCTACGTCGGCCGGCCGTGCACCCGGCCGGGCCGTGGCGGCGCCCGTCACGCCCTCACCTCGGGCTCGCACCCCTCCCGCACCGAAGCCGCAGAGCAGGCAGCGAGGGCGGTCGTATGAGCCCGCTTGAGCGCCTGCTCGCAGAGGCCATCCCCGACGGCACCTTCGGTGGCGCCCGGCCCACCGGTGTGAGCACGCCTCCCGCGCTGCAGGCCCAGCACCGCCGGGACCTTGAGTCCGCCCTCGACGGCTGGGAGTACCGCAGGGAGACCCGCCCCGCCCAGACCACGCGCCACCTCCACCCCATTCCCGATGCCGCATGAAGGAGAAGCCACGTGACGACCGCCAGCTACGACGAGGTGATGATGTCCCTCGGTCTCGAACCGTCGACGAGCAAGCAAGCCAGATGCGGCACACCGTCCGGCCACAACCGGCACCGGCGCGGCGGCGAAAAGCCCTGCCAGGACTGCGCTGCCGCCAGGGCCGCCTACCTACGGGAACGCCGCGCCGCCCCGAAGGACCCCAGCCGGCTGCCGCCCATCAACCACGGCACACGCGGCGGCGCCCGCCAGCACTGGTACCGCAACGAGCCGCCGTGCGACGCCTGCCGCGACGCGTACAACGCAGCCTGCCGGCCCGCGAAACGAGCCGACGCCCGACGCCGCGCCGCCGCCCGCCGCACCCCCGGCGCCTGACCGCCCGACTCGCGCACATCCGAAGGAGCACCTCATGCCCGAGCCCTCCCGGCTCCGATCCATCAGTTACGGCGGCGGTGTCCAGTCCACCGCGCTCCTGGTCCTCGCCGCGCAGGGGCGGATCGACTTCCGCACCTTCCTCATGGCCAACGTTGGCGACGACTCCGAGAACCCTGACACCCTCACGTACCTCGACGAGTACGCCCGTCCGTACGCAGCCGAGCACGGCGTCGAACTCACCATCCTCGACCGCGTCATGGTCCGGTCCGGAGAGACGCGCACCCTGTACGGCGAGATCACCCGAGAGGGCTCCAAGTCCCTCAAGATTCCCGTCCGCATGTCCAATGGGGCGCCCGGCACCCGGTCGTGCACCGCCGACTACAAAATCATCGTCATCGGGCGGGAGCTCAAGCGCCGTGGCGCGACGCCCGAGAATCCGGCGACCATCGGCATCGGCATCAGCCTCGACGAGATCCACCGCGCCAACAGTCGGCGGTCAGAGCGCCACGAGGACATCGTCTATCCGCTGCTCGACCTCGGCCTGCGCCGGTCCGACTGCGCCCGCATCATCCGCGATGCGGGCCTGCCCGTACCGCCCAAGTCGTCGTGCTGGTTCTGCCCCTTCCACCGGCCCGAGACCTGGCACGACATGCGCCGCACCGACCCCGTCCACTTCGAGAAGTCGTGCCAGCTCGAAGAGCTGCTCAACCGGCGCCGCGACGAGCTCGGCAAGGACCACGTCTTCCTGACCCGCTTCGGCAAGCCGCTGCGCGAAGCCATCCCGGACGGGGTCGACCTGCTGCCCATGTTCGACGAGGCCGACCAGGCCGACGGCGCCTGCGACTCCGGCTACTGCTTCACCTGACCGCCCCGTAACGCGAGTCGGCCCGCCCGGGGCGTATCCGGGCGGGCCGCATCCAGACCCTACGACCCAAGGAGCACCCGATGTACCCGACCCTGTTCACCACCCCCGGCGTCAAGCGCTTCGCCGAGGACGTCGACACCGAGCGCCAGGCACAGCTCGCCAAGTGGGGCGAGCAGCACCACCGAGACGGCACCAACCTTGCCAACCGCGATTGGGCCGACCACGCCCGTGCCGCCTGCCAGCACGCCGCAGACGAGGACGCCCTGTCGTGGGCAGCGATCCTCTACGAGGAGTTCACCGAGGCCCTGGCCGAGACCGACCCGGTGAAGCTGCGCACCGAGCTGGTGCAGGTCGCCGCCGTCTGCGCCGCGTGGATCGCCGACATCGACAGCCGGCCCGCGGGGAGCGCCACGTGATCTGGCTTGCCGCCTACGTGATCCTGCTCGCCCTCTGCTCCGGGCTGGCCCACCGATGAGACCCGCCTGCCTCGACGACCCCGACGCCCGCTGCCTCTGGGACGACGAGGCAGGCGCCTGCCCCTGCCAAGAACCACCCGCAGAACCCGACCCACCCGCACGCCAGATCGAAGACGTACCCACCGGGAGCTACCTGTGACCGAGACCCGCCTGACCGTCGTCCGCGCCTGCGGCCTGTGCGAGAACCCGATCGCCGACGGGTACCTCTGCCCCGGCTGCACCCGCGCGACCGCCGAACGGCTCGACCGCATGCCCCGACTCTGGGAAGCGCTCGCCCCGTTCGTCGTCCGCGGCAGCAGCGGCAGCGCCGAATACGTCACCCGCTCCCACGCCGCCCCCGCCCTGCCCCTCGACGAGCGCGTCCTCGATCTGCAGGTCGTCGTCCTCGTCAAGACCCTCGAAGACTGGCGCGCGTTCATGCACGCCGACCGCGGCATGCGCGAACCAGTCCTCGCTGGCAACCTCGGGCGCCGCGTCCTCGACGCGTCCCGCTCCCTCGCCAACAGTCTCGGCTGGATGGTCGACCACTGGTCGCCCGTCGGTGCCATGGCCACCGAGGTCCGCGACCTTGAGCGCGACGTCGCATCGATCGTCGACCCCGAGGACCCGCGCGACCGCGGTACTCGCGTCGGTCACTGCCCGGCCGTCTTCGAGGACGGCGTCATCTGCGGCGCCGTCCTGCGGCACTACGGCCACGAGGCGAGCGTCACCTGCCGGTGGTGCGGCACCGTCTACCCGCCCACCTCGTGGCTCGCCCTCGCCGACGACGACTGGGCAGACGAGGACGGCGAGCAGGCGCAGGCGTCCTGACCTCAACGCGCCCCGGACGGGGCCACGTTGTACCCGCTGATTCCGTAACAAACAGTAGCCAACCGTCTGATCTTGTGTCAGGGTGGGAGCTACAACCGAAAACAGAACGGCCCCCGTCGGTGCGTCAACACCGAACGAGGGCCTGACCACCGAGAGACCTGGAGATCTCGCAGTGGCTATCCGCGATCGTATCCGTCGCGCCGCGTCGTCGGTCACCCGACCGTTCAAGACGCCGCCGACCCGGGCCCAGCGGCCCGCCGCACCCCTCTGGGTCCGCGGCCTCACCGCAGGCGGCCGACCCGTCGTCCTCAGCGTCGCCCTCCTCATGTGCGCCCCCGGCGAGTACCACCTCGCCGAAGCCGCAGGGTGGGAAGACCCGTTCACCTACGGCATGCCGGTCGTCCTGTCCGCCTACGCGGGCATCGCCGCCGCCGTTGCCTCCACCCGGCAGCGCGGCGACCGCGGACGCTGGTCCGCCATCATCGGGGCCTGCCTTGCCCTCGGCCTCGCCATGGCCGCACAGGTCGTCTCGCACCTGATCAGCACCCAGCACCTGGAGGCGAACCAGCCGCTGCTGATCGCTGTCACGTCGCTGGTGCCGCCAGCTGTTGTCGGGCACCTGCTCCACCTGGCCGCGACGCCGCCAGTGCTGCGGGACGCACCCGAGGCCGAGCCCGTCCATCCCGCCCCGGCAGCCGAGCCATTCGTCATCGAGCGCGACGACCAGCCGGACGCCTTCGAGACGCCCGCTCTGCCGCCCGTCCCGTCGCAGGACGCCGAGGACGCGTCGCCGCGGCACGTGAATCTGCTCACGTCCCGGGACGTGGCCGACCGCTGCGGCGTCGACCCCTCCACCGTCCGAAGCTGGGTCGCCAACGGACGCCTTGCGGTCCACAGCAAGGACGACCGAGGACGCAACCTGTTCCACCCGGACGCGCTCGCTGAGGAGAGCGAGGCGGCCCTCGACAAGATGCTCGCCAACGAGCGTCCCGCCGGACTCGTCTCATGGGTGCCGGCGGCGAAGTCATGAGCGACCTGGAGAAGGCGGCCCGCGAGGCTGTCGACGCCGCAGATAACTCCCAACAACTGGCGCTCATCATGGCCGCGCTGCAAGCACAGCAGCTCACCCAGCAGCAGACGCCCCCGCCCCCGCCCGCACCGCGGCAGTCCGGCGGCGCCGCCAAGTGGATCGGCATCGGAGTCGGCGGCAGCGTCTTCCTGCTCACCGTCGCCCTGTCCGCCATTGCCGTTGCCATCAGTGCCGTCGCACTGACCGTCTGCCTGCTCGTACTCCGCTCCATGTGGACCGACATGAAGAAGGGCCGCTGACCATGGCTGAGCACCGCATCTACACCCCGGCCGAACGCCGCAAGCGCGCCGGCCTGATCCTCCGCGGGTCGAAGAAGGCCCTCGCCGGCATCGAGGACGCCCGTATCGAAGGGCAGATCGAGCGCCTCGACGCCGCCGCGTCCGAGCGCTTCGGCCGAGAGGCCGTCTTCGCCCGCCAGCAGCTGGACACGGCCAAGCAGGACGTCGCCCGCGCCAAGGTCGCCGAACGGGCCGCGAAGCGCGAGGACCGGCAGGCCGCCAGGCAGGCCACCCGCCAGGCACAGGACGCCCTGCGCCGCGCCGAACGCGCCGCGCGCCGCTACCAGTAGCCCCGCCCCGGGACGGCCGACTCACTGCCAGGCGACCGGCCGTCCCGGGCCCCATCCCACAGGACAGGAAGCCCCATCATGACCGACATCGTCACCCCTCCGCTCGACGCCGTCACCCTCGCCAAGGACGCCGACCCCGACCCCCGGGACGTGACCCAGGACGTCATCGACATGATTCGGGACGCCCCCGACGCGCTGCGTCCCGTCGACCTCCCCGAGACCCTCGCGCCCGCCGGCGCCTGGATCGACGAACGGCGCGCCTACCTCGCCGAAGCGCCCCCCGTCCTGCCGTCCTGGCTCCGCAAGACCAGCGAGTTCGCCACCGCCACACGCTGGACGCTCTCGTACTACGCGCACGTCACCGCGTTCCACGGCGTCCGCGGCCCCGTCTACGCCCTCCGGCTCCTGGGACGCGCCCCGCGCGGTGCGGGACGCCTGCTCGTCCGCTGGGTCCGCTGGGTCGCCGACACCGAGGCCCGGCCCGTCGAGGCGAAGGCCGCCGCGGACGCTGACGTCGTCGCGTGGCTCACCCTGTCCCGCGAGCACACCCGGCGCGTCCGGCCCCGCCGTATCGCGTCCATCGCCGTCGCCTCCGTCACCTCGATCACCGCCGCAGTGTCCTGGTTCCTCGTGCCCGGCTGGACGCTCACCGCGGCCACCGCCGGCGCCGTCCTGCTCGGCCTCGCCGGCAAGAAGGCCGACAGGCCGCTCATCACTCGGTACGTCACCACCCGCACGCTGCGCCCCCTCGACTCCACCGAGGTGCTCGAAGCGCTGGAGGCCATCGGCATCAGCGGCAAGAAGGGCCGCGGCGGGGCCGAGTTCGCCGCCGAAGTGCAGCGCGACGGGCCCGGCTGGCGTGCCGAGGTCGACCTGCCCAAGGGTGTCGAGGCAACCAAGGTGCTGGAGCAGCGCTCAGCGCTCGCCGCGGCCATGCGCCGCCCCGTGTCCACCGTGTGGCCCGAGGTCGACAGGGACGCCCACCCCGGCCGGCTCGTGCTCTGGGTCGCCCAGCGCGACCCGGCGAAGGCGCCGCGGAAGCTGTGGCCGCTCATGAAGAAGGGCCAGGCCGACGTGTTCGCGCCCCTGCCCTTCGGGTTCGACCCGCGCGGCAACCTCGTCGAGATCACCCTCATGTACTCGAACCTGCTGGTGGGAGGGATTCCCGGCTCTGGGAAGACGTCCTGCGCGCTCGCCATCGTCCTGGGCGTCGCCCTCGACCCCAGCGCCGCCCTGTGGGTCTACGAGCTCAAGGGCTCCGGTGACCTCGACTCCATCCGGCCCGTCTGCCACCGGTACGTCTCCGGCGACGACGATGAGGACATCCAGGCCACCATCGAGGGCCTGCGCGCCGGCATCGTCGAGCAGCGCCGCCGGGCCAAGTTCATCAAGTCCCTGCCGTCCAGCGAGACCGCCGAAGGCCGCCGCGTCACCCGTGAGCTGGAGGAACGCTACCCGGAGCAGAACCTCGGCCCCCGCGTCATCGTGGTCGACGAGGCGCAGGAACTGTTCACGCACCCCGACCACAAGGAGGAGGCGGCCGAGCTCTGCACCAAGCTGATCAAGAAGGGCCGGGCGTACGGGATCATCCTCATCCTGCTCACCCAGAACCCCGACGCCCCCTCGCTGCCGTCGTCCGTGTCCAGCAGCGTCGGTACGCGGCTGTGCCTCGCCGTCATGGACTGGCGCGCCAACAACAACGTGCTCGGCACCGGCGCTCACGAGCGCGGCATGCGCGCCACCGAGATCAGCGTCAGCGAGCAGGGAACCGGCATCCTCGCCCGCGGCCGTGAAGGGGGCACCGTCCGGGCCGCGTTCATCAAACAGACCGAGGCCGAAGAGATCGGCAAGCGGGCCCTGGCGCTGCGCACGGCGGCCGGCACCCTGTCCGGCGAGGCCGTAGGCGAGACCGTCGAGGCCGTCGACCAGGACACCATCGTCGACCACCTGCACACCGTGTGGCCCGTCGGATCCGAGGCCGTGCACTCGCACCGGCTCGTCGAGGCCCTCGCCGCGTACCGCCGGGACCTGTACGGCCCGTGGCTCGACACCGACAAGCCCATGGGGCAGATGAGCCCCGACGAGGCGCGTGAGGCGCGCACAGCAGCCTCGACGACCCTCGCCGCCGCCCTGCGGCCCCACAAGGTGCTCACCCGTCAGATCACCATCCGCGACTGCTGCGGAGGCGCCAAGGGCATCCGCTACACCGACCTGCCTGACCCTCAGGACGCAGTCGTCGAGGACGACGAGTAGGCCCTCTGAGTCGGTTTCGGGACGAGGCTACGGTTTCACCTCGCCTCGAAACCGGTTTCGACCTTGATATCGGCCGATCTTCGCCCCCACCTGCAGTGATTTCAGGTTTCGACCTTCGTCGCCCCCACGCCAGAACCGGGCATCATGGGGGCATGGAGCCCCTGTACTCGCCGCCCGGCACCCTCACCGCACACCAGGTCGCCACCCTGCTCGGCATCACACTCGGAGGCGTCCGGCTGCTCGTCCACCGCCGCCAGCTCGCCCGCATCGGCGGCAGCCCCCGGCAAGCCCTCTACGCACTCAAGGACGTCCAGGCTCTTGACAGCAAGCGCCGCACACGCAGCGCAGCTTGACGCGCAGGTCAGCGCGGTGTAACGATCTCCCCGTACAGCTGTGCCCAAAACCGAACGGCCCGCCACCGCGCGGGCCTTCGTCATTCCCGGGTCAGGGAGGCAGTCATGCGCCGATAATGACCCCCCTCATCACGCAACGTCCTGGGGGGACCATGCGCACCCGTACTGCCGCGGCCATCGCCGCCACGCTCCTGCTCGCACTCACCGCCTGCAGCGGCGAAGACGAGCCCGACAAGCCCGCGGTCACCGTCACCGCCACGAAGTCGCCCGCCCTCAGCAAGGCCGAGATCGCCAAGCAGTGCACCGACGCCGTCGCGCTACTGGAGCCGAACGACAAGGGCGAGATCCCGTCAGAGCCAGTGCCGGCGCAGTGCAAGGGACTGGGCACTGACGAGTACCTGGACGCCTACTACGACGGCATCCAGCAGGCGAACAAGCTGGCGCGCCAAGACCTGCAGCGGCAGATCGAAGAGGCCGAGCAGCAGGACCAGTAGCCGGGAGGTGGCGCCCGTGGCTGGCATCCGCAACGGGCGCCCGTACCGCCGGCTGTGCGAGGAGCAGCGAGCCCTCGGCCTGCCGTGCTGGATCTGCGGTCGCGCCATCGACTACAGCATCACCGGACGCCTGGCGAGCAGGCATCGCTGGGCGTTCACCCTCGACCATCTTCAGCCCGTCTCCCTGCGCCCGGACCTCCTGCTCGACCCCGCCAACGCCCGCAGCGCACACCGCAGCTGCAACAGCGCACGCGGCAACAGGATGCAGCCGGCCAAGCTCACGACCTCACGGAGATGGTGACCATGGCTGCGACCGACCGCGAGCGCATCGCCGACGCCCTGCGCTATCTGGCCCCGGGCCACCCGACAGGGCGTATCTGGGGACGACGGCAGGGAGCCACGCCTGACGAAGCGCAAGAGGGCAACGTCTGGGCCGCCGACGTCGATGACCTTGCGACGATCCTCGCCGCAGTCCTCGCGGGCCAAGGCACGGTCGACGAGCTGATGCGCCGCCACAGGTTGTGACGCCGTGCTCTACGTCGTCACCGGCCCGCCAGGCGCGGGCAAGTCGTCGTGGATCAAGGCGCACGCCAAGGCGTCAGACATCGTCATCGACCTGGACCTCATGGCCCTCGCGATGGCCGGCCCCGGCGCAGACCACCACGATCACAGCGACGTCCTCACCCGCGTCGTCCACCGCGCTCGCTTCGCCGCCATGAACGAGGCGTTCCAGCACCTCGATACGACCGACGTCTACCTGATCCACACCATGCTGACCGGCAAGGCGCGAGCCAAGTACAAGCGGCTCAACGCGCGCATCGTGGTCGTCGACCCAGGCGAGCGGGCGGTACGGGAGCGGGTGCGGGCCATGCGGCAGCCGGGCATGGAGGCGGTCGTCACGCGCTGGTATCGGGAGCAGCGGCAGGGTGGAACGCAGGCCATCACGCGGCAGACGTCACGCGACTGGTGATCGAACAGCGAAGCAACGCTGACGATCAAGGCTCAACGGTGCTCGACGAGCCTGCTCGGACCTCCGATGGGGGGAGAGTGGATCAGAAGTCGAGAGCCTGACCGGGCGACCCAAACGCTCTTGGCTCCCGCGTGTCCCCCCCGGATCCTGAAAGATCATTTACAGAGATTCAAGATCGGATGTAAATCGGGACGTAACTCCCCGTAATCACCCAGATGTCACATTGAGTCACATTACGGATAGTGACGGGGTGGTGATCTTGACCGTCCTCGAAGAGGTCACCCGCGAACTTGATCAACTCGGCACGCGCGGCATGTCCGCCGGACTCACCGCCGTCGCCCTTGATCTTGCCGCCGCGATGGACTCAACCGAAGCGCCGACATCGAAAGCGGTCGTCGCCCGGGAGCTGTCGGCCGTCATGGTCAAGCTCCGCGCCCTCGCCAACCCGACTGCTGGCAGGGGGACGGTCGATGATCTCAAGCGCAAGCGAGCCGAGCGACTCCAACGAACCAAGCGAGCAGCCCCCTGACCTGCGGGTTTGCGGGATCCAGCGGCCGCGCATCTTCACGGTGCCCGCTCGGGCGCTCTCCAGCGCCGGGCAGGAGGCCGTTGAACTGGCCGCGTCGGTCGGCCTGGAGCTCGACCCGTGGCAGCGGTTCGTCCTGGACCAGGGCCTGCGGGAGAAGGACGACGGCACCTGGGCCGCATGGGAGTGCGCGGTCAACGTGCCGAGGCAGAACGGCAAGGGCGCGATCATCGAAGCGAGGCAGCTGGCCGGCCTGTTCCTGCTCGACGAGGAACTGATCCTGCACAGCGCGCACGAGCTGAAGACCGCGATGGAGGCCATGCGCCGCATCGAGGAGCTGATCGCGGGCAGTGACGAGCTGCGCCCGCAGGTCGAGCGGGTGCGCCGCAAGGCGGGCGAGGAGTGCATCGAGCTCAAGTCCGGTGCCCGGCTGCGGTTCATCGCCCGCTCGAAGGCCTCGGGCCGTGGCATGACGGGCGACTGCAACATCATGGACGAGGCGATGATCCTCGGTGAGGACGCCATGGCGGCCCTGATGTTCACCATGGCGGCCGTGCCGAACCCGCAGATCTGGTACCTCGGATCGTCCGGCATCGGCTCGCTGTCCGTGCAGCTGGGACGACTACGGCGCCGGGCCCTGGAAGGGCTGGAGTCGGGCGACCCTGACCCGTCCCTCGCGTACTTCGAGTGGTCCATCAACCCGCACGCTGACGAGTGCCAGCCGGGATGCAAGGAGCACGACGACGTCGACGACCCTGCCTCCCTGCTCAAGGCCAACCCGGCCATCGGCTACCGGCTGACGCTGGAGCACACGGTCAACGAACGGCTCACCGTCGGGGCCGAGTCCTTCGCCCGTGAGCGGCTCGGTGTCGGCACGTACCCCGCTGACACGGCCGACACCTGGCGCATCATCGGCGAGGACGCCTGGCAGGCCCTGGTGAACGGCCGGGCAGAGATGGGCAACCCGGTGGCGTTCGCCCTCGACACGACGCCTGAGCGGTCCCACACGGCCATCTGCGCCGCCGGCCGGGCCACGGAGAACGCCGTCGAGCTGGAAGCCGCGCAGGTCGAGGTCATTGACCACCGGCCCGGTACGGGCTGGGCGCCGGAGCGGCTGGCCGAACTGGTCATGAAGTGGCAGCCCGTGGCCGTCGTCATCGACGAGGGCAGCCCAGCCGGCTCCCTCATTCCCGCGGTCCGCAAGGCCCTCGAAGAGGCGGGCATGGACGAACAGGAGATCGACGACCTGCTGCTCCACCCGAAGGCCCGCCAGGTCGCAGCAGCGTGCGCCCAGTTCTACGACGCCGCCGTCGAGCAGACCATCACGCACCTCGGGCCGGGGCCTCTGTCCACGGCGCTGGCGGGCGCGGACAAGCGGCCCATCGGTGACGGCTGGGCGTGGAAGCGCCGGGGCGTGGGCGTCGATATCAGCCCGCTGATGGGCGCCACGTTCGCCATGTGGGGCTACGCGGAGCGCAAGGACGCGGAGCCGGAAGGGGCGCCGAACCTGTGGATCTAATCCTGCTGGCCGTGGAGCTGGCGTTTGTCGCCCTGATCGTCGCGGGCGTGGCCCTGTGGTCGCCGCCGGCGGCGATGATCCTGGGCGGCGCGATGGGCGTGGCCGCGCTTGAGCGGGTCCAGGCGGAGCGCAAGCGACGGAAGGGGGCGGGGCGGTGAGCGTGTTCGGCATGTTCGAGAAGCGGGACAGCCTGGAGAACCCGGCCGTGCCTCTGACCAGTGCTTCTCTGCTGGACCTGTTCGGCGGCGCCAAGACCGACGCGGGGGTGCCCGTCTCGGAGTCGTCGTCGCTGCAGACGCCGGCGGTGTGGCGGTGCGTGGGTCTGATCGCTGGCGTGTCCGCGGCGCTGCCGCTGCACTCTTATGTCGACGGCACCCGCGACCGAACCCAGCTCAAGCTGTTGAAGGACCCGCACCCCGAGCTGACAGCGCTGGAGGTGTGGCGGCTGGCGTTCGCCGCTCGGGTGCTGTGGGGCGACGGCTACCTGCAGAAGGTCCGCGACCGGGCGGGCAACATCGTCCAGTTGTGGCCCGTCCATCCGAGCAAGGTCCGCCCGTACCGGGTCCGCCCGTCTGAGGAGATCCCGGGCGGCAAGCTGTTCGACGTCACCGACGACTGGGGCGTCCAGCGCGTCCTGTCGTCCCGCGACATCCTGCACATGCCCGGCCTGGGCTATGACGGCATCCAGGGCCTCTCTCCGGTGCGTCTGGCTGCGGAGGGAATCAGCCTCGCGCAGGCGGCCGAGCGGTCCGCTGGCGCGCTGTTCGGCCGCGGCAACCTGCTTGGTGGCCTCATCACCACCAAGTCCAAGCTGAACGACGGGCAGGCGGCGAGCCTGAAAGCCCGCTGGGAGGCTGGCGCGTCCGGCGTCTCGAACGCCCAGCGCGTCGCCGTGCTGGACTCGGACGCCTCGTTCACGCCGGTCACGATGCCGAACAGCGACGCCCAGTTCCTTGAGTCCCGGCAATTCCAGGTGACGGAGATTGCCCGCATGTTCGGCGTGCCGCCGTTCCTGCTGATGTCCACGGAGAAGTCGACCAGTTGGGGCACAGGGCTGGAGCAGCAGGTGCAGGGCTGGGTCACGTTCGACCTGGGTCCGCAGTGGCTGCAGCCGGCCGAGCAGCGCATCACCAAGGAGCTGCTGCCCCCCAACGAGTACGCCAAGTACGCGCTGCAGGGCCTGCTCCGCGGCGACAGCTCCAGCCGCGCCACCTTCTACCGCGCGATGCGCGACATCGGCGCGTACTGCGCTGATGACATCCGCGCACTCGAAGACCTGCCGCCCATCCCGGGTGGCGACGGGCAGGGCTTCCTGCAGCCGACGTACATGGCTCCGCTGGGGTCCGACCCGCTGGCACCGAAGGAACCCGCGGCCGCGAGCGACAACGCCGCCCGCGCCGCCGCCCTCATCGCGGAGGCCCGCCGGCTGCTGGAGACACCCGACCACCCGACCACGGAAGGCGAGGACGATGAGGACTGAGGAGCGACGCGACCTCACCCTGGCCTCGGCCGGGCTGCAGATTCGCGAGGCAGGGGAAGGCAGCCCGCCCGGGTTCGAGGGGCACGCTGCCGTGTTCAACTCACGGACCGCGATCGGCAACCCGCTGACCTGGGGTTTCTATGAGGAGATCGCCGACGGCGCGTTCACCAAGACCCTGGCTGAGGGAGATGCCCGGTTCCTCGTGGACCATGACACCCGCCTGGTCGTCTCGCGCGTCTCGGCGCAGTCGCTGCGCCTGGCGCAGGACGACGTCGGCCTCGCGGTCGACGCCGACCTCGACCAGCGTCTCTCCTACGTCGCCGACCTGATCGTCAACCTGGAGAACCGGAACATCACCGGCATGAGCTTCGGCTTCCGCGTCGTCAAGGACGAGTGGGAGCCGGTCGAGATCGAGACGGTCAGCGGCGACAAGGCCGAGGCCGAGCTGCGCATCATCCGCGAAGTGCAGCTGTACGAGGTCTCCGCGGTCACGTTCCCCGCCTACGAGGACACCGACGCCGGACTCCGGTCCGTCGGTGTTGCGCTGGCCGCCCGTGGCGACGACGCCGCGTTCGACCGCCGGGCCCAGTACCGGCCCGAACTCCTGAACTTCCGCCGCGAGCCGGGTGAGTCCACTCGCGGCACCGACGCAACCCAGCCGGGAGAGACCACTGGGGGCCGTCAGGCGATGCGCATGGAGGCGCTCGCCGCTCGCTTCCGCCTGGCGCGGTAGCCGCTCTCAACCCCATCCCCAGCCCCTCGCCATCTGGCGGCGGGGCTCGTTGTGCTGGAGGCACAGATGTCAAAGCTTCAGGGCCTGCTCGACAAGCGGGCCACCGCCTGGGCTGCCGCTCAGGACTTCCAGAGCCGGGGCGACGACAAGCCCCTGTCCGCCGAGGACAAGACGGCGTGGGACGCGGCGCTCGCCGACGTCGAGCGCCTGTCCTCCGAGATCGAGACCGAGGAGCGGCACGCCCGCCTGTCGAGCGTCGACTACTCGCAGGTCGTCACCGCCTCGGCCGACACCGAGGAAGGCGAGGAGGCCCGGCGCCGCCACGGCGGCGAGGAGGGCGTCAGGGCCTACGAGAGCGCCTGGCGTTCCTGGATGCGCGAGGGAACCACCGAGCTCTCCTCCGAGGAGCGCAAGACCCTGCGCACCGGGTTCGTCGACGGCAAGGAGCTCCGCGCCCAGGGCGTGGCCACCGGCGCGGCCGGCGGCTACATGGTGCCCGCGCCGTTCCGGGCCAAGATGGTCGAGACGATGAAGTTCTTCGGCGCCATGCGTGACGTCGCGGAGGTCATCACGACCGAGACCGGCGCGACGCTGCCGTGGCCGACGAACGACGACACGGCCAACGTGGGCGCGATCCTCGCGGAGAACACCCAGGTCACCGAGCAGGACGTCACGCTTGGGCAGGCCGACGTCGGGGCGTACGTCTACACCTCGAAGCTGGTGCGGGTCTCCCTGCAGCTGCTCAACGACTCCGCGTTCGACATGGAGGCGTGGCTCGCGGGCAAGCTCGGCCAGCGCATCGGCCGCGCGCAGAACGCCCACTTCACCACCGGCACCGGCACCGCCCAGCCGGAGGGCGTGCAGACCAACGCAGTCATCGGCAAGACGGGCACCACGGGTCAGACGACGTCGGTCATCTACGACGACCTGATCGACCTCATCCACTCGGTGGACCCGGCGTACCGCCTCGGTGGCCGCGCCGGATTCATGCTCCACGACACGGCCCTCGCTGCGGCGCGGAAGCTCAAGGACGGCCAGCAGCGCCCGCTGTGGGAGCCGTCCGTTCAGGCCGGCGTCCCGGACCTCCTGCTCGGCTACAAGTACACGGTCAACCAGGACATGCCCGTCATGGCGGCAAACGCCAAGTCGATCCTGTTCGGCGACTTCTTCGCCGGCTACCTGATCCGTGACGTCCAGGACGTCCAGCTGATCCGCCTGGCCGAGCGCTACGCGGACTTCCTGCAGGTCGGGTTCCTCGCGTTCGCGCGGACCGACGGCACCCCGCAGGACACGGCCGCCTACAAGGCGTACCGCAACTCCGCCACCTGATCCCGAGGGAGACCAGCATCATGGCGAACACGCCCAGGAAGGACAGCGCCCCGGACTCCGGGGTACTGCAGGCCAAGCCGTCCGCGGCGGCGGCCGAGCACGGCGACCACGACCGCATCGTCATGGCCTCGCGCAAGGCCGACGGGTCGATGGACCAGGTCGCCCCCGAGTTCATCGGCGACAAGGACGTGGCCATCGCCGCGGCCAAGGAGCAGCTTGCGGTTCAGGCCGCGTCCGCTGTCGACGTCGCCGCCCGCGGGGTGAGCTCGAAGGAGGGCGAGGGCGGCGCCGGTTCGTCCGAGCCGGACGCCGACGTGCAGGCCCTGAAGGACGCCCAGGACGCGGCCGTGAAGACGGCCGAGGCCAAGGCCGAGCGCGAGGTCAACGAGCGGCACCAGGGGCTGGGTGGCTGATGGCCCGGATCCGCATGCTCGTGAGTGCTGCGGGTTCGGATTTCGCCTGGGAGCCGGGACAGGAAGTCGACCTGCCCGGCTCCGAGGCGGCCAAGTGGGCTGACGGCGTCCGTGCCGTCATGGTCCGCAGCGAACCCGTGGAAACCCCGGAGGGCGCCACGACGGCCCCTGAGAAGGCGGCACGGCCCCGCGCCCGCCGCCCTGCCCGGAAGGGGTGAGAGATGCCGTTCGATCTCGGCGCGACCGCGCGCCTGACCGCAGAGTGCCGGGACCCGGACGGCACCCCCGCCACCGCCGCCACGGCGACCGTCACCATCGGCCTGCCCGACGGGACGACCGCCAGCCCGGTAGCCACTGAGGGCGACACCGGCGAGTACACCGCCGACTACGTCACCGCGCAGGCCGGACGGCACACCGTGCGCTGGGTGTTCACCGGCCCGGCCCACGCCTACACCGACATGTTCGACGTCCGGCCCTCGACGTCGACCGCGATCATGTCGCTGGCCGAAGCCAAGAAGCACCTGACCATGGTCACCGACGACGACGATGACGAGGTACGCCACTGGGTCGACGCGACCACACAGTGCGTGGAGTACTTCGTGGGCCCGGTCGTCGTCCGCACCGTGACCGAACGGCACACCGCGGACCGCGTCTCGTGCATCGCGCTGAGGGAACGGCCCGCGCTGGAGCTGGTGTCCGTCGCCGGAGTACTGACCGGCGGCATGTCCTACGAGCCCGACACGCTGTCTCTGGACGGCGACACCGGCCTCGTGAGCCTTCTCGGTGGCGGCATTCTCCGCGGACCGCTGGACGTGACGTACAGGGCCGGCAGGCGCATCGTCACCGCGAACATCACCGGTGCGGCGCGCATCATCCTGCAGCACCTGTGGCGCACACGGCAGGGCCCGGGCCGGCCGCAGATGGGAGTCGGCGACTTTGACGTCACCGAGCCCATCCCGGGCTTGGGCTATGCCATCCCGAACCGGGCGATGCAGCTGCTCAACCCGGACAACACCGGCCCGGGGATGGCGTGATGGCTACCTCTGCCGTACCCGGCGCCATCGACGCACTGCTGGCCATCCTGCGAGCCGCGCCTGGTCTGCAGGGCGTGCAGGTTCTGGACGGCCCGCCGACGGGCGACCAGTCAGCCAAGGACTATGTCGCCGTCGGCTGGCAGCCCGAGAGCGACGAAGCCGTGCAGATCACCCAGACGTTCGCGTACGCCGGCGCCCGAACCCGCGACGAGCAGGCCGTCGTCCTCGGCTGGGTCGACACGTGGACCGGCGACCGAGACATGCACGCCCGCCGGACCCGCGCGTTCGAACTGCTCGGTGTCATCGAGCTGGCGATCCGCGCATCCGGCGGCACTCCGGACGCGCCGACCCTGAACGGCTCCGTCCTCTGGTCGGAGTTCACGGCCGGCGTCCTCAAGCAGGCGAACACCGACCAGGGCGTCCGGGCCGGAATCGCCTGGAGCATCGCACTCCGCGCCCGCATCTGAAGACCCCACCCACCCAAGGAGTACAGCCATGGCGCGTGTGCGCTACATCGGCCCGGAGCCGGTCACCGTGCCGGAGCTCGGGCGGACCGTTCACCCTGACGAGCTGGTCGAGGTTCCTGACGACCGCTTCGGCGGCTACGTCGGACAGACGTCGACCTGGGTGTCCGTAGAGGAACCGCCGGGCTGGGTCTGGCCGGACACCGAACCCGAGGAAACCGAGGGCCCGAGCGAGGGCGACCTGCCCCCGGCCGAGGAAGCACCGCCCGCCGCCGACCCGGCGCCCGAGCAGGAGACCACCGCGCCCGCGAGGGCTGCACGCAGCAGGAGGGGTGACGCGTAATGGCGATCGGATCAGGTCTTGGCGCACAGATCGGCGTCGCTGCGGAGAGCAGCTACGGCACGTTCGTGGCGCCCACGAAGTTCCCTGAGTTCACGAAGGAAAGCCTCGCTCTCAAGAAGACGACGGCCACCTCCGCGGGCATCGCCGCCGGGCGCCTGCTGCCGCTCGCCTCGCGGCGCGTGGTAACCCAGCGGGAAGCCGCAGGCTCCCTCGACATGGAAGTTACCAACAAGCTGATGGGCCTGTTCCTGCAGGCCCTGATGGGAACGTCGGTCACGCCTGCCCAGCAGGGAGCCACCGCGGCGTACCTGCAGACGCACCTCCTGGCCGACAACTTCGGCAAGTCGCTCACGATCCAGAAGGGCGTGCCGCTCACCACCGGTGTGGTGCAGGACAAGACGTTCGTCGGCTGCAAGATCCTGAGCGCGGAGTTCTCGTGCGAGGCCGGCGGCATGCTGCAGGCCTCCTTCGAAATCGACGGCAAGGACTGCGACGAGACGCAGACCCTGGCCGCCGCGAGCTACCCGTCGATGGCCCCGTTCCACTTCGGGCAGATGGCGCTGAAGACAGGCAGCTACGGCACGGAGACGGCCCTCGACGGCGTCCGAAAGGTCTCGGTGAAGATCGAGCGCGGCATGGCTGTCGACCGGTTCTATGCGAACCAGTCCGCGCTGAAGAAGGAGCCGATCCTCAACGAGCTCACGAAGATCACGGGCACGCTGGAGATGGACTACGTCGCCACCACGGTCGATGACCTGCACACCTCGGATGCCGCAACGTCCCTCGTGTGGGAGTTCGTCGGTCCGATCATCGCGCTGACACATGCGGAGACGTTCCGCATCAAGCTGCCCGCCATCAAGATCGACGACGCGCCGCCCACGGTCGAGGGCACCGAGGTCATTCGCCCCAAGTTCGGGTTCACTGCCCTGTACGACGGGACCAACCCGGTCGCCATCGAGTACATGAGCACCGACGTCACGCTGTGAGGTGACGCCGTGGCCTCGCAGTCCGTCCGCATCCTCAACACGACGACGCTGCTCCGGGCGGCCCGCCAGCTGAAAGAGGCGGGCGGGCCGCGCCTCGCACAGAACATGACCCGGCGGGTCCGCCGGGCGGCCGAGCCGCTGCAGAGCGACATGCGGCAGACGATCCTCGGCCTGCAGATCCAGTCGCAGGGCCGCAAGGCCGGCAAGCGCGGCGGCCCCTCGCCGACCCGGCGGCCGCTGCGGGCCACGATCGCCGGTGCCGTACGGACGTCGGTCCGCACCGGCAGCAACCCGGGCGCCCGGGTCTGGGTCGACAAGGACCGCCTGCCGCACGACCTGCGGAACATGGCGTCCGCTCTCAACACCGGCCGCGTCCGGCACCCCGTGTTCGGCAACCGGCGCCGCTGGGCGCAGCAGAACACGACCCCCCTGTGGTGGGACTCGACCGTCGCCAAGCACATCCCGCGCATGCAGTCCGAGGTCGCCCGAATCCTCGACGACATCCGAGATCAGCTCACGTAGGGAGCCAGCGCGTTGATCATCATCTATACGCCCAAGGGCGGCGAGCGGGAAGAGTTCGACGTCGCCGACCTCCTGACATCCGAGGCCGCGATCGTCTCCCGCGCCCTCGACATGAAGTGGGCGGACATCGCGCAGGGAGTCGAGGACGAGGAGCCGGCCGCACTGCGGGGCGTCGTCTGGATCCTCAAGAAGCGGCACGACCCGAACCTCAGGTTCTCCGACTTCGACCCGCGGATCGGCGAGGCCGTCGCACGCCTCAACAAGGAGGAGGTCAGGGCCTACGTCACCGAAGCGGTCGCGCTCGCCTCGCTCAACCCGAACGCCACCGACGACGAGATCCGATGGGCGCTCCGAGAGCTGCCGCCCCTGGCGGTCGACCCCGAGCACGCGCTCTCCGTTATCGAGGAACTGATCGCCGCGGCGGCCGACCCAAAAGGCGCCCCCGCCCCCGACCAGCCCAGCCAGTCGAGCGACCCGAGCCAGACATCATCGTCGCCCGAGCCCGCTACCTCGGATGCTTCGCCCACCTCCTGAGCATGTCGCCGCGTGAAGTCGACGCCACCACCGTCGTCGACTTCTACGCGCTGACCGCCTACATCGACGTCCAGCTGGCGCAGAGCAGGGAGGCGGCGAACGCATGACCACTTCCCGGCTCACGTTCCTGGTCGACGCCCGCGACCAGGCGTCGCGCGTCTTCGGCCACATCGGCGACTCCGCAATCCGGCTGCACCGCCGGCTCGACGACACCAGCGACCGTGGCGGCGCTGCACTGGACCGGCTGAAGAAGTCCGTCATCAGCCTCGCGCCAGCCGCCATCCCCGCCGCCGCGGCGATGGCTCCGCTGATCGCATCGACGGCGGCAGCCGGTGTCGCGGTCGGCGTGTACGCCGCGGCGCTCGGCCCGCAGATCGCCGCCATGGGCGAGGCATCCGAGGCGGAGAAGAAGTACCAGGACGCAGTCGAGAAGTCCGGTGCCCGCTCGAAGGAAGCCGTCCAAGCGCAGCAGCAGTACGTGCAGACGATGGCGAAGCTGCCGCCCGCCACGCGTACCGCGGCCGCCGCGCTGTCGGTCCTGAAAGACCAGTACAAGGCGTGGTCCGACGCAACGGCCGGCGACACCATGGGCCCGGTCGTCAAGGGCATGGCCGTCATGGGTGGCCTGCTGCCGAAGCTGACGCCGCTGGTGCGCGGCACATCCACTGAGCTGTCCCGGATGATGACGCTGCTGGCCGGCGGCATGGAGTCGCCAGGCTTCGACCGCGTCATCACGAAGTTCACCGGCTTTGCCACCGGCACGCTGCGCCGCGTGAACGAGGGCATCATCGACCTGGCCCGCAGTCTCGACACGGGCAAGGTCGGTGGCGGGTTTACCGAGTTCATGACGTTCGCTCGGGCGCAGGGTCCGGTCGTCGGCGACACGCTGCGGAACATCGCGCAGGCCGTGATGAACCTGCTGGTGGCCGGCTCCGATGTGGGCGTCGGCATGCTGCAGATCGTCAACGTGCTCAGCAAGCTGATCGCTGCCGTACCGCCTGGCGCCATCAGCACGTTCCTGCAGCTGGCCATTGCGATCAAGGCGGTGAAGCTTGCGGCCGCGGGATTCGCTGCGGCGCAGGGCGCGGTCGCGGCGTTCGGTGGCTCCCTGGTCGCGATGCGTTCCGCGTCCGGCGGGGCGGCAACTGGCATGGGCCGCGTGTCGGCGGCGATGGGCGCCATGTCCCGCTCGGCTCGTCTTGCGATCGCCGGCACCGGTATCGGCCTGCTGGTCCTTGGCCTGATGGAACTGTCGGAGATGGGCAAGAAGGCCCCGACGGACATCGACCGGATGACGGTCGCGCTGGGCAAGTTCGCCACAACGGGGCAGCTCACCGGCGAGGCGGCGAAGTCGTCGGGCAAGAACTTCCAGGAATTCGATAAGGCGATCAAGGGCCTGTCGGATCCGTCCGGTCTGGACAAGGTGCAGCAGTCGCTGACCCGGCTCGTCGGCATGGACTCCACCCCGGTCAAGGAGTGGAAGACCACCGTCGATGACATCGACAAGGGGCTCGCGAACCTCGTCAAGAGCGGCAACGCCGACCAGGCCGCGGCCGCGCTCCAGCGGTACGTGGCCCACATGCGGGCAAGTGGCCGGCCCGCGTCGGAGCTGACGAAGCACCTCGGTGACTACCGGGCCGCCCTGGCGGCGCAGGCGTTCGAGCAGCAGATGGCGGCGCAGTCGATGGGCCTGTTCGGGCAGCAGGCGCTGAACGTGCAGGGGAAGCTCGACAACCAGAAGGCGAGCACCGACGGGCTGCGCCAGTCCATCAACGCGCTCACGAACGCGACGCTCGTCGCCCGGGGCGGGATGCGCGGCATGGAGGCGGCGATCGATGCCGCGTCCAAGGCGGCGTCCGAGAACGGGAAGACGCTCGACATCAACACCGAGAAGGGCCGAGCCAACAGCCAGGCCCTGGACGACCTGTCGGCGGCCACCATCAAGGCGGCCGAGGGGGCGCGCGAGAACGGCGCGTCATGGACGACGGTCAACGGGATCTACGACCGCGGTTACGCCGCGATCGTGAAGTCCGCGCGGGCCATGGGCCTGAGTGAGTCCGCGGCCAGGAAGCTGGCATCGCAGATCCTGAAGACGCCGGACAAGACCGCTCGGCTCAAGGGCAACATGGAGGATCTGCAGGGCAAGTTGAATCTGGCGAAGAAGCGTCTCGCCTCGGTGCCGGACTCCCGCAAGGCCGCCATCCGTGCGGAGATCTCCGACCTGCAGCTGAAGATTGCGCAGGCCAAGTACGCCCTGTCCAACATGGATAAGGACTACACGGTCTGGGTGCACTACAAGTCCACCGGTTCCCCGTACCGCCCGTCCGGCGGCCGGGAGATGGCGGTCGGTGGTCTGGTCAAGGGCCCGGGCACCGGTACCTCGGACAGCATCCCCACGTGGCTGTCCAACGGCGAGTACGTCATGCCCGCCAAGCGGGTCGCGCAGCTCGGTGTCGGCTTCTTCGACTCGTTGAAGGACGGGAAGGTCGGCACCGCGCTGCCGGCGCCGCGTGCGTCCGCGCAGCGCGTTCAGGCCCTGTCTGCCCCGAGCGCCACGGTGTACGTGCAGCCGATCCATGTGACCGTCACCGGCACCGTCGTCGACCCGGCGGGCGCCGCGCTGGCGATCGACAAGCTGCTGACCACCCGCAAGCGCAACAGCGGCGGGCAGCCGCTGACGTTCGAAAAGCAGGGGGGGTAGCGATGACGCGCCTGGCGGTGCTGGCAGGTTTCGGCTCGACGGTCGGCACCCCGGCCGCGTCAATCGCCTGGACTGACATCAGCCAGTGGGTTGACATTCAGCAGGCCGGCATCGCCATCACGCGCGGCGCGCAGGACGAGCAGTCCGAATCCCAGACCGGCACAGCCACCCTGACGCTGGACAACAGCGACGGCCGGTTCACGTCTGGGTTGGCCACCTCGCCGTACTTCCCGAACGTGCGGAAGAACGTGCCGATCTGGGTTCGGCTCGTCACCACGGCGAAGAACCTCATGCCGAACCCGTCGTTCGAGTCCGGGGTCACCGCGTGGACCGGTTCGGGTACACCGACCCGCGCGGCGTCTGCCGTGCACGTGCGCACCGGCGCCCAGGCCATGCTGATTACGTGGGGCGCCACGGTCTCCCAGACGGTCACCTCGCCGATCTTCTACGGCCTGGAGGTCGGCCAGCGATACACCTACTCGACCTACGTCTGGGTCCCGGCCGGCGACTGCACCGTGCAGGTCACCGTCGCGGGCGGCGCCGCCGGCAGCATCAGCTCGCTGTACGACCAGTGGCAGCGGCTCACCGTGTCCTGGACGGCGACGACAACCAGCTACCAGGTCAGGGTGCGTACGTCCGGCACGCCGGCCGCAGGTGACCAGGTCTGGGTGGATGACGGGCAGGTCGAGGAGGCCAGCTCCGCAACCGCGTTCGACGCGGACGGCCCGCAGTACCACGGCCGCCTGTGGGGCATGGTCAACAACTGGCCCACCCAGTGGGAGGGCCTGGAGTCCAAGGTCGTCATCACCTGCTCGGACCGCTTCAAGATGCTGGGCAAGTCGCCGCTGCGAACCATGCTGACCGAGGAGGTCCTGCTCGACGACCCGATGGCCTACTACCCGATGGCCGAGCCGTCCGAGTCGACCAGCGCCGGCGACCTGTCCGGCACCACGGCCGGCCCGCTGTCGATCAGCGGTGTCGGGTCGGGCGGCGATGCGACGTTCGGCAGCGGCGAGGACTCCGGCCCGGACGGGCTCGGTGCACTGTCGCTGACGGCGGTCAACGCGAGCAACGGCAAGTTGCTGGCGGCCGACCTCGGTTCGGACTACGAGTCGGCGACGTTCGGCGCATGGGTCTTCGCCGAGTGCTGGTTCAAAACGGCGGTAGCCGGGCGGGTGTTCTTCGGGCTCACGTCTTCAGACAACCGGTTTCAGCTGGTGTTCTCCCTGGACGCCACCGGCAAGATGACAGTCGAGACGACGCGGACCGGCGAGGCCCTGGTCCCGGCGACCGTGCTGTCACCGAACCTCGCCGACAACACCTGGCACCACTTCGTCTATGACGAGTTCCTCGGGAACATCTGGGTCGACGGCATCTCGTACCCAGTGCTGGTCGACGCCGTGGCCAATCTGCGGCTGCTGACCGTCGGCGCATTCACGAACAGCCGCCTCTACAACGGCAGCCTCGCCCACATCGCGCTGTACGCACCAGCGGTCGGGAACGTCGCCGACTACGTGGGCCACTACGCCACCGGCTCGACGCAGCACGTCGGCGAAGACGCCGACGACCGGGCCGCGCGGATCGCGTCCTACGTCGGGGCCACGGTCACCGCGCAGGGCTCGACGTTCGGCGGCATGGCGTCTCAGGCCGCCCTCGGCTCCGCGCCGCTGCAGCACCTGCAGGACGTGGCACGCACGGAGAGCGCCAAACTATTCGCCGACCGGGAGAGCAGCGCCATCGTGCTGCAGTCCCGCGACGTCCGGTACAACCCGACCGCCGCGATCTCGCTGGCGCACGCCGACCTGGAGACCGACGACGTTCGGTTCGACGACGACGACCAGAAGCTGGTGAACGTCTTCGTCGGCAGCCGGCCGGGCGGCGCGACACAGCGAATCGTCGACCAGGCCAGCAGGGACGCATACGGCACCTACGAGCAGACCGAATCCCTGCTCAAGGAAACGGACCACGAGGTCGTCGCAGCCGGGCAATGGGTGGTCAATCGGTTCGCCGACCCGCCAGCGGAGATGCGGCAGCTGCCGGTCGAGGCGTACACCATGCCGCTCGCCACCTACCGGGCCCTGCTGGGCGCGGAGATCTCCACCGTCATCGACGTCACCGGCCTGCCCGATGAGGCGAACGCTGCGGCCGTCACGGTCACCGTCGAGGGCTACACCGAGACGATCCGGTACCGGCAGCACCACATCGACTTCCACACATCCCGGGCCGACACGGCCGCCGCGTGGGTGCTGAACGACCCGGTCTATTCGGTGCTCGGCACCACGACCCGGCTGGCGTACTGAGAAGGGAGGGACCGTGGCACGACCACCTCGCGCAGACGGCAAGCGTCGTCGTGCGGTCCGCAGGGCCGAAGACTTCTACGTCCCGCCGCCGCAGATGCGCGACGACGCATGGGACGGACTACGCCCCGCGGAACGCGTCATCGCGTACATGGAGCGGGTGACCCAGCGGTCATGGCCCCGGCCCAAGGGGCAGTCCGGGGTGACGCTCATTGCCCGAATCGACGCAGGCCGGTGGGTGGTGCAGTGCCCGGACTGTGACAGTGCGCAGGTCGTCTCGCCGGAAGACACTCGATTCTGGTGCGTCACCTGTCAGCCGGACGCGTGGACGCGGGTGCGGTTCCCTGCAGACCCGGCCGCCGTCGAGGAGTCGGTCGCTAGCAAGCCGGCTCGTGACCGGTTCTGGTGGGCCGACGACGACACGAGTGCGTTCAACAAGCCGCGCGTTTCGCGGCCGCTCACACCCAAGGAACTCAAGGCGCGGGACGTGCAGGACAGCACACCACCGCCCCCGCCCGACCCTGTCGAGGAACCGCCCACGGAGGGAGAGCCCGATGCCTCTGGCGACGCCTAAGACGTGGGTCGTCGGCGAGGTCGTCGACGCGGCCGAGTTGAACGCGGAGATCAAGGCCCAGTTCCAGTCCCTCATCGACGACTACCAGCTGATCCCGAAGACGGCCAACGAGACAATCACCAGCTCGGCCACGCTGCAGAACGACAATCACCTGTTGGGCAGCATGGCGGCGAACGCCGTCTACCTCGTAACCGTGCGGCTCGCCGTAAACGGCGCCTCGGGCGGCGACTTCAAGATGGCGTGGTCGATGCCCACCGGCACCACGGCCTCGCAACGCTTCTGCTTCGGGCCCGACGTGTCCTCCGCCGCGAGCACCGCTGGCACCACCGTCCGCGCGTCGGGCATCACGAACGGCCATTTGGTCGAGATCAACTACGGGCTGTTCACGACCGGGACCCAGTCGTACATCGAAGAGACGCTGCGCGTGGAGACCGCCAGCACCGCCGGCACCTGCCAGCTGCGGTGGGCGCAGAACGCGATCAGCGCCACCGGCACGACCGTCGAAGCAGGGTCGTGGCTGGAGATCAAGCGCGTCGCCTGACCATCCGTACACCCGCCGCCCCGTGCCCGATGGCCGGGGCTTTCGTCATGCACGAGAGGTAGTCCCATGGCCTGGTACGACGGTGCCACCAAGTACGAGCTGCAGCCCGAGTCGGACAGTCAGCCGGCCATCCGGCCGACGCAGTTCATCATCCACTCGATCGCTGCGCCCTGGACCGCCAAGCGGACGTATCAGTACTGGCGAGACTCTACGAATTTGGAGAGTCACTTCGGGCTCGGGTATGCCGGCGACCTCGGCCAGTTCATCGGCACCGAGACGAAGGCTGACGCCAACTACCAGGCGAACCGAAGGCCGGACGGCACCGGCGCCGTGTCCATCGAGACCGCGTCCAACACCAGCGCGACGGACAACTGGACCGACGAGCAGGTTGAGGAACTGATCGAGCTCGGGTCGTGGCTACACCACCGGCACGGCATCCCGCTGCGGATCTGCCGCAGCCACGACGATCCCGGCTACGGCTACCACCGCCTGCACCCGCAGTGGGCAGTCGGCGGCGGCACCGTCTGCCCTGGCAATGCCCGCGTGAAGCAGTTCAAGGACGTGGTGTTCCCCGGGATCGTCGCCCGCGCCACAGGCAAGACCACCACCACCGAGCCCCAGGAGGACACCGTCATGCCGATCACCAAGCTGCACGAGCCGAACCCCACCGACGTCGAGCTGGAGCTCGACGAGTGGATGGGGCTCGCGTTCAAGGACGCGGTCATCCACAGCGGTCCCCGGCAGCTCGTCGGCCCGCTGTACGTGCAGCTGACGTTCGGGCAGGACTCCGCGAACGACGCGGAGATCACCGGCCGGTTCGTGTCCACCGACGCGCAGGGCCTCAACCGCTCCGGATACGGCGACCTCGGCCCGTTCCCCGCCCGCGGAACGCTGCAGTTCCTGCACAACGTCAACGTGCCCGCCGGCCGCCAGCTGCGCTTCGAGGTGTTCGCGGCCAGTCCGCTCAGCGCTCCGGTCATCCTCACCCACCGACTCGTCACCGGCGACTGGCTCAACGGCTGACGTCCCTGCTCCATCCCACCTCGCAGAGAAGGAACGCCCATGTTCACTCGCGCATTCTGGAAGGCGACCGGCGAGCGCGCCGTGCGCACCTTCGCTCAGGGCACCCTCGGCGCCATCGGCGCTGACGGGCTCGGAGTCCTCGACGTCGACTGGGGCCAGGCCGCCTCGGTCGGCGGCCTGGCCTCGGTGATCGCAGTCCTGACGGCGGTCGCCTTCTCGGGAACGGGGCAGCCCGGACCCGGGATCACGGAGACCGCGGGCAGCCGCCCGATCGGCGCCTGATGTGCCGGGCGGCCCGGTGGCTCGGCCAGCACCTGGGCCGCCGCGGCACCTTCCTCGCCATCCTCGGCATCGGCAAGACATGTTTCGGTGTCGGCTTCATCGTCCAACCCCCCAGCACCCGAGGCCTCGAACTCCTCACCGACCGCTGCCCGCTGTCCGCGTGGGCATGGGTGTGGATCCTCGCCGGCCTCGTCACCTTCGCCTCTGCGTGGCTGCGCATCGGCCGCGACGGCTACGGCTTCATCGCCGCCATGATTCCCCCCGCACTGTGGGCCACCGCCTACACATCCGCCGTGTTCACCGGAGCGTTCCCCCGCGGCGGGTTCATTGCAGTCTGGTACCTGACCGCGCACGTCGGGGTCATCATGTGGGCGAGCACGGTGCCCGAGCATTCGGTCCCCCCAGCTCCGCGGCGCGCCCGGAAAGGCGGGGCCCCGTGAACATTTTGACCGGGATCGTCGGCGCGTTCGGAACGGTGGGCATCATCCTCGGCGCGCTGTTCGCCGCACGGGCGACGAAGTCCGCGGCGGTAGCTACAGCGCAGGCGACGCAGGCAGCAGCGCATGCGGCAGCCGAGCCTGCGGCACGGCAGGCCAGCCTGGCCATCCTCGAAGCGTCGGTCCGCAGGGTCGACGAGGAGAACAAGCAGATCCGTACCGAGCTGGTCGGCGTGCGCGCCCTGGTGCGCGCCTACTCGTGGACCGTTGACCGGCTGATCCGGCGCATGCAGACCAGTGGCATCGAGCCTGCGACCGACGACATTCACGAGCTGGTGCGCGAGCACATCCGAACGGGGGCCTGATCATGCCGTTTCCAGGAAGCGTCGAGACGGTCACGGTGACGGCCGGCGAGCCCCTCACGATGCCCGACGGCAGCCTCATGAAAGGCCGTCTCATCTTCACCGCCCCGGACCTGGTGACGATCGGCGCTGAAGACATCGTGCTGGGCGGGTCGGTCGAGGTGCCCCTGCGGAAAGGGGAGTTCAGCGTCACGCTGTGCGCTACCGACGCGACGGGCATATCGCCGACCGGCTGGACCTACGAGGTCACGGCCGTACTGACGAACGGCCCGGGCTGGGTGCGGTACGTCAGCCTGCCGAAGACCTCGCCGAACGTGAAGCTCGCCGACGTCGTCGTGCCCGACCCGGTCGCCGGCGCGTTCTCCACCCTCGTCTCGCTGGCCAGCGTCACGGCCGCCGATGTCGGTGCCGACCCGGCAGGCGCTGCGGCCGCGGCAAGGGTTGCGGCCATCGCCGACGCGGTCACGAAGTACCTGGCCCTGACCGGCGGCACGCTCACCGGCCCGCTCACCATCAACGCGGCCCTGGTCGCCGACCTCGTGTACGCCGGGCACGTCGGCGTGGAGACGTTCGACCGGGTCCGGCTGATCAGCGACCGGCTGGAGATCGGGCCCGGGTCCGGCGCCCGCGACACCAACCTCCGCCGCTCGAACGCAAACGAGTGGACCACGGACGACGCGCTGATCGTGGCCCTCATGTTCCGCCACATGGGCAGCACGCTCGGGTTCTACGGGGCCACCGCCGCGGCGAAGCCCATCGTCACCGGATCCCGCGGCGGGAACGCCGCCCTCGACTCCCTACTGTCCGCCCTCGCCACACTCGGGCTGATCACCAACAGCACCAGCGCATAACCCACGACGCGCCCCCTCCTTCGGGAGGGGGCGCCTTCGTCATGCCCGGGGTAGAGCCGTGACGTACACGCCCATGCCGCTGACGGTCTCGACGAGGCCCTCGTCTTTCAGCACCTGCACCGCCTTGCGGAGCGTGTCCCGGGCGACGCCGTACTGCTGCTCCAGCTCGACGAGGGAGGGGATGCGGCGGCCGACAGGAATGGAGCCGTCGGCAATGCGGGCGCGCAGCTGGTCGGCGATCTGCCGGTACGGCGGCACGGGTCCCTCACGGTCGATGCTCATGATCGAAAGCTAGGCAGGTGGACACGACGCGCCATAGCTAGCCACGGGGGTAGTCAGGGGTAGTACGGTCTATACGGGTGAACAAGAAAACCCCCGCGGCCGATGGCACGGCCCGGGGCTTGTCCGACGCTTCGAGGGAGCATCGACATGAGGAAGTCTACCGATGCCCAGCCGCCTGAGAACTGGTGCGCATGGGGCGATCACTGGACCACGGAGCCCGTCGAAACGCGGCACGCCGAACGGCAGTCCGGACCGCCCGTCACCATCTCGCAGTGCGACGCGTGCGCCCGGCCCCGCCTGGAGGTGGCGCGATGACCAGGCTCACCACCGCGACCCGCTACCCGGCTGACTCCATGACCCGCTGCGGCGAGATCGACCCCGAGCGGCCGAAGGTGTTCTGCACCCACGAGGACCCGCAGCACCTGGGCGACCACTACAACGAGTACTCCGGCTGCACCTGGCCGCGCGCGATAGATCACTGAGACTGCGGGCGCCCGACGGCGAGCAGTGCAGGGCGCCCGCACGGTCCGGCTCGCCCACCGCCCTCGGCTGGGCGGGCCGGACGCTTCACACCCGGCGCGTTGTCCGCACTCGAACCATTGCACTGGCTGATGTTTGCCGCGCGGCACCCAGCGAAAGACTGACGTATGTCCGCCCATCCCGCGCTGCGACGGGAAGCCCTTCAGCGAAAGAGCTCGGTCACGTGGCAATTCAGCGCATTGGCGATGAGGAACAGATCGGACGCCTGCGGGTCCCGCTGGCCGTGCTCGTACCGCTGGATGCTCCGGCGCTCAAGGCCGGCGCCCGCGGCGAGGTCGTCCTGAGACAGTCCTCGTTCCCGCCGCAGTGTGGCGATCCGGTGGCCGAGCTCGATGCGTCTGGTGAGAACCCAGTCGGGGCGGGGTGTTCGGCGGCGAGGCACTCGACAAACCGTCAACCGCTACCGATCATGAGTCAGTACCCAAGTGGTCGCCAATTGATCTCGTTATGACGCGCTCTGCCCTCAGCCCTGCGGTGCCATGGCATATGCCGCAGGGCTCGGTGTAGTTTGCAGTATTCGAACGTGTGTTCACTCGAACGGGTGAACAACCGGAATGCCGTACATCCGTTAGTCAGGGTGGCGAGTCATTCACCCCACAACGTGTCGGCGCCGTCCAGGGCGGCCCCCTCGCGGTCGCCGACACTGAGCGCGCCCCCTTCGCTTCGGCGTTGGGGGCGCGCGCTTCTGCGTTCCGGGGCTGACCAGCGGCAACGCATAGATCATTTAGGGGTGATTCAGGGGTGGCGGTCCGGTACTCCCGACGGATGCTCGACGTATCGCCGACGTAGTCCCAACGTATAGACAAGGCGAAGGCCCAGGCGGGGAGTCCCCCTGACCTGGGCCTTTACCTGCATTACTGCTGGTACTGCTGGTGCCCCCGGCAGGATTCGAACCTGCGACACCCGCTTTAGGAGAGCGGTGCTCTATCCCCTGAGCTACGAAGGCGCTGCGGGGACAGTGTAGCGGGTGGTTGATCCCCGGCCGAGGCGGTTGATGCGGTGTTGTGTGTGGTGTACACCCAGTTGTCTTGACCTGCCTCCCCGCTGCGCATAGCGTCGCGCTCGTACTGAGCGAGCGCTTAGAGAGGTGCGACCGTGCCGCAGCCCGAAGAGATCCTCAGCGCCCCCGGCGCGCCCTTTGCCGTCGTGCGCGGGGAGGACGGCGGGCTGCTGTACGCCGATGGGCCGCGGAGTCTGCGGGAGGTCGTCGAGGCGACCTGGGCGTACGGGGATCGGCCCTTCCTCGTCGGGGAGCGGGCCGTCTATACCTACCGCGAGTTCTTCGCCCGCGCCTCCGCCCTCGCCGGGCGGTTCGTCGGCGAGTACGGGCTGCGGCCCGGGGATCGTGCCGCCGTGGCCATGCGGAATCACCCCGAGTGGCAGATAGCCTTCTGGGCAACGCAGTTGGCCGGGCTCGTCGCCGTGCCCCTCAACGCCTGGTGGACCGAGGAGGAGTTGGCGTACGCGCTCGACGACTGCACCCCGCGCGTGCTCCTCGTCGACGGTGAGCGGCTGCCCCGTGTGGATGCCTGGCGCGAGCGGGCCGGGGCGCGTGTCGTCGTCTTCCACGGCGGGTTCCGTGACGGGGACCCGGTGCCCCAAGGTGTCGAGCGGTACGAGGACTTCGGGACGCCCGACCCCCTCACCGCGCCGCCCGCCGTCGAGGTGCGGGCCGAGGACGACGCCACCATCATCTACACCTCCGGGACCACCGGGCGGCCCAAGGGTGCCGTGGCCACGCAGCTCGCGCAGGCCGGGGCCGCGCTGCATCCGCGGTTTCATGCCAGTGCCGCCGCCCTCGCGCGCGGCGCCATGCCCGGGCAGGCGCCGGCTCCGGTCACGCTGATGACCTTTCCGTTCTTCCATGTCGCCGCGTTCACCACGGTGTACTCCACGATGGGCGTCGGCGGCACGCTCGTGCTGATGCGGAAGTGGAATGCCGAGCGGGCGCTCGCGCTCATCGAGGAGCACCGGGTCACCCACTATTCCGGCGTGCCGACCACGGCACTTCAGCTGCTGGAGGCCGCCGAGCGGACGGGCGCGGCGCTGGAGACGCTCGCCCATCTCAGCACCGGCGGGGCCGCCGCGCCGCCCGATCTCCTCACGCGGCTGACCGCCCGCCACGGGCGGCGCGTCGAACCGCGCAGCGGCTACGGCCTGACCGAGACCAGCGGCGGCGTGCTCGCCAACTTCGGTGACGCCTACCGCGAGCACCCGGGCAGTGTGGGCCGGCCCTCGCCCGCCACCGAGGTGCGGATCGCCGGGCCTGCCGGTGAGGCGCTGCCCGATGGAGAGGTCGGCGAACTGTGGCTTCGCGGCCAGTCCCTCGTACGCGGGTACTGGCGCGACGAGCAGGCGACCGCCGCCGCCTTCCGCGACGGCTGGTTCCGGACGGGGGACCTCGCGACCGTGCGGGACGGGCGGGTCAGCATCGTCGACCGCATCAAGGACATGGTGATCCGCGGCGGCGAGAACGTGTACTGCGTCGAGGTGGAGGCGGTCCTGCACTCCCATCCGGGTGTCGCCGACGCCGCCGTCCTGGGTGTTCCGCATCCGGTGCTCGGTGAGGAGGTCGCCGCCGTCGTCCAGCTGAGCCCCGGGGCGACGGTCACCGTCGACGAGCTGAAGGAGCATGTCGGCAAGGAGCTGTCCGCGTTCAAGGTGCCGGCGCATGTGCTGCTGCGTGAGGAGCCAGTCCCGCGCAATCCGACGGGCAAGATCCTCAAGCGGGAACTGCGCGGTCCGGTGGAGGAGTACGTGCGCGGGGGCACCTGAGCTGCCCGGGGCGTGCGGCAGGTTCGGGGCGTGCGGCAGGTTCGGGGCGTGCGGCAGGTTCGGGACGTGCAGCAGGTTCGGGGCGCGCGGCAGGTTTCAGGACCGGGTGACGCGCACCTTGTGCACACCGCCGCTGTCCGCGCGGATCACCGAGATCCTGATGCCGTTCTTCTTGTCCACGAAGGACTCCCCGGGCTGGTACGGGGCGTCGGAGAGCTCCGAGTGCACATTGGGGCGCCGGGTGCAGCCCCCGCTGTCCCGGCTGCTGTCCGAGACCGTGACCGGCCCCTGCCCGGTGTCCACGCCGGTGTGCACGCGGTAGATCAGTACACCCGGTGCGCACACGGCCTCGTCATTGCCGGCCCGCGTACGGACCTCGACGGCGTAGCCCTCGTCCTCGGTGATCGGCACGATCGCCATCTTCGCGCCGCCGGCGGTGGCCAGCGGGGTCAGTGAGTACTCGGTCGTGCCCGGGGTGGAGGCGCACCCGATCTGGTGCGGGTCCAGCCAGCCCAGCTTCCATTTGTGCCAGCCGAGCAGGTCGTTGTTGGCCCCCCAGTCCTCGCTCATAATGTCCCAGTGGCCGACGGAGCCCCCGCCCTCGGAGGTGTAGAGGTCGGGCAGCCCGAAGACATGGCCGTTCTCGTGGGGGAGCACCCGGTAGCCGGTCTCGGCGTACGAGCCGGAGCCGTCGTCCTGCCGGCTGTAGACGAAGGACGTGTTGGCGAGCGGCACGCCGTCGGCGACCGGAGCGTCGTGGTTCCCGGAGAAGGTCACGGAGAGCACGGTGTCCAGTGCCGAGGGCCCGGCGTTGGGCGTGACCAGTATGTTGACCAGGTCGTATGCGCTGAAGTCCACCTTCGGGTCGGCCACCGAGACGATGTCCTCGACGAGGTTGCGATAGCCCGGCTCGTAGGGCGAGCCGCGCTCTATCCCGTACGCGGCGAACGGCATGGGCATCCGCAGCCACTCGGCCACCGGTGCGTGCGGGGTGTAGCTGAGGCGGCCGTACGAGCTGGTCCTGAACCAGTCGGAGGTCTGCGGGAAGAACTCGGCGAGCCGGTCGACGGCCCGCCCCTCACCGACGGCGTCCGAGAAGTCGATCATCAGATTGAGGGCGCGGATCTCGCCGGTGGAGGGGGAGTAGCCGGGCGGAGTCGGTATGCCCTCCGACATCTGGATGCCGAGCGTCGTGGGGATGCGACACGGTCCGAGCCCGGTCTCGTCGGCTGTCGCCACCGGTCCCGCCGACGCCTTGGTGGGGGCGGGAAGCGTGGCGCTGGCCGTGGTCAGGGCGGCGAGCGCGAGGGCCCCGAGGGCGGCGAGTCCGCCGAGGCGGCGGGATCGGCCGGTCCTGCGTATCCGGTGGCGCGTGTGCTGCATGCAAATCGCCTTCGGGCCCACGGCAGCAGGCCGGGCCCTGGCTGCGCTCTGTGCGATCAGCCTGTGACGGCCGGTGCGCACCCGCTCGCCGGGTGAGCCGATCGTGGGACGTCCGAAGCCTCTGCTCGGATGTGACGCAGGTCACATCCGGGTCGGGAAATAAGCGGGGATCGTTTCCCCGTTTGCATGTCTGTCCCCGCGAAACGGGGAAGCGGTCCCCGCTTACGCAGTGCTGTGAGGCGGATACGACCGGTGGACCCGAGCTCGATACGAGACAGACGCCTGAGAGGTGGAGTTGTGACCCCCGCCGTGGAAACCGAAACGCGCCGCACCCCCCGGCCGAGGGCGGACGCCCTGCGGAACCGGGAGCGGATCGTCTCGGCAGCGCGCGAGATGTTCGTGGAGTTCGGGGCCGATGTCCCGCTCGACGACATCGCCCGCCGCGCGGGAGTCGGCAACGCCACCCTCTACCGACACTTCCCCGACCGCTCCGGACTCGTCCGAGAGGTCGTCATCTCCGTCATGTCCCGTACGTGCGACCGCGTCGACCAGGCCGTTGCGGAGGAGGAGGATCCCTTCGCCGCCGTGCGCCGGTTCGTCCACGCGGCAGCCGACGAGCGCATCGGGGCCCTGTGCCCGATGCTCGCCGGCGGGTTCGACCAGGACCACCCGGATCTGCGCGCCGGTCGCGAACGTCTCGAGGACTCCGTACTGGGGCTCATCGAGCGGGCGCAGTCGGCGGGCCGGATGCGTACCGATGTCGCCGTCGGCGATCTGATGGTGGCCCTCTCTCAGCTCACGCGGCCACTGCCGGGCATCGGATGCCTGGGCATCGACCGCTACGTCCACCGCCATCTGCAGCTCTTTCTGGACGGACTCGAAGCACCCGCTCGCTCCGAACTGCCCGGCAAGGCGGCGACCATGGAGGACCTGCGAACCACGCAATGACGCAATGACGCACCGGAGTTCGTGAGGCAGTAGGGACGCGGGGCACGACAGCGAGGTCGGGTCCGGCGCCGGGGGGAGACCGCCCGGACCGCGTCCGAGCCGGCGCCCGAGACCGATGAATCGCGTGCCCGCCTCACGTCTCACGGACGACCAAGACGATCAGACGATCACGCGACGACTCCGACCGGCTTTCGACTGACACACACGACGGCTTCGACTCGTACACGACGGCTCGTGCACGGGGGCATCGACCACGTCCGTTATGACTTCTTCGCACCCATAGGTGGCCCTTCCCATGCCAAAAACACCCGACATATCCCTTGCCGACCCGAAGCGCTGGAAAGCGCTGGTCTTCATCGCCCTCGCCCAGCTGATGGTGGTGCTCGACGCGACGATCGTGAACATCGCGCTGCCCACCGCCCAGCAGGACCTGGGAATCTCCGACGGAAACCGCCAGTGGGTCATCACGGCCTACGCCCTGGCCTTCGGCGGACTGCTGCTCTTCGGTGGCCGTATAGCCGACCTGTGGGGCCGTAAGCGCACCTTCGTCGTCGGCCTGCTCGGTTTCGCCGCGGCCTCCGCGCTCGGTGGCGCCGCCACCGGCGAGGCGATGCTGCTCGGCTCCCGCGCACTGCAGGGTGCCTTCGGCGCACTGCTCGCGCCGGCCGCGCTCTCCCTGCTGGCGGTGATGTTCACCGACGCCAAGGAGCGCGCCAAGGCGTTCGGCATCTACGGCGCGATCGCCGGTGGTGGCGGTGCCGTCGGCCTGATTCTCGGCGGCTTCCTCACCGAGTACCTGAACTGGCGCTGGACCTTCTTCGTCAACATCCCGTTCGCGATCGTCGCCGCTGTCGGCGCGTACTTCGTGATCCGTGAGCCCGCGGGCTCCCGCAACCGCTCCTCGCTCGACATCCCCGGTGTCGTCCTGTCCACGCTGGGCCTCGTGGCCCTGGTGTACGGCTTCACCCGCGCAGAGTCCGCCGGCTGGTCCGACGGTCTGACCGTGGGCATGTTCGTGGCCTCCGCGGTGCTGCTCGCCGCGTTCGTCGTCACCGAGGCCAAGGTCAAGGCCCCGCTGCTGCCGCTGCGTGTCCTGACGGAGCGCAACCGCGGCGGTGTCTATCTGTCGCTCGGTCTCGCCATCATCGCGATGTTCGGCCTGTTCCTCTTCCTGACCTTCTACCTCCAGGTCGTGAAGGGCTACTCGCCGGTCATGACCGGCTTCGCTTTCCTGCCGATGATCGCGGGCATGATCGCGGGCTCGACGCAGATCGGCGCCCGTCTGATGACCCGGGTGGCTCCGCGGCTGCTGATGGGCCCCGGCTTCGTCCTCGCCGCGCTCGGCATGCTGCTGCTGACGCAGCTGGAGATCGACAGCTCGTACGCCGGTCTGATCCTGCCGGCGCAGCTGATGCTGGGCCTCGGTATGGGTACGGCGTTCATGCCGGCCATGTCCCTGGCCACGCACGGTGTGAACCCGGCCGACGCCGGTGTCGCCTCCGCGATGGTCAACACCTCGCAGCAGGTCGGCGGCGCGATCGGTACGGCGCTGCTGAACACCATCGCCGCCTCGGCCACCAGCTCGTACATCGCCTCGCACGCGGCGGGTGCGACCAACCCGAAGCTCCTGGAGATGCAGGGTCTGGTGCACGGCTTCTCGTCCGCGATCTGGTGGGCGGTCGGCATCCTGGTGGCGGCCGCGGCCATCGCCTTCACGCTGATCAACACCGGGCGTCCGGACGCCGGTTCGCTCACCGCCGCCTCGGGTGACGGTGTCGAGGACGAGGTCAGGATCCCCGTGGTCGCGCACTGACCCACGCGAAGAAGTCGTACGACAAGGGCCCTGCCCGGGGTGAACCCGGGCAGGGCCCTTTGCCCATGTGTACGCGGATCAGCGCAGCCCCAGGCGTACGCGGATCAGCGCAGCCAGGGGAGGTCCGCGCCGGACTCCTGCGGCTGGAGCGCGTCGGACATGATCCGCATGATCTCGCCCAGCTGGCCCACCTGTTCGGGGGTGAGCCGGTCGAACAGGGCCTGGCGCACCGCCTCGACATGGGCGGGTGCGGCTGCCTTCAGCACGTCGAAGCCGGCCTCCGTCAGGACGGCGTTCTGGCCGCGCTTGTCGGAGGGGCAGTCCTCGCGGCGCACCCAGCCGTTCTTCTCCAGCCGCGCGATCGCGTGCGAGAGCCGGGAGCGCGTGATCTTGGCGTCGATGGCCAGCTCCGTCATCCGCTTGCGACGGTGCGGTGACTGGGAGAGCTGGACGAGCAGGCCGTAGTAGACGTGCGGCATGCCGGCGTCCCGCTGCAACTGGCGGTCGAGGTGGTCCTCGAACAGCATGGTGGCGTGCAAGTAGGCGCGCCAGACGCGCTGTTCGTCGTCGCTGAGCCAGCGCGGTCCGCTCTCGCCGTCACCGGTGGATGCCGTGTTCATGTATTCCACTATTCCACTCTACGACTCAGTTCTTGAAACTTGAACAATGTGGATCTAAGCTGTGGTGTAGCTTGAAACTTCAAGCAGATCGGGAGTCGCCTCATGAACGCCACGTCTGTCACGGAGCGGATGCCCGCCCTCTACCTCTCGCACGGCGCTCCGCCGCTCGCCGACGACCCCGTGTGGCCCGGCGAGCTCGCCGCGTGGTCCGCCGGTCTGCCGCGCCCGCGCGCGATCCTGATGGTCTCCGCCCACTGGGAGGAGGCCCCGCTCGCGCTGGGCGCGACCGAGTCCGTGCCCCTGGTGTACGACTTCTGGGGCTTCCCCGAGCACTACTACCGGGTGCGGTACGACGCGCCGGGCGCTCCCGCGCTCGCCGACTCCGTACGCAAGATGCTCCGCACGGCCGGGATGCCTGTGCAGGACATCCCGGACCGCGGGCTCGACCATGGCGCGTACGTGCCGCTGGTGGAGATGTTCCCGGGTGCCGACATCCCCGTTCTCCAGATCTCCATGCCCACCCTCGACCCCCAGAAGCTGATGGAGATCGGACGCAGGCTGGCGCCGCTGCGGGACGAGGGCGTACTGATCGTCGGCAGCGGGTTCTTCACGCACAATCTGGCGGCGCTGCGGCAGGGCGGAATCCCCGGCTGGTCGGCGGAGTTCGACGACTGGGGTCAGCGGGCACTGGCGGCCGCCGATGTGGACGCGCTGCTGGACTTCGAGCACAAGTCCCCGGCCGGGAAGCTCGCCCATCCGCGCACCGAGCACTTCGCCCCGCTCTTCGTCACTCTCGGAGCGTCCGAGGGCGATCTCGCGACGGGGAAGAGCGTGATCGACGGCTTCTGGATGGGCCTGGCGAAGCGGTCCGTGCAGTTCGGCTGACCGGCCGGCCGGGCACCCGGAGGGCCGCTCAGAGGAAGGGCTCGTTGAGCTCGATCGAACGGACGGCCGCGGCCAGGGCGATCGGGTCACCGATGTCCAGGGCGGTGTCGGTGAACTTGATCGTGTGATCGTCGCCGTGCGCGGCGGCCCGCTCGAAGATCTCCTCCGGGCTCGCCGTCGTGGGCCGGTACGGAGCGGCCTCGGCCGGTGTGTACGCGGCCGTGACCGCGGCACTCGCGGCCCACGCGGCCCCGAGACTCGGCACCCACAGCTCGCGGGGGAGCGCCGGCAGGGTGCGCAGCACGGCATTGGGCGCGGTCGCCGCGTGCACCAGCATGACCGGCTCGCCGTGCCCGTGACTCGCGTAGCGATGGGTGGCGGCGGTGACCAGCTCGACAAGCTGCGCGCGGGCCGCTTCCGGGTCGGCCGTGGCGCCGGGCCAGGCGGGAAAAGCGGTCAGCCGGCCGAGCCGGTCCAGGATGCCGCCGCTCTGATCGGACACGGCCGGAACGGCGTCGAGCGCGGCCGTCGCGGTCACCTCCGGAGGCAGGGTGCGCAGCTCGGGCAACGGCAGATGCCGGGCGGCCCAGTAGCCGAGCGCGTGTGCCAGCTCGGTCACCCGCGGACCGGTCTCCTCTCCGGTGAGCAGGGTGCGCACGGCGTGGCCCACCCGGATCGCCGGATGCGTGGCCCCGCCCGCGATGCCGGGCAGCAACCGCGGCCACCACTCGGCGAGTACGTCCCGCCAGGGGCGTTCGGCGGTCTCGCGCTCGAAGTACACGGCCCAGTCGGCGATGCGGCGCGGATCGCCGAGAGCCTCCCGCCAGTCGGACGCCGTCACCGGGGTGCTCGGCTCCGGCATGTCCTCCAGCTTGCTGCCGTAGTGGTCGAGCCAGCGGTGCACGGACGACGATCTGCCGTGCCGCACCAGCGCCTCGACGGCCATCGGACCGTGATTGCTCAGCCAGCCGTCGCGCTCGGGGCCGGACGAGTGGAGCCGCTCCAGTGCTTCGTCGAGGGTGCCGGTGGTGTCTCCGGGGGTGCCGGTGGTGTCGCCCGTGGTGTCCATGAACGGGACCCTAGGGTCGGCGCTCCGGCGGCGTAACGGTCCGGCGACCTAGTCCTCAGGCCCCAGCCTCTTCTCGTACCAGGCGACATCCCAGTACCGGTCGAACTTCCGGCCCACCTCCTCGTACGTTCCGAGATGACGGAAGCCGAAACGGTCGTGCAGCCGGACCGAGGCCTCGTTCGGCAGGGCGATCCCGGCGTACGCCCGGTGCAGATCCTCACCGGCGAGCGCCTCGAAGAGCGCCGTGTAGAGCAGGGTGCCGATGCCGCGGCCGGCGGCTTCGGGCGCGCAGTAGACGCTCACCTCGACCGACGTGGAGTACGCGGGCTTGGGGCGCAGGGGACTACTGGTGGCGTAACCGAGCAGGCTTCCCCCGGGTGACGTCCCCGCATTCGGGGCATCGCGAGCAACCAGAAGACGGTGCGGGCCGTCTTCAGGGTGGGAGCGCAACCAGGGGCGGCGCTGCTCGGGGGTGAACGTGGCCGTGTCGAATGTGACGGCCGTCTCACGGATGTAGTGGTTGTACAGCTCGGTGAGGGCCACGAGATCGGCCTCACTCCCGGGCCTGACCTGCACTTCTGTACGTCCCTGCGGCATTCGTCCTCCGGTGGTGGCCGGACAGGGTACTGCAAGATCACCAAAATCGACGCAGCCCCGGGGAATTCTGTCCGGATTCCAGTCGTTGTTTCCTTCGGATGCAGGGCACCCGAGAGGGTGTCGCGACCTACTCAGTAAGGGAGCTCGCATGGCAACCCGTGCCGTCGCCCGCCGTCAGTCCGAGACCAGTGGGACCGACCGGGCAAGCAGCGTTCGCGCAGGCGGGGAGATCGCCGACCGCGACCTGGTCGGCATGTACCTCGACGAGATCGCGCGTACGCCGTTGCTCGACGCCGCCAAGGAGGTCGAGCTGTCCCAGACCATCGAGGCGGGTGTGTACGCCCAGCAGATCCTCGCGAAAGAGGTGGAGAGCGAAGCCGACGGAGCCACGCGCGAGGAGCTCGAGGCACTGGTGGCCGAGGGCGAGCGCGCCAAGGACGTCTTCATCCGCTCCAACCTCAGGCTCGTCGTGGCTGTCGCCCGTCGCTACCCCCGCAGCGGACTGCCCCTGCTCGACCTGATCCAGGAGGGGAACGCCGGCCTGGTGCGCGCGGTCGAGAAGTTCGACTACGCGAAGGGCTTCAAGTTCTCCACGTACGCGACGTGGTGGATCCGCCAGGCCATCACCCGCTCCATAGCCGACCAGTCCCGCACGATCCGTCTCCCCGTCCACCTCGTGGAGGAGCTCGGCCGCATCCGCAGGGTGCAGCGCGAATTCAACAGGGAGAACGGCCGTGAGCCGGAGGCCACGGAGATCGCGAAGGAGCTCGACTCCACGCCCGAGCGCGTCTCCGACGTACTCGACTGGGCACGCGACCCGGTCAGCCTCAACATGGCGGTGGACGACGCGGGCGAGACGCAGTTCGGCGACCTCCTGGAGGACACGTCGGCGGTCTCACCGGAACAGTCGGTGCTCACGCTGTTGCGCAGCGAGGAGCTGGAAGACCTGATCGGCAAGCTCGACAACCGTACGGCGTCGATCATCCGCATGCGGTACGGAATCGAGGACGGCCGCGAGCGGACGCTGACGGAGGTCGGCAAGGAGCACGGCCTGACGCGCGAAAGGATCCGCCAGATCGAGAAGCACGCGCTGCTCGAACTGAAGCGGATGGCGCGCGACACGGGCTTCGACGCGGCGGCCTGACCCTCGGCGGACACCCCGCCCCCTATACGGACCCCGGCACCCTCCCCCCCCGGTGTCGGGGTCCTCGTCTGTCCGGGGGACCCACGGACCTGTGTCTGCGGCAGCATCGCGCAGCCTTGGGTAACCGCACCTGCCGGTGCGGATGGGGGAGGTTCCTGTGGGGCTGCGCCCCACACCCCAGCTGCGGCAGCTTCGCGCCGCTGAGGCTTGGCGCACTTGCTCATGCGAAACGAAGGGGCTGTCGCCTCATACCCCGCGAGCTGCGGCAGCTTCGCGGCCGCCGAGTCACGCGTGCCGGTCCGGTGCGCGTGAGGAGAGTGCGGCCGGCTCCCACCCTCTGGCGGGTTGCGGCTCCCTGCCGGTCGGGCCCGCGCACCTGTCCGGTGCGGCTGGGAAAGCTCTTGGTGGCTGTGCCTGCGCCCCTCACCCCCGCTGCGGCAGCTTCGCGCCGCGCTGGCTGGTCGCCCCGGTCAGGCGCGGGTGGAGAGGTGTTTGTGTGGGGCTGGCGCCCCCACCCCCTCGTAGCGGCAGCTCCGCGCCGCATCCCATCGGGCACCCCGAACCGGCTCGGGTTCGCCTGTGCCCGCACTGCAACGAGGTTCGTCCTCGACCCCGGCAGGGGGCGTGCAGGGTCGTCCCCGCAGGGGATCGGCGGCAACACCCGGGTGACCAACACAGCAGACCTGTACGCCGCCGACCCCGAGGAGTCGAGCCCGGAGGGCCCCCGGACCCGACACCCGACCACGGCCCGAGGCCCAAGCACCCCGGGCCCCGCACCTGTCGGGTGCGGGTGAGAAGTAGGTGTGGGGTCGGCGCCCCGCACCCCCGGGGCGGCAGCTTCGCGCCGCGAACAGGCTGGGCTTCGCTTCCGGTCGTCCGCCAGCGGGCCGCGTCCTCGACCACCTGGGAGGGGGCGTGCAGGGTCGTCCCCGCAGGGGATCGGCGGCAGGACCCGAGTACGCAATGCAACGCGGCTGTAGGCCGCCGACCCCGAGGAGTCGAGCCCGGAGGGCCCCCGGACCCGACGCCGGACAGGGGCCCGAGGGGCAAGCGCCCGCCCGGCCAAAGGGCCCGACGCGGGACAAGGGCCTGAGGGGCAAGCGCCCGCCCGGCCCAGGGACCCGACGCGGGACAGGGGCCTGAGGGGCAAGCGCCCGCCCGGCCCAAGGGCCCGACGCGGGACAGGGGCCTGAGGGGCAAGCGCCCGCCCGGCCCAAGGGCCCGACGCGGGACAGGGGCCTGAGGGGCAAGCGCCCGCCCGGCCCAAGGGGCCGACGCCGGACATGGGCCCGAGGCCCAAGCACCCCAGGCCCCGCCCAAGCACCCGAGGCCCGGCAAGGACCCGAGGCGCCTAAGCGCCCGACGCCCGGCAAGACCCCGACGCCGGACAAGGGCCCGAGGCCGGACAAGGGCCGAGGCCCCCGCCCCCCGCCCCTCACCCCGACGCCCTCACCAACCGCCTCCCCAGATCCGTCACGTACTCCACCAGCACCCCCGGCCCACGCACCCTGAACTCGCAGTCCACCAGCGCCAGTCGCAGCGCCAGCCACTCCACCGAGTCCACCGAGCGCGTCCGCAGCCGGCACCCGCCCCCCGGCGTCGGTACCGGCGAGCCGAACGACTCCGGCAGCCTCGCCACCACGAACTCCGCCGGCGCATCGAAGCTCACGTCCACCTCCAGCTCCGGCTGCCGCGACATCGTGGCTCCCAGCAGCGCCTCCGCGCTCCCCGTCGGCAGTTCCCTCGGCTCGAACCTCGCCCCCGTCGCGAACGGCTCCGAGATCCGGTCGACCCGGAATGTCCGCCAGTCCTCCCGCCCCCCGTCGTACGCCACCAGGTACCACCGGCGCCCCGTCGAGACCAGCCGGTACGGCTCCACCAGGCGCTTCGTCTCCGTGCCGTCGCCCGCCCGGTAACCGAACCGCAGCCGCTCCCGCCCGCTCGCCGCCCCCGCGATCACCGTCAGCGTCTGCGGGTCGATCGTCGCGCCGTCACCCCGCGTCAGCGGAACCGTCGCGGCCTGGAGCGTCGTGACGCGGTGCCGCAGCCGCGACGGCAGCACCTGTTCCAGTTTGGCCAGCGCCCGTACGGACGCCTCCTCGATACCTTCGATCGCATGGCCCGCACCGGCCCGCAGCCCCACCGCGATGGCGACCGCCTCCTCGTCGTCGAGGAGCAACGGCGGCATCGCGGCGCCCGCCACCAGCCGGTAGCCCCCGACCGCGCCCATCGTCGCCTCGACCGGATATCCCAGATCCCGGAGCCGGTCGATGTCCCGCCGGATCGTCCGCGGGCTCACGGCGAGGCGCTCGGCGAGCTCGCTGCCCGGCCACTCGCGCGGAGTCTGGAGGAGGGAGAGCAGATTCAGCAGTCGTGCCGGAGTGTCCGTCATGTCTCTCAGGATGCCTCGCATCTAGGACATGAGCTGACCTATATCACCTCTAACTTTCTTCTTATGAGTTCACAGCCCGCCGTACCCGCTACGGCTTCGGACCGAAGGCGCTGGATCGCGCTCGCCATCGTCATGACCGCGGCCTTCATGGATCTGGTCGACGTCACGATCGTCAACATCGCGATCCCCAGCATCGAGCGCGACCTCGGAGCGTCGTTCGGCGCGATCCAGTGGATCACCGCCGGATACGCGCTCGCCTTCGCCGCCGGTCTGATCACGGGCGGCCGGCTCGGCGACATCTACGGCCGCAAGCGGCTCTTCCTCATCGGCATCACCGGCTTCACGCTCGCCTCCGCGCTGTGCGGGTTCGCGGCGAACGAGGAGATGCTGGTGGCCTCGCGCCTCCTCCAGGGCGCGACCGCGGCCCTGATGGTGCCGCAGGTCCTGGCGATCATCCACGCCACCTTCCCGGCGCACGAACGCGGCAAGGTCTTCGGGATGTTCGGCGCGGTCATCGGTCTCGGCGCGGTCTCCGGCCCGCTGCTCGGCGCACTTTTGACCCAGTGGAACCTGTTCGGCCTCGAATGGCGGCCGATCTTCCTGATCAACCTGCCTGTCGGCATTGCCGGTCTCATCCTCGGCCGCAAGTACATCACCGAGTCCCGTGCCCCGAAGGCGCTGCGGCTCGACCTGATCGGTGTCGTGCTCGTGACGCTCGGCCTGCTGATGCTGATCTACCCGCTGACCCGCGGCCGTGAGCTGGGCTGGCCGCTGTGGGGTCATCTGTGCATGGCCGGCAGCCTGTTGGTGTTCGGCGCGTTCGTGGCGTACGAGAAGCACAAGACGCGCAGGGACGGTTCGCCGCTGGTCGAGCTGTCGCTGTTCAGGGTGAAGAGTTTCGCGGCCGGCATCGCCGTGCAGCTCACGTTCGGCATCGTCTGCGGAGTCTTCTTCCTGGTCTGGACGCTCTACATGCAGATCGGCCTGGGCTGGAGCCCGCTGCGGGCGGGTCTGACCGGTGTTCCGTTCTCGATCGCGGTGTCGGCGGCGGCCGGAATCTCGGTGCAGAAACTGGTGCCGCGCTTCGGACGCAAGGTGCTCCAGGCGGGCGCGGTCACGATGGCCGCGGGAATGCTGCTCTACATCTGGGAGGCCGGGCGGTACGGCACGGCGATCCACTCCTGGCAGATGATGCTGCCGCTCGTCGTGATGGGGCTCGGCATGGGCCTGATCGTGGCCCCGCTGACGGACGCGGTGCTCTCCGACGTGCCGCACGAGCACGCCGGTTCGGCGTCCGGGCTGATCAATACGACGATGCAGATGGGCAACGCGCTGGGGCTCGGACTGGTCTCGGTGGTCTTCTTCGGCTCGATCGACGACAGGATCGCGCCGAGCGCGGTGGGCAAGGCGTTCGGCGAGGCGTTCCAGAACTCGCTGTGGTGGGCGGTCGGCGTACTGGGTCTGATCTTCCTGGTGATGTTCGCACTGCCCTCGCGGCCGAAGCAGCATCTGGAGGGCGCGGAAGCGGGCGGCGAGGCGGCGCCGGAGCGGGAGCCCGTACTGACGCACTGAGCCGCGGACACAACCGCACACGGAAGAGCCCGGCCGGGGACGAGATCCCGGTCCGGGCCCTTCCGCTGTCCGCGCCCTTCCGCTGCCCGCGCCACCCGTCGGCCGACCCGACCTCAGGTAACACCGCGCACCGCACACCGCACCGCCCGAACGTGTCCGTCCGCCGCCCGTATCTGTTTACTTTGCCGAAATCCAGGCGTACTCTCCCCTCAAAACCACAGGGTCGGGCATGGAACGGATGTAAAACCACATGTACGCACCGGAGCGCCAGCAGGAGATCCTGCGTCTCGCCCGCGACGGCGGCCGAGTCGACGTGCTGTCTCTGGCCGAGGAGTTCCAGGTCACCGCCGAGACCATCCGGCGCGACCTCAAGGCCCTCGACCGCGCGGGGCTCGTGCGCCGTGTGCACGGCGGCGCCATCCCGGCCGGGCGGCTCGACTTCGAGCCCGATCTGTCCGAGCGCGAGTCGACGGCGGCCGACGAGAAGGACCGCATCGCACAGGCGGCCCTCGCCGAACTCCCCACCGACGGCAGCGTGATCCTCGACGCCGGCTCCTCCGTGGGACGGCTCGCGGGAGTCTTCCCGCTGGAGTGCTCCCTCACCGTCGTCACCCACGCCCTGCCGGTGGCCGCCCGGCTCGCGGACCATCCCGGGATCGACCTCCACCTGGTGGGCGGCAGGGTCCGGCACCGTACGCGCGCGGCGGTCGACGCCTGGGCGCTCCGGGCGTACGGAGAGGTCCGGGCCGATGTCGTCTTCCTCGGCGCCAACGGCTTCTCCGCGGAACACGGCCTCACCACCCCGGATCTCGCGGAGGCCTCCGTGAAGCGCGCGATGGTCTCCGCCGCCCGGCGTGTGGTGCTGCTCGCGGACTCGGCCAAGCACGGCGAGGAGCACTTCGCCCGCTTCGGGGACCTCACCGACGTCGACCTGCTCATCACCGACAGCGGGCTCGCCCCGAAGGACGCCGCGGCGATCGAGGCCGCGGGCACGGAAGTCGTACGCGCATGATTCTCACCGTCACCCCGAACCCGTCGCTGGACCGTACGTACGAGGTCCCGGCGCTGGACCGCGGCGAGGTGCTGCGCGCCACCGCCGAGCGGATGGACCCGGGCGGCAAGGGCGTCAACGTATCGCGGGCTGTCGCGGCCGCGGGTCACCGCACGGTCGCCGTCATGCCGCTCGGTGGGGCGCCCGGCGCGCTCGTCGCGGAACTGCTCGCCGGACAGGGCATCGAGGTCGCCGCGGTCCCGGTCACCGGCGGGACGCGTTCCAACATCGCGCTCGCCGAACCGGACGGCACCCTCACCAAGATCAACGCGCCTGGCCCCGAACTGTCGGCCGCGGAAGCCGAGTCACTCCTGTCCATCACCACGGCGCACTGTGCGTCGGCGTCATGGATCGCCTGCTGCGGCAGTCTGCCGAGAGGCCTCGCACCCGAGTGGTACGCCGAGTTGGTCGCCCGCGCGCACGCGGCCGGAGCCCGGGTGGCCCTCGACACCTCGGGCCCCTCCCTGCTCGCGGCGCTGCGTTCACACCCTGACGTCGTCAAGCCCAACGCCGACGAACTCGCGCAGGCCGTCGGCCGCCCCCTCGCCACCGTCGGCGACGCGGTCAAGGCGGCCGAGGAGCTACGGGAGCTGGGGGCGCGGGCGGTACTGGCCAGCCTGGGCGGCGACGGCCAGCTGCTGTCCTGCGCCGCGGGCACCTGGTTCGGCCACGCGCCCGTGTCCACCGTCCGCAGCAACGTCGGCGCGGGCGACGCGTCTCTCGCCGGATTCCTCGCGGTGGGCGGCGAGGGGCCGGTCGCACTGGCCGCCGCGGTCGCGCACGGTGCCGCTGCCGTGCAACTGCCGGGCAGCGTGATGCCGACCCCGGCCGATCTCGACCCGTCCGACGTCACGGTGACGGCGGACATCCCTCTGGACCGAGTACTCACCGAGCAAGGGAGCCCGCGATGAGCGAGATGATCACCGCGGACCTGGTCGACCTCGACCTGGCCGCGACGACGAAGGAGGCCGCGGCCCGCTCGCTGGCCGAACGGATGGTGGCACTCGGCCGGGTCACGGACCTCGAGGGGTTCCTCGGGGACGTGGCCGCACGCGAGGCGCAGATGCCGACCGGTCTGGACGGCGGTATCGGCATCCCGCACTGCCGCAGCGCGCATGTCACGGAGCCGACGCTGGCGTTCGGCCGCAGTGCCGCGGGTGTCGACTTCGGTGCCCCGGACGGTCCGGCGGACCTGATCTTCCTGATAGCGGCCCCGGCGGGCGCGGACGACGCGCATCTGACGATCCTGTCGTCGCTGGCCCGCCGGCTGATGGACGAGTCGTTCACCTCGGCGCTCAGGACGACGACGGACGCGCCCGCCGCGGCCTCCCTGATCCGCGGCGAGGCCCCGGCGACGGAGGCAGAGCCGGCCGCCGGGCCGGAATCTCCCGGTGAACCGGAGACGGCAGCCGGACCGGCCGAGGCGGCGGTCACGCCCGCACCCGCGGTGGCGGTACCCGCGGAGGACGCACCCACCCAGGCCGCACCTGCCCAGGACGCACCCACCCAGGCCGCGCCTGCCCAGGCCTCACCCACCCAGGTCTCACCCACCCAGGCCCCACCCGCCCGCGACGACGACGCGCCCTTCCGGATCGTCGCCGTCACCTCCTGCCCCACCGGCATAGCCCACACCTACATGGCCGCCGAGTCGCTTCAGAAGGCGGCCGAGGCGGCCGGTGTCCACATCGACGTCGAGACGCAGGGTTCGGCCGGATTCACCCGGCTCGACCCCGAGACCGTGCGGGCCGCGGACGGTGTGATCTTCGCCCACGACGTCCCCGTACGGGACAAGGCCCGCTTCGCCGGGAAGCCCACCGTCGACGTCGGCGTGAAGGCCGGCATCAGCAGGGCGGCGGCACTCGTCGACGAGGTACGGGGCAAGGCCGAACGCGGTGAGGTCAGCGCGGGCTCGGCCGCACCGGCCGACTCCGCGGGAGACCCCGGCGACGGCTACGGCACCCGGCTCCGCAAGTGGCTGATGAGCGGCGTCAGTTACATGGTGCCCTTCGTCGCCGCCGGCGGGCTCCTCATCGCCCTCGGCTTCGCCATCGGCGGCTACGAGATCTCCGACGCCAAGTCCGTCGCCGAGCACTTCGCATGGACCGACCACACGAGCTGGGCCGCGCTCCTCTTCCAGGTCGGCGGGCTCGCCTTCAGCTTCCTGGTGCCCGTACTGGCCGGCTACATCGCCTACGGCATGGCCGACCGTCCCGGTCTGGTCCCCGGATTCGTCGGCGGCGCGATCGCCCTCACCATCAACGCCGGCTTCCTCGGCGGCCTGATCGCCGGGCTCCTCGCGGGTGCGACGGTGATGGCCATCCAACGCGTCCCGATCCCCGCGCCACTGCGCGGCATCATGCCCGTCGTCGTGATCCCGCTCGTCTCGTCCGCAGTCGTCGGCTTCCTGATGTTCCTGGTCGTCGGCAAGCCGATCGCCGAGCTCCAGAAGGCGCTCACCGACTGGCTGTCCGGCCTCTCCGGCGCCAACGCCGTGATCCTGGGCGTCATCCTCGGGCTGATGATGTGCTTCGACCTCGGCGGTCCGCTGAACAAGGTCGCCTACGCCTTCGCGGTCGGCGGGCTGGCCAACCCCAACGAGGGCTCGCTGAAGGTCATGGCCGCGGTGATGGCCGCCGGCATGGTGCCGCCGCTGGCGATGGCCCTCGCCACCGTCGTACGCAAGCGGCTGTTCACCAGGACGGAGCGGGAGAACGGCAAGGCCGCCTGGGTGCTGGGTGCTTCGTTCATCACGGAGGGCGCGATCCCGTTCGCCGCGGCCGACCCGCTGCGGGTGATCCCGGCGGCGATGGCGGGCGGCGCGGTCAGCGGCGGGCTGTCGATGGCCTTCGACTGCACACTGCGCGCCCCGCACGGCGGCATCTTCGTGGTGCCGCTGATCGGCAACCCGTTCCTCTACCTCGTCGCGATCGTCGCCGGCACGCTGGTCAGCACCGCGACGGTCGTCCTGCTCAAGGGACTCCGCAAGGCACAGCCGGGACAGGCACCCGCGCAGGCCGAGGAGGAGACCAAGGTCCTCGCCGCCGCCTGACGGCCGGCGCCGAATTCCTGGGCGACAGGCCCGGTCAGCGCACCCGTGCGCGGAGCTCCATGGCTTCGCGCGCGGTGTGCTCCGATCCGTACACCTCGCACATGTGGCGGCCGTCCGGGGTGGCCGTGTGCTCGACCTCCCACAGGCTCGTCTCGGTGCCGTCGAGCAGCAGGAACGCGTGCTCGTACAGGGTGAAGCCCGCGTCCTTGCCGTCCACCCGGTACTGACGGCCGAAGACCTGCGTGATGTGGTGCGCGAACGCCGCGCGCAGCAGCCCCGCGGTCTCCTCGCCCGGCCGGTCGCCGTTCTCGGCGCGGCGCAGGACCCGGCGGGCGTGGTCCGCGGAGTTGTCCGGGACGTACATCCGGGGGAGCGCGGCCGGGGGTGCGGTCATGAGGGCGGCGAGGAGCTCGAAGTCGGCGTCGAGGTCCGCGCCCAGGTCGCTGAAGCTCAGCCCGGCGGCCCCGGAAGCGGAATCGCCGTCCGTCGTGGCGAACCCGGGGAAGCCGGAGGGCAGCCGGGACGCGGCGAGCCGCGCCTCCGACTCCTCGGTGTAGAGCTCGTGCTGCTCGGCGCCGCTCCGCCCGGTGCTGTGGACGAGCTCCCACAGGACGAGCGAACTCCCGTCGCTGAGCAGATACGCATGCCGGTACGTCACGCGGTCCAGGACCGCGCTGTGGTGCGAGGAGTGCAGCGAACTCGCGTGAGCCAGCGCCGAGTCGAGCCGCCCGACCGTCGCGTCGGGCAGATCGAAGGAGTTGAGCGCCCGACCGAGGAGTCGCTCGAGGTGCGCCTCGGTTGTCTCGTACGGATCGTTCAAGGTGGGTCTCCAGGCCGTCGCCGCAAGTCACTTGGTGGTTGCTAAACGTAGCCCCTGGGTCTGACAACGTGTCCTGCGTTCTGGAAAACGAAGGGGCTCATTGTGAAGTTCCCCGCACTCGACGGGCCGTCATGTCACGTAGGTCTGCCGATGTCGTACAGCTCCCGGTACGCGGGGAAGACCCCGCCCGGTCCCTCGATGCCCTGTGCCGCGAGGACCGCCTGCACGATGGCCCGCGTCACCACGTCCGCGCCGGCCGCGAGAACGTCGTTGAGCGCGAGGGGATTCGCCGCATCCAGCGGCATCGCACCGGTGGCGAGGGTGAACACGGTGTCGCCGTCGCTGAGGAGATGCACCGGCCGTACGGCGCGCGCGATGCCGTCGTGCGCGGTGCCCGCGAGCTTCTGCGCCTGGGCGCGGGTGAGGGCGGCGTCGGTGCCGACGACGACAAGGGTGGTGTTGAGCGGTGGTGGGCCGCCCGCCGCCCGTGCCTCCTCCAGCCGCCGGGTCGCGGCCGCGTGCACCTCCGCGGTCGGATACCGCACCGGCCCCTGGATGTACTGCCCGTAGAGCACGCCGGTGGCCGGATCGACCGCAGAGCCCGCCGCGTTCGCGACCACGAGGGCCGCGACCGTGACGCCGGAGTCGAGCACCGTGCTCGCCGTGCCGACACCGCCCTTGAGGCCGCCGATCACAGCGCCCGTGCCTGCCCCGACGCCGCCCGTCGCGACCGGTGCGCCGGTCTCGGTGCGAGCGGCATCCTCGACGGCCGCCCGCCCGGTCGACGCATCGGGCCGCGCCTTCCAGTCACCGCCGCGGCCCAGGTCGAAGACACAGGCGGCCGGCACCACGGGAACGACCCGGCCGGGTCCGCCGACCGGAACGCCCCGCCCCTGCTCCTCCAGCCAGGCCATCACACCGGCCGTCGAGTCCAGCCCGAAGGCGCTGCCGCCGGTCAGGACCACGGCGTCGATCCGTTGAACCAGATTGCGCGGGTCGAGCGCGTCCGTCTCATGTGTACCGGGGCCGCCTCCCCGCACGTCGACAGCCGCGATCGCCCCGCCTTCGGGAGCGAGGACGACGGTGGTACCGCTGAGCGCGCCGTCGGCCGCCACGCGCGCGTGGCCGACGCGCAGCCCGGCCACATCGGTCAGTGCGTCGTGGCGGGTCCTGTCCGCTGACTGGGTCATGTCCCTTGCGTATCACGGGGATAGGCGTCCGGGTGCTGGGTGCTCAGGAACAGGCCCACGGCCACCGTGGCCGCCGAGGCCAGCCCTGCCAGCAGGACGGCCGCATCACCCGCGAACGTACAGGCGAGGATCACCGCCGCGCCCGCCGGCAGGTCCAGCTGCTGCGCCTTGCCGCGCTTGAAGTAGCGCGCGTGCAGCAGCCAGACCATGAACATGAACAGCGCCGCCGGGACGGTGACGGCCGCCGCCGCGGCGAAGGAGCTGATGTGGGCCTTGCCGATCGCGTGCTCGACCGCCACCTCGATGCCGGCACCGATCGCGGCGGCCGACCCGAAGATCAGGAGGTGCCCGTAGCCCCAGGGGATGGCCTGCCGGTTGGAGACCAGCCGTTCGTGGGCCGGCACGGCGAAGTAGATCCACCAGGCGGAGAACACGATCAGCAGACCGCCGCCCGCGATGGGCAGCAGCTTCCCGAGAGCCTCGTTCTCGTCCAGCGCGGACTGCACGGCGACGGTGCTGGCGGCCATCGTCTCGCCCAGCACGATCAGGGTGAACAGGCCGTACCGCTCGCTGATGTGGTGAGCGTGCCACGGCGTCTGATGGTTGCGTTCGGCGATCATCGGGATCAGCAGTTCGGCCACGACCACGACGAGGAACAACCAGCGCTTCCAGTCGTCCGGCACGAACAGCAGAACCACCCAGCCGGCCTGGCACACCACCAGGCTGGCCGCGTACGTCAGCGTCGTCCTTCTGGCCGGGCCGCTCTCGGCGGCGGCTGCTCGCAGCCACTGCGTCGTCAGGGCCGCGCGCATGATCAGGTACCCGACGACGGCAACGGTCCAGTCGTTGTCGTTGAAGGCCCGGGGCACCCCGGCCGCGTAGACGAGGACGCCGGCGATCTGGAAGAACGTGGCGATCCGGTAGGGCACGTCGTCGCAGTCGTACGCCGAGGCGAACCAGGTGAAGTTCATCCAGGCCCACCACACGCCGAAGAAGACGTAGGCATAGCCGATGACGCCGGTGCCGGGGTGGCCCTCGGCGAGGGCGTGGACGAGCTGAAGGCCCGCCTGGGCCACGGCGACGACGAAACACAGATCGAAGAAGAGCTCGAGCGGTGTGGCCGAGCGGTGCTCCTCGTCGCGACTGCGGGGAGTCATACGGCGCAGTGGCCCGAAGCCGGGTCCGGTGGCTGAGGACGTCATGTACCCAGCACAGCAGAGCGGGCGCGCCCCGGCACCCAGAGGCGCGGCACCCAGACGCGCGGCGACCATCCCGTCCCGCGCGTCCGGGGTGCGGCACCGGTGCGCGGGGCGTCAGGCGAGGAGCGAACCCGGGTGCGGCCAGGGATGCGGGCCGATCCCATGCGGTCCGGACGCGGCTCGGGCCGCGAGCAGGGGCTGGATCGGGGACTGGGGCTGGATAGGGGCCCGGCGATCGGACCGGGCCCGGCCGGATCGTGCTGTTCGGGTCGCGACCACGGACCGGGCGTGGGTCGCGACCACGGACCGGGCGTGGGTCGCGACCACGGGCCGGGCGTGGGTCATGGTCGCGGGCCGGGCCTCGGCCGCGAGGAGGGGCCTGGCCGTCGCCGTACCCTGGAGGCATGAGTGCCGCCCCCGCCCCCGGACCGCGAGACGCGAAGCAGCCCCGGCAGCAGCCCCCGAAGCCGAGGATCGACTTCGACGATCCGCTGGACCAGCAGTCCTCGGACGATACGGACCGTGGGTGGGGCGAGCGGCCCTCCGCGAGCGGTGGGAGCGCCGATGATCTGGCGCGCTTCCTCGACGAGAAGCCGCCCCACCACATCTGAGCCCCACCACGTCCGAGCCGCCCCGCCCGAGCCCACCCCCTCCGAACCGGCGCGCTCCAGGGCAATACACCTAGGGGCGGTCGTGCCCCGAACCGCGCTGCGACTGAGCCACGACGGCGTCGCGGATCTCCTTGAGCACCTCCAGCTCGCTCAGCTCGACGATCTCCTTCGCGCCTTCCTTCGCCGCGTCCCGCTCCGCCTTCCTGGCCAGGTACTTGGACATCGGGAGCACCATCAGGAAGTAGACGACGGCGGCCGTGATCAGGAAGGTGAGCGTCGCGCCGAGGACGGAACCCCACATGATCTTGATGCCGTCGATCTCGCCGTTCACCTCCCGGCAGGTTCCCTTGAGGCAGGAGCTGTAGGAGTCGAGGTTCTTGGTGCCGAAGGCGCCGACCAGCGGGTTGATGACGCCCTTCACCACGGCGTTCACGATCTGGGTGAATGCCGCGCCGATGACGACCGCGACGGCCAGGTCGATGACATTGCCGCGCATCAGGAAGGCCTTGAAGCCCTCCAGGACGCTGACCTTCTTCTCGCTCACCAATGAACCCTTCTTCGCATGTGCAGGTCACCGAAACAAACCCTCGCAACCTACGACAGCGCCCGGTCGTACTGTCCAATCGCCGAGGGGAGGGGAGGTGACCTGACGGCACGCCAGTGCGACTGGTGACCGACCACCGGGGTCTCGTCGCTCGCGTCGGGGTCAGCACACCGTCACCGCCAGACGGGAGGTCGTGCCCGCGCCGGCGAGCTGGGCGGCGGTGGCCCGTGGAACGGACAGCACGACCAGGGCGCCGCTGTCGGCGGTGGAGTCCGCCGGGCCCGGTACTTCGGCCACCCGGGCGCCGGTGGCGACGACTCGGGCATCCGGTGTCCCCTGCCCCGCGGGGGAGTTGGGCGCGGCGATCACATCCACCCGGTCGCCCGGCCGCAGAAGCCGGACGGTCGCCGCATCCGCGATCCGGACGGGGGCGGACACCATCTCGGCGGCGGGCTTCGGAGCTCGCGGCGGAGGGGCCGCATGGGCCCCGCCACCGGGCGCGTCCGCTCCCCGGGCGCCCGATGCCGCAAGGGCCGCCGCCGTCAGGGCGAGACCGGCCGCGAGCGCCCTTCGGCGGCGACGCATCGCCCGCCGCAGGCGATGTGCTCCGCCGCGCACGCGCAGCGGAGCGAAGGGCGGAACGCCCGTGGGAGCGGGCGCGGAAGAGGGAGGCAGGAGCGACATGGCACATACCACCTGTCGTGAGAAGGGGAGTCGAAGGACCGAACGGTCCTCACGATCCACCTCTCACGCGCCTCCCGCCGGAGCCTGTGGACGGTCCACCGCATGTGGACAACTCCCTCACCCCGGCGGGCGACCCACCCCAGCTACCCGATCAACCACCGCCCCTCTCAGGGCAGTTCGATCCCCAGGTCCCAGCCGTCGTGCGCGTGCGTGCACAGGCAGTCCCGGTCCTCGTTCGCCGGCAGCGCGCCCACCGCGTCGAAGAGCACCTCGCGCAGCCGCCCCACGTTCTCGCCGAAGACCCGCAGCACCTCGGTGTGGGAGACGCCCTCCCCGGTCTCGGCGCCCGCGTCCAGGTCCGTGACCAGTGTCAACGAGGTGTAGCAGAGACCCAGTTCACGGGCGAGCACGGCCTCCGGGTGTCCGGTCATGCCGACCACCGACCAGCCCGCCGACGCGAACCACTTCGATTCCGCACGCGTGGAGAAGCGCGGTCCCTCGATGACCACGAGCGTTCCGCCGTCCACCGGCTCCCACTCCCGCCCGCGCGCCGCCTTGAGGGCGACCGCACGCCCCGCGGGGCAGTAGGGGTCGGCAAAGGTCGTGTGCACGACGTTGGGGATGCTTCCGTCGGGCAGCGGGAGCCCGTCGAAGTACGTCTGCTCGCGAGCCTTCGTCCGGTCCACCAGCTGGTCCGGAACGAGCAGCGTGCCGGGCCCGTAGTCCGGGCGCAGCCCACCCACCGCGCACGGGCCGAGCACCTGCCGTGCGCCGACCGAGCGCAGGGCCCACAGATTCGCGCGGTAGTTGATGCGGTGCGGCGGGAGGTGGTGCCCGCGTCCGTGCCGGGGCAGGAAGGCGACCTTCCGGCCGGCCACCTCACCGAGGAAGAGGGAGTCGCTCGGACTGCCGTACGGGGTATCGACCTCGACCTCGGTCACGTCCTCCAGGAAGGAGTAGAAGCCGGAGCCGCCGATCACGCCGATCTCTGCGTTCGCGTTCGCCATACCGATCACACTATCGACGCGGCAGAGGGCCGAGAGCAGGGCCGTAGGTCAGACCCCGACGAAGCCCGGCAGGAGCGCCGCGACGAAACGCAACCGAGCACGAATACGCCGAGGACCCCGCCGTACGGAACGGCGGGGTCCTCGGAACGAAAGCAGTGGGTCAGGCGGCCGAGCTGCCGGAGCTCGACGACGAGCTCGAGCTGCTGGAAGAGCCGGACGAGGACGACGACGATGACGACGAAGAAGACGACGTCTTCGAGTCGGACGTCTTCGACTCCGAGGTCTTCGTGCCCGTCGACGAGGACGACGTCGACGACGGCGAGCTGCTGGACGACGAGCCGCGGCTGTCGTTGCGGTAGAAGCCCGAACCCTTGAAGACAATGCCGACGGCTGAGAACACCTTCTTGAGGCGTCCCTCGCAGTTGGGGCACACGGTCAGGGCATCATCGGTGAACTTCTGCACCGCCTCGAGGCCCTCGCCGCATTCGGTGCACTGGTACTGGTAGGTCGGCACTGGTCTTCCTCCTGGCACTCTCACTCAATGAGTGCTAACGACGGTCCATAGTGACGTATTCCGCTGGATCAGTCCACCGCCACCGGCACTCGGTGACCGACGCCACGCGCCATGATGCGTCCCGGGTTCTTCGGTGAGAGCCGTGAACGCAGGGCCAGCAAGGTGACGAGGGCGAGTGCGGTGCCCGCCAGCGGGACGACGAATCCGGCGCTCGCGCCGTGCGCGTCGGCCAGTCGTCCGGCCACCGTGACGGCCGCCGCCTGGCCGAGGGCCACCGCGCCGGTGAGCCAGGTGAAGGCCTCGGTGCGGGCCGTGGCCGGGACCAGCGGTTCCACCAGCGTGTAGCCGCTGATCAGCGCCGGAGCGATGCAGAGGCCGACGATCAGCCCGAGTCCGCCGAGCAGGGCCACCGAGTGGACCGACCAGAGGAGGGAGGCCGCCAGGGTGAGCCCGGTGTAGCCGAGGATCATGCGGCGGCGCGGGCTGCTCTTCCAGGCGATCGCGCCGCAGGCGATGCCGGCGAGCATGTTGCCGGCAGCGAAGACGCCGTACAGCAGTCCGTTCGCGCCGGGGTTGCCGATCTCCTCGGAGAAGGCCGTCAGCGAGACCTGCATGCCGCCGAAGACGGACCCGATGCCGAGGAAGGCCACCGCGAGGACCCGTACGCCCGGCACGGACAGTGCGGAGACGCGCGGTGCGGAGTCCGCGGTGAGGGGACGGACGGCCGGCTGCGTACGGCTCTGGGCCGCGAAGAGCAGACCGCCGGCCAGGGTCAGGGCGGCTTCGGCGATCAGGCCGGCCGCCGGGTGTACGCCGGTGCAGAGCGCGGTCGCGAGCACCGGTCCGACGACGAAGGTGAACTCGTCGGTGACGGACTCGAAGGCCGCGGCCGTCGGCATCAGCGGCGAACGTTCGAGCTTGGCGGCCCAGCGGGCACGCACCATCGGGCCGATCTGCGGCACCGAGGCACCGGCCGGAACGGCGGCGGCGAACAGCGCCCACAGGGGGGCGTCCGCCAGCGCGAGAGAGGTGAGGGCCGCGACGGACGCGGCGTGCACCAGGACGCCCGGCAGCAGGACGGCGCGCTGGCCGAAACGGTCGGCGAGCTTGCCGCTCTGCGGTGCGAACAGTGCCATGGAGACACCGGTGACGGCGGCGACGGCTCCGGCGGTGCCGTACGAACCGGTCGTGTGCTGGACCAGCAGGACGATGCCGATGGTCAGCATCGCGAAGGGCTGTCGTGCGGCGAAGCCGGGGAGCAGGAAGGTCCAGACGCCGGGAGTGCGCAGCAGCTGCCCGTAGCCCGGGCGCTTGCCGGTGGTGACCGTGGATGCCACGGTCCGTGCCTTTCTGCCGCCTGGTAGCGCTCCCCTGGATGTACGGGAGCCGCCGAGAGCTGTCCTCTTGCGCGGAACTGCGGTAGATGCCAGGGCCCATGGAAGGGGCACGCCGGCCGCCATACGGTCGCGCCAGCTCTGCGTCAGGCAGAGTTGGTCGATCAAGTGTGCCTTCATGGTACAGGTGGTGCGGGGTGCCGTGCCTGGGAAATGCGCCACACTCCTGGATGTACACCTGGGATTAATCGGACGTACGCAAAGCGGCGCCGAGCCCGTCTCATCCGCTGCCCGAACGGGCTCGGCTTCGCGTGTGCCCGCACCGCAACGAGGCACGTGCTCGACCGCCGGCAGGGGGGCGTGCAGGGTCGTCCCCGCAGGGGATCGGCGGCAACACCCGGGTGCTCAAGACAACAGACCTGTACGCCGCCGACCCCGAGCAGTCGAGCCCGGAGGGCCCCCGGACCCGACGCCGCACAAGAACCGAGCCCCAAGCACCCCGGGCCCCGCCCCAGGGACCCGACGCCGCACAAGAACCCGCGCCACAAGCACCCCCGCCCCAGGGACCCGACGCCGCACAAGAACCCGCGCCACAAGCACCCAGGCCCCGCCCCCCGGACCCACGCCGAACAAGCACCCGACGCCGAACAAGCCCCCGCCCCGTCAGCTGAGCCCCCCCGTCCCCAGCCACCCCGCGAGCTTGCCGCCCTGCCCCACCGCCCGCAGGCGTCGCTCGGCCGCGTCCCGGACCGGATCCGTCGCCACGACCAGCAGCTCGTCGCGCCGCCGCAGCACGGTCGAGGGCAGCGGTACGAAACTCTTGCCCTCCCGCACGACCAGGGTCACCGCGGAGCCCGCCGGCAGCCGCAGCTCCGCGACCTCCACGCCGTGCATCTTCGACTCTTCCGGGATGGACACCGAGAGCAGATGTCCGCGCAGCCGCTCCAGGGGCGCCGACTCGACGCCCAGGTCGGCGGCGTCCGTGGAGCCGAGTTTCAGCCACTTCGCGAGCCACGGCAGCGTCGGCCCCTGGATCAGGGTGTAGACGACGACCAGCACGAAGACGATGTTGAAGATTCGGTCGCTGCCCTCCACGGCCGCCACCATCGGGATGGTGGCGATGATGATGGGCACGGCGCCGCGCAGGCCCGCCCAGGACATCAGCACCTGTTCCTGGCGCGGGATGCGGAACGGCAGCAGGCTGATCATGACCGACACCGGGCGCGCCACCATGGTCAGCACCAGGCCGACCACGACGGCCGGCCAGAAGTCGTCGACCAGTTCGTGCGGGGTGACCAGCAGGCCCAGCAGGACGAACATGCCGATCTGGGCGATCCAGCCGAGGCCCTCGGCGAAGCCGCGGTTGGCCGGCGCGTGCGGCAGTTTCGCGTTGCCGAGGACCATCGAGGCCAGGTAGACGGCGAGGAATCCACTGCCGTGGGCCATGGCGCCGGCCGCGTACGCCACCACCGCGATCGCCATCACCGCGATCGGGTACAGACCCGACGCGGGCAGCGCCACATGCCGCAGTCCGAAGGCTCCCAGCCAGCCCGCCGCCAGTCCGATGCCCGCGCCGATCGCCAGCTCCAGCGCGATCTTGCCGACGAGGACGTACCACTCGTCCACCGGACCGGCCGCGGAGAACGCGACCACCAGGATCACCACGGGGGCGTCGTTGAAGCCGGATTCGGCCTCCAGTACACCCGTCACCCGGGAGGGCAGCGGGACCTTGCGCAGGACGGAGAAGACGGCCGCAGCATCGGTCGAGGAGACCACCGCGCCGATGATGAGCGCCTGCCGCCATTCCAGGCCGACGAGATAGTGGGCGCCGGCGGCGGTGACGCCCACGCTCACCGCGACGCCGACGGTCGACAGCGCGACCGCCGCGGGCAACGCGGGTTTGACCTCCTGCCACTTGGTGCCCAGACCGCCCTCGGCCAGGATCACCACGAGCGCGGCATAGCCGATCACCTGCGTCAGTTCGGCGTCGTTGAAGGTGACGTCGAAGATGCCGTCCTGCCCGATGGCGACGCCGATCCCGAGATACAGCAGCAGGCTGGGAAGCCCGCTGCGCGAGGAGACGCGGACCGCAGCCACGGCGAAGAGCAGGATCAGCGAGCAGATGAGCAGGAGTTCGTTGAGCTGGTGGACAGTCAGTGGCCGATCCTTCCCCTCGCGCCTACGTGCCGGAGCGCTCCTCCAGCAGGCGACACTTCGTTACCTTACCTAATCTTTAACGTTTTCTTGACGCCCTGGATCACCTGTTCGAGGGATCGGTCCGTTGGCCTGCTTACGGATACCGCGTCCGGACCGCCTCGACGCTGCGCCTATGGTTGCTCCAGCACTCCCAGGATCAGCCTGCGCCTCGAAGGACAGCGATGCCCGCCAACACAACCGCCTCTTCCCCCAAGAAGAAGAAGGGGCGACGCGCCCGCCTGCTCGTGATCGTCCTGGTGCTGGCGCTTCTGGCGGGTATCGGGTTCGGCACGTACTGGAGCATCAGTACGGTGCGCGCCTCGTTCCCGCAGACGACCGGGTCGATAGAAATCGACGGACTCAGCGGCCAGGTCGACGTCAAACGCGACGACTTCGGCATCCCGCAGATCTATGCGGACACCGACGAGGACCTCTTCCGCGCCCAGGGCTTCGTCCAGGCACAGGACCGCTTCTGGGAGATGGACGTCCGCCGCCACATGACGGCCGGCCGGCTCTCGGAGATGTTCGGCTCCGGCCAGGTCGACACGGACGCCTTCCTGCGCACGCTCGGCTGGCGCGAGGTCGCGCAGCAGGAGTACGACAAGATCCTGTCGCCGCAGACGAAGAAGTTCCTCCAGGCTTACGCCGACGGCGTCAACTCCTATCTGAAGGGCAAGGACGGCAAGGAACTCTCCGTCGAGTACGCCGCCCTGTCCTTCACCAACGACTACAAGCCCGAGCCCTGGACGCCGGTCGACTCGGTGGCCTGGCTCAAGGCGATGGCGTGGGACCTGCGCGGCAACATGCAGGAGGAGATCGACCGCTCGCTGCTGACGAGCCGGCTCGACCAGAAGCAGATCAAGGACCTGTATCCGGACTATCCGTACGACCGGAACAAGCCGATCGTGGACAAGGGCGGCATCGACCCGGTCACGGGCAAGTTCGACCCCGAGGTCAAGCCCTCCGGCGAGTCGGACGGGTCCTCCGGCGGCGACGGCGACAACGGTACGGGTGACGGCACGGGGAACGGTTCGGGCGACAACGGCTCCGGCCAGGGCACCGGCAGCGGTCTGAACAACGGCGGCGGCAGTGCGGCCGACGCCGCGCAGGGCCTGAACTCCCAGCTCTCGGCGCTCTCGAAGACCCTCGAGACGATCCCGGAGCTGCTCGGCCCGAACGGCAACGGCATCGGTTCCAACTCCTGGGTCGTCTCCTCCAAGTACACGACGACCGGCAAGCCGATGCTGGCCAACGATCCGCACCTGGCGCCCCAGCTGCCCTCGCTCTGGTACCAGATGGGCCTGCACTGCCGGAAGGTCTCGGCCTCCTGCCAGTACGACACCGCGGGATACACCTTCTCCGGGACGCCGGGCGTGATCATCGGTCACAACCAGAACATTGCCTGGGGCTTCACCAACCTCGGCGCGGACGTCACCGACCTCTACCTCGAGAAGATCAGCGGCGACAGCTACCAGGTCGGCAACCAGCAGAAGAAGCTGACCACCCGCAAGGAGGTCATCAAGGTCGCCGGGGGCAAGAGCAAGACGATCACCGTCCGCTCCACCGGTCACGGCCCGCTGGTCTCCGACCGCAGCACCGAACTGGAGAAGGTCGGCCAGCAGGCGCCGGTCACCAACGCCCCCGACCGCGCCACCGGCTACGGCGTGGCACTCCAGTGGACCGCGCTCCAGCCGGGCAAGTCGATGGACGCGGTGTTCGAGCTGAACCGCGCCAAGGACTTCAAGACCTTCCGTGCGGCGGCCAAGAACTTCGAGGTCCCCTCGCAGAACCTCGTCTACGCGGACTCCGCCGGCACCATCGGCTACCAGGCGCCCGGCAAGATCCCGGTCCGCGCCAAGGGCGACGGCTCGGTGCCCGCTCCCGGCTGGGACCCGGCGTACAAGTGGAAGGGGTACATCCCCTACGACGAGCTGCCGTTCGAGGAGAACCCGGACCGCGGCTACATCGTCACCGCGAACCAGGCGGTGATCGACGCGGAGAAGTACCCCTACCTGCTGACCGAGGACTACGGCTACGGCGCCCGGAGCCAGCGGATCAACGACCTCATCGAGACGAAGATCCAGGGTGGCGGCAAGATCTCCACCGAAGACATGCGCACCATGCAGATGGACAACAGCAGCGAGATCGCCGAGCTGCTGACGCCGTATCTGCTGAAGATCGACATCTCGGACCCGTACGTCCGTGAGGCGCAGAAGCTGCTGGAGGGCTGGCGCTACACCCAGGAGCCCGACTCCGGTGCCGCCGCCTACTTCAACGCGGTCTGGCGCAACGTCCTCAAGCTCGCCTTCGGCAACAAGCTGCCCAAGGAGCTGCGCGTCGAGGGGCAGTGCCTGAACGTCCTGCCCGCCGACAGCACGGCGCCCGAGGACGAGCTCACCGAGCGGGTGCGCGAGTGCGGCCAGCGCGACACGGACACGGCTCAGCCGGACGGCGGGGACCGCTGGTTCGAGGTGGTGCGCCGGATACTCAAGGACGAGAAGAACCCGTGGTGGCACTCGCCGGGCAACCGTACGGAGAAGCCGACCGACACCCGTGACGAGCTGCTCGCCCGGGCGATGGACGACGCCCGCTGGGAGCTGACCGCCGAGCTGGGCAAGGACGCCTCCCGCTGGAGCTGGGGCCGTCTGCACCAGCTGACGCTGAAGAACCAGACGCTCGGCACCGAGGGCCCCGGCTTCCTCCAGTTCGTGCTCAACCGTGGCCCGTGGAACCTGGGCGGCGGCGAGGCCGCGGTCAACGCCACCGGCTGGAACGCGGCGGGCGGCTACGACGTCGTCTGGGTGCCGTCGATGCGGATGGTCGTCACCGTCGGGGACTGGGACAAGTCGGGCTGGATCAACCTGACCGGTGCCTCCGGGCACGCCTACAGCGCGCACTACACCGATCAGACGGACAAGTGGGCCGACGGCGAACTGCTCGACTGGTCCTTCAGCGAGCAGGCGGTGTCCGCGAAGACGGTGGACACCCTGAAGCTCATTCCCCGAAACGCCTGACGGCATCGGGTGTGACGACGGCATGGACGGGGTGGTCGTGCGGTTCCCGCGGAACGTGCGCGACCACCTCGTCCGCGTACAGCAGCACCACCAGCGCGGGATCGGCGCCGGCCGCCGCGAGCCGGGCGAGCACCCGGTCGTAGGAGCCGCCCCCGCGGCCGAGCCGCATCCCCTGTCCGTCCACGGCGAGCCCGGGAAGGAGCACGGCATCGGCCTCCAGCACAGCATCCGGCCCGAGCCGCGCCCCGTCCGGCTCCAGCAGCCCGCGCCCCGCGCGCACCAGTTGCTCGGCGCCCTCGTACACGGCCCAGTCCAGGTCGTTGTCCGGCAGCAGGACGGGCAGCAGCACGCGTACGCCGCGGGCGCGCAGCGCGTCGAGCAGCGCGCGGGTGCCCGGTTCGCGGCCGACCGAGACGTACGCGGCGACCGTGGCCGCCTCGGCCAGTTCGGGCAGGGCGAGCGCCTGTCGCGCGAGGACCGCGGCGGCGGCGCGGACGTCCTCGGGGGACAGGAGGCCGCGTGCGTCCAGGAGTTCACGGCGAACCGCACTCTTTCCGGACAAGTCACTGCACATGGTGACTTCACAAACCTCTCGTATACGTCTTTATGAGAAGGAAGTTAACCGGAGGCTCATCTTCAGCCCATACTCACCGGTTATTGTGCAGCGCATGACTCCTCCGAAGCCCAGGATCAGCAAGGCTGTCATCCCGGCCGCCGGTCTCGGCACGCGGTTCCTGCCCGCCACGAAGGCCACTCCCAAGGAGATGCTGCCTGTCGTCGACAAGCCCGCGATCCAGTACGTCGTCGAGGAGGCGGTCTCCGCCGGTCTCTCCGACGTGCTGATGATCACGGGCCGGAACAAGCGGCCGCTGGAGGACCACTTCGACCGGAACTACGAGCTGGAGCAGGCGCTCACCCGCAAGGGCGACGAGAGCCGGCTGAAGAAGGTCCAGGAGTCCAGCGACCTGGCCACCATGCACTATGTGCGCCAGGGCGATCCGCGCGGCCTCGGTCACGCCGTCCTGTGCGCGGCACCGCACGTCGGCGACCAGCCCTTCGCCGTCCTCCTCGGCGACGACCTCATCGACCCGCGCGACCCGCTGCTCGCCCGCATGGTCGAGATCCAGGAGCGGGAGGGCGGCAGCGTCATCGCCCTCATGGAGGTCGACCCCGCCCAGATCCACATGTACGGCTGTGCTGCCGTCGTGGCCACCGGCGAGAGCGACGTGGTCAAGGTGACCCAGCTGGTCGAGAAGCCGGAGGCGTCCGAGGCCCCGTCGAACCTCGCCATCATCGGCCGGTACGTCCTGGACCCGGCCGTCTTCGACATACTGCGGGAGACCGCGCCCGGCCGCTCCAACGAGATCCAGCTGACCGACGCCCTGGAGAAGCTCGCCGAGGACGAGACGATCGGCGGCCCCGTGCACGGCGTCGTTTTCCAGGGCCGCCGTTACGACACCGGCGATCGAGGCGACTATCTGCGGGCCATTGTCAGACTGGCGTGCGAACGTGATGACCTGGGACCCGAGTTCCGGACCTGGCTCCGCAGTTTTGTGACCGAGGAGATGTAACACGGTGAGCAGCACGACCTGGTCGGTGGACGACCACCTCGAGGACATCCTCGCAGCGATCCGCCCGCTCGACCCGATCGAGCTGCAACTGCCGGACGCCCAGGGCTGTGTCCTCGTCGAGGACGTCACGGTCCCGGTCGCCCTGCCGCCGTTCGACAACAGCTCCATGGACGGGTACGCCGTCCGGACGGCCGATGTGCGGGGCGCCACCGAGGAGTTCCCCGCCGTCCTCACCGTGATCGGCGATGTGGCGGCCGGCAGCGGCGGGCTGCCGACGGTCGGCCCCGGCCAGGCCGCGCGGATCATGACGGGCGCCCCGCTGCCTCCGGGCGCGGAGGCCGTCGTCCCGGTCGAGTGGACCGACGGCGGCACCGGCGGGGGAGCGGCCACCACGATGCGCCCGGCGGGCGAGTCCCCCGAGGGCGCGAGCGGTGAGGTCCGGGTCCACCGGTCCGCCGAGGCCGGCGCCCATGTCCGCTCCCGCGGCAGCGACGTCAAGGCCGGCGACCTCGCCCTCGCGGCGGGCACGGTGCTCGGCCCGCCGCAGATCGGCCTGCTCGCCGCGATCGGCCGCGGCACCGTGCGGGTCCGGCCCCGTGCGCGCGTCGTCGTGCTCTCCACCGGCAGCGAACTGGTCCAGCCCGGCGAGGAGTTGGGCGAGGGCCAGATCTACGACTCCAACAGCTTCGCGCTCGCCGCGGCCGCGCGGGACGCGGGCGCCATCTCCTACCGGGTCGGCGCGGTCACGGACGACGCCGAGACCCTGCGCGCGACCATCGAGGACCAGCTGATCCGCGCGGACCTGCTGGTCACGACGGGCGGCGTCAGCGTCGGCGCGTACGACGTGGTCAAGGAGGCCCTGTCCTCGGTCGGCGACGAGGACGTCCCGGGCAGTGGCATCGACTTCCGCAAGCTCGCCATGCAGCCCGGGAAGCCGCAGGGCTTCGGCACGATCGGCCCCGAGCACACCCCGCTGCTCGCGCTGCCGGGCAACCCGGTCTCCTCGTACGTCTCGTTCGAGCTGTTCGTCCGCCCGGCGATCCGTAGCCTGATGGGCCTGGCGGACGTCCGGCGGCCGACGGCGCGCGCGACCCTGAAGGCCGACAAAGCACTCACCTCACCGTCCGGCAAGCGCCAGTTCCTGCGGGGTGCGTACGACTCCGGCTCGGGCGCCGTCACTCCCGTGGGCGGTTCCGGTTCCCATCTGATCGCCGCCCTCGCGCACGCCGACTGCCTGATCGTGGTCCCGGAGCAGGACACCTCGGTCCAGCCCGGCGCGGATGTCGAGGTGGTCCTCCTCGGCTGACCTGCTTACCGTGGCGGTACCGTGTCTGCCCACACAGGCCCCGAGGGCCCGGACGGGAGCAGCGCACCGACATGAGTACCCAAGGCAGGCTGACGCACATCGACGAGGCGGGGGCGGCCCGTATGGTCGACGTCTCCGAGAAGGACGTCACCGCACGCACCGCCCGGGCCAGCGGCCGGGTCCTGGTCTCCCCACGCGTCGTGGAACTGCTCCGGGGTGAGGGCGTCCCCAAGGGGGACGCGCTGGCGACGGCCCGTATCGCCGGGATCATGGGCGCCAAGCGCACCCCCGATCTGATTCCGCTCTGCCACCCGCTCGCCCTCTCCGGCGTCACGCTCGACCTGGCCGTCGCCGACGACGCCGTCGAGATCCTCGCGACGGTCAGGACCACCGACCGCACGGGCGTCGAGATGGAGGCGCTGACCGCCGTCTCGGTCGCCGCTCTCACGGTCGTCGACATGGTCAAGGCCGTGGACAAGGCAGCCGTGATCACGGACGTCCGGGTGGAGGAGAAGACCGGCGGCAAGTCCGGCGACTGGAGCCGGCAGTGATCCGGGCGGTACGCGCCGGAGAGGTGCGCAGCCACAGTCACGGCCCCGGCCCCGACGCGGTCCGCCGAGCCCTGGTGATCACCGCCTCCAACCGCGCCTCCGCCGGGATCTACGAGGACAGGGGCGGCCCCGTGCTCGTCGAGGGGCTGACCGCGCTCGGCTTCCGGGTCGACGGCCCGCGCGTGGTCCCGGACGGCGAGCCGGTCGAGCGGGCCCTGCGCGAGGGTGTCGCCGCCGGCTACGACGTCATCCTCACCACCGGCGGCACCGGCATCTCGCCGACCGACCGCACCCCCGACGTCACCCGGTCCGTCATCGATCACGAGGTCCCCGGCATCCCGGAGGCGATCCGCGCGTACGGGCGCGAGAAGGTGCCGACGGCCGTGCTGTCCCGCGGCCTCGCCGGTGTCGCCGGCCGCACCCTGATCGTCAATCTGCCCGGCTCGACCGGCGGGGTGCGTGACGGGATGGCGGTGCTGGAACCGCTGCTGCCGCACGCCGTCGACCAGCTCCGCGGCGGGGACCATCCGAGTCCGGGGAGTCCGACCTGAACGCGCCCTGGCCGGTCATCCTGGCGGACGGCGACATCGTCCTCCGCCCGATAAAGCTGCGCGACCAGCGGAGCTGGCGCGAGGTCAACCGGCGCAACCGTGACTGGCTGCGGCCCTGGGAGGCGACGATCCCGCCGCCCGGGCCCGGCGCACCGCTCACGCAGCGCCCCACGTACCGGCAGATGGTCCGGCATCTGCGGGCGGAGGCCAACGCGGGCCGGATGCTGCCGTTCGTCATCGAGTACCAGGGCAGGCTGGTCGGCCAGTTGACGGTCGCCGGCATCACCTGGGGTTCGATGTGCTCGGGCCATGTCGGGTACTGGGTCGACCGCGAGGTGGCCGGCCGCGGGGTGATGCCGACCGCGGTGGCGCTCGCCGTGGATCACTGCTTCCGCTCGGTCGGACTGCACCGGATGGAAGTCTGCATTCGGCCGGAGAACGTGCCGAGCCGCCGCGTCGTGGAGAAACTCGGTTTCCGGGAAGAGGGTCTGCGCCCCCGGTATCTGCACATCGACGGTGCGTGGCGGGACCACCTGGTCTTCGCGCTCACGGCCGAGGAGGTCCCCGACGGACTGCTCCGTCGCTGGCACCGGGCGCGACCGGGAACACCTCGAGAAATAAAATAAACGTTCGAAATTGATCGGCACCGACCATGCGTTGATCTGAACAATCGCAAAAAAAGTCAGTGATATCAGCCGGATCGTGCGACACACCGGGCCAATTGGCGGATGCCCTTGCGCGAATCCCTCTACGGTGTGATGCGTGAGCAGCAGCGGCCTCATCTACGCAGTCATCGTCGGGGCCTGGGCCGCCTACTTGGTGCCGATGTGGCTCCGCAGGCAGGACGAGCTGAACGAAGCCCGTCCGACGGAACGCTTCTCCACCGCCATCCGGCTGCTGTCCGGACGCGGGGCGATGGAGCGCCGGTACGCCAGGGAGCTGCGGGAACGCACCGCCGAATCGGCGGAGCCGTCACACGGCGACGCCGACGAGGCAAGGCGGCCGGGCGAAGGGCGCAACGAACCCGACGCGGACCCGGATGTCGCCACGGACCCGATGAGTTCCGTGGACGTCCGGGCCTTCGCCGCGCCCCGCACCGAAGCCCGGATCCCGGTCCCCGCCCCCCGTTCCCGCCGTCCGCGCCAGAGCGGCCCGGCCGCCGAGCGCGCACGGCGGAGCAAGGTGCTCGCCCGTCGCAGACGCACCACCGTGATGCTGTTCCTGGCCTTCACGGTGGGCGCGGTGGTGGCGGCGGTCGGCGGACTCGGCTTCCTCTGGGCGCCCGGTGTTCCCGCCGTCCTTCTCAGCGCGTACATCATGCATCTGCGCGCGCAGGAGCGACGGCGCTTCGTGGTGGTCATGGACCGGCGCCGTGCGGAGATCGCCGCGCAGCGGCTTCGGGAGAACCGGCCCCGCCGGCACCAGGCCGCGGCCGCCTCCTCCGCCGAGCCGGACGAGGAGCCCGAAGCCCGCCCGGAGCCCGACGCCGCCAGGCTCTCGCCGCAGGAGGCGGGCCGCCGGGCGCTGGTCGAGCAGACCGACCACGCGGAGTGGGTGGACCAGCAGCGCGACCGCGGCCCGGCGACGGGTGACAGCTGGGACCCGGTCCCGGTGCCCCTGCCGACGTATGTCACGGCACCCGTCGCCCCGCGGGCGACGAGCGGTGTGGACATGAGCGACCCGGAGACCTGGAGCTCCGCCCGCTCCTCGACAGCGGAGCCCGCGGCCGACCAGGCCGAGGAGGCGGAACCGGCCCCGAGCCGCCGCGCACCGCAGCCCCGCCGCTCCTCGCGCGACCGCGGCCGCACCCCGCTGTTCGACCAGTACGCGGACCAGGACCGGCCCCGCGCCGCCAACGAGTGACCCTCGTGACCAGCGAAGGAACGGATTTCCAAGCACCCCGATGGGGATGCTAGAGTTTCACTCGTTGCAAGGGCCTGTGGCGCAGTCTGGTAGCGCACCTCGTTCGCATCGAGGGGGTCTGGGGTTCAAATCCCCACAGGTCCACCGCAGCTGAGAGCCTCTGTCGGAGTGATCCGACAGAGGCTCTCTCTTGTTGTCCGGCCGCGAACCGTCCCGCCGGCCCCAACTGATGTCCGCCCAGGGCGCGATGGACCCCCGGTCCGCAGACGAGCCGGATCAGGTCGTCAGCAGCCGGTCGAAGAAGGACCGGTACTGGCGCAGCGCGATCCGCAGGTCCTCGGTGGCGACCTCGTTGCCCTGATGCCACTGCTTCTCCAGGCCGTCCTTGTGCTCGGCGAAGGTGGTGGCGAGCAGTTGCATGACCTCGGCGACCAGAGCGTCCGCGGATCGTACGGCCGCTTGCGGGTCGTCCACGAAGCCCTGCTGGATGTCGCTCCAGCGGGAGCGCATGTCGCCTTCCGTGCCGGAGTCCAGAAGCGGCACGGCCTCTTCGTCGTGGCTCGGGGTGTCCGTCTTCCGCGAGGTCTTCTCGGTCGCCGACGGCCCCATGTCATCCGTGGCCGGGGCGGTGCGCTCGCCGGGTTCCGCGGGCGGGGCGTCGGTCATCTCCTTGCGCCGGTCCGGCATCGCCGGCTTCGCCGGGGGACTCATTGGTGCGGAGGGCGCCGCGAGCCGGGGCGGCTCCGCCGCTTCCGTGTCCGTCCTGGCGATGTCCTCGGTGGACAGCTTCTCCTCGCCCGGTGCGAAACGACCGGGGTTCTCTCGCCCGAGTCCGCCTTCTCGCTGCATGTCACTCTCCCTTGCTCACGGCTGTCGTCGGCCGGTGTCGGGTGAGCTGTCGGTCTCGTCCCTCAACAGCTCGTCGAACAACGCGCGGTAGTGGACCATGGCGCTCCGTAGCTCTTCGGTGGAGGTGTTCCCGACGCCGACCCGGCTGTTGATCTCATGGGCGGTCCGGTAGTGCTCCAGCGTCCGGGCGTGATCGACCGACAGGTCGCGCGTCTGCTGCTCGTAGCCCTCGGTCGGGTATCCGCGTTCGCCCATCAGCAGGATCACCAGCCGGTCCGCCTCGCCCACCGCCTGGTCGGGACTGTCCACGAACCGTTCCTGCACCGCGTTCCAGTCCCGCGCGTACCGGTCCCGGGTCGCCGGCGGCAGCGCTCTGATCTGCAGATCCTCATGCCGCTGTTCCCGTGCGGCGAGGTCGCGCTCGGCCTCTCGACGGCTCTCGCCGTGCTGCACCGCGCGGTCGTACTCGGGGCCGAAACGCTCCTGGAGGCGTCGGCGCCGCGTGGTCTGCTGCGCGGTCATGGCGAGCAGCGCGACGACGATCACAGCAACCACGATGATGACGATCAACCACACCGTATCCATGGCACTCTCCGCTCATGAGCAGCCAGGGGACCGCTTCACTCATCGGGTTCCACGTTCTTCGCACAAAATGCACAATTCTGTCCATTGCTCGTGAATCGGCCGGTCGCGCGGCCCGCCGAGCCGCCCGCGTCCGGTGGTCACGATCCGGCGGGGCCACGCCGTTGCGCCCACACTCTCGGCGGAATCGGCTATTTAATGCCTGATGTCCCTTTGGTCTCGCTCGGTCGGGAGAAGCCATGCTGCGTCGGCTCGGTGAATGGTGTGCTCGGCGCTGTATCTGGGTGATCGTGATCTGGCTGGTCGGCCTGGCGGGGCTTCAGGTGCTCAACCACGCCTACGGCGGGGACTACTCCGACAACTTCGCGCTGCCGGGTGTCCAGTCGACGGAGGGGCTGGACGTACTGAAGGCGCACGACCCCGCGGCCGGCGGGTACAGCAGTCAGATCGTGCTGCACGATACCGCGAAGCCGCTCACCGCCTACAGCTCGCAGATGTCCACGGTGATCGGCAATCTGCAGAAGCTGCCGGACGTGCTCTCCGCCCAGAACCCGTTGCCGCCGCCGGGCAGCACGCCCCCGCCCCCGCCGCCCGGGCCGAACGTCGGCCCGCTGTCCACCGACGGTGAGACCGCCTACATCACCGTCCGCTTCGCCGTGCAGCCCTCCACGCTGCAGGAGTCGTACCTCGACGGTGTCGACGAGGCCGTGGAGCCGCTGCGGGCCGCCGGGGTGGAGGTGGAGTACGGCGGGCAGCTCGGCGAGCTGGCACGGCCGGAGGCCAACGACCACACCAGTGAGCTCATCGGCTTCGGGGTCGCGATCGTGGTGCTGCTGATCGGGTTCGGCAGCGTGCTCGCCGCCGTACTGCCGCTGGTCACGGCCCTGGTCAGCGTGATCTTCGGGCTCGCGGGGCTGGGACTGCTCGCCGCCGCGTTCACCTTCGCCACGGTCTCGCCGACGCTCGCCACCATGATCGGTATCGGTGTCGGGATCGACTACGCGCTCTTCCTGATCACGCGGCACCGGCAGAACCTCATGGACGGCGCCGATCCGGTCGACTCGGCCGGCAGGGCGGTCGCGACCAGTGGACGAGCGGTGCTCGTCTCCGGCTGCACGGTCATCATCGCCCTGACGGGTCTGTCGGTCTCCGGGATCAGCTTCATCGCGCTGCTCGGGGTGGCCGCCGCCGTCACCGTCGTCTCGGCCGTCCTGGGCGCGCTCACCCTGGTGCCCGCGCTGCTGGGACTCATCGGGCGGGCGATCGACAAGTACCACGTGCGCAAGCCCATCGCGGAGACGGACACGGAACCCGGTCAGGAGGCGCACGGCACCTGGCACCGGTACGCGATGCGTGTGGAGCGGCGGCCCTGGTGGTTCCTCATCGGCGGAGTGATCACCATCGCCGTCCTCGCCATCCCGGTCTTCTCCATCCAGCTCGGGCACATCGGGGACGGCGCGGATCCGAAGTCGTTCACGGACCGGCGGGCGTTCGACCTGATGTCGGACGCCTTCGGGCCGGGCTCCAACGGGCCGCTGACCATCGTGATCGACCAGACCTCGGTTGCCGCGGCCGACCGGCCGGCGCTCGCGAGCCAGGCGCAGAAGGCGCTCACGGATGTCCCGAACGCCGCGCTGATCACTCCGCTGAAGCCGACGCAGGACGGCGACGTCCTCGTCGGCACGGCCTACTCGACGCAGGCGCCGCAGGATGAGCGAACCACCGAGCTGACCAATCACCTCGTGGACGACGCCCTGCCCCAGGCGGTCGCGGGCACTCCCGCCAAGGGCTATGTCGCCGGCACGACGGCCGCCCAGGTCGACTTCCTCGACATCGTCTCCAGCCGGCTGCCGGTGATCATCGCCGTGGTGGTCGCCCTCGCGTTCCTCATCATCCTGATCGTCTTCCGCGGAGTGCTGGTCGCGGTCAAGGCTGCCGTGCTGAACGTCCTGTCCATCGCCGCCTCGTACGGCGTGGTCGTGGCGGTCTTCCAGTGGGGGTGGGGCGGCCCGGCGCTCGGGGTGTCGGGCACGGTGCCCATCGAGAGCTATGTGCCGATGATGATGTTCGCGATCGTCTTCGGTCTGAGCATGGACTACGAGATCTTCCTGCTCTCGCGCGTCCACGAGGCCTGGGTGCGCACGGGCGACCCGAAGGCCAGCGTCGCGCACGCGCTGGAGATCACGGCCCGGGTGATCACCTGTGCGGCGCTGATCATGGTGAGCGTCTTCGCCGCCTTCATCGTCAGCGACAACATCGTGATCAAGATGATGGGCCTCGGGCTGGCGGTGAGCGTGCTCATCGACGCGACCGTGGTGCGGCTGCTGCTGGTGCCCGCGGTGATGACGCTCCTGGGCAGCGCGGCCTGGTGGACGCCGCGCTGGCTGGACCGGATCCTGCCGCACGTGGACACCGAGGGGGAGCACGAGAACGAGAGCAAGGCGTCTCACTGACGCGGCATCACAAAGGCGTGTGAGCCCCCGTGGTGACGGTGTGACACAGGTCATTCACGGGGTTCGCGGGAACGTCCCCGGCGGCTGCGCGGCGTGTGGGATCGTACGGCCGGTTGTTACTCGTCGGTATTCGCGAGTCCCTTCCTGTTGCGCGTACCCCCCACCACACGCTCCGAGGATTCCCACGTGCCCAAGCTGTCCGTCAGACATGCCCTGTTGGCGACTCTGGCCTCCATATCCCTGCTGACCACCGGCTGTTCGGGAGCCGCCACGGCGACCGCACCGGCCGCCGCCGACCTACCGAGCACCACCGCTCCCACGCCCGAGGCCGGCCCGTCGCGGCAGCTCGCCGTCGCCGGGGCGCCGGAGGGCAGGCCCACCACCGCTGCCCGCTCCGGCAGGGACGGGCAGGCCCGCAAGTCCCCGCTGAAGGTCGCCTCGTACGACCGCACCAAGCGGCGGGCCGTCATCTCCACGGAGGGCACCGGGACATCGCCGCAGAAGCCCGCGGAGAAGGCCCCCGCGGTCGGGGACATCATCGCCAGCGGGCCCGCCCCGGGAGCCCCCGACGGGCTGCTGGCCAAAGTCACCGACGTGGCCGGGAAGACCTCCAGGGGGACCGAGGTCGCCACGGAGCCGGCCACGCTGGGCGCCCTGCTCGGGGACGACACCGCGCGGGGCACGGTTCCGGTCGACCCCGCCGCCGTCGAGGTCGAGCCGCTCGTCGAGGGCGTCAAGGTCTCGTGGGCGAAGAAGGGCAACGTCCACGTCGGCCCGCAGGGCGCGAAGGTGCCGCTCGGCAGCCTGCGTATCGACGTCGGGGCCTCGGTCCCGCTCCCGGTCACCGAAGGCGCGCCGGTCGCCGGTGCGGCCTCGGTCGCCGGCCATGTGCAGCTGGCGCCCGAGGTCGAATTCTCCTATGACGGGTCCTCGGCGCTCTCGCCGGACTCCGCGTTCCTCGGGCTGAGTGGGCGGTGGAGCTCGGGCTGGGAGCTGAAGGGCAAGCTGACGGCCGGCAACAAGCCGGTCCGGATCCCCTTCGCCAAGCTGCACGCCGACCCGGTGATCCAGGTCGGTCCGGTGCCGGTCGTGGTCAACCTCGACCTCACCGTCTACGTCCAGGTCGCCGCCGACGGCAGCGTCAGCGTGGAGGTCGCGCAGGACCTCGAAGGCGGCTTCCGCGTCGGCGGGGGTTACACCAAGGCGGAGGGCTGGAAGCCGGTCAGCACCTCCGACATGACCGGCACCCCGGTGCGGGCGAAGGTCACCGCGGCGGGCAAGGTCAAGGCCGCGCTCGGCGCCGAGGCCTCGATCGGTCTGTACGGCGCGGTCGGCGTGAGCGCCGATCTCGCGCCCTATCTGCGCGGTGAGGCCGCCGCGTCCGCGACGCCCGGGTCCGTCGTCGGATCGTGGAAGCTGTACGGCGGCGTCGATCTGAGCGGCTGGCTCCAGCTCCAGCTGTCCGTCTTCGGCACACCCGTCTTCCAGCACCGCATCCCGCTCGGCACCCTCAACCGGGAGTGGCCGCTGGCGTCGGGCGAGGCCGCCCTCGCCTGACGCGGCGCACCACGTGATGAGCCCCTGCCGGGAGTTCCGGCAGGGGCTCGTGCGCGTCAGGCCACCTGCGCCTTGTCGTAGACGGCCTTGGCGTCGTTGCCGAAGTACGGGCCGAACATCCGGTTCGGCAGGAAGACATAGCCGAAGCTGTTCACCGACGCCTGGAGTCCGGTGCCGGTGGCCTCGTCGAAGGACGTGAACCAGGGGCCGCCGCTGGAGCCGCCGGTCATGTTGCAGCCGAGGCTGTGGTCCTGCGAGAAGAGGAAGTCGCGGGAGGAGTTGCCACTGCAGTGGATCAGCTTGCTGCCGTCGTAGGGGGCCGCCGCCGGGAAGCCGAAGGCGTACATCGCCTTGTTGTAGCCGCCGTTGAAGTTCAGGCCCTGCGCGCCGACCGTCGCCGCGAGTGTCTTTCCGTTCAGCGGGGCGACGACCGCGGCGCCCACGTCGTAGTTGATGTCCTCGCGCGCCACCCACTGCGGTGTCGAGAACGTCTGGGTGGCGGACCACTGGCCGTACGGCGCCTGGCCGTTGTCGTAGCCGGGGACGAAGACCCAGTTGGTGTGCCAGGTGCCCTGGTACTTCACGCAGTGGCCCGCGGTGATCACCGTGCTGCCGTTCTGGCTGGTGACCGAGTTGCCGGAACACGATGCCGTCCGGCCCTGGAGGGTGAAGAAGACGCGGCCGGACGTCTTGACCACGGCGCCGCCGCCCGTCCAGGGGCCGCCGGGCTGCGGGAAGGCCAGGACGGAGGTGCCGGATGCCGTGCCGGACGGCAGGGTCGGCGGGATCACGGTCGGTGTACCCGCCCGCGCCGGGGCCGTGAGCGTGCCGCGTCGCTCACGCGGCAGCAGGTCGAGCGGTGTGGCGCCGCGCATCCGGTCCGCGGTCCAGAAGCCCTTCGTGTGCTGCTGGGTGAAGGCGGTGGGTGTGGGGGCGGGGGCGGCGTGCGCGGTGGCGGCCGAGAGGGCGCCTGCGAGCAGGGTGCCGACGGTCAACAGGATCCCGGCGGCGGTGCGATGGCGTCTCACGCATGTCTCCTTCTGCCGCGCCCGCGCGTGAGGCCGCGCGGGCAGGGTGGGGGATGAGCCGGTGCGGATCGGCGTGCGTGAGGCAGAGTGCCACGGGAAGCGTGGGTTGTCAGGAGCGCGACAAGACCTTGGCGAAGCAGCGGCTGCTGTCGTACTCGCGGTAGTGGCCGAATTTCTGCGGCGCCGGGGTGTACCCGCTGGAGAGGTAGAGCGCGATCGCCTCGGGCTGGGCGGTGCCCGTCTCCAGCACCATCCTGGTCCGGCCGGCGGCCAGCGCGTCCGCCTCCAGGGCCGCGAGGATCCTGCGGGCGAGGCCCAGGCCGCGCGCCTCGCGGATCACGAACATCCGCTTGAGCTCGGCGTCGCCGTCCTCGTACCCCTCACCGCCCGCGGCGTCCTGGGACCGCCAGCCGCCGGTGGCGACCGGGCTGTCCCGGTCGTCGTACGCCATCAGATACAGGCCGCGCGGCGGGGTGAACATGGATGCGTCGAGGGGCGTCACATCACCCTCGTCCCCGTACCGCTCGGCGTACTCGAGCTGGACCTGGTCGTTGAGTTTGGCGGCATCGGGGTGGTCGAAGGCAACCGGGCGCACATGCATGGCATCGAGCGTACGTGCAGCGCTTTCGCGGTCGTGGGTAAGGTGCCCGGATGCTCACCGTGACCTCCGTGAATGTGAATGGGCTCCGCGCCGCCGCCAGGAAAGGCTTCGTGGAGTGGCTGGCCGGCACCGCCGCCGACGTGATCTGTCTGCAGGAAGTGCGGGCCGAGCCGGAGCAGCTTCCGCAGGAGGTGCGGCAGCCGGACGGCTGGTACACGCTGCACGCCCCGGCCGCCGCGAAGGGCCGCGCCGGAGTCTCCCTCTACACGCGCCGGGAGCCGGACCGGGTGCGGACCGGATTCGGGTCGCAGGAGTTCGACGGCAGCGGGCGCTACGTCGAGGCCGATCTGCCCGGTGTCACGGTCGCCAGCCTCTATCTGCCGTCCGGCGAGGTGGGGACGGCGAAGCAGGACGAGAAGACCCGCTTCATGGACGAATTCCTGCCGTATCTGGCCGGACTGAAGGAACGGGCCGCGGCCGACGGGCGCGAGGTCGTCGTGTGCGGCGACTGGAACATCGCGCACCGCGAGGCCGACCTCAAGAACTGGCGCGGCAACCGCAAGAACTCCGGCTTCCTGCCCGAGGAGCGGGCCTGGATGTCCCGCGTCTTCGACGAGGTGGAGTACGTGGACGTGATGCGGGCGCTGCACCCCGACCAGGAGGGGCCGTACACCTGGTGGTCCTACCGCGGGCGGGCGTTCGACAACGACTCCGGCTGGCGCATCGACTACCAGGTGGCGACGCCGGGGCTGGCGGGGCGTGCGGTGAAGGCGTGGGTGGAGCGGGCGTCGTCGCACGGGGAGCGGTGGAGCGACCATGCGCCGGTGAGTGTGGCGTACGAGTCGGCGCTCGGGTAGCGAGGGGCGGGGCCCTCGGCGTGCGGTCGGCCGGGCGGGTGGATCGGGGCCGAGCGATCAGGCAAATCGGTCGGGCTCGGCTCGCTGTGCCCGGCCCGGCCCGGCTCTCAGCGCCCGGCTCGGCTCTAGTGCTCGGCGCTGCCGGTCGTCGTCGCCTCGCCTCAGTCCCCCGCCGGAGCCGGACCCGTGTTCTCCCGCAGGCGGCGGTCCAGCGCCATCGACAGTTCCGCTTCCACCACGCTCTTGGCCAGCGGCCGCAGTTTCTCCACGTCCGACGCGGCCGTGTGCGCGCTGAGGACCTCGACGAACAGGTCCGCCAGCGCCTCGGCGTGCGTCCGCACCCGGCGGCCCGCGTCCAGCACCGCCGCCAGCGGAACGCCCTCCCGTACGAGCGCCGCCGACACGTCGAGCAGGCGGCGGCTGATGTGGACGATCTCGTCGCCGTCCGTGGCGAGATAGCCGAGGTCCAGGGCCGCCGCGAGGTTCTCCGGGGTGACCTCGCCCTCGAAGTAGTCGGCGAGTTCCTCGGGACTCAGCCGCACCGGTGTCTCCTCGGTGGGTTCGCCGAGGCCGAGCACCTCCCCGACGTCCCGTCCGCTCTCGAAGGCGGTGGCGAGGTCGGCTATCCCGTTCAGGGTGTGCCCGCGCTCCAGGAGTGCGGCGATCGTGCGCAGTCTGGCCAGGTGGTGTTCGTCGTACCAGGCGATACGGCCCTCCCGGCGAGGCGGCTGGATCAGCCCGCGCTCGCGGTAGAAGCGCAGGGTGCGCACCGTGATGCCGGCCTTCGAGGCCAGCTCCTCCATGCGGTACTCGCGTACTTCAGCCACGGGGGAAGCCTATGTTGTACCGCCGGTAACTTGTCGCGCCGTACCCCTACCGCTCGGTATGCCGCTGCTCTACTCTCCCAACTGTGCCAGTGATTGCTGGCATGGTTTTCGGATCGGGTTGTGACGTTCAGCGAGAGGCGGCGGCATGGGCCAGGGGAAGCAGGCAGCGCACGAACATGTGCGGGTGGCGGTGATCGGGTCCGGGTTCGGCGGCCTGGGGGCCGCGGTCCGGCTGCGCCGCGAGGGGATCACCGATTTCGTCGTCCTGGAGCGGGCGGACTCCGTCGGCGGGACCTGGCGGGACAACAGCTATCCGGGCTGTGCCTGTGACGTGCCCTCGCATCTGTACTCGTTCTCCTTCGCGCCCAACCCCGACTGGCCGCGCACCTTCTCCGGCCAGGAGCACATCCGCGCCTACCTCGAACATGTCGCGGACACCTTCCATCTGCGTCCCCACCTCCGCCTCGGCCACGAAGTGCGGATGATGACCTGGGACAACGAGAAGCTGCACTGGACGATCGAGACGTCCCAGGGCACGTTCACGGCGGACGTCGTCGTCTCCGCGACCGGGCCGCTGTCCGACCCGAAGGTCCCCGACATCCCGGGGCTCGCCGGCTTCCCCGGCCAGGTCTTCCACTCCGCCCGCTGGGACCACGACTACGACCTGCGCGGCAAGCGCGTGGCGATGATCGGGACCGGGGCGTCCGCCATCCAGATCGTCCCCGCCATCCAGCCGGAGGCCGGGAAGCTGACGCTCTTCCAGCGGACCCCGCCGTGGGTGATGCCGCGCGTGGACCGGAAGATCACCGGGGCCGAGCGCTGGCTGCACCGGCAGCTGCCGTTCACCGGGGCAGCGCGGCGCGGACTGCTGTGGGGCATCAGGGAGTTGCAGGTCCAGGCGTTCACCAAGCGGCCGAACGAGCTCGGGCTCGTCGAGTCCCTGGCCAAGGCGAATATCGCCAAGTCCATCAAGGACCCGGAGCTGCGGGCGAGGCTTACCCCGTCGTACCGCATCGGCTGCAAGCGGATCCTGCTGTCGAGCACGTACTACCCGGCCCTGGCCCGCCCCAATGTGGACGTCGTGGCGTCCGGGCTCGCGGAGGTGCGCGGCTCCACGCTGGTGGCGGCCGACGGTACCGAGACCGAGGCCGACGTGATCATCTTCGGTACCGGATTCCATGTCACCGACCTGCCGATCGCCGACCGGGTCGTCGGGGCGGACGGCATCACCCTCGCGGAGGCGTGGAAGGACGGCATGCAGTCGCTGCGCGGCGCCACCGCCGCCGGCTTCCCCAACTGGATGACGATCATCGGCCCCAACACGGGCCTCGGGAACTCCTCGATGATTCTGATGATCGAGTCCCAGCTCTCCTACATGGCCGACTATCTGCGGCAGCTGCACATCCTCGGCGGGCGCAAGGCGCTCACCCCGAGGGTGTCCGCGGTCGGCGCCTGGAACCGCCGGGTGCAGGACCGGATGAAGCGCACCGTGTGGAACACCGGCGGCTGCACCAGCTGGTACCTCGACGCGAGCGGGCGCAACACCACCATCTGGCCCGGGACGACAGGTGAGTTCCGCCGGGCGACGCGGGAGGTGGACCTCGCGGAGTACGAGATCCTGCGGGCGCCCGTGCCGGCCGGTGCGCCGGCACCCGCCGGTGAAGCCGCGGCGACCGGCGCGTCCGGGTCCGCCGGGTCCGCCGATGACATCGCGACCGAGCAGCCGGAGGCCGTGCGATGAGCCGTACACCGACCGAGAACCGCATACTGACCGCCGTCTCGGCCGACGGATCGCGCATCCACGCCGAGGTGTACGGCCCCGACGGCGCGCCCGCCGTCGTCCTCGCCCACGGCTGGACCTGTTCGACCGAGTTCTGGTCCGCGCAGATCCAGGACCTGGCAGGTGACTTCCGGGTCGTCGTCTACGACCAGCGCGGCCACGGCCGCACCGCTGCCGCCGCCGTGAGCACGGACGTGCTCGCCGACGATCTGGAGGCGGTGCTCGCGGCCGCGCTGGCTCCCGGTGAGAAAGCTGTCCTCGTCGGGCACTCGATGGGCGGGATGACCCTGATGGCGGCGGCGGGACGGGCCGCCTTCGCGGAGCACGCCGCCGCGGTCCTGCTGTGCAGCACGGGCAGTTCCCGGCTGGTCGAGGAGTCGCTGGTGCTGCCGATGCGCCGCGGTCCGCTGCGGACCCGGCTCACCGGCATGGTGCTCGGGGCACGCGCCCCGCTCGGGCCGGTCACGCCCCTGTCCCGGCGGCTCCTCAAGTACGGGACCATGGGGCCCGATGCCACGCCCGGGCAGGTGAAGGAGTGCGCCAGGATCGTCCACGCCTGTGCGCGGGCGGCCCGGGTGGCTTGGTCGCAGGTGCTGGCCGGTCTCGATCTCGACGACGGCGTACGGCAGTTGAACGTCCCCACCGTGGTGCTGGCGGGCACCGCCGACCGGCTCACGCCGATGGTGCACGCCCGGCGGATCGCCGCCAACCTGCCCGACTGCCGTGAGCTGGTGGAGCTCGACGGCACGGGCCACATGACACCGGTGGAGGCCCCTGCGGCCGTCACCGCGAAGATCCGCGAGCTGGCCGGTGCCCATGGGGTCACCGACTCCTCCGGGGACGCCGAGAGCGTGACCCACGGGGACATCAAGAGCGTGAAGGAGGAGGCCGCATGAGCAGGACGAGCCTGGAGGGACAGGTCGCCGTCGTCACCGGCGCCGCCCGCGGCGTGGGCGAGCTGCTGGCCCGCAAGCTGTCGGCGCGCGGTGCGAAGGTCGCCCTGGTGGGCCTGGAGCCCGACGAGTTGAAGAAGGTCTCGGCACGTCTCCACAGCGAGAGCGACCACTGGTACGCGGATGTCACCGACCACGAGGCGATGGCGCGGGTCGCGCAGGAGGTCAAGGAGCGCTTCGGCAAGGTCGACATCGTGGTCGCCAATGCCGGGGTCGCCGCGGGCGGGCCGTTCATGGACTCCGACCCCGTCGCCTGGCGCCGGGTCATCGAGGTCAATCTGATCGGAAGTGCCGTCACCGCGCGGGCATTTCTGCCCGTCCTCGTGGAGAGCCGGGGCTATCTCCTCCAGATTGCTTCGCTGGCCGCCATCACACCCGCGCCGATGATGACGGCGTACTGCGCGTCGAAGTCCGGCGTGGAGGCCTTCGCGCACAGCCTGCGGGCCGAGGTCGGCTACCGCGGGGTGCGGGTCGGCGTCGCCTATCTGTCCTGGACGGACACCGACCTCGTACGCGGTGCGGACCAGGACGACGTGATGCGCGAACTGCGGCAGCGGCTGCCGTGGCCCTCCAACCGCACATATCCGCTCGGCCCCGCGGTCGACCGCATCGTGGCCGGGATCGAGCGGCGCTCGGCGCATGTCTACGGACAGTGGTGGCTGCGCGGGATGCAGTCGCTGCGCGGGTATCTCCCGCCCGTGATCGGGCTCGTGGGACAGCGCGAGATGAAGCGCTTCGAACCGCGTCTGGCCAGTGTTGCCAAGGGCCTTGTGGGTGCCGGAGGGGCGGCCGACGAGGCGGCGCGTACGCAGCGTAGTTGATCGAAATGCGCAGCGTGTCCGTGCGTGCCACGCTGGTCGAGGCCCAGGGGGCACACCAGTCCCCGCTCTCCCTCACACCCCTCTAGGAGTGAACAAGCATGGGCATTCAGGACCAGTTCAAGGACAAGGCGCAGGAGCTCAAGAACCAGGCCAAGCAGGCCCCGGCCGGCGCGAAGGACGAGACGTCCCAGCGCGGTCAGCAGGGTCAGGAGCGCCGGCGCCCGCAGGGTCAGCAGCAGCCGCAGGAGCGTCGTCGGCCGCAGGGCCACGAGGAGCCGCGCGAGCGGACCTCCCGTGAGGAGCCGATGCGTGAGCGGACGCCCCGCGAAGAGCCCATGCGTGAGCAGTTCGGTCAGGACCGCAACGCCTGACGCTGCGTGTGACTGAAGAGGCGCATCCGCGCGAGCGGATGCGCCTCTTGCCTGCGGCGCCGGTCCTCATCTGCGCGTCCCGGCGTCCAACTGCCTCAGCGCGGCGGGAGCTTGGGGCGGCGGAGGTCCGGCGCGGTGTCGTAGCCGGGAGGCTCCGCCGCCGGCTGCCGGGTCAGCATCTCCAGGGCGAGCTGTACCGCGTCGTCCAGCTGGACATGGCGGCCTTCCGCCCAGTCGAGCGGCGAACGCAGCGCGTCCAGGTCCGGTTCCACGCCGTGGTTCTCGACCGACCAGCCGTAGGCGTCGAACCAGGCCGCGTTCATCGGCACCGTGATCACCGTGCCGTCTCCCAGCCGATGGCGGCCGGTCATGCCGACCACCCCGCCCCAGGTGCGACTGCCCACCACGGGGCCGAGGTTGAGCAGTTTGAACGCCGCCGTGATCATGTCGCCGTCCGAGGACGTCGCCTCGTCGGCCAGCGCGACCACCGGGCCGCGCGGCGCGTTGGAGGCGTACGAGACCGGCTGCGCGTCCCGCGTCAGGTCCCAGCCGATGATCTTCCGGGTCAGTGTCTCCACCACCAGCTCGCTGATGTGTCCACCCGCGTTGCCGCGGACGTCGACGATCAGCGCCGGCCGGGAGACCTCCAGCCGCAGATCGCGGTTGAACTGCGCCCAGCCGGAGCCGCCCATGTCGGGGATGTGGAGGTAGCCGCACTTGTCGCCGCTCAACTCCCGTACGACTTCGCGGCGTTTGGCCACCCAGTACTGGTACCGCAGCGGGCGTTCGTCGATCAGCGGCACGATAGCCACCCGGCGCGAGCGCTCCTCGTTCTCGGCCGGGCAGAACGTCAGCTCCACCGTCGTTCCGCCCGCGGCGGCCAGCATGGGGAAAGGCCCGGTGACCGGGTCCACCGGCCGGCCGTCCACATGCGTGAGGATCTCGCCCGGGTGGACGCCCGTACCGGCGAGCGGGGAACGGGCCTTGGAGTCGGACGAGTCGCCGGGCAGGATCCGCTTGACCATCCACTGCCCGTCGCGGCAGACCAGGTCCGTGCCCAGCAGGCCCATCGCCCGCTGGTAGTGCGGCGGACCTTCGTTGCGGCGCGCGGGGGTGACGTACGCGTGCGAAGTGCCCAGCTCGCCCAGCACCTCACGCAGCAGGTCGGCGAACTCGTCGGGTGAGGCGACCCGTTCGACCAGCGGGCGGTACTGGTCGAGCACCGCGTCCCAGTCGATCCCGCACATCCCCGGTTCCCAGAAGTAGGCGCGGATGAGCCGGCCGGCCTCGGCGTACGCCTGGCGCCATTCGGACGCCGGGTCCACGTCGTGCAGGATTCGGCGCAGATCGAGGTAGACCGTCGAGTCGCTGTCGCCCGACTCGGTGGCGGGCACCGCCCGCAGATCGCCGTCGTCGACGACCACCAGTCTGCTGCCGTCACCGCTGACCGCGAACCAGTCGAGGTGGCCGACCAGTTCGGCCTTGCGGGCCTTGGCGATGTCGAAGTGCTCCAGCGTGGGGCGCCCGGAGGTGTCGGCGGGATTCACGAAGGTCTCGCCCAGGGCTCCGGAGATCGGCCAGCGCAGCCAGACGAGCCCGCCGCCGCTGACCGGGTACAGCGCCGAGTACTTGGAGGCCGAGACCGGGAACGGCGTCACCCGGCTCTCCAAACCCTCGATCTCCACCATGACCGTGCTGGAACCGGCTCCCTCCTCGGTCGGCAGCAGGGACTCGTCGATGGGGTCGAGGCCGCCGGCCGCCGGCCGTCCGTCCGGGGACAGCGCGAAGGGCGAGGGCGTGGCCGAGGACAGCGGTACGAGGTAGGGCCGGCAGCCCAGCGGGAAGGACAGGTCGCCGGTGTGCACGTCGTACACCGGGTCGAAGCCGCGCCAGGACAGGAACGCGAGATAGCGGCCGTCGCTGGTGAAGACCGGATTCTCGTCCTCGAAACGGCCGTTGGTGACATCGACGATCGTGCGGTCCGCGATCCGGGCCATCTTGATCTGGCGCAGGGAACGGCCGATGCCCGGGTGCGACCAGGTCAGCCACGTCCCGTCGGGGGAGAAGGCCAGATCGCGCACCGGCCCGTTGAGGGACCGGATCAGCTCGGTGGTCTCGCCCGCGGAGTCCTCCGCCGCGTCGAGCAGCAGCAGCCGGCCGTCGTGCGCGGCGACGGCGAGCCGCTCCCCGTCCGGGTCCGACACCATTTCCAGCACCCGGCCGAGCCGGCCGGAGGCCAGCCGCCGCGGCTCGCGCTCGCCGCTCGCCCGCGGGAGGTAGGCGATCTCGACGGCGTCGTCGCCCTCCGCGTCGGTGACGTAGGCGACCTGGCCGCCGGTGCCGAGCATCTCGGGCAGCCGCACGCGTACGCCCGGGGTGTCGGCGATCGTCCGGGCCGGCCCGTCCCGGTGGGTGAGCCAGTACAGACTGCCGCGGACGGTGACGGCGCTGGCCCGGCCCGTCGTGTCGACCGAGATCGAGTCGACGTGGCTGGAGGCCGGTACCTGGTAGGGGCGGCGTCCGGCGCGCGGTCCGCCGAGCCGCACGTCCAGTTTGCGGGGCATCCCCTCCGGGCCGAGGTCGTCGACGATCCACAGGTCCCCGGCGCACTGGTACACGACCCGGTGGCCGTCGCTGGAGGCGTGCCGGGCGTAGAACGCGTCGTGGTCCGTGTGGCGCCGCAGATCGCTCCCGTCGGGAAGGCAGGAGTAGAGATTGCCGATGCCCTCGTGGTCGGAGAGGAACGCGATCCGCCCGGAGACGAACATCGGGCAGTCCAGATGCCCGTCCAGGTCGGCGAGGAGTCGCCGGCCGTGCAGCCACAGCCGGCCGGTGGCGCCACCGCGGTAGCGCTTCCACGCCGCCGGCTCGTGCGGCGGCTTGCCGGTGAGCAGCAGGGTGCGCCGCTCCGCCTCCACGTCGGTGACGGCGATGTGCGCGACGGGCCCCCACGGCAGCTTCGCGCCGGGAGCTCCGTCGGTCGGGACGTTGTAGGCCCAGGAGAAGTACGAGAAGGGCTGGGCGTGCGAGGAGACGGCGAGGATCTGGCCGTCCGGGGTCCAGCCGCACACCCGGGTGTCGGTGGAGCCCCAGTAGCTGAGTCTGCGGGCCGGTCCGCCCTCGACGGGCGCGAGATGGATCTCGGGATCGAGGCTGCGCCAGGTCGTGTAGGCGATGTGCCGGCCGTCGGGGGAGAAGCGGGGATGGCCGACCCGGGTCCGGTCGACGGTGAGCCGCCAGGCCCGTCCCGGCCGGTGCCCCTGCGGCACCAGAGGGGCGATCCACAGATCGTCCTCGGCGGCGAAGCACAGCAAGTCGTCGTGCAGATGCGGGAAACGGAGGTACGCCACGTCGTCGCTCACCTTCCAATGCTTTCCGTGTGCAGGGGGCGCGGCAACTCGTGGGGCAGGGTGAATCCGGCCGGATCCGGTGTGGCCGGAACCGGTCCGTGATCCACGACACAAGCGAAACGTTGTCGTTTCGCTGAGGGGTGGGGTACCTTCGAGGTGTACGAAACCGTTTCGTTCGGATGGAGGGAGGCCGATCATGACCACACGCAGTCGGCTCACCCCCGAGCGCGAGGCAGAGCTGTACGAGGCCGTACTGGACCTGTTGCGCGAAGTCGGATACGACGCCCTGACCATGGACGCCGTGGCCACCCGGACCCGATCGAGCAAAGCGACCCTCTACCGTCAGTGGCGCGGGAAGCCCGAGCTGGTGGCCACCGCCCTGCGGCACAGCAAGCCGGTGAATGTCGGCGACATCGACACCGGCAGCCTGCGTGGTGACTTCCACGCGATGCTGGACCAGACCGACGACTGCCAGATGGAGAGGGACTCCGCGCTGATGCGGGGTCTCGCCCAGGCCATCCACGGCAATCCCGACCTCCATGAGGCCCTGCGGGAGCTGCTGATCGAGCCCGAGATCACCGGGCTGGACACACTGCTGCGGCGGGCGGTGGAGCGCGGGGAGGTCAGTGCGGACAGCCCCGCGCTGGACTTCGTGCCGCACATGCTGGTCGGCGCGTTCGTCGCCCGGCAGATGATCGAGGACCGGCTCCCCGACCGGGACTTTCTCAACCGATACATCGATGCCGTGGTCCTGCCGGCCCTCGGAGTCTGATGCCCCGTCGCCGCCCCACGGCGACCGACGTTCCCCACGTCACCTCTCCCCGCAGCACGACCCGCACCACCTGACGCGCGCCGCTCTCGTCGTCGGGCCGGCTCCCCATGCCCTGTTCACCTCACACACGGGAGTACGCCCTCGTGGCCACGTTCCTCTACAAACTCGGGCGGTCCGCCTTCCGGCGCCGCAAACTCGTCCTGCTGCTGTGGGTCGCTCTGCTCGCGCTCGCCGGGGTCGGTGCGGCCTCCGCGTCCACCGCCACCTCGTCGTCCTTCTCGATACCCGGCACCGAGGCGCAGAAGGCCTTCGACCTGCTGGAAGAACGGTTCCCCGGGGCCAGCCCCGACGGTGCGACCGCACGTGTCGTCTTCAAGGCCCCGAGCGGCGAGAAGATGACCCAGGCGGACAACAAGGCCGAGGTGAACAAGGCGGTCGCCGACCTCAAGGCCGGCTCCGACCAGATCGCCTCCGTCACCGACCCGTACACCGCGAACGCGGTCTCCAAGGACGGTTCGACGGCCTACGTCGCGGTCACCTACAAGGTCAACGGCATGGAGCTGACCGACGAGACCCGGGAGGCGCTGGAGAAGACGGGCCACCAGGCGCAGGGCACCGGACTGACCGTCGAGATCGGCGGCGACGCGCTGCAGACCGTCCCGGAGACCGGAGCGGGCGAGATCATCGGTGTCGCGATCGCCGCGGTCGTCCTGGTCATCACCTTCGGCTCGCTCGTCGCGGCCGGGCTGCCGCTGCTCACCGCGATCATCGGTGTCGGCATCGGCATCTCCACGATCACGGCACTGGCTAACGTCCTCGACCTCGGGTCCACCACCTCCACGCTGGCGATGATGATCGGCCTCGCGGTCGGCATCGACTACGCCCTCTTCATCGTCTCGCGCTACCGGGCCGAACTCGCCGAGGGGCGTGAGCAGGAGGACGCGGCCGGCCGGGCCGTCGGCACCGCAGGCTCCGCCGTCGTCTTCGCGGGCCTGACCGTGGTCATCGCCCTCGTCGGCCTCGCCGTCGTCAACATTCCGATGCTCAGCAAGATGGGCTTCGCCGCGGCGGGCACCGTCGTGATCGCCGTTCTCATCGCGCTCACCCTCATCCCCGCCCTGCTCGGCTTCGCCGGCAAGCGGGTGCTCGGCCGCAAGGTCCGCAAGGGCAAGCCGGTCACCGACAAGCCGAACATGGGCACCCGCTGGTCCCGCTTCGTGCTGCGCCGGCCGGTCATGGTGCTGCTCGCCGGTGTGGTGGGCCTCGGCGCCATCGCCATCCCGGCGGCGTCGCTGGAGATGGGACTGCCCGACGACGGCTCGCAGCCGGTCAGCACCACGCAGCGCAAGGCCTACGACATGCTGTCCGACGGCTTCGGCCCCGGTTTCAACGGGCCGCTGCTGGTGGTCGTCGACGGCGACAAGAGCGCCGCGGACCGCACGGTCGAGGCGATCAAGGGCCTGGAAGGCGCCGCGGCGGTCACCCCCGCGACGCTCAACAAGGCCGGCGACACCGCGATGATCACGGTCATCCCGAAGGACCGTCCGTCCTCGGTCGCCACCGAGGACCTGGTCCACTCCATCCGTGACTCCAGCGGCGACGACGTGCTCGTCAGTGGTGCCACCGCGATGAACATCGACTTCTCGCAGCGCATGAACGACGCCCTGCTGCCCTACCTCGCCCTGGTCGTCGGACTCGCGTTCCTGCTGCTGATGGTGGTCTTCAGGTCGCTGCTCGTACCGCTGAAGGCGGCCCTCGGCTTCCTGCTCTCCGTCGTCGCCGCACTGGGCGCGGTCGTCGCCGTCTTCCAGTGGGGCTGGCTGGGATCGCTGTTCGGGGTCGAGCAGACCGGGCCGATCATGTCGATGATGCCGATCTTCATGGTGGGTGTCGTCTTCGGCCTGGCGATGGACTACGAGGTCTTCCTCGTCACCCGCATGCGGGAGGCGTACGTCCACGGGGAGCGGCCGGGTGCGGCGATCGTCACCGGCTTCCAGCACGGTGCCCGCGTCGTCAGCGCCGCCGCGGTGATCATGATCGCCGTCTTCTCCGGATTCATCGGGTCCAGCGAGCAGATGATCAAGATGATCGGCTTCGGCCTCGCGATCGCGGTGTTCTTCGACGCCTTCGTGGTCCGGATGGCCGTTGTGCCGGCGGTCCTCGCCCTGCTCGGCCACAAGGCCTGGTGGCTGCCGCGCTGGCTGGACCGGCTGCTGCCGAACGTCGACGTCGAGGGCGAGAAGCTGCACAAGCAGCTGACCTCGAAGGACGACGGCGTCAGCCCCGAAGACCCGGACGAGGAGCGCAATCTGGTGCGCGTCTGACTCCGGCACGAGCCCGGGGGCGCCGCTGCGAGCGGCTGTGCGCGCCCCCGGTTGCGCGACGGACCCGTGGGGACGGGGGCCGTCGCGGGGACACGGTGGTCGTGCTCGTCACCCCTGGGGGGCGGCGGGTGCGGCCACCGCGTACGTGTGCCGCAGGAAGCGCATCAGCGCCTTGGAGTCGAACTGCACCACCGCTACGCCGTCCGAGGTGTGGAACTCCACAACCGTCTGGACCCGGCCGCACGGCCAGACCTCGACATCGCCGCGGCGCACGGGGACGCGCAGTCCCTTCTCCAGCAGCTCGCGCGGGAAGGTCCACTCGCGTCCGTCGGGGAACGTGAAGCGGACGGACTGCGGCGCGTCCGTCGGTTCGTACCAGAGGGCGACGCGGACCGGCCTGTGCTGAGGAGCGTCCGTGACGATGCGTGCCCATGCGTGTTCTTCGATGACCGTGGACATCTATCGCTCCTCACGATTTAGCCGCTATGCCCTCCAATGTCCCATATTTCCTTTTCTTGGGCGAGGGACTCGATCACCAGTTGTGACCCACCCGCTCTTGCAAGTCGTTCGCAACAGGGCACTATCATTGAACAGTTATTCACCTGTCCGGAGCGGAGCCCGCTATGCATGTCCCCGACGGATTCATCAACGCCCCGGTGTCGGTGGCCGCCGGTGTCGCCGCCGCCGGCGCGGTCGCCGTCAGCCTCCGCGGCGCCCGCCGTGAGCTGGGCGGATCCTCCCTCGCACTGAGCGGCGCCGAGCGCACCGCGCCGCTGGCGGGCCTCGTCGCCGCCTTCATCTTTGCCGTACAGATGCTCAACTTTCCCGTCGCGGCCGGCACCAGCGGACATCTGCTGGGCGGCGCGCTCGCCGCGATACTCGTCGGTCCTTACACCGGCGTGCTCTGCATCGCCGTCGTTCTGCTGATGCAGGGAGTGCTCTTCGCGGACGGCGGCCTCACCGCGCTCGGCGTGAACATCACCGTCATGGGCGTCGTCACGGTCCTCGTCGCCTACGGGCTGTTCCGCGGACTGCTGGCGGTCCTGCCCCGCAAGCGCCGCTCGATCACCGTCGCCTCCTTCGTCGCCGCGCTGGTCTCCGTACCGGCCGCCGCCGCTGCCTTCACCCTGCTCTACGCGATCGGCGGGACCACCGACGTCCCGATCGGCAAGGTCCTCACCGCGATGGTCGGCGTCCATGTCCTCATCGGCATCGGCGAGGCCGTGATCACCATGCTCACCGTCGGCGCCGTCATCGCCGTCCGGCCCGACCTCGTCCACGGCGCCCGCGGTCTGACCACCCCGCTGAAGCTCCGCGTCGGCGGCGAGCTGGTCGACGCCCAGCCCGTCGCCCCCGAGCCGGTCGCCGCGCGGTCGCCGCGCACGGTCTGGCTGGCCGGCCTCGCCACCGCCGTCGTCCTCGCCGGCTTCGTGTCCTTCTACGCCTCCGCCAGCCCCGACGGCCTGGAGAAGGTCGCCGCCGACAAGGGCATCGACAAGAAGGTCGAGGAGCACGCGGCCGCCGACTCCCCGCTCGCCGACTACGGGGTCGCCGACGTCTCGAACGCCCGGATCTCCGGCGGTCTCGCGGGCGTCATCGGCGTCGGCTCGACCGTCTTGGTGGGCAGCGGCATCTTCTACGTCGTCGTGCGCCGCCGCCGGGCCTCCGAGTCCGAGGCCACCCGCGTCCCCGACTCCGTCTGACATGGGCGCCGGCCACAGCCACAAGCTCTACCGGCACGGGCACTCGCCCGTGCACGAGCTCCCAGCGCACTGCAAGCTGGTCGCCGTCTTCTGCTTCGTGCTGGTCGTGGTCTCCACACCGCGCGAGGCGGTGTGGGCCTTCGGGCTGTACGCGGTGCTGCTGGCCACGGTCGCGGCCGTGGCCCGGGTGCCCGCCGGGTATCTGCTGCGCCGGCTGCTCATCGAGATCCCGTTCGTCGCCTTCGCGCTCCTGATGCCCTTCGTCGTGCCCGGCGAGCAGGTCTCCTTCCTCGGCCTCTCGCTGAGCGTCCCGGGCCTGTGGGGCGCGTGGAACATCCTCGCCAAGGGCACGCTCGGCGTCGCCGCGTCCGTGATCCTCGCCTCGACGACCGAGCTGCGCTCGCTGCTGCTCGGGCTCCAGCGGCTCAGGCTGCCGCCCCTGCTGGTCCAGATCGCCTCCTTCATGATCCGCTACGGCGATGTCATCGCGGACGAGATGCGCCGTATGTCGATCGCCCGCCGTTCGCGCGGCTTCGAGGCGAAAGGGATGCGGCACTGGGGCGTGCTCGCCAAATCCGCGGGCGCGCTGTTCATCCGCTCCTACGAGCGCGGCGAGAGGGTGCACCTGGCGATGGTGAGCCGGGGATACACCGGGACGATGCCCGTGATCGACGAGGTCACCGCGTCCCGGACGCAGTGGTCGTACGCGGCGGCCCTCCCCGTGACCGCGCTCGCGGTCTGTCTGCTGGGATGGACGCTGTGACAAACGACCCGAACGACCCGCACGACCCGGTGACGAACGCCCCGGCCGACGCGACGCCCCCGTCCCTCGAAGTGACGGGGCTCGCCTACGCCTATCCGGACGGGCATCAGGCGCTCTTCGGCGTCGACCTGACGGTCGGGCGCGGTGAGCGGGTCGCCCTGCTCGGCCCCAACGGCGCGGGCAAGACCACCCTCGTCCTCCATCTCAACGGCATCCTGGCCGGCGGCGCGGGGACCGTGTCCGTCGCCGGACTCCCGGTCGCCAAGCGGCATCTCGCGGAGATCCGCCGCCGCGTCGGCATCGTCTTCCAGGACCCGGACGATCAGCTGTTCATGCCCACGGTCCGCGAGGACGTGGCCTTCGGACCCGCGGCCTCGGGCCTGCGCGGCCCGGAGCTCGAAGCGCGCGTCGTGGCGGCGCTGACGCAGGTGGGCATGGCGGAGTTCGCCGACCGGCCCCCGCACCATCTCTCCTTCGGCCAGCGCCGCCGGGTCGCGGTCGCCACCGTGCTCGCGATGGAGCCGGAGATCCTCGTGCTGGACGAACCGTCGTCCAACCTCGACCCGGCCTCACGGCGAGAACTCGCCGACATCCTGCGGTCGTTGGACGTCACCGTCCTGATGGTCACGCACGATCTGCCGTACGCCCTGGAACTCTGTCCGCGTGCGGTGATCCTCAGCGAGGGCATCATCGCCGCCGACGGGCGTACGCAGGACCTCCTGGGCGACGACGCCCTGATGCGCAAGCACCGCCTCGAACTGCCCTTCGGCTTCGACCCGAAGTCCGTGACCATGGGCGCGTGAACGAGGTAGGCGTCCCGCTGCCCCGCTCGACCAGCAGCTCGCCACCGCACCGGTCTCCGCAGCCCACCAGGGGTGCCCGTACTCCCACGCCATCCGCGGCAGGATCGACCTCTCGATTCGTTCCGAGCTGACCCGCGAGTCACGAGCGGTGGCGTCCGATGCACCATGGAGGGATGAGCGGGAGCGGGAGATCAGCAGCAGTGGATGTCCGGGGCACGGTGGCGGCAGGCTTCGAGCCGGTCCAGGACGCCTTCCTACGCAACTTCGAACAGCGCGGTGACCGGGGCGCGGCCGTCGCCGTCTACCGGGACGGGAAGAAGGTCGTCGACCTCTGGGCCGGCACACGTGACGTGGACGGCACCGAACCGTGGGCCGTGGACACCGCACAGATCGTCCGCTCCGCCACCAAGGGTGTCGCGGCGGCCGTCGTCCTCCTGCTCCACCAGCGCGGCCAGATCGACCTGGACGCCCCCGTCGGCACGTACTGGCCCGAGTTCAAGGCGGCCGGCAAGGACCGCGTCGTCGTACGGCAGTTGCTCTCCCACCGCGCCGGAGTGCCCGTGCTCGACCGGCCGCTGACCACGGCGGAGGCCTGCGACGGTGTCAGCGGGCCCGCCGCTCTGGCCGCGCAGCACCCCGCCTGGGACCCCGGAACCGCTCACGGCTACCACGCGCAGACCTACAGCTGGCTGATCGGCGAACTCGTCCGCCGGGTCACCGGCCGGACCATCGGCCGCTGGGTCGCCGAGGAGATCGCCCGCCCGCTCGGCCTCGACTTCTGGATCGGACTGCCGCAGGACGAAGCCCACCGTGTGGGCCGCATCGGGCCGGTGCCCGAGCCGGAGACGGCCGACGGCGGCGGGCTCAAACTGCGGCCCAAGCCGGCCGTCGTGGAGGCCTACCACAATCCCGACTCCCTCACCCGCCGTGCGTTCGGGGCCATCGACCCCCTGCCCGACGAGAACGACCCGGTCTACCGCGCCGCCGAACTCCCGGCCTCCGGCGGCATCTCCACCGCCCGCGCCCTCGCCCGCTTCTACGCCGCCACGATCGGCACGGTCGACGGCGGCCCGCGGCTGTTCGCCCCGGCCACCCTCACCCTCGCCCGCACCGAGGAGTCGGCCGGCCCCGACCGCGTCCTGATCGTCAACACCCGCTACGGCCTCGGTTTCATGCTCCACGGCCCGGCCGCCCCGATGCTCGGCCCGGGATCGTTCGGCCACCCCGGCCGCGGCGGCTCCCTCGGCTTCGCCGACCCCGAGTCGGGCATCGCGCTCGGCTATGTGACCAACGGGATGCGCAAGGGCGTCACCGCGGACCCCCGTGCCCAGGCGCTGATCCGGGCGGTACGTTCGGCGCTATGAGCAGCGGAAGCGGCAGCGGCGGACCCGGGCGGTTCGAGGGACAGGGCGTACTGATCACCGGCGCGGCGCGGGGGATCGGCGAGGCGATCGCACGACGGCTCGCCTCCGAAGGCGCCCGCGTCCTGGTCACCGACCTGGACGCGGAGGCCGCGGCGCGGACCGCCGAGGACATCCCCGGAGCCGGCTCCCTCGGCTGTGACGTCGCAGACCGCGCCCAGGTCGAGGCGGCCGTGGCGCACGCCGTCGAACGGTTCGGCGCCCTGCACGTCCTGGTCAACAACGCCTACTCCTGCGCCCCCGACACCCCGAGGCTGGAGGACCAGCCCGACGACACCTGGGCACGCGACCTCGACATCTCGCTCACCGGGGCCTTCCGCTGCGCCCGCGCGGCCCTGCCGCATCTGGAGGCCTCCGGCGCCGGCGCGATCGTCAACATCGGCTCCGTCAACGCCGAACAGGACTTCGGCAACCACGCCTACAGCGCGGCCAAGGCGGGCCTCGCCTCGCTCACCCGCACGCTGGCGGGCGACGCGGCACCTCGCGGCGTGCGCGTGAACCAGGTCAACCCGGGGACCGTCCGTACGCCGTCGTGGGCGGGCCGCGAGGAGAGCCTCGCGGCACTCGGCCGGGTCTACCCCCTCGGCCGCGTCGGTGAGCCGGAGGACATCGCGGCGGCCGTCGCCTTCCTGGCCTCGCGGGACGCGGCCTGGATCACCGGCATCACCCTGCGGGTGGACGGCGGCCTGCTCGCGGTGAACACGGGGTTCGACGAGGTGATCGCGCCGCACCGGGTGACATGGGCGCAGCAGGACTGACGTCGGGCAGGGCTGACGGCGGGCAGGACTGACGGGTGGTCCCGCCTGCACTGCCGGGGCGCGTCGGGCCCGTCCGGCGAGCCCCGGGCCCGTCAGGTCCGATCTGCCGGGCCGGCGGCGACGCAGAACTCGTTGCCCTCCGGGTCGGCCATGGTGATGTGATGGCCGTCGAAGACATGCTGGACGGTGGCGCCCGCCGCGACCAGCCGGTCCGCCTCCGCCCGGATCCTGCTCCACCGCTCCTCGTCGCTGCCGTGCCCCGGCACCTGGATGTCGATGTGCAGCCGGTTCTTCGCGGTCTTCGGCTCGGGCACCTTGAGGATCGAGAGCCGCGGTCCCGCACCCTGCGGATCGCAGAGCCATGCCGCGTCGTCCTCGTCGTCCTCCGGCAGGTCGAACTGCGCGAGCCACTCCTCGCGGGTGGCGAACGGCGGCGGCGGAGGCTCGTCGATGTACCCGAGCGCCAGCTTCCAGAACTCCGCCAGCCGTTGCGCGTCCGTGCAGTCGAGGGTGAGATCGATTCTGGCTGTCATGAGGCCGACCGTAACGCCCGCCTGTGACAACGCCCACCGACGACAACGGCGGGCCCACGACAACGCCCTGCTACGACGACGGCCGCTCAGCCCGCCCGCAGCATCAGACCGATGCCGACGACCATCAGACCCGCCGCCGCGATACGCGGGGCGCCGAACCGCTCCTTGAAGAAGACCGCGCCTATCGCCGCGCCCACGATGATCGACGACTCCCGCAGCGCCGCGACCGGCGCCAGCGGCGCCCGTGTCTGCGCCCACAGCACCAGCCCGTACGCCGCCATCGACAGCGCCGCGCCGAGCAGGCCGCGTACCGCGTACGGCTTCATCCGGGCCACCAGCGAGCCCCGGTACACATGCACGGCGTACGCCGGGATCAGCAGGCCCTCCAGGATCATCAGCCAGGCGATGTAGCCGACCGCCGATCCCGAGGCGCGCACGCCGACGCCGTCCACGACCGTGTACGCGGCGATCGACAGGCCGGTCGCCAGCGCGGCCAGCAGGGCGGGCCAGTGCGGCCGGGCGCCCTTCCCGCGAAAGCCCCACAGCGCCACTCCGACCAGACCCGCGGAGGCCAGCACCACACCGGCCAGCTGCCAGCCGTTGAGCCGCTCGCCGACGAACACCGTGGCCAGGACCGTCACCACCAGCGGGGCGGTGCCCCGGGCGATCGGATACATCTGGCCGAAGTCGCCCAGCGAGAACGACCGCATCAGCAGGGCCTGGTAGCCGATGTGCAGCAGCGCGGAGACGACCAGATACGGCCACGCCCCGGCGGCCGGCACCGGGGTGAAACAGGCCAGAACGGCGCCGATGACCGCGGCTCCTCCGCCGATGAGCGTGAAGCCGACGAGCTGATCGTGGACGGTGTGTGCGATCGCGTTCCAACTGGCGTGCGTGACCGCCGCGATGAGAACCGCTACGGCGACCAGTACCGTCACGCCGTGCGCTCGCGGACGTCCACCAGGGTGCCGCCCGCGTGCGCGATCAGCGACTTCGGGTCGAGCGGAAAGACGGTGTGCGGGGTCCCGGCCGCCGCCCACACCACCTCATGGGCGAGCAGACCGCGGTCGGCCAGCACCCGGGTCCTGGTGACATGCCCGAAGGGCGGTACGCCCCCGATCGCGTAGCCGGTGGTCTCGCGGACCAGGTCGGCGTTCGCCCGCCCGACCTTCGCCGCGCCGAGCTCCTCGCGCACCCGCTGGACGTCGACCCGCGAGGAGCCGTCCATCAGCACCAGCACCGGCTCGCCGTCCGCCTGGAAGATCAGCGACTTGACGATCTCGCTGACGTCGCAGCCGATGGCGGCGGCGGCCTCGGCGGCCGTCCGCGTGGCGTCGGGGAACCGGCGGACCGGCACATCGAGCCCCAGCTCGCGCAGGGCGGCCGCGAACCGGGGATGGGCTTCCGTTTCGTGAGTGCTCATGACCGCACGCTAACGGTGGTTGTACGGGCCACGCGAACAGATTCCGGATGGTGGAAGCGTCGGCGGGCCGGCGTCCGAACGAGCCTTCCGGCGCCCGGCCTCACGGCCCCTACGGCTAGCGGGCGTTGAGCACCTGCGCGACCACCGGACCCGCCGCGTCGCCGCCGTGACCGCCGGACTGGACGACGGCCGCGGCGGCCAGATCCCCGGCGTATCCGGTGAACCAGCTGTTCGACGTGCCCTGCCCGTCGACCTCCGCCGAGCCGGTCTTGGCGCCCTTGTCGCCCTGCACCACGGACATCGCGGCCTGGCCGGTGCCGTAGCGCGCGGTCGAGCCCATCATCTGGCGCAGCGCGCCCGCGATGGAGCCGGGCAACCGCTGGGCGGTGGCCAGCGGGCGGTCGTCGAGGCCCTGCGGCACGATGACCGGCTGGAGGAAACCGCCGTTCTTCACGGTCGCGGCGACGGACGCCATGTTGAGGGCGTTCATCGTGATCCTGCCCTGGCCGATGTACGAGGCGGCGGTCTCCGCGCCCGCCGACTCGGGCACACTCCCGTCGACGCTGACGGCGCCGGTCTGCCAGTCGAGGCCGATGCCGAAGTACTTGCTCGCGGTGGCACCGAGCGCCGTCCCGGACACGTCACGGTCGTCGAGCGGCTTGACGGCCTTGATGAAGGCGGTGTTGCAGGAGCGGCGGAAGCTCTCCTCGAACGTGCCGCTCGGGATGGAGAAGCCGTCCAGGTTGGTGAACGTCCTGCCCATCCACTGCACGTTCGCCGGGCACTCCACCTTCGCGGACGGGCCCTTGACGACGCCCTGGTCCATCATCATCGCCGCGGTCACGATCTTCATCGTGGAACCGGGGGCCTGGGCGCCCATCATCGCCGTGTTGTACCCGTCGGCCGGGCTGTTGGCGACGGCCCGGATCTCACCGGTACTGGGCTTGACGGCGACGGCCGATGCCTGGCCGTACTTCTTCACCGCCCGCTCGGCGGCGGCCTGGACGTCCGCGTCCAGCGTCGTCCTGAGCTTGCCCTCCTTGCCCTCGCTCAGCGTCAGCAGCGTCCGGTCGGCGACGGCCTGGTCGGTGGAGGTGACGACGAGTTCGATGCCCGCGGTACCGCCCGCGGCCTCGCCGTACTTCTTGCGCAACGCGTCCAGGACGGCGCCCAGGGAGGGGTATTTCTCCTTCGTCAGCTCCCGGCCCTTGCGGTCCACGGCCTTGATCGGCGGGGCGGACGCCTGGTCGGTCCTGAGCGAGGTGCTCTTCGTCAGCTTCGGGTGCACGACGGCCGGCGCCCAGTCGACGAGCGCCTTGCCGGTGCTCAGCCCGCGCACCACGGTGAGCGCGGAGCTGTACGTCCAGGGCTTGCTCTGCCCCTCGTACGACACCGTCGCGTTCACCGTGAACGGCACCCTCGCGCCGACCGCCTTGCCGGGGGTGATCACGGCCTTGGAGACATGGGCCTGCTGCCGGTAGCCCGCGAGCAGCGGCTCGGCCTCGACGGCGTTGTTGGTCAACTGCGCGGCCTTCGGCGCGTCACCGCCGGCCCATGCCGCGAGAAAGTCCTTCGCGGTCCCGTCGATCTCCTCGGCACTCGGCGGCCCGGACTTCCGCTCCCCGGAGGCTGACCTGGTGCTGACATCGTTGCCGTCGGTCAACCCGCTGTACAGGTTGTAGCCGCCATAGCCGACACCGCCGGCGACCACCGCGAACACACAGCCGATCACGGCGACTTTCGCCCCACTGCGCATGACTTGCAGTCCCCTCCCCAGGAGCACACTTCCTTGAACGTGTTCAAGGGCATGTATCGCGTGCACTCTACGGGACGGGGGTGATCGTCTTCGATGCTGTTACGAGACCGCGACGATCGGCCCGGAACCGCGGGGCTTACGACGGATTCGCCCCGCTGCTACGGGGTTTCGAGGTGTTGCCAGCGCGGCAGTCGCCCGGTTCCGCCGCGCGATGCGCATCTGACGCCGGGCTGCGTCGACCGACGGGACCAGTGCGGAGTAAGCCGCCCGCTTCTTCGCGATCGTCTCAGCGTCGTGTTGAGCGATTCGCTGCAGCCGCGCGACATTGAGCTGCGCGCGAGCCTGCAGTCTCGCGCCGGCCCAGGTGGCGAGCGCCCCGGCCACCGCTCCACTGGCGCCCGACGCCGCTCCGATGGCAATCCCCCATTGACCATTCATGCGGCCTGACGCTGCGGGCTGATCCGAAGGGCTGGAAGAAGACATGGCGATCAATGCGAACGTCCCTCGGCTGCCCGCACCGGCGTGAAAGGGGTGCCGCGCCATCGGCCAAAGAGGTGCGGCCTGGCGGTGACGTCGACTTACGCCGTAGCGTGAAGTGGTCTGCGGCTGGAGGCAAAGAGTGAACGTGGCAGCGCTTGTCCTGTCGATCGCGGCGCTTGTGGTTTCTGTTCTCTTCTCTTACCGGCGGGAAACGCTGGCCCGGCATGCCAACACCCTCCCGGTGCTTGTCGACTTCTTCAGCCAGCACCGAAGTGATCGCCTTGCTGATGCCCGGGATTTCGTCTACAAGGAAATGTGCACGTACGACCTCTCGCAGGGGCTGGCCGGACTGCCGGAGGAACGGCGCACTCAGGTGCGTGAACTCGCCTGGTTCTACGACAACCTCGGTGCATTGGTCACGCACAAGGTCGTGGATATCAAGCCTGTTTCCGGCTATCTCGGTGTCTCGGTAGTGCTGACCTGGGAGAAGCTGGAGCCGCTCATCAAAGCGGAGAGGGCGGCGAGGACTCCTTCGGGTGTCGATCCTGAGCGTTGGCAGGTGTACTTCGAGAATCTCTACCTTCTCGTGAAACGCACCCCACCGGCCAAGGCCCGGGAATCACAACGCCGTTGGATCGTTTCTCGGACCCGGTCGTAGAAGCGTCCACGGCCGTCCGAAGGCATTCCTCGCCGTCGTATGACGGCGAGGAACGGCGACATGGCTCCCGCTAGACCCAGGTGTCCAGCCACATCCTGTTGCGCCAGTCCTCCACCGGGATCGGCGTCCCCGTGTACAGCGGGTGGAAGTAGATGAAGTTCCAGATGATCAGCAGCACCAGCACACCCGCGCCGATCGCGCCGATCGCACGGCGGCGTTCGTCCGAGCCCGGTGGGCCCAGGATCGCGCCGAGCATCATGGCGACCGCCAGACACAGGAACGGCACGAACACCACCGCGTAGAACAGGAAGATCGTGCGCTCCTGGTAGAAGAACCACGGCACCCACCCGGCCGCGATGCCGCACGCGATCGCGCCCGCGCGCCAGTCGCGGCGGAACAGCCAGCGCCACAGGATGTAGGCGATCGCGAAGCAGGCCGCCCACCACAGCAGCGGGGTGCCGAGGGCCAGGACCTCGGACGCGCACTTGTCGGCCGCGTCCGAGGGGCAGCCGCCGACGCCCGCGGACGGGGACTCGTAGTAGTACGAGACCGGGCGGCCCAGCACGATCCAGCTCCAGGGGTTGGACTGGTACGTGTGGCCCGAGGTCAGGTTGACGTGGAACTGGTAGACCTCGGTCTCGTAGTGCCACAGACTGCGCAGCCAGTCCGGCAGCCAGGTGAAGCTGCCGCCCTTGCCCGCCGTCCCCGCCCAGTCGCGGAAGTAGCCCTTGTCGGTGACGATCCAGCCGGTCCACGAGGCGATGTACGTGGCGATCGCCACCGGCACCGTCGAGACGAAGGCGGGCACCAGGTCCTTCTTCAGCACCGCCCTGTACGGCTGCACCGCGCCGGCCGTGCGGCGGGCGCCCGCGTCCCACAGCACCGTCAGCAGACCGAACGCGGCCATCACATAGAGGCCGTTCCACTTGGTGGCGGCGGCCAGGCCGAGCATCAGGCCCGCCGTCAGCCGCCACGGCCGCCAGCCGAGCCGCAGGGTCTCGGCGACCGTGGCGTCCGGCCGCAGCACGCCGTCCTCGTCCACCGGCAGCGCGGCCGCGAGTCTGCGGCGCGCCCAGTCCCGGTCGACGACCAGCGCTCCGAAGGCCGCGAGCACGAAGAACATCAGCACCAGGTCGAGCAGAGCCGTACGGCTCATCACGAAGTGCAGACCGTCCACGGCGAGCAGCGCTCCCGCGAGACAGCCGAGGAACGTGGAGCGGAACAGCCGGCGGCCGATGCGGCAGAGCATCAGCACCGACAGCGTGCCGAGCACCGCCACCATGAACCGCCAGCCGAAGGGCGTGAAGCCGAACAGCTGCTCACCGATGCCGATGACCCACTTGCCGACCGGCGGATGGACCACATAGCCGGGGTCCGTGGGGATCGGGACGGACGAGGGGTCCCGCAGGATCGACTTGTCGATGTCCTTCGGCCAGCTGCCCTCGTACCCCTGGTTGATCAGGGCCCAGGCGTCCTTGGCGTAGTAGGTCTCGTCGAATATCACCGCCTTCGGCGAGCCCAGGTTCCAGAACCGGAGCACGCCCGCGACCAGCGCGACCAGCAGCGGTCCGCCCCAGGCCGCCGTCCGCAGCAGCGGGTTCACCACGGCCGGAGGGATGCCGAACACCGGCCACAGCCGTTCGGAGGGGCGGGTGTAGGGCGGCACCAGGCGTTCGCGCAGCCCGATCACGGGCCGGGGCGCGTAGCCGAATCTGCGCAGCCGTTGCTGCCAGTCGGCGGGCTGCTGATCGGCGTCCTTGCCCTGAAGGGTCTTCGGCGCGGTACTGGTCACCGCGCCATCGTAGGGAACGCCACTGTGCGAGTCGTGCGCACGGCCCTGGGAGGATGGCCCGTGTGACAGGAACGCTGGTACTCGCAGGGACGCCCATCGGCGATGTGGCGGACGCGCCTCCCCGGCTCGCCGCCGAGCTGGAGGGCGCCGACATCGTCGCCGCCGAGGACACCCGGCGGCTCCGCCGCCTCACCCAGGCCCTCGGTGTGCACACCACGGGGCGGGTCGTGTCCTACTTCGAGGGCAACGAGAGCGCCCGTACGCCGGAGCTCGTCGAGGCCCTCGCCGGCGGCGCCCGGGTGCTGCTGGTCACCGACGCCGGCATGCCCTCGGTCTCCGACCCCGGCTACCGGCTGGTCGCCGCGGCCGTCGAGAAGGACATCAAGGTCACCGCGGTCCCCGGGCCGTCCGCCGTTCTCACCGCGCTCGCCCTGTCGGGACTGCCGGTCGACCGCTTCTGCTTCGAGGGTTTCCTGCCGCGCAAGGCCGGTGAACGGCTCGGCCGGCTGCGCGAGGTCGAGTCCGAGCGGCGCACGCTCGTCTACTTCGAGGCGCCCCACCGTCTGGACGACACCCTCGCCGCGATGGCCGAGGTCTTCGGCCCCGAGCGCCGGGCCGCGGTCTGCCGCGAGCTGACCAAGACGTACGAAGAGGTCAAGCGCGGCGGCCTGGGAGAACTGGCGGCGTGGGCGGCCGAGGGCGTACGCGGCGAGATCACGGTCGTGGTGGAGGGTGCGCCGGCCGCCGGACCCGGAGATCTCGACGCCGAGGAGCTGGTGCGCAGGGTGCGGGTGCGCGAGGAGGCGGGGGAGCGGCGCAAGGAGGCCATCGCGGCGGTCGCCGTCGAAGCAGGCGTGCCCAAACGCGAGGTGTTCGATGCCGTCGTGGCGGCAAAGAATGCGGATCGTCCGGCCCCCGGGGACGGCAAAGGACTATCGTAAAAGGCAAAGCGCAGACCGTGTCCTGCCCCTTTGTGCATGGGAAGGCCCAAGACCAATCCATTAATCGACAGGCGCTGATGCGCTCCCGCCGTCAAAGGCGTCCACTGGATCGGTGGAGAGGAGCTGGCATGAGTGAGGTCACAGGCACCGCCAAGGTCCATGAGGCATACGCGTTCTGCTGCATGCGCTGTGGGCACGGCTGGGAGCAGTCCTACGAAATAGAGCACCATGTGGACGGCGCCGGCCAGGAATTCATCGTCTACAAGGCGGACGGGGTGCGGGTGCCGTCGCCGCTCTCGAGCCCGACCTGCACCAACTGCGGGGGGCATGTCGTCAGGATCATGCGGTCCGGACAGGTCTCCTCGGTACTCGACCTGATGGCGCGTCCCGCCGCACCACGCCCCGCGAAGTCCGCGCGTCCCGCCCGGAAGGCATCGGCGGAGGGGGACGGGGTGCAGCAGCCGGACAGCACGGTCGTGCACCAGGCGGCGAGCCCGGAGAAGCCGGCGCACCACTGGCATCTCTCCGATCTGCTCCACCCGTTCCACCGCAAGTGAGCTCGCGGGCGCGGGCCTCGTAGGATCGCGCCCATGAGTGCGAAGTCCGACCCGCCGCCGCTGCCCGACCCCCTGCGGGTCCCGGTCGCCGATTCCCACACCCACCTGGACATGCAGGAGGGCACGGTCGAGGAGGCCCTGGCCAGGGCGGCCGCGGTGGGGGTGACGGCGGTCGTGCAGGTCGGCTGCGACATCAAGGGCTCGCGCTGGGCCGCGCAGACGGCCGCCGACCACGACGCGGTGCACGCCGCCGTCGCGCTCCACCCCAACGAGGCGCCCCGGATCGTGCTGGGGGAGCATGGGGGCACCTCCCAGCCCCCTGGGGCTGGGGGAGGGTGGTCGCGGCAGGGGGCGCGTGAGGGTGGCGGCGACAGTGCGCTCGACGACGCGCTCGCCGAGATCGACGCGCTCGCCGCGCTGCCGCAGGTGCGCGCGGTCGGCGAGACCGGACTCGACTACTACCGCACGGGCCCCGACGGAATCGCCGCCCAGGAACGCTCCTTCCGCGCGCATATCGAGATCGCGAAAAGGCACGACAAGGCCCTCGTGATCCATGACCGCGAGGCGCACGCCGATGTCCTGCGCATTCTCGCCGAGGAAGGCGCACCCGCACGGACCGTCTTCCACTGCTATTCCGGCGACGCGGAAATGGCGGAGATCTGCGCGGCCGCGGGCTACTACATGTCCTTCGCCGGCAATGTGACCTTCAAGAACGCGCAGCCGCTGCGGGACGCGCTCGCCGTCGCGCCCCGAGAACTCGTGCTCGTCGAAACGGATGCGCCGTTTCTCACGCCGGTGCCCTACCGCGGACGGCCTAACGCGCCGTATCTCATTCCGGTCACGCTGCGCGCCATGGCCGCAGTGAAGGGGCTCGACGAGGACACCCTGGCGGCCGCTGTCTCCGCCAACACCGCCGAGGCGTTCGGTTACTGACGGATAACGGGTCGAGGCCGCCGTAGGCCTCGCACAGGGTGTCGACGCGACACTGGGTAGCCGAGTCGCTTTGGAGAGTGACCGCAGCTCCGATAGTGTCCCGGGCCGCAACGCCATCGGGCGGACCGGAACCGGACCTTACGGAGCGTCGTGAGCAATTCGCAGGGCAGTCACCGTGCCGCACGAGGCGTTCGCCGCGCTGCGACCAGAGCCGCCGAACCGTACGAACCACCCGGCCCCACGAAGCCGTCGTTCCCGCAGGACCGCACGGTGGCAGGCTGGACGCCCACGTACGTCGGTCCGGCGCCGGGGGGCTCCCCGGGCGGAGGGCCGGGACCGTACGACGCGGCGGTGACGCGGGCCGGGAGCCCGGGACCGTACGACGCGGCGGTGACGCGGGCCGGGAGCCCGGGACCGTACGACGCGGCGGTGACGCGGGCCGGGAGCCCGGGACCGTACGACGCGGCGGTGACGCGGGCCGGGGGCCCGGGACCGTACGACGCGGCGGTGACCGGCCCTCGCTCACCCGACCCGTACGAGATCCCTCCGCCCGGGGAGCCCGGCGGAGGGTCGGCCGACGCGTACGCCGCCGCCTACGCGCCGACCGTGCCCGCCCTCGCACTGCCGCGCCAGAACTCCGCCGTCCGCCCCGCGGGCGTCCCCGAACCTCCCGGGCCCGCCGGAGGGATGCCGCCCTCCGGCCGGGCCGAGGCCCGCAGGGCGGCGCGGCGGCGGAAGACCTCCGACCGGCCCGACACCTTCCGCAAGCTCGTGCCCCAGGCCCTCGTCGTCGCCTTCCTGGCGGGCGGGACCTCGGCGTTCGTCGCGAGCGACAAGGACGTACGCCTCACCGTCGACGGGGTGCCCCGCACCCTGCACACCTTCGCCGACGACGTGCAGGAGCTGCTCGACGACGAGGGGCTGGCCGTCGGCCGGCACGACATCGTCGCGCCCGGCCCCGGCGCCGATCTCGCCAGCGGCGACGACATCGTCGTCCGCTACGGCCGGCCCGTCATCCTCACCCTCGACGGACAGCGCCGCCAGGTGTGGACCACCGCCCGTACCGTCGACGAGGCGCTGCGCCAGCTCGGCGTGCGGGCCGAGGGCGCCTACATGTCCGTCTCGCGCTCCTCGGTCATCTCCCGCACCGGTCTCGCCCTGGACGTACGGACCGAGCGGACCGTGACCTTCATGGCCGACGGCCGCGAGCGGACCGTCCGGACGAACGCCGCCACCGTCCAGGCGGCGCTCCACGACGCGGGCATCGCGCTCGGCGGCCAGGACACCACCTCCGTACCGCTCGGCAGCTTCCCCCGTGACGGGCAGACCGTCACCGTCATGCGCATCACCGGCAGCCAGCAGGTGCGCGAGGAGCCCGTCGGCTACGACGTCGTGCGGACCCGGGACTCCGCCCTCTTCGCCGGTACGGAGGTCGTCGAGCAGCAGGGCAGGTCCGGTGTGCGCCGTGTCACCTATGCGCTGCGGACCGTCAACGGCGTGAAGCAGAAGCCCCGCAGGATCGCCGAGGAGATGGTGCGGCAGCCGGTGACCCAGCGGATCAGGGTCGGCACCCGGCAGTTGCCGGACTCCGTGCAGGGCGCGGACGGGCTGGACTGGGGCGCCCTCGCGCACTGCGAGTCCGGCGGACGGTCGGGTGCGGTGGACGCGTCGGGGACGTACGGCGGGCTCTACCAGTTCGACACCGGGACCTGGCAAGCCCTCGGCGGGAGCGGACGGCCCCAGGACGCCTCCTCGTCGGAACAGACCTTCCGGGCCAAGAAGCTCTACGTGCAAAGGGGGGCGAGTCCGTGGCCGCACTGCGGCCGTAGGCTGTATCGGTGAGCACCACTGAGCCCGACGCCCTCCTCGGCCCCGCCGACATCCGTGAACTGGCCGCCGCGCTGGGCGTACGCCCCACCAAGCAGCGCGGCCAGAACTTCGTCATCGACGCGAACACCGTCCGCCGGATCGTCCGCACGGCAGGCGTCCGCGAGGACGACGTGGTCGTCGAGGTCGGGCCCGGGCTCGGTTCGCTGACCCTGGCGCTGCTGGAGGCGGCCGACCGGGTCGTGGCGGTGGAGATCGACGACGTCCTGGCGGCGGCGCTGCCCTCGACGATCGTGGCCCGGCTGCCCGAGCGGGTCGCGAACTTCTCGCTGGTGCACTCCGACGCCATGCTCGTCGACGAACTGCCCGGCGTGGAGCCCACCGCGCTGGTCGCCAACCTTCCGTACAACGTCGCCGTACCGGTCCTCCTGCACATGCTGGACCGCTTCCCGACCATCGAGCGGACGCTGGTGATGGTGCAGGCGGAGGTCGCCGACCGGCTCGCGGCCGCACCCGGCAACAAGGTCTACGGTGTCCCCTCCGTGAAGGCGAACTGGTACGCCGAGGTGAAGCGGGCCGGATCCATCGGGCGCAACGTCTTCTGGCCGGCGCCCAATGTGGACTCCGGTCTGGTGTCCCTGGTCCGCAGGGACCCCCCGAAGACCACCGCGACGAAGCGTGAGGTCTTCGCCGTCGTCGACGCGGCGTTCGCCCAGCGCCGCAAGACCCTGCGGGCCGCGCTCGCCGGATGGGCGGGATCGCCCGCCGCGGCGGAGACGGCCCTGGTCGCCGCGGGCATCTCGCCGCAGGCGCGCGGCGAGGCCCTGACGGTGGAGGAGTTCGCAAGGATCGCGGAGGCCAAGGCGTGAGCGTCACGAACCCCGGGCCGGTGACGGTACGCGTCCCCGCGAAGGTCAACGTCCAGCTGGCGGTGGGCGGCGCGCGGGCCGACGGGTTCCACGACCTGGCCAACGTCTTCCTCGCCGTGTCGCTGTACGACGAGGTCACGGCCCGCCCCGCGGCCGAGCTGACGGTGACCTGCGAGGGCCCGGACGCCGGCCAGGTCCCGCTGGACCGGACGAATCTGGCGGCGCGGGCCGCGGAACTGCTCGCGGCGCGCCACGGACTGTCGCCCGACGTCCACATCCACATCGCCAAGGACATCCCCGTCGCCGGCGGCATGGCGGGCGGCAGCGCGGACGGCGCCGGAGCCCTGCTCGCCTGCGACGCGCTGTGGGGGCTGGGCTCGTCCCGCGCCGAACTGCTCGCCATCTGCGCGGAGTTGGGCAGTGATGTGCCGTTCAGCCTGGTCGGCGGTGCGGCGCTCGGCACCGGCCGCGGCGAACAGCTCACGGAGCTGACGGTCGGCGGCACCTTCCACTGGGTGTTCGCGGTCGCGGACGGCGGGCTGTCGACCCCCGCGGTGTACGGGGAGTTCGACCGTCTCCACGAGGGAGTGCCGGTCCCCGCGCCCGAGGCGTCCGGGGCGCTGCTCGAAGCCCTGCGTACGGGAGACGCGTCCGCGCTGGCGGCCGCGCTCTCCAACGACCTCCAGCCGGCGGCCCTTTCGCTGCGTCCGTCGCTGCGCACGACGCTGGACACGGGGCTCGCGGCCGGTGCGCTGGCGGCGCTCGTCTCGGGCTCGGGGCCGACGACGGCGTTCCTGGTGAAGGACGAGGACACGGCCGAGTCCGTGGCGCAGGCGCTGCGGTCGTCCGCGACCTGCCGCGCGGCGCGGGTGGCGGTGTCGCCGGCCGGCGGTGCGGTGGTCCTGTAGGCCGCGGCGACTCGGGGTGCGGGCCGCGCTCCGGCGCCCGCGTCCCGTTGGAGCGGCCGGCCGGGGGCACGTACTCAGGGCCGAGTTGAGTATCCGCGCCCTCACCGGGCGGGCCGGCTCCACGGGACCGTGGAGCCATGGGATCAAGCGTTCGTGAGCTCGCCGCCGCCACACCCGGGGACCGGGACCGGTACATAGACCTGCTGCGGGTCGCCTCTCTCGGGACCGTCGTGCTGGGGCACTGGCTGATGGCCGTCGTCACCGACGACGGCGTGGGCAATCTCCTCGCCGTCGTGCCCGAGCTCCAACTGCTCACCTGGGCCTTGCAGATCATGCCCGTCTTCTTCTTCGTCGGCGGGTTCTCGCACGCGCTCTCCTACCGCTCCCTGCGCCGCCGGCACCCCGAGGGCTCCGTCTACTCCGCCTTCCTGCGGGCGCGGCTCCAGCGACTGCTGCGGCCCACGATGGTGTTCATCCTGGTCTGGGGCGCCGCCGCGCTCGTGGTGCAGCTCCTCGGCGGGGACGGCGGGCTGACCGGTGTCGCCCTGCGGCTGGTCGCGCAGCCGCTCTGGTTCATCGGCATCTACCTCGCGATGGTGGCGTTCACCCCGCCCCTGCTGAAGCTGCACGAGCGCTACGGCTGGGCCGCCTTCGTGGCGCTCGTGGCGGGTGCCGTGGCCGTCGACGTGGCACGGTTCGCGTTCGGTGTGCCCTTCGTCGAGTTCCTCAACTTCGCGTTCGTCTGGCTCGCCGTCCACCAGCTCGGCTTCCTGCGCGCCGACGGCCGTATCCGCGTCCCCGCCGCCCTCGCGGCCGGCGGGCTCGCCGCCGCCGTCGCCCTGGTCGTGTACGGGCCGTACCCGCTGTCCATGGTCGGGATGCCCGGCGAGAAGGTCTCCAACATGGCCCCGCCCACCCTGGCGCTCCTGTGCCACGCGCTCTGGCTCGTCGGCGCCGTCGAGCTGCTGCGCGGCCCGGGCACCCGCTTCGCCGAGCGTGCCCGGGTGTGGCGGGGAGTCGTCGCCGCGAACGGGATCGCCATGACGGCGTTCCTGTGGCACCTGACCGCCATGCTCGGCGTCTACGGCGCCTTCCTCGCGCTCGACGTGGCTCTGCCGGAACCGGCCTCCGGCGCCTGGTGGGCGCAGGTCCCGGTCCGCCTCGTACTGGCCGCCGGGCTGACCGCGGTCCTCGTGGCCGCCTTCCGCACCTTCGAGCGCCCGGCCGCGAGCGCCCCCGCGACCGCTCCCGCCGCGTCCACGGGCGGCAGGTCCGGCGGCCCGGTCGCCGCCCTCGGGATCACGCTGTGCCTCTTCGGGGTCCTCGGGCTGTCCATGGTCGGCTTCGGCGGCATGCTGGAGGGCAGGTCGGCGGTGCTGATCGCCGTACGGGTCACGGCCCCGGCCGCCGTCGCGACGGCGCTCGCCGGCTGGTTCCTGGTCGAGCGGGCGGGACGCCGGAACCCGAGTCGCTGACGGCGACTACGCTGGGACGTCGATCCGTCCCCCCGTACAGGAGAAAAATGGCCGTCAATCTGGTCAATGTCGAGGCAGTCAGCAAGGTGTACGGAACCCGTGCCCTGCTCGACGGAGTCTCCCTCGGCGTCTCCGAGGGCGATCGCATCGGCGTCGTCGGCCGCAACGGCGACGGCAAGACGACGCTGATCCGCATGCTCGCCAAGCTGGAGGAGCCCGACACCGGGCGGGTCACCCAGAACAGCGGCCTGCGCCTCGGCGTGCTCACGCAGCACGACTCGCTCGACCCCGAGGCCACCGTGCGGCACGAGGTGATCGGGGACCTCGCCGACCACGAGTGGGCGGGCAGCGCCAAGATCCGTGACGTGCTCACCGGACTGTTCGGCGGGCTGGACATGCCCGGCTTCCCGCAGGGGCTGGACACCGTCATCGCCCCGCTGTCCGGCGGCGAGCGCCGCCGGGTCGCGCTGGCCAAGCTGCTCATCGCCGAGCAGGACCTGATCGTCCTCGACGAGCCGACCAACCATCTCGACGTGGAGGGCATCGCCTGGCTGGCGCAGCACCTCCAGGCCCGGCGCTCGGCCCTCGTCTGCGTCACCCACGACCGCTGGTTCCTCGACCAGGTCTGCACCCGGATGTGGGACGTCCAGCGCGGATCGGTCTTCGAGTACGAGGGCGGCTACAGCGACTACGTCTTCGCCCGCGCCGAGCGCGAGCGCATCGCCGCCACCGAGGAGTCCAAGCGGCAGAACCTGATGCGCAAGGAGCTGGCCTGGCTGCGGCGGGGCGCCCCCGCCCGTACGTCCAAGCCGCGGTACCGCATCGAGGCGGCGAACGAACTGATCGCCGACGTGCCGCCGCCGCGGGACACCAGCGAGCTGATGAAGTTCGCCAGCGCCCGGCTCGGCAAGACGGTCTTCGACCTGGAGGACGTGACCGTCCAGGCCGGTGCGAAGGTGCTGCTCAAGCACCTGACCTGGCAGCTCGGCCCGGGTGACCGGATCGGTCTGGTCGGGGTCAACGGCGCGGGCAAGACCTCGCTGCTGCGCGCGCTGGCCGACGCCGCGGTGAGCGACGGCGAGCAGCAGCCCGCTGCCGGGCGGGTCGTCGTCGGCAAGACGGTCCGGCTGGCGTATCTGTCGCAGGACGTCACCGAGCTTCCGCCGGCGCTGCGCGTGCTGGAGGCCGTCCAGCAGATCCGCGACCGGGTCGACCTCGGCAAGGGCCGGGAGATGACCGCGGGCCAGCTGTGCGAGCAGTTCGGCTTCGGCAAGGAGAAGCAGTGGACCCCGGTGGGGGACCTGTCCGGCGGTGAGCGCCGCAGGCTCCAGCTGCTGCGGCTGCTGATGGCCGAGCCGAACGTCCTTTTCCTCGACGAGCCCACCAACGACCTCGACATCGAGACCCTCACCCAGCTCGAGGACCTGCTCGACGGCTGGCCGGGCACGATGGTCGTGATCTCCCACGACCGGTTCTTCATCGAGCGGACGACCGACCGGACGTTCGCGCTGCTCGGCGACTCCACGCTGCGGATGCTGCCGCGCGGTATCGAGGAGTACCTGGAGCGCCGCCGCCGGATGATCGAGACCGCGGCCCCCGCGCCCGCGCCCGCCCCGGCGGTCAGGGAGAAGACGTCGGGGGACGCCCGCGTCGCGAAGAAGGAGCTCCAGAAGATCGAGCGTCAGCTCGACAAGCTCTCCGACAAGGAGACGCGACTGCACTCCCAAATCGCCGATAACGCCACGGACTTCGAGAAGGTGGCCAAACTGGACGCGGAGCTCAGGGAACTGGTCGGTGAGCGCGAGGAGTTGGAGATGCGCTGGCTGGAGCTGGCCGACGACGCGTAGTCCGAACGCCTTCCAGGTCCGCGTAGAGAGCGCGTGCAGGTCTCGTAACAACGGCATCACGGGCCGGTCCTCCCTTGGGAACAGGGGCGGACCGGCCCCTTGTTCGACACCCCCTGAGTGATAGAAAGAAGCACCGCTCGACTGGTACAGGACAGCGGATTTCATGTCCGAAACGCTTCCTCGCGGAGGTGGGGCGCTCGCCGGATCACCGAGGCGAGCGGCTCGGGCAGCAGGACCGCACAAGGGGGAAGTGCAGATGACTCAGCCGCCCGGGCAGCAACAGCCGCACGGGGGCTCCGGCGTTTCGCGGGGCACGCAGCAAGCGGTTCCTCCCCAGCCGGCCCGGCCGCCCGCTCCGTACGGCGGGCCTCCCGCGCCGCCGCCGCAGCACGACGGTGCACACGCCCGGCCCGGCAGGCGCCGGCTTTCGCACAGCCTCGACGACGCGGAAGAGAGGGAGACGAAAACGATGATGGCCTTTGGCAAGTGACCGCGTTCTGAGTCATTCGGATCCTTCGGACATCCCCAACCCTTCTCCCATCTCCCCACTTCCAGAGGTAGACAAATGACACAGCCGCCGCCGCCCAACCAGCCGCCGCAGCCGCCCAACCAGCCGCCGAACCAGCCTCCGTACGGTGCCCCGCAGCCCCCGGCGCAGCCGCCGCAGGGCCCGCCCGCCGGTGCGCCCGGCTACGGCTACCCGCAGCAGCCGCCCACCCAGCCCGGTTACGGCTACCCGCAGCAGCCTCCGGGGCAGCCGGGTCCGTACAACCAGCAGCCCGGCCCGTACAACCAGCAGCCGGGTCCGTACGGCCAGCAGCCCGGTCCCTACGGCGGCTACCCGACCCAGCCGCAGTACCCGGGTATGCCCACCCCGCCCGGCAACGGCGGCGGAGGCTTCTTCAAGGGCAAGCCCGGTGTCATCATCGGCGCGGCGGTCGCCGGGCTCCTGGTGATCGGCGGCGGTACCTGGTTCGCCCTCAGCGGCGACGACAAGGACGACAAGCAGAAGAACGTCAGCAAGAGCGAAGACCCGAAGCCGTCCACCTCCGAGTCCATCGACCAGGGCGACGGCAACGGCACCGGCCAGGAAGGCAACGACGACCTCAACGCCGGGCGCAAGCCGGGCGAGGCGAAGGTCCTGTTCCTCACGAAGAACGACGTCGACCTGCCCCGCAACGGCGCGGAGACGTTCGGCCCGTGGGTGGCCGGCGACACCGTCGTCAAGGCCATGTACAAGGAGGTCGTCGGCTACTCGGCGACCGACGGCAAGAAGAAGTGGACGCTGACGCTGCCGGCCGAGGTGTGCTCGGCGCCCGCGCAGACCACCACCGACGGCCGGATCGTCATCGGCGTCAAGGACGGTCTCACCGAGAAGGCCAAGTGCCTCAACCTGCAGATGATCGACCTCAAGACCGGCAAGGCGGGCTGGAAGAAGTCCATCCCGAAGGTCAGCGGTTTCGGGGGCCTGTCCGACTTCACCCTGTCGATCAGCGGCAACACCCTCGCCGCGGGCGGCACCGGTAACTCCTACGGCTTCTCCATGGCCGACGGAAAGCAGATCTTCCAGGGCCCGAGCAGCGGCTGCAAGCCGTTCGCCTTCGCCGGCGGCCCCAAGCTGATCGCCGCCGCCAGCTGCCCCACCTCGGACTACAACAAGCCCAAGCACCAGCTGTCGGAGGTCGACCCGGCCACCGGCAAGCCGAAGTGGACGTACAACGCGCCCGTGGGCTGGGAGATCGACAAGGTCTACTCCACCAGCCCGCTCGTCATCTCGCTCACCCAGCGCGAGCCGAAGAAGTGGTCCATCGTCGCGCTCAAGGACAACGGCACGCCCCGCTCGCAGATCGACGGCGGCAAGGACAAGTTCCAGCCCCGCTGCGGCGGCTCGTTCGTGATCTTCGGACAGAACCTCGAGGGCTGCACCGGTGTCGCCGCCGACGCGAACACCTTCTACATGGCCACCGAGCCCGCCCAGGCCGGCAAGGCCAACGAGGTCGTCGCGTTCAACCTGGACACCGGTAAGGCCAAGTGGCGCTCGCCCTCGGGCGGCGACAGCCAGATGACGCCGCTGAAGATGGAGAGCGGCAACGTCATCGTCTACCGCGAGGCGTCCTACGACGCCGGCGGCGCCATCGCCTCGATCGCTCCGACCGGCGGCTCCCCGAAGGTGCTGCTCCAGCACCCGGAGTCGACCGCGGAGATCGAGAACACCTTCTACTCCCCGCACATGGTCTACGCCGACGGCAGGTTCTTCCTCGCCGCGGGCCGGGTCAGCGCGAGCAACGACGCCGAGGAGAAGGAGACGAAGACCATGATGGCCTTCGGCAAGTGACCGCGTCCGAGCACCTGACCGCCGCCCCGCATCCCCTTTCATCCGAGGTACGCACGCCATGACGCAGCCGCCACCGCCGCCGCCGCCGAACCAGCCCCCGCAGGGGGGAGGGTTCGGCGCGCCCCAGGAGCCTCCGGCCGGAGGCTTCGGAGCTCCGACCCCGCCGCCGCAGGACCCCTCGTACGGCTATCCGCAGACCCCGCCGGCCGGCGGCCCGCCGCAGGCGCCGCCGCCGGGACAGCCCGGCTACGGCTACCCGCAGGCCCCGGGCCAGGCACCGGGCTACGGCTATCCGCAGACCCCGCCGGGACAGCAGCCGCCCACCCAGCCCGGCTACGGGTACCCGACGCAGCCCGTGCAGCCGCAGTACATGCCGCCGCACCCGGGCGGCGGTGGCGGCAAGAAGCTGAACACGCAGATGCAGATCATCATCGCGGCGGCCGTCGCGGTGCTGCTGATCGTCGGCGGCGGCGTCTGGTTCGCCTCCACCAAGGACGACGGCGAGAGCAAGAAGGACGAGGCGAAGAACAGCTCCGGCGGCTCGTCGGAGGGCACCACCGGGGCCACCGGCGGCAAGGCGGCCGACGGACCCGGCAAGGAGAAGGCGCCTGCGAACGTCAACTCCAAGGTCGCCTTCCAGCTTCCGGAGCCGGCCCGCACCGACCTCACCAACGTCAAGGGCGCCTGGGTCACCGACAAGGTCTTCGTCAAGCCCGGCGTGAACTCGATCGTCGGCTACGACGTGGCCAAGGGCACCCCGCTGTGGACCCTGCCGCTGCCCGGCCAGGTCTGTGCCACCTCCCGCCACCAGTCCACGGACAACAAGGTCGGCGTCGTCTTCGAGGCTGCCAAGCGCAAGCCGCCGCGGAACTACGAGCCGTGCACCGAGGTCGGCGTCGTCGACCTCAACACCGGCACGCTGAAGTGGCACAAGTCCGTCACCGGCACCCAGAGCGGTGACGGCAAGGCCAAGTTCACCGAGGTCACCCAGAGCGGGACCACGGTCGCCGTGGGCGGCACCGACGGCGGCGCCGCCTTCGACATCAACACCGGCGCCATCCGCTGGAAGCCCGATATCGGCGCCGACGGCTGCTACGACATGGGCTACGGCGGCGGTGCGGCGATCGTCGCGGTCCGCAAGTGCGGCTCGTACGACAACCGGCAGGTCGTCATCCAGGGCGTGAACCCGGACAACGGCACCCCGCTGTACTCGTTCAAGATGCCCGCCGGCGTGGAGTGGGCGAGCATCGTCAACTCCAAGCCGCTGGTGGTCGCCGCCGACGTCGGCGACACCGGTTCGTTCGGCATCTCGGACTTCTTCTCGGTCGACGACAAGGGCGTCCTCAAGACCAAGATCTCCGCGACCGGCGACAAGTTCCAGGCGCGCTGCCGCTCCACGGAGGTCGAGTCCTGCACGAAGGTCACGGTGGGCAACGGGCGGATCTATCTGCCGACCGCCGACCACGAGGGCACGGGGGAGTACGGCGACACCAACGAGATCGTCTCCTTCGACCTCGGCACCGGAAAGCCGACCAGCGACCGTGCGGACGCGGGCGACCGGTACACGATGTTCCCGCTGCGCATGGACGGTGGAAACCTGATCGCGTACAAGTGGCCTCCGTACGACAAGGGCGGCCAGGTCGTCAGCATCGACGGCGCCACCTTCAAGCAGACGGTGCTGATGGAGAACCCCTCCGACAAGTCGGTGCGCGAGGCGGAGACCAGCTTCGTCGCCGACAGCGCCGACTACCGGTACGCGAACGGGCGGTTCTACATCGGTGCCACCCTGATGAGCAAGCCGACCTCGACCTCGTCGTCGTTCGGCAAGAAGTATCTGGCGGTCGCCTTCACCACGGCGGACTGATCGCACCACCCCGTCGCCGGCCGTCCGGCGACCGCACATGATCAAGGGCCCGGCACATCGGAGAACCGATGTGCCGGGCCCTGGTCACAAGTAGCCCCGTTTGGCGAAGAATTCGGCACCTTGGGGGGCTTCTGCCGAGTTAGGGGCGCGCAAAGTCGAACAAGCGTGTAGCTTGCCGGGTCAGAAGGCCGGGGGGTCATCCGCGGCGGGGGATGGGGGTTGCTCGATGGGCGTGCGGCTCATGGTGCTGGACGATCACCGACTGCTCGCGGAGGCACTCGCCTCGGCCCTGAAGCTGCGGGGACACCGGGTGCTCGCCGCCGCGGCTCCCGCGGCAGGCGCCGCCGATCTCGTCGTCAGCAGGGCGCCCGAGGTATGTCTGCTGGGCACCGCGACACCCGCCGAGCCCGGCGCGTTCGACCCGATCGTGAAGATCAAACGTGAGCGGCCCCAGGTGGCGGTGGTGGTGCTGGGCCCGGTGCCGAGCCCCCGCGGAATCGCCGCGGCCTTCGCGGCCGGCGCCTCCGGTTATGTGCGCCACGACGAGCGCATCGAGGGCGTGGAGCGCGCCATGGTCAAGGCGCGTGCGGGTGAGGCGGTGGTGGCCCCGCAGCTGCTCCAGGGCGCGTTCGCCGAACTGCTCAACCCCGCGGTCCAGCCGGACGACGAGGGGCAGCGGCTGCTGCAACTGCTCACCCCGCGCGAGGTGGAGGTACTGGTCAGGGTGGCGGAGGGCGAGGACACCCGGCTGATCGCGGCCGGTATGGGCATCGCGCCGAGCACGGCCCGTACCCATGTGCAGCGGGTGCTGATGAAGCTGGGGGTGGGCTCCCGGCTGGAGGCGGCCGCGCTCGCGGCCCGTACCGGACTGCTGGACCGGGCGGCGATCGCCTCACCACCCGGCCCGTTGCCCGGTTACCCGGGGGCGGCCGGTCTCTCCGACCCGCCGCCTCCACCGGAGCAGTAGCTCAGGCGCCCTCGGCGCGGCGCCCGGCGTCAGGCGTCCTCGGCCGGGGGCGGCGGCGCGATGGGCCGCAGCTTCAGCCAGAGAAGGAAGAACAGCCCCAGGGCGAGCATGCCGAGGCCGGTCCAGAGATTGATGTTGACGCCCTCGGCCTTCTTGAGATCCGCGTCGGACGCGAGGATCCCGGCGATCGTGACGATGATCCCGTAGAGGGTGAACAGGCCGCCGATGATGAGCCGGATGTCGAAGAGACGGGCCGCGGTGGCGGACTTGCGCTCCAGCTCGGAGACTTCACGCTGCAGTTCGGACATGTGGAGGTGCCTCCGATCGGGTCAGAAGGAGAAGGGGATGTAGCAGGCGGCGGCGAGCACGATCGCGCCCCAGCCCAGCAGGGCGGGCCTGCGGTACCAGGCGCTGTCGCCCTCCTCCGGCGCCTCCTCCATGCCCGGTGAGGTGGTTCCGTAGACCAGACCGGCCAGTTCGGCCTCGGGCTTCGGCGCGGTGAACAGGGTGACGACCACCATCACGAGCGCGCCGGCGACGAAGGCGACGATCGCGGAGACGAAGTTGGCGCCCTGGTCGGTCGGGATGTCGATGACGCCCTGCTTGTAGATCCAGAAGTAGTTGACCATCGCGGCCGACGTGCCCGCGAAGAGGCCCCAGGCGCCGGACTTCATCGAGGCCCGCTTCCAGAACATGCCGATGATGAAGACCACGAACATCGGGACGTTGAAGAACGAGAACAGCGTCTGGAGGTAGCCCATGATGTTGCTGAAGCTGGAGGCGAGGAAGGCGGTGCCGATGGAGCACAGCACGCCGATCGCGGTGATCAGCCGGCCGAAGCGCAGGTAGTAGCGGTCCTCGCGGCCCTGCTTCACGTACTTCGCCCAGATGTCGTACGTGAACACGGTGTTGAAGGACGAGACGTTCGCCGCCATGCCGGCCATGAAGGCGGCGAGCAGTCCGGTCACCGCGATGCCGAGGACGCCGTTGGGCAGCAGTTCCTGCATCAGCAGCGGGATGGCGTCGTTGTAGGTGAGGTGGGAGCCCGCCGTGCCGATCTTCGGTACGAGGACGGCGGCGACCAGGCCCGGGATCATCACCAGGAAGACGATGAAGATCTTCGGGAAGGCGGCGATCAGCGGGGTGCGCTTGGCGGCGGACAGGTTCTTCGCGGACAGGGCCCGCTGGACCTCGGCGAAGTTGGTGGTCCAGTAGCCGAAGGAGAGCACGAAGCCGAGGCCGAGGACGATGGTGAGCCAGTTGGCGCCGAGCGGATTGGCGTCGCTGATGCCGGTGCCGCCCCAGGCGGTGAGGAAGTCGTCGCCGTGGCTCGCGGTGAGCGAGTCGCTCAGACCGTCCCAGCCGCCGACGCGCTTGAGACCGAGGAAGGTCAGGGGTATGAGCGCGGCGAGGATGACGAAGAACTGGAGGACCTCGTTGTAGATCGCCGAGGAGAGCCCGCCGACGGTGATGTACGCGAGGACGAAGAAGCCGGCGACGACGATGGAGACCCACTGCGGCCAGCCCAGCAGCGCCTCCACCACGATCGACAGGGCGTAGAGGTTGACGCCGGCGATGAGGATCGCGGCGAAGGCGAAGAGGACCGAGCTCAGCAGGTGTGCGGATTTGTCGAACCGCTGGAGCAGGAACTCGGGGACGGACCGGACCTTGGAGCCGTAGTAGAACGGCATCATCACCAGGCCCAGGAAGACCATCGCCGGGATGGCGCCGATCCAGTACCAGTGCACGACGGCGACGCCGTACTGCGCGCCGGTGGCGGCCATGCCGAGGATCTCGGTGGCGCCCAGGTTGGCGGCGACGAAGGCCAGGCCGGTGACCCAGGCGGGCAGCGAGCGCCCGGAGAGGAAGAAGTCGAGACTGGTCTTGACGCTCGCCCGCGCGGCGAAGCCGATGCCCAGGACGACGGCGAAGTAGATCGCCAGGATTGCGTAGTCGAGTCCGTTGGTGGGGAGCCGAAGCCCTTCGGCCAGGTATTGCATGAAGTACTCGCTTCGTCGCGCGAACTGATCCCTGCGGAACCTACGCGTCCGTGTTCAATAACTGAACAGTTTTGTTGGTGTTCTTTGTTTGATCGTGATCGAGCTGGTGGAAATGTCCGAGGTAGGTGCATGCTGCACGCCCATTGACGACGCCTGTTGGCTTGTGATTTGTTATGTGCGGTTCTGTTTGGGAGGGTGAGGGAGTGCCACAGTGAAGAAGACGTCGACCCGGCTCGCCGACGGTCGTGAACTGCTCTACTTCGACTCCCGGGACGACACCGTCCGCGACGCCGTGGACCGGCGCCCGCTCGACCCTGTCGCCACCAGCTCCGAGATCCGCCGGGACCCCCTGCTCGGAGACTCGGTCGCCATCGCCTCGCACCGCCAGGGCCGCACCTACCACCCGCCCGCCGACGAGTGCCCGCTGTGCCCCTCACGCGACGGCCGCCTCAGCGAGATCCCGGCGTCCGACTACGACGTCGTCGTCTTCGAGAACCGCTTCCCCTCGCTCGCCGGCGGCTCCGGCCGCTGCGAGGTCGTCTGCTTCACCTCCGACCACGACGCGTCCTTCGCCGACCTCGACGAGGACCAGGCCGCGCTCGTCCTGGAGGCCTGGACCGACCGCACCGCCGAACTCGCCGAACTCCCGCAGGTGGAACAGGTCTTCTGCTTCGAGAACCGGGGCGCCGAGATCGGCGTCACCCTCGGCCACCCGCACGGCCAGATCTACGGATACCCCTTCGTCACCCCGCGCACGGAGCTCATGCTGCGCTCGGCCGCCGAGCACCGGGAGACGACGGGCCGCAACCTCTTCGACGACGTCGTGGAGCGTGAACTGGCCGACGGCTCACGGGTGGTCCTCACCGGTGAGCACTGGGTCGCCCTCGTGCCGTACGCCGCGCACTGGCCGTACGAGGTGCACCTCTACCCGCGGCGGCGCGTGCCCGACCTGCGGGCCCTGGACGACGCGGCGCGCACAGAGTTCCCACAGCTGTATCTGGAACTGTTGAGGCGCTTCGACCGGATCTTCGGGGAGGGCGAGCCGCCGACGCCGTACATCTCGGCCTGGCACCAGGCGCCGTTCAGCGAGCCCGGACGGGAGGACTTCGGGCTCCATCTCGAGCTTTTCACCATCCGACGCACTTCCGGCAAGCTGAAGTTCCTCGCCGGTTCCGAGTCCGGTATGAGCGTGTTCATCAACGATGTGCCGCCGGAAACCGCGGCCGAGCGACTGCGAGAGGTAGCGAGCGAGTGAGCAAGTACCTGGTGACGGGCGGGGCCGGATACGTCGGCAGCGTGGTGGCGCAGCACCTGCTGGAAGCGGGGCACGAGGTCACCGTCCTCGACAACCTGTCGACCGGCTTCCGGGAGGGCGTCCCGGCGGGCGCCGCCTTCGTCGAGGGCGACATCCGCGACGCCGCCAAGTGGCTGGACGACTCCTTCGACGCCGTGCTGCACTTCGCCGCGTTCTCGCAGGTCGGCGAGTCGGTGCTGAAGCCCGAGAAGTACTGGGACAACAACGTCGGCGGCACGATGGCCCTGCTCGCGGCGATGCGGTCGGCCGGGGTGCGCACGCTCGTCTTCTCCTCCACCGCGGCCACCTACGGCGAGCCGGTCTCCACGCCGATCACCGAGACCGACCCGACCGCGCCGACCAGCCCGTACGGCGCCTCCAAGCTCGCCGTCGACCACATGATCACCGGCGAGGCGGCGGCCCACGGACTCGCCGCGGTCTCACTGCGCTACTTCAACGTGGCCGGGGCGTACGGCTCCTGCGGCGAGCGCCACGAGCCCGAGTCGCACCTCATCCCGCTGGTCCTCCAGGTGGCGCTCGGCAAGCGGGAGTCGATCTCCGTGTTCGGCGACGACTACCCGACCCCCGACGGCACCTGCGTCCGGGACTACATCCATGTCGCGGACCTCGCCGAGGCCCATCTGCTGGCCCTGGACGCCGCGGCACCCGGCGAACACCTGATCTGCAACCTCGGCAACGGCAACGGGTTCTCGGTGCGCGAGGTCGTCGACACCGTGCGCCGCGTCACCGGGCATCCGGTGCCGGAGGTCGTGGCCCCGCGGCGTGGCGGCGACCCGGCGGTGCTGGTCGCATCGGCGCGGACCGCGCGCGAGCGCCTGGGCTGGCAGCCGTCCCGCGCGGACCTCGCGGGCATCGTGTCGGACGCGTGGGCCTTTGCCCGGGAGAGGGAGAACGCTTCATGAGCGACGGTGTGTGGGCGGCGCCCGGGCGGGTCAACCTGATCGGTGAACACACCGACTACAACGACGGTTTCGTGATGCCCTTCGCGCTGCCGCACACCACGGTCGCGACGGTGTCACGGCGCGACGACGGCGTCCTGCGGCTGCACTCGGCGGGCGCCCCGGGCGCCGCCACCGAACTGCGCGTCACCGAACTCGCGCCCGGGCACGGGCCGCGGGGCTGGACCGACTACCCCGCCGGCGTCGTGTGGGCCCTGCGCGAGGCGGGCCACGCGGTGGGCGGCGCGGACATCCACTACGAGTCGACCGTGCCGACGGGCGCGGGCCTGTCGTCCTCCGCCGCACTGGAGGTCGTCACCGCGCTGGCCCTGAACGACCTGTACGAACTGGGCCTGGAGCGCGGCCGGATGGCGCGCCTGTGCCAGCGCGCCGAGAACATCTACGTCGGGGCGCCGACCGGGATCATGGACCAGACGGCGTCGGCGTGCTGCACCGAGGGGCACGCGCTGCACCTGGACACCCGCGACCTGTCCCAGCGCCAGATACCGCTCGACCTGGCCGGACAGGGCCTCGAACTCCTCGTGGTCGACACGCGCGTCAAGCACGCGCACAGCGACGGCGAGTACGGCAAGCGCCGGGCGGGCTGCGAGTCGGCGGCGGCGACCCTGGGCGTACCCGCGCTCCGCGACATCGCCCACGACGCGCTCCCCGAGGCCCTCGACCGGCTGCCCGACCCCGAGATCCGGGCGCTGGCCAGGCACATCGTCACGGAGAACCACCGGGTGGAACGGGTGATCGCCCACCTGGAGGCGGGCGACATCCGCGCCACGGGCCCCGTCCTCACCGAGGGGCATGCCTCACTGCGCGACGACTTCCGCATCTCGTGCCCCGAGTTGGACCTGGTGGTCGACACGGCCCTGGCGGCGGGCGCGCTCGGCGCGAGGATGACGGGCGGCGGCTTCGGCGGCTCGGCGATCGTCCTCACCGAGGTCGCGCTGACGCCCGCGCTGACGAAGTCGGTCCAGGAGGCGTTCACTTCGGCGTCGTGGAAGCAGCCGCGGATCTTCTCGACGACACCGTCGGGAGGCGCGCGGCGGCTGTCCTGACACCGGTCCGGGGACATGGGGGCGGACGGGTCGTGGAGGCGCCGGCGGGCGGGGCCTCGCGGGTGTTCGGCGGACGGAGGCGTGGAGGCGTCGGCGGACGGGGCCTCGCGAGTGTTCGGCGGACAGGTCGTGGACGCCCCGGCGGACGGGCGTCGTGAGTGAAGGCGGACGGGTCGTGGAGGCGCCGGCGGGCGGGGCCGCGCCAGTGTCGGCGGACGGGTCGGGCAGGCGTCGGTGGACGGGCGTCGTGAGTGTAGGCGGACGGGTCGTGGAGGCGTTGGCGGACGGGGCCGCGCCAGTGTCGGCGGACGGGGCCTCGCGAGTGTTCGGCGGATGAGTGGGGCAGGCACCGGCGGACGGGTCCGGCAGGCAGGCGGGCGGGCCCCGCGGGTCCCGGCCGACCGGGCCGCGCATGTGCCACGCGACCATGCGTCCGCCCTTTGCGTCCGGAAGGCCGTCCGTCACCGCCCGCGCCCCGGCGCGCGTCCGCGCGCACGCTCCGCCCCCCGTTCCGGAGAGTGCCTCCTCGCGCCCCCACGTCCTGCGCCAGCAGGATCTCTGCCGTCCGGGGCCGTGAAGCGGGCAGTCCGCGCCGAACTGCGTCGACTTCTGTCTCACGACGAAACATCCGGCTCACCCTGCACAGGGTGAGCCATCAGTTCTGCAAATAACCTTCCCCTCCGGCCCCCCGCCCGTACGCTGATGCTCAGCACCGGTGGGGGCCGGTGTTGATCAGGGGGCGAGACAGTCGGGTACGACGCCCGGGGTGGGGTAACAGTCACAGCACGGCGGCGGCCGAGCAACCGCTGTACCACCCCTCCTTTCCGGGCGCCGTACCCGCGCCGGTCCGTCCTCCGAACCTGGGGGTGTCTGTGGTTCGTATCCGGGTCCTGGTGGTGGACGACCACCGCATCTTCGCCGAGTCGCTCGCTGCCGCCCTCGCGGCCGAGCCCGACGTCGACGTCTCCGCGGCCGGCAGCGGCCCCGCGGCGCTGCGATGTCTGGAGCGCGCCGCGTCCGAGGGCCGCCGGTTCGACGTCATGCTCGTCGACGCCGACCTCGGCACGGCCGCGGTCCCGAACCGCCCCGGCACCCACGCCGTCATCGCGCCGCGCGCCGTGTCGGACGACGGCGAGGACGGCCTCGTCGACGGCATCTCCCTGGTCGCGGGCGTCCGTTCGGGCCAGTCGTCCGTCCGCAGCGTCGTGCTCGCCGAGAAGGACGACCCGCGCCGCGCCGCACTCGCGCTGCAGGCAGGCGCCTCGGGCTGGGTGGCCAAGGACTGCTCGCTCCAGCGGCTGCTCGCGGTGATCCGGGGCGTCCTGCGGGACGAGACGCATCTGCCGCCCGCACTGCTCACCGGCGTGCTGCGCGAGCTGACCGCGGCCCGCAAGCACCGCACCGAGAGCGAGCGGCTCGTCGAGTCCCTCACCCCGCGCGAGCGGGAAGTGCTGCGGTGCATGGTCGCCGGCCTGGGGCGCAAAGCAGTCGCCGAGCGCCTCTTTCTGTCACCGCACACCGTCCGGACGCATATGCAGAACGTCCTCGGGAAGCTCGGGGTGCACTCGACGCTCGCCGCGGTAGCCCTCGCCCGCCGAGCCGGGGTCGGCCCGGCCGAACTAGCCGGGGATGTTGTCGAACGGGGCGGTCAACTGGCGTAGCAGAGCGGCCAGTTCCCCGCGCTGGGCGCGGGAGAGTTCGGCGAGGATCGCCCGCTCCTGGGCGAGCAGCCCGGCGAGCGCCTGGTCCGCCCGGTCCCGTCCTTCGGGGGTCAGCCGCACCAGTACCCCACGCCGGTCGCTGGGATCCGGAAGCCGCTCCACCAGGTCTTTCTTGGCCAGCCTGTCGATGCGATTGGTCATCGTGCCCGAGGTGACCAGTGTCTGGGTGAGCAGCTGACCGGGCGAGAGCTGGTACGGGGCGCCCGCGCGCCGCAGCGAGGTGAGGACGTCGAACTCCCACGGCTCCAGCTGGTGCTCGGAGAAGGCGAGCCGGCGGGCGCGGTCGAGGTGGCGGGCGAGTCTGGAGACGCGACTGAGAACCTCGAGCGGTTCCACGTCGAGGTCCGGGCGCTCACGGCGCCATGCTGCGACCAGTCGATCGACCTCGTCCTCCATGTCGATCAGTGTAGAGGGTCTGTCGATGTGAAGTCTCTTGACGTCAAGATATAATCTGCTGGACGATTGGGCATGGTCGGGCCGGACCTCAGTTCCGGTTCGGCACACCGTTCCAGCAAGGGGGCTCGATCATGCATTCCGCACCAACGTGGGATCCGCACCAGTACCTTCGCCACTCCGGGCACCGTACCCGCCCGTTCCTGGATCTCCTCGCCCGTATACCCGACCTGCCCCGCGGCGACGGCAGGCCCGCCCGCATCGCGGACGTCGGATGCGGCCCCGGCAATGTCACCACGCTGCTCGCCGACCGCTGGCCCGACGCCCACATCACGGGCTTCGACCTGTCGCCCGAGATGCTCGCCCTGGCGCAGAAGGACCACGCCGGCACCACCTCGGGCGGCGGCTGGCTGGACTTCCGGCCCGCGGACGCGGCGCACTGGATCCCCGAGGAGCCGTACGACCTGATCGTCTCCAATGCCGCACTGCAATGGGTGCCCAACCATCCCGAATCGTTTCCGCGCTGGATCGACGGCCTGAACCCCGGCGGCACCCTCGCCTTCCAGGTCCCCGGCAACTTCACCTCGCCCAGCCACGCCCTCCTCGGCGAACTCTGCGACACCCCGCAGTGGCGCAGCCGGCTCGGCGACCACGGACGGCGCTTCGTCCACATCCTGGAACCGGCCGACTATCTCTCGCGACTGGCAGACCTCGGCTGTGAGACGGATACCTGGGAGACGACCTACTTCCAACTCCTCGCCGGAGAGGACCCGGTCCTTGACTGGGTCAAGGGCACCGCCCTGCGGCCGGTCCTCACCGAGCTCGCCGATGACGCGAACGCCGCTCATGAATTCCTTGCCCAGTACCGCGACCTGCTCCGCAAGGCCTACCCGCCGGGCCCGCACGGCACGGTGTTCCCCTTCCGTCGCATCTTCGCCGTCGCCCGGAAGGCCCTGTGATGCTCACCGCCGTCGACCATGTCCAACTGGCCGCGCCACCCGGCTCCGAGGACGCGCTGCGCACCTATTACACGGATGTCCTCGGCATGACGGAGATTCCCAAGCCGCCGGTGCTCGCCGCCCGCGGCGGCTGCTGGTTCGCACGGGGCGCCGTCCAGCTGCACCTGGGCATCGAGGCGGACTTCCGCCCTGCCCGCAAAGCGCATCCCGGTCTGCGGGTGTCGGACATCGAGGCGTACGCCGCGCGCCTGGAGGAGCACGGCGCGGCGGTGGTCTGGGACGACGCGCTCCCCGGCCACCGGCGCTTCTACTCCGAGGACCCCGTCGGCAACCGGCTGGAATTCCTGCAACCGGTCACCCCGTAGAAACCGCGGCGCCCCGTCAGCCCTGTCCGGTGACGGGGCGACGGGGCGTAGGGATCAGCCCTTCGGCGTGATCGAAGGCGGTGGGTTCCGGGCGGGCGGTTTCGGGCCCGGCGGTTTCGGGCGGGCCGATCAGCTCTTCCGGTGCCCTATCAATCGCGGCTTCGGCTCCAGACCGTCAAGTCCATGCCAAGCAAGATTCACCAGATGCGCGGCGACCTCGGCCTTCTTGGGACGGCGCGCGTCCAGCCACCACTGACCCGTCAGCGCCACCATGCCCACCAGCGCCTGGGCGTAGAGCGGAGCCAGCTTCGGGTCGAACCCCCGGTTCTTGAACTCCATTCCCAGGATGTCCTCGACCTGGGTGGCGATGTCGCTGATGAGCGAGGCGAACGTGCCCGTCGACTGGGCCACGGGGGAGTCCCGCACCAGAATGCGGAACCCGTCCGTGTAGGTCTCGATGTAGTCGAGAAGGGCGAACGCCGCCTGTTCCAGCAGCTCACGGGGGTGACCGGCGGTCAGCGCGCCGGTCACCATGTCGAGCAGCTGACGCATCTCGCGGTCCACCACCACCGCGTACAGCCCCTCCTTGCCGCCGAAGTGCTCGTAGACCACCGGCTTGGAAACACCGGCCTTCGCCGCGATCTCCTCGACCGACGTGCCCTCGAAGCCCTTCTCGGCGAACAAGGTGCGACCGATGTCCAGCAGCTGTTCGCGACGCTGCGCCCCGGTCATCCGCACCCGGCGGGCCCGCCTGGATGACCGGTTCTTCTCCGTACCGCTGCTGCCGCCGTCGATCGCCACGTCGTCAATCATGCCGCGTCTACGGGCTCGCCCTTGCGCCGGGCGTCGATACGGGACGCACTGGGCCACCGGACGTCGTAGGCCCAGCCGAGCTTCTCGAACCAGCGGATCAGGCGCGCGCTGGAGTCGAGCTGGCCGCGCAGCACGCCGTGACGTGCACAGGTCGGGTCCGCGTGGTGCAGGTTGTGCCAGGACTCGCCGCACGACAGCACCGCGAGCCACCACACGTTGCCCGAGCGGTCACGCGACTTGAAGGGGCGCTTGCCGACCGCATGGCAGATCGAGTTGATCGACCAGGTCACGTGGTGCAGCAGCGCCACGCGGACCAGCGAGCCCCAGAAGAAGGCGGTGAACGCGCCCCACCACGACATCGTCACCAGACCGCCCACGATCGGCGGGATGGCGAGCGAGAGCATGGTCCAGAAGATGAAGTCGCGCGAGATCCGCACCAGGGCCTTGTCCTTGATCAGGTCCGGGGCGTACTTGGTCTGCGACGTGCGCTCCTCGTCGAACATCCACGCGATGTGGGCCCACCACAGGCCCTTCATCAGCGCCGGCAGCGTCTCGCCGAACCGCCACGGCGAGTGCGGGTCGCCCTCGGCGTCCGAGAACTTGTGGTGCTTGCGGTGGTCGGCCACCCAGCGCACCAGCGGCCCCTCCACCGCCAGCGATCCCATGATCGCCAGGGCGATCCGCAGCGGCCGCTTGGCCTTGAAGGCGCCGTGCGTGAAGTAGCGGTGGAAGCCGATCGTGATGCCGTGGCAGCCGATGTAGTACATCGCCACCAGCAGACCCAGATCCAGCCAGCTCACGCCCCAGCCCCAGGCCAGCGGCACCGCGGCCAGCAGGGCGATGAAGGGAACCGTGATGAAGAGCAGCAGGGTGATCTGTTCGATGGACCTCTTGCTGTCGCCACCGAGGGTCGCGGAGGGAGCGTCAGTGGCGGTCGGCTTCGGGGTGTCGTCGAGCAGATCGGGGCTTGTCGTCATTTTGGGGTCCCCTGGGGGGTGAGAGATGCACGGTGAGGGCCGGGCTACGGATGCGTAACCTACGGCATCGTAAGTATGGCAGTGAGGAGCCTCGCGGCAAGAGACCTGTGGACAACGCCAGGGAAATGGACACCTATCCTGGGTCTCGTCGGACAGCGCGGTCCGCAGCCTCCAGTACCCCTCCAGACGTGCTCAAACACTGCAAGGAGCCGCACCTGTGAGCAGTGCCGACCAGAACCCCACGGCCAACGCCGAACTGCGAGCCGACATCCGCCGACTGGGCGACCTCCTGGGCGAGACCATCGTCCGCCAGGAAGGCCCTGACCTGCTCGAACTCGTGGAGAAGGTCCGCGCGCTCACGCGCAGCGACGGCGAGGCCGCAGCAGAGCTGCTGGGCGACACCGACCTGGAGACCGCGGCCAAGCTCGTCCGCGCGTTCTCCACCTACTTCCACCTGGCCAACGTCACCGAGCAGGTGCACCGCGGCCACGAGATGCGCGAGCGGCGCGCCGCCGAGGGCGGCCTGCTGGCCCGCACCGCGGACCGGCTCAAGGACGCCGACCCCCAGCACCTGCGCGAGACGGTCAAGAACCTCAACGTCCGCCCCGTGTTCACCGCGCACCCCACCGAGGCCGCCCGGCGCTCCGTACTGAACAAGCTGCGGCGCATCGCCGAACTGCTCGAAAGCCCCGTCGTCGCCTCCGACCGTCGCCGGCACGACCTGCGGCTCGCCGAGAACATCGACCTCATCTGGCAGACCGACGAGCTGCGCGTCGTACGGCCCGAGCCCGCCGACGAGGCCCGCAACGCCATCTACTACCTCGACGAACTGCACGCCGGCGCCGTCGGCGACGTCCTGGAGGACCTCGCCGCCGAGCTCGAACGCGTCGGCGTCGAGCTGCCCGCCGGCACCCGCCCGCTGACCTTCGGCACCTGGATCGGCGGCGACCGCGACGGCAACCCCAACGTCACCCCGTCCGTGACCTGGGACGTCCTGATCCTCCAGCACGAACACGGCATCACCGATGCCATCGAGGTCATCGACCAGCTGCGCGGACTGCTCTCCAACTCCATCCGCTACGCCGGCGCCACCGAGGAACTCCTCACCTCCCTGCAGAACGACCTCGACCTCCTGCCGGAGATCAGCCCCCGCTACAAGCGCCTCAACGCCGAGGAGCCCTACCGGCTCAAGGCCACCTGCATCCGGCAGAAGCTCGTCAACACCCGCGAGCGCCTCGCCAAGGGCACCCGGCACCAGAGCGGCCGCGACTACCTCGGCACCACCGAGCTCATCGCCGACCTCACCCTGATCCAGACGTCCCTGCGCGAACACCGCGGCGGCCTCTTCGCCGACGGACGCCTCGACCGCACCATCCGCACCCTCGCGGCGTTCGGCCTCCAGCTCGCCACCATGGACGTACGCGAGCACGCCGACGCCCACCACCACGCCCTCGGCCAGCTCTTCGACCGGCTCGGCGAGGAGTCCTGGCGCTACGCCGACATGCCCCGCGACTACCGGCAGAAGCTGCTCGCCAAGGAGCTGCGCTCCCGCAGGCCGCTCGCGCCCACCCCCGCCCCGCTGGACGCGGCCGGGCAGAAGACCCTCGGCGTCTTCGCCACCGTCAAGGAAGCGTTCGAGCGCTTCGGCCCCGAAGTCATCGAGTCGTACATCATCTCGATGTGCCAGGGCGCCGACGACGTCTTCGCCGCGGCCGTCCTGGCCCGCGAGGCCGGCCTCCTCGACCTCCACGCCGGCTGGGCCAAGATCGGCATCGTGCCCCTGCTGGAGACCACCGACGAGCTCAAGGCCGCCGACGTCATCCTCGACGGCATGCTCGCCGACCCCTCCTACCGGCGCCTCGTCTCCCTGCGCGGCGACGTCCAGGAGGTCATGCTCGGCTACTCCGACTCCTCCAAGTTCGGCGGCATCACCACCTCCCAGTGGGAGATCCACCGCGCCCAGCGCCGGCTGCGCGACGTCGCCCACCGCTACGGGGTGCGGCTGCGGCTCTTCCACGGCCGCGGCGGCACCGTCGGCCGCGGCGGCGGCCCCTCGCACGACGCCATCCTGGCCCAGCCCTGGGGCACGCTCGAGGGCGAGATCAAGGTGACCGAACAGGGCGAGGTCATCTCCGACAAGTATCTGATCCCCTCCCTGGCCAGGGAGAACCTGGAACTCACCGTCGCCGCGACCCTCCAGGCATCCGCCCTGCACACCGCCCCGCGGCAGTCCGACGAGGCACTGTCGCGCTGGGACGCGGCGATGGACACCGTCTCGGACGCGGCGCACGACGCCTACCGGCGGCTCGTCGAGGACCCGGACCTGCCCGCGTACTTCTTCGCGGCCACCCCCGTCGACCAGCTCGCCGACCTCCACCTCGGCTCCCGGCCCTCCCGCCGGCCCGACAGCGGCGCCGGACTCGACGGACTGCGCGCCATCCCATGGGTCTTCGGCTGGACCCAGTCCCGGCAGATCGTGCCCGGCTGGTTCGGCGTCGGCTCCGGCCTGAAGGCCCTGCGCGAAGCGGGGCTCGACACGGTCCTCGACGAGATGCACGAACAGTGGCACTTCTTCCGCAACTTCATCGCGAACGTCGAGATGACCCTCGCGAAGACCGACCTGCGGATCGCCCGCCACTACGTCGACACCCTCGTGCCCGACGACCTCAAGCACGTCTTCGCCACCATCGAGGCCGAGCACGCGCTGACGGTCAGCGAGGTCCTCAAGGTCACCGGCGGCACCGAACTGCTCGGCTCCAACCCGGTGCTGCGGCAGACGTTCGGCATCCGTGACGCCTACCTCGACCCGATCTCCTACCTCCAGGTCTCGCTGCTGGCACGCCAGCGCAAGGCGGCCGAGAAGGGCGAGGAGCCCGACCCGCTGCTGGCGAGGGCCCTGCTGCTGACGGTGAACGGCGTGGCGGCAGGTCTGCGCAACACCGGCTGACGACAGGGGACCGGGCCCTGCGCGACGATGCGCAGGGCCCGGCGCCGGCCTCGACCACAGCGTGAAGCCCGACCACGGTGTGAAGCCCGACCACGGCGTGAAGCTCGTCTACAGCGTGAAGAAGGCCCCCACCAGCAGCGCGCCGCCCAGCGCCGCCGCCGACCAGGCCAGACGCGTCATCCGCAGTCCACCCCCGATGACCAGCGCCGCCAGCACCAGCGCCCCACCGAGCGGAACCCACGCGTGCAGCGCACCACCCGCGCCGGTACGGACCAGTTCGCTGGAACCCGGCTTCACCACCACGGGCAGCTCGGCGCCCTTCTTCACCGCGACCGACTTCTCGATCGTCATGCCGCCGCGGGCAGGCAGTGAACCCTCCGGCTTGTAGCGTCCGGTACAGGTCTCCTCGCCGCAGCGGTCGACCCTGAGCGTGCCGTGCTCGCGGCCCTTGGCCAGCAGGACATGCTGCGCCGTGCCCCACGACGACCAGAAACCGGCCACCAGCAGCAGTACGGCGACACATCCCATCGCGGCACGGCGGGCGTAGAGGAGCAGGTCAGTCCGCTTCATAGGGCGCGATCCTTGGCCATAGTGCTACTGATGGTCAACTTTCGCTGGTCAGTCAGTGTGCTGAGGGCCGCGCTACGCGTACCGGGGCAGGTCCGTGACAGGGATCGTCAGGCGGCGGCCCGCGTGTCGGTACGACATCCCCGGCAGCACCCCGGCACGGGCGCGCGGAAGGCGCGGTCGCAGCGGTCGCAGTTCTGGAGCGGGTCCCTGGCCATGGCGCCCGGTGGCGCGGCAGGGAGCGGCGGTGGCAGGAGCACCGTGAGACGGTGCGCGAGGAGCCCCGCCGGATGTCTCAGAGGCTCGGGCAGGTCGGCAGCGAGGGTGCGGCGTAAGTCGTCGGGGTGAGTGTCGCGTTCGAGCCAGGCGGCGACGGCGGGCGCCAGGCTGCTGATGTCGCGCTCGGCCAGAAGCAGCCGGGGCTCGTCCCTGCGGAGCCCGGCGAGGAGGTCGGTGGCAACGCGCTGCCGCTCCAGGTCGGGGACCTGCGGCTGGGGGAGCAGCGGGGGCGGAGGTGCCGGTGTTCCGGTCCGGGGCCGCGGTGGGGGGGTGAGCGGTGCGTCGGGCCGCGTGGGCGGCTGTGCCGGCGCGGGCGCAGGGGACGGCTTCGGGGCGGGCAGCGGCAGAGCCGCCACGGCCGGACGGCCGGGCGCGACCTGTGGCTCGGGCTTCCCAGAGGGCTTCGGCACGGCGCTCGGCCGGTTGTACGAGATCGTGCGCGTGACGACCTTGCCGCCGGGCACCCGCTCCCGCCTGCGCTCCAGGTAGGCGTGCTCCTCCAGTTCGCGCAGCGCGGCGGCGATACGCTCCTCGCTCTCCGGGAACCGTTCGGCGAGTACCTGGATGCCGATCTTGGCCCCGTCGGGCAGCGACTGGAAGTGGACGGCGAGCCCGATCGCGGTGAGGGACAACTCACCGTGCTGAGCAAGGTGGTTGCCGACGATCGTGAAGCGGCTGGTGTGGACCGCGTTGACGTGGATCACGCCGAAGGCGGTGACGCGTCCGGGAACGCGGGACGAGGCGCGCGAGGGCGCGCTAACCTGCTGGGTATCCATCGGGAAGGGCCTAACTTCCTCGGTGGTCAGGCCCTCGATCGGGATTGCGAGTCCCGGCCGGGGGCCGTCGCATGTCTGGGTTGTCGCGGCGAGCATATGCCCGCCAACCCGCCCGGAATCCAGCCCGATGGGCCAACCTCACCCGTGAGAGTGACGTGCGGTCGGGTGGGTAGGGAAGGTGCTTTCCCTGGTTCTTCCAGCATTTGGCGTCGCGGGGCACCGCGTCGCGAACAGCCGGGTCGCACGAACCCGCGACCCGGTGCGACCAGCCACGGTGCGAGGCGGAGTTCGGCGCCAACGGGCTAGCGGGGCACGGGACGGACGGGGGCATGGCGCCCGTGCACCCGGGCCGCCGACGTCGGCCCCGCTCCTACGCGTTGTACGTACTCTGGGCCCGCGCCAGGCCCTCCGTCACCAGACACTCCACCGAGTCCGCCGCCCGGTCCACGAAGTAGCCCAGCTCCTTGCGCTCCACCGACGAGAAGTCCTTCAGCACGAAATCCGCCACCTGCATACGACCCGGCGGACGGCCGATCCCGAAACGCACCCGGTGATAGTCCGGGCCCATCGCCTTCGTCATCGACTTCAGACCGTTGTGGCCGTTGTCCCCGCCACCCAGCTTCAGCCGCAGCATCCCGTAGTCGATGTCCAGCTCGTCATGGATCGCCACGATGTTCGCCGTCGGCACCTTGTAGAAATCCCGCAGCGCCGTCACCGGACCGCCCGACAGATTCATGTACGACAGCGGCTTCGCCAGCACCACCCGCCGCCCCATCGGACCCGGCGGTCCCACCCGGCCCTCAAGGACCTGCGCCTGCGCCTTCTGCGCCCGCTTGAAACTGCCGCCGATACGCTCCGCGAGCAGATCGGCCACCATGAAACCGACATTGTGACGATTGGCGGCATACCCGGGACCCGGGTTGCCGAGGCCCACGACGAGCCACGGGGCGTTCGCGTCCGACATCTGCGCTGCGTCTCCTCGTATGACCAACAGCTCGCGCCGCGTACGGCCGGCACAACTGCCGCGGCACGACCTACAGACAGGGAAACGGGGTGGCGGGCCAGGCCCGCCACCCCGTCACACAGAGCCTACGGCTCAGACCTCGGCCGACTCGTCGCCCTCGGCGGCCTCTTCCTCGCCCGACGGCTCCTCGGCCTGCGCGGCCAGGATCTGGAGCACGACGGTGTCGTCCTCGACAGCCAGCGTCGTGCCCTTCGGCAGCGCGATGTCCTTCGCCAGGATGGCGGCACCGGCCTCCAGGCCCTCGATGGACACCGTGACCGACTCGGGGATGTGCGTGGCCTCGGCCTCGACGGGCAGCGCGTTCAGCACGTGCTCGAGGAGGAAGGCACCCGGGGCGAGCTCGCCCTCGGTGTGCACGGGGATCTCGACCGTGACCTTCTCGCCGCGCTTCACGAGCAGCAGGTCGACGTGCTCGATGAAGCCCTTCAGCGGGTCACGCTGGACGGCCTTCGGGATCGCGAGCTCGTTCTTGCCCTCGATGTCCAGGGCGATCAGGACGTTCGGCGTACGCAGGGCGAGCAGCAGCTCGTGGCCCGGAAGCGTGATGTGGACCGGGTCGGTGCCGTGGCCGTAAAGGACACCCGGAACCCGGTTGTCACGGCGGACGCGGCGGGCGGCACCCTTGCCGAACTCCGTACGGGTCGCGGCGGCGAGCTTCACCTCGGACATGTGCACTCCTCGTCAAGGCAGACATTGTGGTGGTCACCCGGCCACGACAGGCCTGCTACGAAGAGCGCGTCGATAACGGACAGCCGCACCGAAAGTGCGGCCTCCCTCGCCGAGCAACTTCGACAGTCTACGCAACACCGCCCCTCCCACCCAATCGATCATCGGGGACCGGTACGCGGGCATGCGAAAGGGCCGCACCCACCACGGGGTGCGGCCCTCTTGGCGACTACCGGCAGACCGTCAGGCCTGCTCCTCGAAGAGGCTCGTCACCGAACCGTCCTCGAACACCTCACGCACCGCACGCGCGATCGTCGGCGCGATCGACAGCACCTTGATCTTGTCGAGTTCCAGCTCACCCGGCGTCGGCAGCGTGTTCGTCAGGACGAACTCACTGACCTTCGAGTTCTTCAGACGGTCGGCCGCCGGACCCGACAGGATGCCGTGCGTCGCCGTGACGATGACGTCCTCCGCACCGTGCGCGAACAGCGCGTCCGCCGCGGCGCAGATCGTGCCACCCGTGTCGATCATGTCGTCCACCAGCACACAGACCCGGCCCTCGACCTCACCGACGACCTCGTGCACCGTCACCTGGTTCGCGACGTCCTTGTCACGGCGCTTGTGCACGATCGCCAGCGGCGCGTCCAGACGGTCGCACCAGCGGTCGGCGACCCGAACCCGGCCCGCGTCCGGGGAGACGACCGTCAGCTTGTTGCGGTCGACCTTCGCACCCACGTAGTCCGCCAGCACCGGCAGCGCCGACAGATGATCCACCGGGCCGTCGAAGAAGCCCTGGATCTGGTCGGTGTGCAGGTCCACCGTGAGGATGCGGTGCGCACCCGCGGTCTTCAGAAGGTCGGCGACCAGACGGGCCGAGATGGGCTCACGGCCACGGTGCTTCTTGTCCTGACGGGCATAGCCGTACGACGGAATGATCACGGTGATGCTCCGGGCCGAGGCCCGCTTCAGCGCATCGATCATGATCAGCTGTTCCATGATCCACTTGTTGATGGGAGCCGTGTGGCTCTGCATCAGGAAGCAGTCCGCTCCACGGGCCGACTCCTGGAAACGGACGTAGATCTCACCGTTCGCGAAGTCGAAGGCCTTCGTCGGCACGAGGCCCACACCCAACTGGTGCGCAACCTCCTCGGCCAGCTCGGGGTGGGCGCGGCCGGAGAAGAGCATCAGCTTCTTCTCGCCGGTCGTCTTGATCCCGGTCACAGCACTGTCTCCTCAGACGTGTTCTCTGGCCGCGAAGACACGAAGCGCGAGCCAGCCGAATTTGTGTGCACGTATCACCGTACGCCGAGTCCGACGCACCTGTTTCCGGTCAGTTCCCGTCGGCGACCTGCTCCGTTGCCGCCGCGGCCGCCTGCGCGGCAGCACTTCCGGGACGCTTTCGAGCCACCCAGCCCTCGATATTCCGCTGCTGGCCGCGGGCGACGGCCAGCGAACCCGCCGGCACGTCCTTCGTGATGACCGACCCCGCAGCGGTGTACGCGCCGTCCCCGACCGTGACAGGAGCCACAAACATGTTGTCCGAACCCGTCTTGCAGTGCGAACCGATCGTCGTGTGGTGCTTCGCCTCGCCGTCGTAGTTCACGAACACACTCGCCGCACCGATGTTCGAGTACTCGCCGATCGTCGCATCGCCCACGTACGACAGATGCGGAACCTTCGTCCCCTCACCGATCGTCGCGTTCTTCATCTCCACGTACGTACCCGCCTTGGCCTTCGTACCGAGCCGGCTACCGGGACGCAGATACGCGTACGGACCCACCGAAGCGCCCTCGCCGATCTCCGCCGAGACCGCGACCGCGTTGTCCACGCGCGCGTTCCGGCCGACGACCGTGTCCGTCAGACGCGAATTCGGGCCCACCTCGGCACCCTCGGCCAGATGCGTGGCCCCCAGCAGCTGCGTACCGGGATGAATGACCGCGTCCGGCTCGAACGTGGCGGTCACATCGATCAGCACCGACCCCGGATCGACGACCGTCACACCCGCCAGCATCGCCCGCTCCAGCAGGCGCTCGTTCAGCAGCCGGCGCGCCTCGGCCAGCTGCACCCGGTTGTTGATCCCGAGGATCTCGCGATGATCGCCGGCGACCGACGCACCCACCCGGTGACCGGCCTCGCGCAGGATGCCGAGCACATCGGTGAGGTACTCCTCGCCCTGGCTGTTGTCCGTACGCACCTTGCCCAGAGCATCCGCGAGCAGCTGCCCGTCGAAGGCGAACACACCGGAATTGATCTCCCGGATCGCGCGCTGCTCGTCGGTGGCGTCCTTGTGCTCGACGATCCCGGTCACGGCGCCGGTGCCGTCGCGGACGATCCGGCCGTAGCCGGTCGAGTCCGGGACCTCGGCGGTCAGCACGGTCACGGCGTTGCCGTCGGCGGAGTGCGTGGAGGCGAGGGCGGTCAGCGTCTCGCCGGAGAGAAGGGGAGTGTCGCCGCAGACGACGACCACGGTCCCGTCGATGCCCTGCCCGAGCTCCTCGAGCGCCATCCGGACGGCGTGCCCGGTGCCGTTCTGCTCGGCCTGGAATGCGGTGCGGGTACCGGCGTACGTCTCGGTGAGATGGCCCTTGACCTGCTCACTCGCGTGGCCGACCACCACGACGAGGTGCTCGGGGTCCAGCTCACGCGCGGCGGAGACGACGTGACCGACGAGCGAACGCCCGCAGATTTCGTGCAGGACCTTGGGGGTCTTCGACTTCATGCGGGTGCCCTCACCCGCTGCGAGGACGACGACGGCTGCCGGGCGGTTGGCGCTCACGGGAATGCCCTTCGGCTTCGGGTGGTGGACATCCGAAGGATACCGGGGGGTTTCGGGGGTGAAATGAGGGCGGGTCCTGACGGTGAACGTCAGACCCGAAGTGCTCCCCTGCCAGGACTTGAACCCGGACATAAGGCACCAAAAGCCTCAGTGCTGCCAATTACACCACAGGGGATGAAACCCGACTAAACCGGACATTCGGTCAGGTCGCCGGATCTGCACCAAACACTATGCCGTACCAGGCGCCCTCCATGCGACGGTACAGATCAGCGCTCTGCGTGACGTACACGACCAGGCAGCCCCTGTAGGCCTCGCCGACGTTTTTCCGGGTTGTCCGGGGATTGTGCTTCTTCAGGGTGGCTCGTTGAAAGGTGGAGGCATCGACGCCTGCCATGTCTGCCCAGAATCGTTCGGCCTCGGCGACATCGGCCGACTCGTGGATGCTGACCCGGAAGCGCATGCGGTCCCGCGGGACGTCGAGAAGTTCGAGCCAGCGGAGGTAGACCCTGATCACGTTGGGGTCGCTGTTGATGAACTGAAGGACTTCGCATCTGCGGTACGGCTTGTCCTTGGCGCCTTCGGCCCAGTACAGGGTCACGCCGGCGATGAACAGCTCCCGGTCGGAGAGGCGTCCGATGGCGTCGTGGGCCGAGCGCTTCGTCCTCTGTCGTTGCGCCTCCTGGGCTTCACGCAGGTGGGCCAGGCCGGAGTTCATGAGTGCCATGCGCTCCTCGTCCGTGTACCGCGGTTTCGGCTTCGGCAGATCCCGCACCCACAGCGAGATCGAACTCTTCGAGCACCCCAGCTCCAACTGGATCGCGTCGTATGTCATGCCCTTCAGGCGCAGCTCCCGCGCCCGTGCCCGCAGGTCGTCCTTCGCGTTCGGGCGCTTCGTCCACTCCGGTGGGGGCTCTCCCTCGAGGAGGCGGTTGAGGATGTCGTTGTTGTGGATGTGGAGCCGGTCGCGGATCTGGCGGCGGCTGAGGCCCTCCCGGCGCAGGGTGAGGGCCTGTTCGCGGAGGGTTTCGAAGTCGGCGTACCTGCCGGGTGATTCCGTCATGCGGCGAGCGTCGTCCGGAATGCGGACGTCCGGGTCGAAACTCTGGCCGATTCACCAGTTCGAGCGGTTCTGGTGCATTCCGTGCCAGGGGCGACTCGCCCGCGCTCCGATACTCCCGAGAAAATGACGTACACCCGCCCGTAGGCTGGAAGACATGACCACAACGGGGGCACACCAGGACGGCACGGGCACGACCGCCCGTACCTGGCTGTGGTGGGGACGGCGGCGGAGTGTCGCGCTGGACGTGGGGCTCGGGCTGTTCTCCGCCCTGGAATGCGCGCTGGAGGGTGTGGGGTTCGCGGAGCAGGCCGCCATCCCGGTGCCGATCGGGGTGCTGTTCGGGCTGGTCGTCGGATCCGTGCTGGTGCTGCGGCGGCGCTGGCCGATCGCCGTCGTGCTGGTGTCGATCGCGATCACGCCGGCCGAGATGGGCTATCTCATGGGTGTCGTCGGGCTGTACACGCTCGCCGCGTCCGAGGTTCCGCGCCGTATCACCGCGCTGCTGGCCAGCATGTCGCTGACGGCGACGCTCATCGTGACGTTCGTGCGGGTCCGTCAGGACGTGCAGTCCGCGGGCTTCGATCCGGAGCCGGGGGCCTGGTACGTACCGACGATGGCCGGCTTCATGTCGGTGGGGCTGACCGCCCCGCCGGTGCTCTTCGGGCTCTACATAGGTGCCCGGCGCCGGCTGATGGAGAGCCTGCGGGAGCGCGCCGACAGTCTGGAGCAGGAGCTGTCGCTGCTGGCGGACCGGGCGGAGCAGCGGGCGCAGTGGGCGCGGACGGAGGAGCGGACCCGGATCGCGCGCGAGATGCACGACGTGGTGGCGCACCGGGTGAGTCTGATGGTGGTGCATTCCGCGGCGTTGCAGGCGGTGGCGTTGAAGGATCCGCAGAAGGCGGTGAAGAACGCGGCGCTGGTGGGGGACATGGGCCGGCAGGCGCTGACGGAGTTGCGCGAGATGCTGGGTGTGCTGCGGGCGGGGGACGACGGGCAGCGGCGGGTGGCTCCGGTGCCGTTGGCGGCGGTGGCCGCGGCTGCCGCGGCGGCGGCCGAGGCGGCTGCGGAGGACGGGCCGTGCATCGCCGATGTCGAGGATCTGGTGGGTCAGTCGCGGCAGGCGGGGATGGTGGTGGAGCTCGCGGTGCAGGGTGAAGTGCGGGTGTATGCGCCGGAGGTGGAGCAGACCGCCTATCGCGTGGTCCAGGAGGCGCTGACGAATGTGCACAAGCATGCGGCGGGGTCGAAGGTGATGGTGCGGCTCGCGCACCGTGACGCCGAGGTGGCCATGCAGGTGGAGAACGGTGCGCCGGATGCTGCCGGTGAGGCGGGGGTCGCGCGGCTGCCGAGCGGGGGAAACGGTCTGGTGGGGATGCGGGAGCGGGTGCTGGCGTTGGGCGGGGTGTTCGTGTCGGGGCCGACGGACTCGGGGGGTTTCCGGGTGTCCGCGGTGTTGCCCGACCGGGATCCGTCGGCGGGTCAGGAGCTTCCGGCGTCGGTGAGTCTCTGACGTCCGGCGGGCGCCGGCGTTCTGCGGCGGAGGCGGGTCAGCCGAGGGTGAGCCGCGTGGGCTGGACGCCGTTGACGAGGGTGGCGAGTGCCTGGTCGATGTCGGGTCCGAGGTACCAGTCGCCGGTGTGGTCGAGGCTGTAGACGCGTCCCTCGCTGTCGATGGCGAGGACGGCCTGCTGGTCCCCTTCCATGCCGAGTGGTGAGACCTCGGTGTCGAGGGCGCGTCCGAGGTCGGCGAAGGTGCGGGCGAGGTGGAGTCCGGCGAGCGGGTCGATGTGCAGGGTTGTCGGCGCGGTCTGCCGGCCGGGGCCGGATGCGGTGACGTGCAGTCCGCCGAATTCCGCCCAGGCTTCGACGGCCGCGGGGAAGACGGTGTGCCGGTGGCCGGCGGGTGAGGCGTGGGAGCGCAGGGTGTCGGCCCAGTGTTCGGCGAGTTTGATGTCCCAGCGGCCGGGCTGCCAGCCCGCGTCGCGCAGGGCGGCGTCGACGGCCACCGGGAACCGGGTGGTGCTGAGGTGGTCGGGCATCAGTGCTGGTTCAGCCATTCTCGGAGGTGCCGGCGGCGGTCGGATCCACTGCCCGGACACCGAAGTGGTCGAGCATCGCCGTACAGGAACGGCAGGGCGGCGCGTAGCTGCCGTGCAGCGGGTCGCCGTCCTCGCGGATCCTACGTGCCGTCAACTTCCCCTGTTTGAGGGCGCGTTTGGCCTCGCTGTGGGTGAGGGGTTTTCGCTGGGCCCGCTTGGAGCGCTGGTTCTCGGCGGCGGTGAGGTGCCGGGAGAGCAGGATGGCTTCGGGGCAGCGGCCGGTGAAGCGTTCGCGCTGGCCACTCGTGAGGGTGTCGAGGAAGTCCTGTACGAGTGGGTGGAGTACGGGTGGCTGATCACCCTTTCCGGCGGTGCTGGTGAGGGTTTCGCCGCGTACGGAGAGTGCTGCCGCGACGGCGGGCAGGATGCCGTCGCGCCGGTGGTTCAGTGCGGGCGTGCGGGCTGTTTCCGTGCTGCTCCAGCTGAGACGAGGATCACCTGACGTGTCTGACGTACGTGGTTGCGCTGTGTGCATGGTGCTGTAGTCCCCTCCCGTGCACTCCCCCGAGTTGCGGGACAGCCTGCCAAATGGGCGCTTGGGTGGGGAAGCGGGGGCACTGAAACGTGTCGGTCCGTCGTCGTTCGGTCACTCGGTTGTGACAGTTGGTGACGGAACCGGAGGGCCGGTACTGCCTATTGCAGCACCGCATAGTCTGTCCTGAACGAGTCAGAAGCAGCAGGGGGCAGATCGCCATGACGACAGGTCGGCAAGGGCTGGGAGCACCTCCCGGCCCCCGGGCCGGGGGACACGTCGCGCCACCGAATGCGGCCTACGCCGGTCAGGTCGTGAACTTCCCGGACCCGGTTCGGGCTTCGCGCCACCCTCGGGGTGTGCGGGTGGACGAGAACGGATTTCCGGTGTTCTCGCCGTATGCGCGTGCCGCCGCGGAGATCGCGGAGCCGCCGGAGGGCTTCGGTGTCGATGAGCTGCGGCTGACCGACTATGTGTCGGCGAACGCGGCGCTGCACGCGGACGGCCATGAGCTGTGGGACACGATTCCCGCGGTGGCGACTCCGCACGGCTGGACGTGGCACCACGTGGCGGGGACGCGCCGGCTGGAGCTGGTGCCGGTCGAGGTGAAGGCGCTGCTGCGGCACCACGGCGGGCTGGCGACGACGGCGGTCGACGGGGACAAGCGGGGTACGCGCCCGTTGCAGGAGACCCGGCCGGCGCACTTCGGGCTGCCGAAGGCTTCGGTGTCGGTGTCCGAGCAGCAGTTGCTGGGCGTGGAAGAGGATCTGGGCTACCGGTTGCCTGGCGCGTACCGCTCCTTTCTGAAGGCGGCGGGCGGCTGTGCGCCGGTGGGTGCGGCGCTCGACGCGGAGCTGGGGCTGCTGGTGGACCAGCCGTTCTTCACGGTGCGCGACGAGGCGGCGGTCAATGATCTGGTGTACGTCAACAAGTGCCTGCGGGACCATCTGACGAAGGACTTCCTGGGTGTGGCGTTCGTCCAGGGCGGGATTCTGGCGGTGAAGGTCAGGGGCTCGGGTGTCGGTTCGGTGTGGTTCTGTGCCTATGACGACGCGCGTGACCAGGACGGGTGGAATGTCCAGGAGCGCGTGGACCGGCTGTTGTTGCCGTGCGGCGAGGATTTCGACGCCTTCCTGCAGCGGCTGGCGGGCAATCCGCCGGAGCTGGAGACCGTGGCGAATCTGATGGTGGACGGCGGCTTCGCGCGTGCCGTCCCCGTTGCGGACGAGGGGTGACGCTCCGATGGTGACTTTTGCGCAGGCGCAGGAGCGCGCGGAAGAGTGGGTCAACGGCGATGTGCCCGGTTACCAGCACCGCGAGGTGCGGGTGCGGGAGTTCGAGCTCGGGTTCGTGGTGTGGGCGGAGGATCGCGAGGGCGGTGCCCGCTCGGACGGCGGCCGGCAGCGGCTCGTGATCGCGCGGGACAGTGGCGAGGCAACCCTGTGGCCCGGGCTGCCGGTGGGTGAGGTGATCCGCCGGTACGAGGAGGAGTACGGGATCCAGGACGCGCCGGCCGTGGTGCCCGAGCAGCCGCAGAGGATCGATCTGCATCAGACGTCGTTCCTGCTGAGTCCGCCGGAGTGGTTGCAGGACGCGGCGGACAAGCTGGGGATTCCCGACCGGCGGCCGTCGGCGGACGAGCCGGCTGCGCCTGCGCCTGCGGCTTCTGCGCCTGCGGATGCTGTCCCGCCGGCGCCGGCGGCTCCTTCGGCACCGGTGGCTCCGGCAGCTGCCGGTACGCCGTCGGCCGGGTCCGACTGGTCTTTGGCGGACGCTTCTTCGGGGTCGGGTGGGGCCAACGCGTCACAGGCGGGCGGGAGTTCGTCGCTCGGTGGTTCGTCCTGGCCGGAGGCCGGGTCCTCGGGCGCAGATGCGTCGCGGGGTGGGTCGGTGTGGCCGAGCGCGGGTTCGGACGGCGACGAGCCGGCCGCCGGGGACGGTGCGCCGTCGTCGCGGACGGGTGGTACGCCGTGGACGGACACGAGTGCCGCGGGCGGTGACGACGCGTCCGTGCCGCTTCCGGCGACGGTGTTCGCGCCGCCGCTCTCCGGCCGTGACGACGACGACACTCCGCCGCCGGTGGTGGGCGCGGATGCGCCGACCGCGCTGATGTCCGGGGGCAGCCGGCTGCCGCGGACTGCGGTGGCGCCTGCGGTGGGCGAGCCGCAGCAGGGCGCCGCCGACATAGCGGACGCGGCGACGAGCAAGGCGCAGGCTCCGCCGCGGGGGGCACGTTCTCCCCGCGGAGGAGGGTCGACGACTCCGCCGCCGCCCGGCGCGCCCGGTACTCCGGGTGCGCGGCCGGGTGCGACGCCGCCGCCGTCGGGGCCGGGTGCTCCCGGTGCGCCGGCGGGCGGGTATCTGCCGACGCAGCTCGTCTCGCAGGCGGGTCCGCAGGGACCGCAGCCTCCCGGTCCGCCGGGTGCTCCGGGTGCTCCGCAGCCCCCTGGTCCTCCCGGGCCTCCTGGTCCTCCTGGTTCGACGCCGCCTCCTGGTGGCGGGGTTCATCATGCGGCGACGATGTTCGCCGATCCGGGTCAGGCGGGTCCTGGTGCTCCGCAGCCTCCTGGTCCGCCCGGTGCTCCGGGTGCCCCCGGGGCTCCGCAGCCTCCCGGGCCTCCTGGTCCTCCCGGTTCGACGCCGCCTCCTGGTGGCGGGGTTCATCATGCGGCGACGATGTTCGCCGATCCGGGTCAGGCGGGTCCTGGTGCTCCGCAGCCTCCTGGTCCTCCCGGTGCCCCGGGTGCCCCCGGGGCTCCGCAGCCCCCTGGTCCTCCTGGTCCTCCCGGTTCGACGCCGCCTCCTGGTGGCGGTGTTCACCATGCCGCGACCATGCTGGCCGGTCCCAACCCCATGGGTCCCGGTGCTCCGCAGCCGCCCGGTCCGCCCGGTCCGCCCGGTGCGCCTCCGGGGGCCGTGCCGCCCGGTCCGCCGCAGCAGGGTGGCCGGCCGCCCGCGTACGGCTATCCGCCGCAGCCGCCCGGGCAGCCGACGGTCGGTCCCGGCTACCAGGCGGTGCTGCGCTACCGCGCGCCCGACGGTTCCGAGGCCCAGCTGATCCGCCGCTCCGCGCCCGGTACTCCGCATCCGGAGTGGCAGATCCTGCATGAGCTGCGGGCCATGAACGTGCCGCCGCAGCAGGTGCTGGAGCTGCACACCGAGCTGGAGTCGTGCGAGCTGCCGGGTGGTTACTGCGCCCGGATGATCCGCGAGACCTGGCCGCAGGCGCGGATCACCAACATCGCGCCGTACGGCAGGGATCACGCGAGCCGTCAGCAGGGCATGCAGCAACTGGTCACGCATCAGGGCGAGTTGCATCAGGTCGCGGACGGTCCGGCGCGCCCCGCTCCGGTGCGGATGCCGCTGCCGCCCGTGCAGGCCGTGCCTCCGGTCCCGCCGCAGGCGATCGCGCAGGAGCTGGTGGCGGCCTTCGGGCCGCAGGGCATCTGCCGGTTCGACCAGCGGGCCGTGTCGCGTCAGGGCGTGCCGGAGGTGGTCGGTGCCACGCTGGTGTGGGCCGGTCTGCCGGGTGACTTCAACCCGTTCTTCTGGGCGCAGCCCGCTCAGCCGGTCGTTCCGACGCTGGCCGAGCTCGCGGCGCAGCGTCAGGTGCAGCCCGCGGTGGACGCGGGGTCGTATCTGGTGGTGGGCAGCGACTTCGGCCGGGCGATCTGTGTTCAGTACGGCACGGCGCACATCGTGGCGGTGCCGGTGGAGGCCGGTCCCGGTGGTCAGGCGGTGGCGCCGCAGTTCGTGAACAGCGGGCTGCCGGAGTTCGTGCGCTCGCTGGCGTTGCTGGGCCGGATGTGGCGGCTGCGCTTCGGTCTCAATCCGGAGCAGGCGGGCCGCTGGACGGTCGACTTCCAGGCGCAGCTCGCCGCGCTGGACCCGGCGGCGTTGTCGTCGCCGGAGAGCTGGTGGTCGGTCCTGCTCGAGCAGATGTGGGACGGTCTGCTGTAAGGCCGTTAGTACGACAATTGGGGCGCCCGGTCGGTGGTCGGACCGGGCGCCCCTCTTTGCTTTCTCCCCAGGGAGTGTCGCGTTATGAGCGTTTCGCCCGCATCCATCAGGATATGCGCACAATCGCGTTTTCTGTCGGAGAGGGGCTTGAAGGATGAGCGCTGCATCGGTGTCACCCCACGGCTTCGCCGCCGTCCGTGGCCGGGGCTACCGCATGGAGGAGACCGACGCCTACGTCACCGCCCTGTCGCAGGACCGCGACGACGCCTGGGAGCGTGCCGCGCGGCTGACCGTCCTCGCCAAGGACATGGAGGCGGAGGCGGGCCGGCTGCGTGAGGTCGTCACGACGCTCGTCCCTCAGACGTACGAGACGTTCAGCCGCCGTGCCCAGTACCTCCTTGCGCTGACCGAGGAGGAGGCCGAGGAGGTACGGGCGTCGGCGCGCAACGAGGCGCAGGCGGAGGCGGATGCCGCACAGGCGGAGGCGGAGCGGCTGCGGGACAAGGCACGCGAGGAGGCGGACGGGCTGCGGGCCGACGCCGAGGAGCGCGCCCGGCAGATCCTGCTCGCGGCGCAGGCGGCGGCCGACGAGGCCCGTGCGGAGGCGCGCGGCGAGATGAAGGAGCAGCGCGGCGAGGTGATGGGCGCATGGCGGGAGATGCGCCGCCGTGCGGAGGGCATGCTCGCCGAGCTGGAGGGGGAGCAGGCCGGGCGCTGGGAGACGGTGGAGCGTGAACTCGCCGAGCGTGAGGGGGCGTTCGAGGCTGAGCACGCCGAGCGGACCGCGGTTGCGGAGGCCGCTCTCGTCGAGGCCGAACGCACCTTCGCCCAGGCGGAGGAGTACGCCCGCCACGGCCAGGAGGGCGCGGAGGCGCAGGCCGCCGACCTGCTCGCCCAGGCGCGGATGCAGGAGGAGCGCACGGCGCGCGAGACGGAGCGGATGCTGCGCGAGCACGAGGAGGCACGCGAGGAGATGAACGCGACCATGGCGCACATCCGCAACAGCCTGGCGACGCTGACGGGCCGCGCGGCGGCGGAGGGCTGAGAGACCGCCCCGGGCGAACGGGCGGCATCGGCGCCGCAGCGGAGATCCGGCCCGCGGAACGGGCGCAGCTCGGGGAGTGCCCGGTCTAACTCTTCGGCGCCGGCTGCTCGTTGTCGTCCAGTACGGGAAAGCGCCGGGGGGCTACGAACAGCAGCACCAGCAGCGACAGCCCGGCCGCGACCGCAGCGCCGAGGTAGACATGGTCGACCGCCGCGTCCACCGCCCGGCGCAGTTGGTCCGCCGCGTCGGCAGTGAGGGCCGCGGGGTTCTCCAGGGCGTGCGAGACGGAGTCCAGGTCGCCCGCGCTGCCGAGGCGGGCGGCGAGGACCCCGTTGGCCACGGCGCCGAAGAGTGCGGCGCCCATGCTCTGGCCGACCTGGCGGCAGAAGAGGACGGACGCGGTCGTCGTGCCGCGTTCGGCCCAGCCCACGGTGGACTGGACGCCGACGATCAGGGGGAGTTGGAAGAGCCCGAGCGCCCCGCCGAGCAGCAGCATGAGCAGGGCGGGCTGCCAGGGGGCGCCCGGGTAGGGCAGCAGGGGGAAGGCCGCGAGGATCAGGCCGGCGAGGGTGATGCCGATCATCGCGGTGTGCCGGAAGCCGATGCGGTTGTAGACGTGGTTGGACAGGGCCGCGCTGACGGGCCAGCTCAGGGTCATCACGGACAGCACGAAGCCGGCGGCGATCGGTCCGAGGCCGAGGACGGACTGGGCGTAGGTGGGCAGGAAGACGGTCGGGGCCACCATCAGCAGACCGAGGGCGCCGAGGGCGAGGTTCACGGCGGCGATGGTGCGCCTGCGCCAGACCCAGCCCGGGATGATCGGCTCGGCGGCCCGCCGCTCGACGACGACGGTGACGGCGATGAGGACGGCGCTGCCGCCGAGCAGGGCGAGTGAGGGCGCGGACAGCCAGGGCCAGGCGATGCCGCCCTGGACGAGCGCGGTGAGGAGCAGGACCCCCGCGCCGAAGATGGCGAGCGCGCCGGGCCAGTCGATGCGGGGGCGTGCCGCCGGCCGGGTGCGGGAGGGTTCGCGCAGATGGCGGGCGACCAGCCAGAGGGCGACGGCGCCGACGGGAAGGTTGATCAGGAAGATCCAGCGCCAGTCGGCGTACGAGGCGAGCAGTCCGCCGATCGCGGGGCCGGCCACGGCGGAGACGGCCCACACGGTGGACAGCCGCGCCTGGATCTTCGGCCGTTCCTTCAGGGGGTAGAGGTCGGCGGCGATGGTCTGCACGGTGCCCTGGAGCGCGCCGCCGCCGAGGCCCTGGACGACGCGGAAGGCGATCAGCGCGCCCATGTTCCAGGCGGCCGCGCACAGGACGGAGCCGAGCAGGAAGAGGATGATCCCGGCGATGAGGACGGGCTTGCGGCCGAAGGTGTCGGAGAGCTTCCCGTACACCGGCAGGGTGACGGTGACGGCGAGCAGATAGCCGGAGAAGAGCCAGGAGAAGACGGAGAAGCCGCCGAGGTCGCCGACGATCTGCGGTACGGCGGTGGACACGATGGTGCCGTCCAGCGCGGCGAGCGCCATGCCGAGCATGAGAGCGGCGACCACGGGACCGCGGCCCGTAGGGGCTGCCGTGCCGGCGTCGCCGCCGTTCGTGGGGGAGACGGGTCCTCGCGGTTCCGTCTCCGGTGTCTCCGTCACCGCTGGATCCTTTCCCCCTGCATCTATTTTCCCCACACCTTCTCACTTGAGGCTGACGCTGCGGGAGGGTGCAGCCTGAGCGGGTCGGCCTCCACCCGCGGGTGGAGGCCCCTAGGGGGACCTCCCTACTTGTGGCCAGGGGGCTTTCGTTCCGGGGGACGACGAAGCGGCGGCCGCGCGTCCTTAAGTTGTTCTTACGGCCGCAACCGGGGCCGCACCACCGGGGGGTGGGGAAAACCCCCGGTCGAAGACTGCGCCTCGCACCAGCGCGCCGGAGCGCTTCCGCCGACAGACTCGAACCGCACGCGGCGACACCCTCACCTCACCGACATAGGAGACTTACCGTGACAACGGCTGTGACCATTCCCCCGCACGGGGACACCGGAGGGCGTACGGCCGTCGCCGCGCGTGGACGGCAGGTCGTCAAGGCGTACGGCAGCGGCGAGACCCGCGTCGTCGCACTCGACCAGGTCGATGTGGACATCGCCCGCGGGCAGTACACCGCGATCATGGGCCCCTCGGGCTCCGGCAAGTCCACCCTCATGCACTGCCTGGCCGGGCTCGACACCGTCACCTCGGGGCAGATCTACCTCGACGACACCGAGATCACCGGTCTCAAGGACAAGAAGCTCACGCAGCTGCGCCGGGACCGGATCGGCTTCATCTTCCAGGCCTTCAACCTGCTGCCGACGCTCAACGCCCTGGAGAACATCACGCTCCCCATGGACATCGCGGGCCGCAAGCCGGACGCCGGCTGGCTGAACCGGGTCGTCGAGACGGTGGGCCTGTCCGACCGGCTGAAGCACCGGCCCACCCAGCTCTCCGGCGGTCAGCAGCAACGCGTCGCCGTGGCCAGGGCGCTCGCCGCCCGGCCCGAGATCATCTTCGGTGACGAGCCGACCGGAAACCTCGACTCCCGCGCGGGCGCGGAGGTTCTCAGCTTCCTGCGCCGCTCGGTGGACGAGCTCGGCCAGACCATCGTGATGGTCACCCACGACCCGGTGGCCGCCTCGTACGCGGACCGGGTCCTCTACCTCGCCGACGGCCGGATCGTGGACGAGATGTTCCGTCCCACCGCCGACGCCGTACTCGACCGCATGAAGGACTTCGACGCTCGGGGGCGTACGTCGTGACCGTCTTCAGGACCTCCCTGCGCAACTTCCTCGCGCACAAGGGGCGGATGGCGCTCTCGGCCGTGGCGGTGCTGCTGTCCGTGGCCTTCGTGTCGGGGACGCTGGTGTTCACCGACACCATGAACACCACCTTCGACAAGCTCTTCGCCAGCACCGCCTCCGACGTCACCGTCAGCCCCCAGGGCGCCGATGACGACGACGCACCGCAGACCGGCCGGCCCGAGACGCTGCCCGCGTCCCTCGTCGAGAAGGTCAGGACCGCCGAGGGCGTCAAGTCCGCCGACGGCGGCGTCTCCAGCATGAGCGTCACCGTCGTCAACGCGAAGAACAAGGACGTCGGCGCCACCAACGGCGCCCCGACCATCGCCGGCGGCTGGAGCGACAACGACCTCAAGTCGATGGAGATCACCTCCGGCCACGCGCCGCGCGGACCCACCGAGATGATGGTCGACGCCGACACCGCCGACAAGCACCGTCTGAAGATCGGCGACGAACTGCGCACCATCGCGGTCACCGGCGACTTCAAGGCGAAGATCTCCGGTATCGCCTCCTTCAAGGTGACCAACCCGGGCGCCACGATCGTCTACTTCGACACCGCCACCGCGCAGCGTGAACTCCTTGGCCGCGAAGGCCTGTTCACCGGGATCTCGGTCACGGCGGCCGACGGGGTCAGCGACGAGCAGCTCAAGAAGAACATCGCCGCCACGCTCGACGCCCCCTACAAGCTGCAGACCGCGAAGGAGGCCGCCGACGCGGGCCGTGAGGAGGTCGGCTCCTTCCTCGACGTCATGAAGTACGCGATGCTCGGCTTCGCCGGGATCGCCCTCCTCGTCGGCATCTTCCTGATCGTCAACACCTTCTCGATGCTGGTCGCCCAGCGCACCCGCGAGATCGGTCTGATGCGGGCCATCGGCTCCAGCCGCCGCCAGGTGAACCGCTCCGTCCTGATCGAGGCGCTCTTCCTCGGCATCGTCGGCTCGGTCGCGGGCATCGCGGCCGGTGTCGGCCTCGCCGTCGGACTGATGAAGCTCATGGGCTCCATGGGCATGAACCTGTCCACCGACGATCTGACGGTGAAGGTGACGACCCCGGTCGTCGGCATGGTCCTCGGCATCGTCGTCACCGTCGTCGCCGCCTATGTGCCGGCCCGGCGCGCCGGCAAGGTCTCCCCGATGGCCGCGCTGCGTGACGCCGGAACTCCGGCCGACGGCAGGGCGGGCAAGGTCCGGGCCGCGATCGGACTGCTCCTGACCGGCGCCGGCGCCGCGGCCCTGCTGGTCGCGACGCAGGCCGACAAGGCCGCCGAGGGCTCGATGTTCCTCGGCCTCGGTGTGGTCCTCTCGCTCATCGGCTTCGTGGTCGTCGGACCGCTGCTCGCCGGTGTCGTGGTCCGGGTGATCAGCGCGCTCGTGCTGCGGATGTTCGGCCCGGTCGGGCGGATGGCCGAGCGCAACGCGCTGCGCAACCCGCGCCGTACGGGAGCGACCGGTGCCGCCCTGATGATCGGGCTCGCCCTGGTGGCCTGCCTGTCGGTGGTCGGCTCCTCGATGGTCGCCTCCGCGACGGACGAGCTCGACAAGTCGGTCGGCGCGGACTTCATCGTCCAGTCCTCCAACGGCCAGCCGATCGTGCCGCAGGCGCAGAAGGCGCTGGAGAAGACGCCCGGCATCGCGCACGTCACCCAGTACAAGGGTGTCAACGCGAAGATCACCTCGCCCGACGGCAAGACCGTCGACGACGAACTGGTCGCCGCCGACGCCACGTACGCCCAGGACCTGCGCCGCAAGACCGTGGGCGGCGAACTGTCCGCCGCGTACGGCAAGAACGCCATGTCGGTGGGCGACACCTACGCCGAGGAGCACGGCGTGAAGGTGGGCGACACGCTCACCGTCGCCTTCAAGGGCGGCGAGAGCGCGAAGCTGAAGGTCGCGGCCATCACCTCCGACGACGGCAACGTCGACAAGGGCGTGAAGTACACCAGCACGGCCACGGCCGAGCAGTACATCCCGGCCGACAAGCTGCCGAAGAACCTGATCCTGTTCGCCTCCGCCGACGACGGCAAGGAGAAGGAGGCCTACACGGCGCTCAAGTCCTCGCTCGCCGCGTACCCGCAGTACAAGGTGCAGGACCAGACCGACTTCAAGCAGGACCTGAAGGACCAGGTCGGCCAGCTGCTGAACATCGTCTACGGTCTGCTCGCCCTCGCGATCATCGTCGCGGTGCTCGGGGTGGTGAACACCCTGGCGCTCTCGGTGGTCGAGCGGACCCGTGAGATCGGCCTGCTGCGGGCGATCGGTCTCTCCCGGCGTCAGCTGCGCCGCATGATCCGGCTGGAGTCCGTGGTCATCGCCCTCTTCGGTGCGCTGCTCGGCCTCGGTCTGGGCATGGGCTGGGGCACGGCGGCCCAGAAGCTGCTGGCACTGGAGGGCCTGGGGGTCCTGGAGATCCCGTGGCCGACGATCCTGACCGTGTTCGTCGGGTCGGCGTTCGTGGGGCTGTTCGCGGCCCTGGTCCCCGCCTTCCGCGCGGGACGGATGAACGTCCTCAACGCCATCGCCACGGAGTAGCACCACGGCCTCCGGGCGCATGGAACGGGGGGCGGCCCCGGGGTGTCCACCGGACACTCCGGGGCCGCGGTGTGTGCCGGGCGGGTCGGGTCGGGCGGCCGGGGGCGGCGGTCCGGGGCTGCGCTCGCGGGGCTGCGGTCCAGGGCCGTGTCTCGACGGTGATCGCCTCGCGGTCTCCACGGTGATCGCCTTGCGCGGGGCGGGCCGGCGGGACTCCCGGCGGCAGGCAGCAGGCAGCAGGTAGCGGGTAGCGGGTCGCCGGCCGGCAGCCGGTAGCCGGCAGCCGGTGCGGGCGGCCCGCGGGGAGTCCTCGCGCCGGTCAACGCGGCTCCGGCGCCGGGCGGCCGGGCCCGGCGGTGCGGACACGCCTGGTCACCCCGGTCCGGGCCGCACCGCGCAGCGTGGATTCCGGACGCGAGTGTCGGAGCAGCGTCGTACGCTGGAGACCCCCGGCCCTCCCCCTGCCCTCGACAGTGGGGCGCGACAGACGAGCCGGGTTATTCGCGTTGCCCACTCCCCGGGATGGAAGCCCTTGATGAGCCTGCACGGTCTGCTCGATGCCGTCGTCACCGACCCTGCGCTCGCCGAAGCGGTGCGGGCCGCACGGGATGCCAACCGTATGCATCTGGACCTGGTCGGACCGCCGGCGGCGCGCCCCTTCGCCGTGGCGGCGCTGGCCCGCGAGGCCGGACGTCCGGTGCTCGCCGTCACCGCGACGGGGCGGGAGGCGGAGGACCTGGCGGCGGCGCTGCGCTCGCTGCTGCCGGAGGAGGGCATCGCCGAGTACCCCTCGTGGGAGACGCTGCCGCACGAGCGGCTCTCGCCCCGCTCCGACACTGTGGGCCGCCGGCTCGCGGTGCTGCGCAGGCTGACCCACCCGTCGAAGGACGATCCGGCCGCGGGCCCGGTCTCGGTCGTCGTCGCACCGATCCGCTCCGTGCTCCAGCCGCAGGTCAAGGGCCTCGGCGAGCTGGAGCCGGTGGCGCTGCGCACCGGGCAGCAGGCCGATCTGAACGAGATCGTGGACGCGCTCGCGGCCGCCGCCTACTCCCGGGTGGAGCTGGTCGAGAAGCGCGGCGAGTTCGCCGTGCGCGGCGGCATCCTGGACGTCTTCCCGCCGACCGAGGAGCACCCGCTGCGGGTGGAGTTCTGGGGCGACGACGTCGAGGAGATCCGGTACTTCAAGATCGCCGACCAGCGTTCGCTGGAGATTGCCGAGCACGGACTGTGGGCGCCGCCCTGCCGCGAGCTGCTGCTGACCGACGAGGTGCGCCGGCGGGCGGCGGTTCTCGCCGAGCGGCACCCGGAGCTCGGCGAGCTGCTGAACAAGATCGCCGAGGGCATCGCGGTCGAGGGCATGGAGTCCCTCGCGCCCGTCCTCGTGGACGAGATGGAACTGCTCCTGGACGTGCTGCCGCAGGGCGCGATGACCGTCGTGTGCGACCCGGAGCGGGTGCGGACCCGCGCCGCCGACCTGGTGGCCACCTCGCAGGAGTTCCTCCAGGCGTCGTGGGCGGCGACGGCGATGTCCAGCGCGGGCGGAGCCGGCTCCGGCACGGGTGGTGGTGGGCGACGGGCGGGCGGCGAGGCGCCGATCGATGTCGGCGCGGCATCGCTGTGGGGCATCGCCGATGTCCGGGACCGGGCCCGCGAGCTCGGCATGATGTGGTGGTCGGTCTCGCAGTTCGCCGCCGACGAGGAACTGTCGGACGACACCCTCAAGCTGGGCATGCACGCTCCGGAGACCTACCGCGGCGACACCGCGCGGGCCCTCGCCGACACCAAGGGCTGGCTGGCGGACGGCTGGCGCACGGTCTATGTGACCGAGGCGCACGGCCCGGCGGCCCGCACCGTCGAGGTGCTCGGCGGCGAGGGCATTCCCGCCCGCCTGGACTCGGCGCTGACCGACATCTCGCCGTCCGTCGTCCATGTCGCGTGCGGCTCGATCGACTACGGCTTCATCGACCCGGGCCTGCGGCTCGCGGTCCTCACCGAGACCGACCTGTCCGGCCAGAAGGCGGCCGGCAAGGACGGCCGGCGGATGCCGGCGAAGCGGCGCAAGACCATCGACCCGCTCACGCTGGAGGCGGGCGACTACATCGTCCACGAGCAGCACGGTGTGGGCCGCTACATCGAGATGGTCCAGCGCACCGTCCAGGGCGCGACCCGCGAGTATCTGCTCGTCGAGTACGCCCCCGCCAAGCGCGGCCAGCCCGGCGACCGGCTCTACATCCCCACCGACCAGCTGGAGCAGGTCACCAAGTACGTCGGCGGCGAAGCGCCCACGCTGCACCGGCTCGGCGGCGCGGACTGGACGAAGACGAAGGCGCGCGCGAAGAAGGCGGTCAAGGAGATCGCCGCGGACCTCATCAAGCTCTACAGCGCCCGCATGGCCGCGCCCGGCCACGCCTTCGGGGCGGACACGCCCTGGCAGCGCGAGCTGGAGGACGCGTTCGCGTACGTGGAGACGCCCGACCAGCTCTCCACGATCGCCGAGGTCAAGGAGGACATGGAGAAGACGGTCCCGATGGACCGGCTGATCTGCGGCGACGTCGGTTACGGCAAGACGGAGATCGCGGTGCGCGCCGCGTTCAAGGCGGTCCAGGACGGCAAGCAGGTCGCCGTGCTGGTGCCGACGACGCTGCTGGTGCAGCAGCACTTCGGGACGTTCTCCGAGCGCTACTCCCAGTTCCCGGTGAACGTACGCGCCCTGTCCCGCTTCCAGTCCGACACCGAGGCCAAGGCGACCCTGGAAGGGCTGCGGGACGGCTCGGTCGACATCGTCATCGGCACGCACCGGCTGTTCTCCTCCGAGACCAAGTTCAAGGACCTGGGCCTGGTCGTGGTGGACGAGGAGCAGCGCTTCGGCGTCGAGCACAAGGAGCAGTTGAAGAAGCTCCGCGCCAACGTCGACGTCCTGACGATGTCGGCGACTCCGATCCCGCGAACGCTGGAGATGGCGGTCACCGGCATCCGCGAGATGTCGACGATCACCACCCCGCCGGAGGAGCGGCACCCGGTGCTGACCTTCGTCGGCCCCTACGAGCAGAAGCAGATCGGCGCGGCCGTCCGGCGTGAACTCCTGCGCGAGGGCCAGGTCTTCTACATCCACAACCGCGTCGAGTCCATCGACCGGGCCGCGGCCCGGCTGCGGGAGATCGTCCCCGAGGCGCGGATCGCGACGGCGCACGGTCAGATGGGCGAGTCGGCGCTGGAGCAGGTCGTCGTGGACTTCTGGGAGAAGAAGTTCGACGTCCTCGTGTCCACCACGATCGTCGAGTCGGGCATCGACATCTCCAACGCCAACACCCTGATCGTGGAGCGCGGTGACAACTTCGGTCTCTCGCAGCTGCACCAGCTGCGCGGCCGGGTCGGCCGTGGCCGCGAGCGCGGTTACGCCTACTTCCTCTACCCGCCGGAGAAGCCGCTCACCGAGACCGCGCACGAGCGTCTCGCGACGATCGCCCAGCACACCGAGATGGGCGCGGGCATGTACGTGGCGATGAAGGACCTGGAGATCCGCGGCGCGGGTAATCTGCTCGGCGGCGAGCAGTCCGGTCACATCGCCGGCGTCGGCTTCGACCTGTACGTGCGCATGGTCGGCGAGGCGGTGGCGGACTACCGTGCCTCGCTGGACGGCGGCGTGGAGGAGGAACCGCCGCTGGAGGTCAAGATCGAGCTCCCGGTCGACGCCCACGTCCCGCACGACTACGCCCCCGGCGAGCGCCTGCGGCTCCAGGCGTACCGCGCGATCGCCTCCGCGAACTCGGAGGAGGACATCACGGCGGTCCGCGAGGAACTCACCGACCGCTACGGCAAGTTGCCCGAGCCGGTCGAGAACCTGCTGCTGGTGGCGGGCCTGCGGATGCTGGCACGCGCGTGCGGCGTCGGCGAGATCGTGCTCCAGGGCCCGAACATCCGCTTCGCCCCGGTGGAGCTGAGGGAGTCGCAGGAGCTGCGCCTCAAGCGTCTGTACCCGCGCACGATCATCAAGCCGGCGATCCACCAGATCCTGGTACCGCGGCCGACGACGGGCAAGATCGGCGGGAAGCCGGTGGTGGGACGCGAACTGCTGAGCTGGACCGGGGAGTTCCTGACGACGATTCTGGGGTCCTAGGTCGAGTCCGGCGCCGGGGCGGCTGCTCCCCGGCGCCGGCGCGGGGTCCCGTCACCCGGCGGCGTCGGCCGCGGTCAGCTGGCGTACGTAGCTCGTTCCCGGCTGCCCGGACAGGGTGATCTCGCCGGTGGGTACGAAACCGGCGCGGGTCAGCACGGCCCGCGAGCCCGCGTTGTCGTGCGTCGCCCGGGCCCGCAGGCTCGTCAGCCCGTACTCGCCGGCGGCCAGCACGCAGATCCGGCGGACGGCGGAGGTGGCGAGGCCCTGGCGGGCGGCGCTCTTGGCGATCCGGAAGCCGAGTTCGGCGGACCCGTCCGTCACGTCGACCAGGTTGACCCGCCCCAACACCTCCCCGTCGGCGCCGACCAGCAGATGGAAGTGGTCCAGCCCGGCGGCCTGATCGGCGAGCAGTGCCGCGTGCCGTGCGTCGAACTGCGCGAAGTAGTCGTCGCCGCGGTCGGGGACGGAGGCGGCGAAGTAGTCCCGGTTCTCCAGCTCGAAGGCGAGCAGAGCGGGGGCGTGGTCGGCGCGCAGGCGCTGGAGTTCGGGCATGGGGGTACGGTACGCAGCCGCGCGCCCCGACCGGGCCTGATTAACGGGTGAGCAGTTGCCGGGCGGCTTCCGCGCGCCCTCCCGGTGCTGTGCAGGCGCACGGGGCACGCGCTGCGCCTGCCCCGTGGACCCGGGGCGTCAGCGGCCGAACATCACGCTCGTCAGCGCCCGGAACGCCTCTTCGGCGTCCCTGCCGTCCAGTTGGTGGTCCAGGTTGTGGGTGAGCAGCAGGGTCGCGAAGCCGTGGGCCATGGACCAGGCCGCGAGGAAGCCCGTGTCCGGGTCGGCGCCGCGGACCGCGACCGCCTCGCCCAGGAGCGTGCGCACGCGCTCCCGCGCCGCAAGCAGGTCCTGGTCGTCGGGGCGCAGGAGCTCCGGGCTGAACATCACCTGGAAGTGCGCCGGGTGACCGGTGGCGAAGCGCACGTAGCGCAGGCCGAGATCGCGCAGGTCCGAGGCCTCGGAGAGCGTGGTGCCCAGGAGGTCGAACCCTTCCGTGGCGATGGCCGTCAGCAGGCCGGCGCGGTCCTTGAAGTGGTGGGCGGGGGCCGCGTGGGAGACGCCCGCGCGGCGGGCCAGGTCGCGCAGGGACAGAGCGGACGGTCCGTCGGTGGAGATGGCGTCGAGTGCCGCGGTGAGGACGGCCCGCCGCAAATCGCCGTGGTGATAGGTGCGCTCGCTGGTCATGACGGGAAGCCTACGCCTCATCTAGGCATTGACAAGTTTGCGGGTCGGGTGCAATCTTGTCGCTGACAAGATAGGGCGACGAAGGGGACGGTCATGGCCGGCGACACCGCGCGCGTACGACAGATGTGGCACCTCCTGGAGCCCCTGCACGCGGTCCTCTACTACGCCCCCGAGGTGTTCGAGGAGTCCGCCGCGCTCGGCTACCGCACCGATGAGCGCTGGCCGAGCTACTTCGCTCTGCGGGCCGCACCGCTCGGCGCCGTCGGCCCGGGGCGGGTGGCGTCCGCCTTCTACGGCTTCAGCCCGCGCAGGGTGGCCGAGCACGTTCCCGCCGCGTGGCGCGTCGCCGCCCCCGACGACGTGCTCGCCGCGCGGACGCGGGGCATCGGCCGCGCCTACCGGACCCTCTTCGGCGACGCCGTGGACGGGCCGGAGTTCGCCGAGGCGGCCGCGCTCGCCCGCCGCGCGGCGGAGGCCGTGAACACCGAGGGCAGGCCGCTCGCCGCGGCCGTCGCCGCACTGCCCTGGCCCGACGAGCCGCACCTCGTGCTCTGGCATGCCGCGACCGTCCTGCGCGAACACCGGGGGGACGGACATCTCAGCGCCCTGATGACCGCGGGGCTCGGCCCCGTCGAGTCGCTCGTCTCCTTCGCCGCGGTCGGCGCGGCCGGCGTCAAGACCTTCGAAAGCCGCGGCTGGGACGAGCGCGCGTGGGCCGCTGGGGGTGAACGGCTGCGTGTGCGAGGCCTGTTGAGCGACGACGGCGGGGCGACCGACGCCGGGCGTGCGCTGCGGGCCGAGATCGAGCACCGTACGGACGAGCTGGCCGCCGTGCCGTGGAGAACGGTCGGCGACGAGGAGCGGGACCGGCTGGCCGAGCTGCTCGGCCCGCTGTGGGTAAGGGTGTTGGGTTCCGGTCTGCTGCCGGGCGAGACCACCCTCGGCATCGGCAAGGTGTGAGCGGCCCGGCCCTCCCTCGCGCCCCGCGAACCCCGCCCGCTCCGGCGCGCAGCGGATCGTGCGGCAGGAACCGGGCTGCTCCCTCCGCGACGTGAGACCGGGTCAGTACCCTACGGACGTGAACAGAACCCGGGGCCGTATATCGCGCACACTCGCCGCCGGCCTCACCGCCGCCGTCGCCGCCGCACTGCTCACCTCCTGCGAGGGCACCGCGCTGCCCGGGGACCCCAAGGCCACCGAATCGGCCGTCGTACCCGGCACGGGATCCGGCACCAGCCCGCTCGCCAACCCCGACGGCACCAAGCCGGGGCTCGCCCCCATCAGTTCCGAAGGCGACCGGGCGGCCGCCCGCCGGCTGATCGAGAAGGTGGCCACGAAGGGCCGGGGCCCCAGGACGGGGTACGACCGGGATCGCTTCGGCTACGCCTGGATGGACAGCGCCGACGGTGTCCCGCTCGCCCGCAACGGCTGCGACACCCGCAACGATCTCCTGGCCCGCGACGGCAAGGAGGTGCGGCACCGCTCGGGCTCCGACTGCGTCGTCGTCGCGATGACCCTCGACGACCCGTACACCGGCGCCGTCATCGACTGGCGCAAGCAGGACGCGATGGAGGTCCAGATAGATCACGTCGTCCCGCTCTCGTACGGCTGGCAGCTCGGCGCCGCGCAGTGGCCGGTGAAGAAGCGGCAGCAACTCGCCAACGACCCGCTGAACCTGCTGCCCGTGGCGGGCCGGGCCAACAGCTCGAAGAGCGACTCGGGCCCGGCGTCGTGGCTTCCGCCGAACAAGTCGATCCGCTGCTCGTACGCCGTGCGGGTCTCGCAGGTCGCGGTGAAGTACGCCCTGCCGGTGACGGTCGCGGACAAGGAGGTCATGCTCGCGCAGTGCGGCGGCTGAGCGCGGCCACCGCATGCCGGAGGGTGTGGCCGGTGCCCGGTCCCACGAGCCGCCCACCGCCGGAAAAAAATCCGGTGGGGCGCGGGAGGCCTCCGGAGTTAGCCTGCGCGGATGGACCTGACCGTCACGACCCTCGCCGACCGGCCCGAACTGCGGGATGCGCTCTGGCAGATGCCCGAGACCTGGCCCCAGTTCGTCCTGCACGACCCGGTGGGCTGGGCCAACATGGGGCGGATCCTCGCCGAACTGCCCGAGTACGTACTGGTGGCGACCGACTCCGAAGGCCGCGTCGCCGCACGGGCGTTCAGCGTGCCCTTCCGGCTGGACGCCGACGGACGTCGCTCCCTGCCCGATGGCGGCTGGGACCAGGTGATGCTGTGGGCCTTCTCCGATCTGCGGCACGGCCGCGCGCCCGACACGGTCAGCGCGATCGAGATCACCGTCGCGGACGGCCGGCAGGGCAAGGGCATCTCGGGCCGGATGCTGGCCGCGATGCGCGACAACGTGCGCCGGCTCGGCTTCACCGATCTGGTGGCGCCGGTGCGGCCGAGCCGCAAGAGCGAGGAGCCGCGGACCCTGATCGAGGAGTACGCCCACCGCACCCGCCCCGACGACGGCCTGCCGTACGACCCGTGGCTGCGGGTCCACGTCCGGGCCGGCGGGGTGATCGACTCGGTGGCTCCGGCGTCGATGACGGTCTCCGGCTCGCTGGCGCAGTGGCGCACCTGGACCGGGCTGCCGTTCGACACGGCCGGACCCGTGGAGGTGCCGGGCGCGCTGGTCCCGGTGCACTGCGAGAGCGACCGCGGGTACGCCGTCTATGTGGAGCCCAACGTGTGGGTGCGCCACAGCGTGTGAGCACTTCCGGTGCGGGGAGCGCCGGGGATTCGGAAACGACGCGAATCCGGGAACGACGCGAATCCGGGAACGACGGGGGATTCCGGAACGACGCGAAGAGGCCGCCCTCAGGGGCGGCCTCCTTCGGTTATCGGGCCTTCTCGTGCACCCCGTGCTCGTGGCGGCCCCGTGCTTCCCGGGACGCGGCCGCCCGTCACTGCTTGCCGAGCTTGTCCAGGTCGAGGATGTCCTTGGCTGCCGGCTTCTTCGCCGGCACGGGCCTGTCGAACCCGGAGAACGTCATCGTGCCCGGCTCCTCGCCGCCCACCTGCTCGAACTTCAGCAGATACGGCTCACCCTCCGCGGCGACGTACATCGTGTAGGTCTCCTTGCCGTCCGACTCGGTGAGCTTCACCGCCTTGCGGTCGCCGACCGTGGCCTCTCCGACCCGGCGCGCGGCGGTGTCGTTCGCCTCGACGTCCGCCAGCAGCTTGTTCAGGTCGCAGAGTTCGAGGCTGTCCCGGGCCTCGGCGTCGGAGGCGTCCGTCTTCACCCAGCGGCCCTTCATCATGTCCAGCACCGCCTTCTGCTCCTCGGCCGGCGCCCCCTTGTTCTGCGACTTCAACAGCGCCTCGTCGAAGCGGAGATAGGCGGTGTCGCCTGTCTTGATCAGCTCGGCGGTCCCGTCGGAGCCGACGGACAGGGTGCCGGCGCAGTCGCCCTTCTTGCTGATCGCCATATAGCCCTTCAGGGGGCCGTCGGCCGTCTTCAGCGTGACGTCGAGGGTCAGTGAGGTGGCCGCCTTCGTGGCGGTGACCGCTCTGTTGACTAGGTCGGGGCCTGACAGCCCGGGGAACGCCTCGGACTTCCCGGCCGCTGCACCGGCCGGACTCTTGGTGCTCGTGGGGTCCGCGTCGAGGGATCCGCAGGCCGTGCCGCCGAACGCGAGGGCGACGGCGAGAGCGGTGGCGGCGGTGCGGCGGTGGCGGGCGGAAGCGGTGGCCTGCATGACGGGTCTCCGGGGTGGGTCGGGACGGAAGGGGAGAAGGAGAGAGAAGGAGAGAGGGAGAAGGAGAGAGGGAGGGAGGAAAGGGGGGAGGGGAGCAGAAGAAGGGGAGGGGTGCGCCGGGGAGCGGGGGTGTCAGGGCCCGGCGCGGCCGGTCAGAGCTTCAGCTCCCACTGCGAGGCGTCGTAGGTGAAGCCCGGGCTGACCTCGACGGTGAGGTCCTTGGCGGCGGCCGGGACGTCGAAGGCGAACCGGACCGTGGACTTCTTGCCGGGCAGGACGGTGCCGCTGAAGCCGGTGCCGACCTTGTCGTCGAAGATCTGCTCGGCCGGGACGCCGTCCTTGCCGGCGCGGGCGTCCGGGGTCACCAGCGTGGCGTCGAACTTCTTGCTGCCACCGTTCTCGAGGACCACGGTCACCTCGTACGCCTTGTTGCCCTCCGTGTGACCGGCGGCGAACTCGCTCGGCTTGTACGCCTTCGGCGCGGAGACGGTGATCTTCACGCCGTCGTCGTAGACGGCGCTGTCACCGGCCGCGAGGCCCGCGCCCTTGTTGCCCTTGGCGTCGTCCTTGGTGGTGTCCTTCGCCGCGCCGTCGCCCTTCGCGGCGCCCGGCTCCTTCGACGCGGTGGTGCCGGTGGCCGCCTTGTTGAGCTCGTCGACCGCGTCGTCCACGGCCTTGAAGGTGAGCACCGCGCCGACCACCGAGAGGATCATCGCGACCAGCCCGAGCACCGCGCCGGTGGTGGTCACTCCCTTGTTGCCGGCCTCGCCGCGCTTGACCCGGCCGCGGCCCGCCAGGCCCAGGATCAGGGCGATCAGTCCGAGGATGCCGGCCAGCCAGAAGAAGAACGGGATCAGACCGGAGACGGTGCCGATGATGCCGAGCACCAGCGCTGCCGTGCCGAGACCGTTGCGCGCCGGGGCGGGTGCCGGGGTGTACGGCGCCTGCGGCGCGTTGTACTGCGGCTGCTGCATGGAATGGGACATGGATGTCCTCCGGGGACGTGAAGTGTGGTGGGGACCGGTGAAGTTCCCGTGTAGCGACGGGTCAATAAGAGCAGAGCCTGTGAACCGAGTCAACACGGTTCACGGGATTTGGGTCCACTCACACTGTGAAGCGTCGGAATCCGTGCGCGCCGGTATGCTCGGCGGCACAACCCACGGGCAGGGCCGGGCGGTGCGGACGAAGGAGGCGGCAGGTGCCGGAGAACGCGAGCGAGGTGACGGCCGCGGGAATCGCCCGGCTGGCGGGGGTCGGACGGGCCGCGGTCAGCAACTGGCGGCGCCGGCACGCGGACTTTCCAAGGCCCGTCGGCGGCACCGAGACCAGCCCCTCCTTCGCCCTCGCGGAGGTCGAGCAGTGGCTGCGTGACCAGGGGAAACTTGCCGAGGTCCCGCTGCGGGAACGGGTCTGGCAACAACTCGCCGACCACCCGTCCACCGCCGCCACCGCGCTGATCCAGGCGGGCTGCACCCTGCTGCTCGTACGGGAGCGGCCGACCGTCTGGCAGGAGCTGGCGGCGGCTTCGGACGAGCGGATGGCGGAGCTGCTGCCGACCGCGGTGGAACAGGTGCTGGCCGTGCGGTTCGGCGACGACCGCGGCGAACTCTTCCGTGAGCTCGGCGCCTCCGAACGCTCGTCGGGCGTGCCGTCGATCGCCGGAGGTGTTCACAGCGTGCCCCTGCTGCGCTCGGTCGCCGAGCTCGCCGACGAGCTGGGGCACCGGCAGACCTATGAGTTCCTGCTCGGGCGCTTCCTCGATGCCAACCTGCGTCAGTACACACTCACCCCGCCCGGGCCGGCCGCCCTCATGGCCGCCGTCGCCGGACCCGCCGCGAGCGTTCTCGATCCGGCCGCGGGAGCAGGCACGCTGCTGCGGGCCGTGGAGTACCCCGAAGCCCTCTACGCCCAGGACGCCGACCCCGACCTCACCGCGCTCACCGCTCTGCGTCTCGCGCTGCACTCCGACGCCACCGTCAGGGCCCGCTGCGGCGACACCTTGCGTGCGGACGCCTTCCCCGAGGCCGCCGTCGACGCCGTGCTGTGCCATCCGCCGTTCAACGAGCGCAACTGGGGCCACGACGAGCTCGCCTACGACCCGCGCTGGGAGTACGGCTTCCCGGCCCGCACCGAGTCCGAACTGGCGTGGGTCCAGCACGCGCTGGCCCGGCTGCGCCCCGGCGGCACGGCGGTGCTGCTCATGCCGCCCGCCGCCGCGTCGCGCCGCTCGGGTCGCCGTATCCGCGCGGGGCTGCTGCGGCGCGGTGCGCTGCGGGCCGTCATCGCACTGCCTGCCGGAGCCGCGCCCCCGTACGGAATCCCCCTGCATCTGTGGGTGCTGCGCAAGCCGGAGGCCGGCCGGCCGCCCGCCTCCGAACTGCTGCTCGTCGACACCGCCGAGCTGGCCGGTGCGGCCGGCGGCCGCGACAAGCTCGACTGGCAGGCCGTGCAGACCGCCGTCCTCGACGCCTGGCGGCGCTTCGACCGGGACGGCACCGCCGACGAACGGCCCGGCGTCAGCCGCTCGGTGCCGGTCATCGGGCTCCTCGACGACGATGTGGATCTGGCGCCGGCCCGGCATGTGCCGCCCACCGCCGCGGGCGGTGGTGCGGACGAACTCCTGCTCGTACGGGACCGGCTCGCCGACACCCTCCGGCTGACCGGCGAACTCACCCCCTCACCCACCGCCGACGACCGGCCCGCGCCCTGGCCCGCCACCACCGTCGGCGAACTGGCCCGCGCGGGCGCGCTGTTGATCCGGGCGGGCGGCACCGGCGCGACGGCGGGCCGGCATGTCCCCGTCCTCACCGAGCACGACGTCCTCGCGGGCGCCGGACCCTCCGGCGCGCTCCCCGAGGGGCCCGAGGAGGAGGCCGTCCTCCTGGAGGAGGGTGATGTCGTCGTCCCCGTCCTCGGCGGCGGATCGGTGGTCCGCGTCGTCGACGCGGCGACGGCGGGCGCGGCGCTCGGCCGCAACCTCCAGCTGCTGCGGCCCGATCCGGCAGCGCTCGACGCGTGGTTCCTCGCCGGGTTCCTGCGCGGCACCGCCAACACCCGGCAGGCCAGCAGCTATGCGTCGACCGCGACCCGGCTCGACGTACGCCGGCTGCAACTGCCGCGGCTGCCACCTGCCGACCAGCAGCGCTACGGCGAACGCTTCCGCACCCTGGCAGCGTTCGAGGACGCGCTGCGGCTGGCGGGACGGCTCGGGGAGCAGCTCGTCCAGGGGCTGTACGACGGCCTGACGGACGGCACGCTCAGGGCCTGACGGGCGGCACGCTCAGGCTGTGACGGGCGACGTGCGTGACGTGCGTGACGGGCGTGACAGGGGCCCGGGACGGCCGGAACGGCCACGCCCCCGGTCCGCGGCACGGCGGTGATCACGGCCCCGGGCGCCCCCGGCGAGAGGGCCGGGAGCGGTCGTCCACTCCCGATCCCGAAGTGACGTATCGGACAGCCGGTCCGTACAACCCGGGTCACGTTGTCCGTGTCGGTGTATACGCTCGTCCTCTCATCATCTGCCTTGTCCCCAGGCCATCAGGAGCAGGAATGCACGGCCACGGCTATGCCCCGCCGCAGCCCGGTCCCCCGTCGGGCGCGGTCCTCGTCACCCTCCGCGTGCTCTTCGTGGCTCTCGCGCTGCTCACCTGCGGCCTCCTCGCCTGGGGCACGATGCTGCGGATCGCGGTCATGCGCCGCAGGCGCATGGACTGGCTGCTGTTCTGGCTGAGCCTCGCCCTGTCGATCACCGCGTTCGTGGTCATCGGGGTGTTCGGCTCCGAGACCGAGGTGAACGCCGCCAAGGAGGCGGAGCCGGGCCCGGTCGACTATGTGTGCCTGGCGGTCCTGTTCGGCATGGCTCTCGGTGTGCCCGTGCACTATCTGGTGGCGGACATACGCCACTTCCAGCAGCCGCGCCCCGCCTGGAACGCCTATGGGCCGCCGGCCCATCCCGCCGGACATCCGGTGCCGTCCACGACGCCTCCGCCGGTGACACCGGCACCGGGCTACGGCTACCCGCCCACGCAGCCGATCCCGCCGCAGCAACCGCACCAGGCACAGCAGCCGCACCAGACACCGCCGCCGCACCCGGGACCCCAGCCGCAGGGGCAGCCGCACACGCCCTCCGACAAGCCCCGCATCGACCAGGTACGCGCCGAGCTCGATGAGCTCAGTGACTACCTGCGCAAGGAGCAGGGCCGGTGAACGGACGCGTCATCGCGGGCCGTTACGAGCTCTCCACCATCATCGGGCAGGGTGGCATGGGCCAGGTCTGGACGGCGTACGACGGGCGGCTCGACCGCCGGGTCGCCGTCAAGCTGCTGCGCCCCGACCACATGGCCGCCGCCACCGCCGCCGGCGAGATGCGCCGCCGCTTCGTGCGCGAGTGCCGGGTGACCGCCCAGGTCTCGCACCCGGGCCTGGTCACCGTCCACGACGCGGGCAGCGACGACGACGACCTCTATCTCGTCATGCAGTACGTCGAGGGCGCCGACCTCGCCGACCATCTCGCCGAGCACGAGCCCTACCCCTGGCAGTGGGCCGTCTCGGTCGCCGCCCAGCTGTGCGCCGTCCTCGCCGCCGTGCACGCCGTGCCCATCGTCCACCGCGACCTCAAGCCGCGGAACGTGATGGTGAAGCCGGACGGCACCGTCACCGTCCTCGACCTCGGCGTCGCCTCCGTCATCGACACCGACACCACGCGCCTCACGCACACCGGCTCACCGATCGGCAGCCCCGCCTACATGGCACCCGAGCAGGCGATGGGCGGCGCCGTGGGCCCGTACACCGATCTGTACGCCCTCGGGGTGCTGCTGCACGAACTGCTCAGCGGGAACGTGCCGTTCGCCGGCTCCACCGCGCTCGGGGTGCTGCACCGCCATCTGTACGAGGCGCCGCTCCCGATCCGGCGGCTGCGCCCCGAGATCCCCGAGCCGCTGGAGGCCCTTGTCCTGCGGCTGCTCGCCAAGGACCCGCAGCACCGCCCCTCCGGCGCCCAGGACGTGTACGAGGCGCTCGCGCCGCTGCTGCCGGTGCGCGGCATGCCCGCGGCCTCCGCCGTACGGACCCCGGCGGGCGGGCCGCTCGATCCGACCCGCCCCTTCCTGCGCCCGCACGCGCCCTGGCCCGACCGGGTCGCGACCCCGCCGCCCGCGATGCCCACCGCCCCGCCCGCGCCGCGCCCCGATGTCGCGGGCGCCGTCGACGAGGTGAAGCGTCTCCTCGGCGAGGGAAGCATCACCCGGGCCGTGGACATCCTCGGCGGGATCCTCCCGGCGGCCGCGGCCGAGCACGGCGAGCACTCGCCGGTCGTGCGGATCCTGCGCAAGCAGTACGCCACGACGCTGATGGACGACGGGCAGTACCGCCGCGCGCTGCCCGAACTGCGCCGGCTCGCGGACGACCGGGCCGCGGAGGCGGGACCGGCCGACCCGCAGACGCTTCAGTTCCGCTACGACGCGGCGCAGTGCCTGGAGCAACTCGGCGAGCCGGCCGCGGCTCTCGCCGAGTACCGGGCGGTCCTGCCGTTCTACGAGAGCCGGCAGTCGGCGAGTTCCGACCCGGCACGGGCCTTCGACGTGCGGCACCGGATCGGGAACCTGCTGCTGGCCGTGGGCGATCACACGGCGGCCCAGCAGCAGTTCCAGGGCCTGCTGTACGACACGGAGCGGGCGTACGGGCCCTATCACCAGCTGCCGCAGGAGCTGCGCCGCGCGATCAGCCGGCAGCAGAAGTTCTTCAGCCGCTGACGGTCTCCGGCACCGGGCACCGGCACCGGGCATTGGGCCGCCCGTCCGACCGTGCTCAGTCGGCGCGCAGGAACGCGGACGTGGCGACCCGGCCCAGCATGCGCAGCCGCGAGGTCCCGCCCACCAGGTGCTTGTCCAGGGCGTCCTGGACGCCGGGCCAGGCCACGTCGCCGTAGTCGTCGAGGACCACGATGCCGCCGGGGGCGGCGATCTCCTCGACCCACTCCAGGTCGGCGCGCACGCCCTCCTCCGAGTGGTCGCCGTCCACGATGATCACGCCGTACTTCCGGTCGGAGACCGCGACGCGCACCTCGGGGTCGGAGGAGAAGCCCTGCTGGATCCGGGCGTCGAGGCCGGCCCGGCTGCCGCCGAGCGCCAGGTTGGCCCGCACCACGTCCTCGCGCACCGGGGTTCCGGTGGGGTCGGCGCCCGTGGAGGTGCCCGGCTGGAGCTGCGCTCCGGCCAGCGGGTCGACGATGGTGAGGTCGGGCTCGATACCGGCCCGGTGGACCATGCGCACCAGGGCGGAGGCGAACAGCCCGTGCAGGGTGCCGATCTCGAGGATGTTGCCGTTGGGCGGGGAGAGCAGCGGAACGGTGGCGAGCTTTCCGCAGATGTTGGAGGTGGAGCCCGCGATCCGGCCCACCGCGAGGGCTTCCATCGCGATCAGCGTGCGGTAGGCGACGACCACGTTCCGGCGGGCGTGCTCGGTGCCGCCGCTCACCGTCTCTATCGCGCCCACGAGCATGTCGATCTGCCGCTCCTGCGGGACGCGGTGGCCGCTGCGGGCCGTGGCGTCGAACAGCAGCCCGACCGCGTACTGCTGCCGCTTCAGCTCGTCCATCTCGCGTCGCAGGACGTCGAGTTCGTGCCGCAGGGGCTTCGCGTTCCGGACCGCACCACGGTCCAGGAGGTGGTCGACCGCGGCGACCGCGGGGTGCAGGACTCGCTTCGTCAGACGGTTGCGCAACAGAGAGGGCATGTCGGGAACGTAGGGGTGAACGGGCGGCACGCACACCACGGGCCAGTGTGAGGCAGGTGAAGTGTTGGCGTCGTCGCGGCGACGCGGCACCGGGACTGCGATCAGAGGGGCGGACGCCCGCTCCCGGGCCTCGCGCTCGGCGCCCGCCGGATCAGCCGGAACTCGTCCAGCGACCCCTTGTACCGCTGGGGCGAGGTGCGGGCTTCGGTGAAGGCGGGCAGCGTGCCCGCCCTGGTGCGGACATCGGGCACAGGGAGGGGGCCTCTCTCGGGGCGACGGGGGGAGACGCGACCGCCGCCAGGTCCTCGGCGGGACCGGGCGGCGGCGGGTGCGGTGTGCGGGGACTACGGGCGGGGCAGCGCGCGCCCGGCGAAGTCCGGTGCCTTGTCCGCGGTGCGCATCGCGGACAGTGACGACGTCACCTGGACCTGGTACACGCGGGTCTGGTTGTCGGGCGTGCGGAAGGAGTATGCCCAGGCCGGACCCGCTGAGTTGGTGAAGGTGAACGCGGTGGGTTCCGTGGCGGAGGCCTCGGAGGAGACCTTCTGCCAGGTGCGCCAGGCGCCGGAGCCCTGGGTGGTCTCACCGGTGTTGTAGATGCTGCCGTCGCTGCCGCGGACGACGACCTCGGTGAGACCGGTCAGCGGGGAGATCACCGCGCTCGGGGAACCGTCGACGGTGAGGCTGACCGGGTTGCCGTTGTCCTGTGCGGCGTCACCGAGCGCGCTCCACTCGCCGTAGGGGCCGCCCTCGGCGGACTGGGCCGCGGTCACGACCTTGCCGAGTCCGTCCGTCGCGAAGACGCGCAGTCGGTAGCCGGGGTACACCACCACGGTCGGCGTGCCGGAGATGCCCTGCGCGCCGAGCGTGGACCAGGAGGACAGGGTCCCGGCCTCCTTGAACAGCGCGGTGCTCAGGACACCGGAGGCGTTCGTGCCGAAGAGCTGGATACCGTCGCGTACGGTCACGGCGGTGAAGGGGCCGGTGAAGCCGGAGCCGGCGAGCGGCGTCCAGCCCATGAAGTCCACGTTCGCGCGCTGCTGGATGCGGTACCAGGGCTTGCCGTCGGCGGCCACGGCGAACTGCACGAGCAGCCCGGAGGGGGTCTTCCCGGTCACGACGTGCTGCGCCATCGCACCGGCCAGGTTGATCCAGCCGCCCCAGTCGGCGCTGGACTTGGCGGCCTGATTGCGCTGCCAGACACTGCCGGAGATGTTGTGCGCGGAGACGACCACGCGTCCGTCGGTGTGCTCGGCGAGGGAGGGCTGTCCGGAGAAGGCCTCGTTGCCGGAGATCGTCGTCCACTGGACGTCGTTGAGGTTGGAGGCGTCGGCCGCCCGGCCGTGCACCAGGCGCCCGATGTTGTCGGTGTAGGCGAACTCCAGTGAACCGGCCGACGACTGTGTCACCGAGGCGCGGCTGTAGTTCTCCAGCGCGACGGACGGCGAGGACGGGGTGTGGTTGACGTCGAGGCGGCAGCCGTCGGACGCGCCGGAGACGGCGGTGTACCCGGCCCAGCCGCCGGCCTCGACCGGCTTGTTGTAGACCGGGAAGTCCCGGATGCCTTCGTCGAAGCGGTAGTACGCGACCGCGCCGCTGCCCTTGACCCGGAAGAGGGTGTCGCCGCCGTAGGAGGTCATCGACTTGGTGTCGGACCAGTCGGCGGCCGACTCCAGAACGTGCTGCTCGATCCAGCGCTGGCTGGTGACGTCGTAGCGGGACCGGTAGAGCTTGCCGTCCGTGGCCGAACGCCCGTAGATCACACCCTTGTCGGCGGCGTAGATCGCGTCGTAGCGGCTCCATCCGGAGGCGATGATCTTGCCGCTGCCGGTGATGAACGCCTGGGCGGCGGCGTCGTAGCGGTTCCAGCGCAGGGTGTCGCCCGTCAGCGTCCAGATGTAGCCGCCGCGGTCGATGGTGATGTCGTCCTTGCGCCCGGCGTTGTCGAACTCCGCGAAGCCGGTGCTGATCTTCCGGTGGTGCACGTCCCACGTGGTGGTGGCGGTGATGCGGTGGGAGTAGTACAGCCCGTCCGACTTGATGCCGTAGAAGGACGCGCCGGGACCGGCGAGCATGTTCCCGTAACCGGTCCAGGTGGTGTCGATGACGCCCCCGGCCGGCAGGGCCGAACCCGTCAGCGGGGAGGGCATGTCCGACCGGGTCAGCCTGCCCGCCGAGTCGAGCATGTACGTGGGCCCGATGCCGCAGGTCACTGGCGCGGAGGCCGCCTGGGCGCTGCCGGCGGGAAGCGTCACGAGCAGGGGGACTGCGATCGCGAGAGCGGCGGTGAGAGCGGTGCGTCTTATGTGTGCACGGGGTGAAGTCCTGGTCATGGTCTGGACGTTAGGCGTCGTCAGGTAAACGCTGCGGTGGCCTTCATGTGAACAAGATCCACCGGAAGATCAAGGACTGATGAACAGTCAGTGTGCCTACCGGCGTGGAGTGTTGACGGTCCCTGCGCTGATGCGGGCGCCCTTGTCTGCACCGGCACCGGCACCGGCACCGGCACCGGCACCGGCGTCCGGGCCCGCGCCCGTGCCCGCGCCGGAGGTGCGACTGCGCATCCGCGTACGGGCCCCGGGCAGCACGCCCAGCGCGATGAGCGCCAGCAGCCCGGCCGATCCGGTGAGCGCCCCCGCCCTCAGCCCGGGAGGCCGGAACGAGCAGTCGACCGTCGTCGAGCCTTCGGCCAGCGGTACGGCGACGAGGCCGAGGTAGGAGCCCGCCGGCCTGCCGTTGCAGCTCCACCCCGCGATCCGGGGCGCGGCGAGCACGGCCGTCCCGCGAGTGCCGGGCGGCAGCTCGGCACGTACGCCGCTCTCCGTGACCCGCATCGACACCGCTCCGGTCGCCGTCAGCTCCGCCACCGCGGCGCCGAGCTTCGCCCGGTCCAGACACCCCAGCGTCGTACGCGGAGTGCCCTTGCTGTAACTCACCTTGCTGTCGGGGGAGTTCACCACGCCCAGCGAGGTGAGCGCGGCACGCCGCTTGGGCTGTCCGCCACGCAGCGTCACCCACTCCGCGTCGCCGAGCCGGGCCTTGCCGGTGTAGTTCGGTGCCCACAGGAAGACCTCGCTGCCCACCGGGCAGGAGCCGCCCACCGGGGCGCCGTAGACCGGGGAGCCGAGCAGCAGCTCCTGGTTGCGGAAGGGGTTCCACCCGTACCGGCCCCGCGGCTCGGTGGTCCGTACCGTCACCAGCGGCGGCGTCTGCTCCGCCCGGATCGCCCGGGGGTGCTCCCCGGGGAGGGTGCGCACCCGCGCGCCGACCGAGAAGATCGCGTCGGTGACCGGGTTGTCGAGGGACTGCACGCTGCGCCCGTTGGACGTCCAGCCGGCACCGAGCGCGGCCAGTGTGCGCGTGAACACGTCGGGCGTGTGGCTGCTGTAGTACGAGCCGCCCTGGCCGCCCATCAGGATGGCGTCGTTGCCGGTGATCTGGTCACGGCCCACGTCGGTGCGGTACTCGGGCCAGCCGTCCGCCCGGGCCACGGCGGCCGCCCGCTCGCTGTGCTGCTCGCCCCAGGCCGGGTAGTCGTCCAGCCTGCCGAGCCGCTGCCGGTCGGCGTACGCGGTGGTCGCGGCCGCCTGTCCGACCAGTGCGCCGCACAGCAGCAGGGCGGCGACCACGACGTACTTCCCGCGCCGGGCCAGCAGCAGACCGCCGAGCACCGCTGCGATCCCGGCCGCGAACAGCGGGAAGGTCCAGGCGGTGATCAGCTCGCTGCTGGTCGCCCCGAGCGCGACCAGCGCGATCACGGCGCCGCCGCCGAGCAGCGCCCGCCGCCCCGGCCAGTCGTACGCGAGGCAGATCCAGGCGGCGATGACCAGGATGCCGGCGAAGACGAACGTCTGCCGGTAGGGGCTGCCGTTGGGTGTGGCGAAGACGTGCCACACCAGATGCGTGGGCGCCCATTGAAGGGACACCAGCGTCGCCGCCGCGAGCCCTGACCACAGCAGGCGTTCACGCCGGGGGACCGCGCTGTTGAAGGCGAGCGCGCAGGCGAGCAGCAGTGCGCCGCTGCCGAGGAAGACCGCCGGCGTGAAGAAGCTGTACGTCGCCGGCAGCGTACGGGCGAACACATCGCCCCAGCCGGCGGGCGCGAACTCCTTCGTCCACCCCGGGTAGGCGTGCTTCGAGCCGAGGAAGACCGGGATCAGGACGGGCGTGGCCACCGCGATCCCGAGGAGCACGGAGCGTACGGCCCTCAGCAGCGCCCGTATCCGCTCGCGTGCGTCGCCGTCCGACAGCAGCAGCCGGACCGCCAGCACCAGCGCGGCCCCGATGGTCGCCATGTAGGCGGTGTAGAAGTTGGCGACCCAGGCGACGGTGACGAGGAGGGGCCCGAGGACCGGCCGCCGCGCCGTGCGCGCCCACTCACCGACCAGGCACAGCAGCGGGAAGGCGACGAGCCCGTCCATCCACATCGGGTTGTACGAGGCCTCGACGACCGACCAGCCGCACAGGGCGTACGAGGCGCCCAGCACTGAAGCCATCCACCAGCGCCCGCCCTTGTGCAGCGCGAACAGCAGCCAGGTCATGGCCGCGGCGGCGGTGGCCATCTTCAGCAGCGTGACCACATAGACGGCCAGATCGATCCCGTCCCGCGGGAAGAGTCCGACCAGCAGAGAGAAGGGGCTGGTCAGATAGGTCCCGAGGTCGGGCAGGAAGCTGGTGCCGTACCCGGACTGCCAGTTGAGCAGGACTCCGCCGTCGGCGCGGCCGTGCAGCAGATCCCACAGGTGGGCGTGAAATGGGACGAACTGGTTGCCGAGGTCGTTCACGCTGCGGGTGCGGGGCCCGAACGGGAAACTGCGGGCGACGGCGTCACCGGTGCACACGGCACCGACGGTGATCAGCGCGGCGAGGGCGGCAGCGCGGCCGCGCACGGATTCCAAGGTCGACATGATGTCTCGAATATGCCAGCGCCGATCGTGAAAACCCCCTGTGGGCGGCCCAGTTCATGCAATGGTCGTCCAGCCGTCATGTGGCGAATCCGCCGACGACATTCGGGTGGGATGTTGTTCTTCCGTGCTGATCTCGATAGTTGTCCCGTGCTTCAACGAAGAGGAGATCATCGGCCGCTTCCACGACCATGTGACCGCCGAGCTTTCCCTGCTGGAGCAGGAATTCGAGCTGGTCTATGTCGATGACGGAAGTCAGGACCGGACGCTCCCTCTCCTCGAGGAGATCGCCGAGGCCGACCCTCGTACCCGCTATGTCTCCTTCAGTCGCAACTTCGGCAAGGAGGCCGCGATGCTCGCCGGCCTCCAGCACGCCGAAGGCGACGCGGTGGTCATCATGGACGCTGACCTCCAGCACCCTCCGGAGCTGGTCAGGCGCATGCTGACGCTGCACGAGGAGGGCTTCGACCAGGTCATCGCGCGCCGTACGCGCACCGGCGACCGGGTCACCAGGACCGTCACTGCCCGCGCCTACTACTGGCTGATCAACCGGCTGGTCGACGTGGAGCTGGTCGACGGCGTGGGTGATTTCCGGCTGCTGTCGCGCCGTACCGTCGACGCCATTCTCGAACTCACCGAGTACAACCGCTTCTCCAAAGGTCTGTTCGCATGGGTGGGTTTCCGCACGACGACCTTCAGTTACGAGAATGCACTGCGTGAGCAGGGACGTTCCAAATGGAGCTTCGGAAAACTGCTCAACTACGGTCTCGACGGACTTCTCTCCTTCAACAACAAGCCACTGCGTGCCGCCGTCTATCTCGGTCTCGTCCTGCTCACCGTCGCCATGGCGTATTCCGCCTTGATCGTCGGTGTCGCCATGGTGAACGGCGTGGACACCCCCGGATATGTCACCCTGCTGGTGGCAGTCACCGCACTCGCCGGCGTCCAGATGCTGATGCTGGGGGTGGTCGGTGAGTACGTCGGCCGTATCTACTACGAGGTGAAACGGCGGCCGCACTTTCTGGTGAAGGCCACCAACGCCGGCCTCCCGCGCGAGCAGGAGGGAGACCGGCCCGCACGCACGGGGGAGCTCGCAAGACGATGACGGTCCGGGGCCAGATGGTCAGATTCGCCCTGGTGGGAGCGGTGAACACCGGGACGTACTACGGCCTGTACCTGATCCTGCTGACCTGGCTGCCGTATGTCGCGGCGCATGTGGTCGCTTTCGTGCTGAGCATGATCGGGTCGTTCTTCCTGACCTCGTACTTCACCTACCGCACCCGGCCGACCTGGCGGAAGTTCCTGCTCTTCCCGCTCACCAACGCGGCGAACTTCGTGGTCACGACGACGGGCGTCTACGTCCTGGTGGACGTGCTGCACTTCGCCACCCACTACGCACCGCTGATCTCGGCGGCGGCGGCCATCCCGATCACGTTCGTGGTCTCGCGGACGATCATGCTGCGTCCGGAGCCGGCGAGCCGGGAGAGGAAGCGGGAGCCGGAGCGGGTGCGGGGCTGAGCTGTGCGAGGGCGGGTGCGGGGGCGGCGGAAGGGCCGCCCCCGCGGTGGTGCCGCCGCCGTCAGCCGGCCGGAGGCGTGGGCAGCGATCGCGCGCTGAACGCCGACGTCTGCTGCGCGGTGTAGAGGCGCGTCTGGTTGTCGGACGTGCGGAAGGAGTACGCCCAGGCAGGCCCGTTGCTGTTGGTGTACGTCAGCGCGGTCGGCTCGGTCGCGGACGTCTCGAAGCTCTCCTGCTTCCAGGTGCGCCAGACTCCGGAAGCCTGCGTGGTCTCACCCGTGTTGTGGATGAAGTTGTCGTCCGCGCCCCTTGCGACGATCTCGGTGAGGCCCGTCAGAGGAGAGATCACCGCGCTCGGAGAGCCCTTGACGGTGAGGTCGCCGACCTGGCTCCACTCGCCGTACGTACCGCCCTCGGCGGGCTGCCCGGCGGTGACGACCTTGCCGTCGACGTCGGTGGCGAAGAGGCGGATGCGGTAGCCGGGGTAGACCACCGCGGCAGGCGTGCCGGTGACGGCCCGGGTGCCGAGCGGGCTCCAGGCGGTGAGGGTGCCGTCCGCCGTGAACAGGGCCGTGCTCAGCACACCCGACGCGTTCCGGCCGAAGAGCTGGATCCCGTCGCGCACGGTCACTGTGGTGAAGGACCCGGCGAAGCCGGAGCCGGCGAGCGGCATCCAGCCCTTCAGATCACCGTTGACCGCGGTCTGGATGCGGTACCAGGGCTTGCCGCCCGCGTCGGCGGCGAACTGCACGAGCAGCCCCGACGGCGTCTTCGCGGTCACCGCGTGCTGCGTCATCGCGCCGGCCAGATCGATCCAGGGAGCCCAGTCGGCGCTGGACTTGGCGGCCTGGTTGAGCTGCGAGGTCGCACCGGAGATGTTGTGTCCGGTGACGACGACCCGGCCGTCGGCCTCTTCGGCGAGCGAGGGGGTCCCCGTGAAGGCCTCGTTGCCCGAGACGGTGGTCCACTGCACGCTGCCGGTGTCCGACGCGTCCGCCATTCGGCCGTGCACCAGCCGGCCGATGTTGTCGGTGTATGCGAACTCCAGCGAACCGGCGGTGGACTGCATCACCGAGCCACGGCTGTAGGACTCCTGGGTGAGCGAAGGCGCGGCCGGGGTGTGGTTCGCCAGGATGCGGCAGTTGTCGGGCGCGGCCATGACGTCCCGGAAGTTCTGCCAGCCGCTGCTGCCCACCTTGACCCGGGAGACCGGCCAGGTGCGGGTGTTCTCGTCGAAGCGGTAGTAGTACGCCTCGCCGCTGCTCTTCGCAGTAGCGACCAGGGTGTCGCCGCCGTTGGAGGAGAGGGACTTGAACTGGTTCCAGTCGCTGGTGCTCACCAGGACGTGTCGCTCGATCCAGCGCTGGCTCGCGATGTCGTAGCGGGAGCGGTAGAGCTTCCCGTCCGTCGCGGCCCGCCCGTAGAAGACCCCCGCGTCGACGGCGGTGATCAGGTTGTAGCGGTTCCACCCGTTGTCGTGCGCCTTGCTGATGCTGACGTCCCAAGAGCCCGCGGCGGCGTTGTACTTGTACGCGCGCAGCACGCCGGCGTTGTCCACGACCCAGAACCAGCCGTTGCGGTCGACGGTGGCCTGGTCGCGATCGGCCGCGCCCGCGAGAAAGCCGAAACTGTTGCTGACCTTCTTGGGGGCGACGTCCCAGGTGCCGGCGGCGTTGCGGTGGCCGTAGTAGAGGCCGTCGGACTTGACTCCGTAGAACGAGCCGTCGGGCCCGGCGAAGACGCGCGCGAAGTTGTTCCAGCCCGTCCCGATCCCGGTCGGCCCGGCGTAGAACGTGCCGCTGAGCGGCGTCTTCATCGTGTACTGCTGCAACGCCCCGGCCGCGGTCACGGCGAACGTCGGCCCGTTGGCGTCGCAGCTGGCGGCGTCGGCGGCGTGGGCGCTGCCGGGTATCGCGATGAGCAGGGGGAGGGCGGCCGCGGCCGCCGAGGTGATCGCGGCCAGGCGCCGGGATCTGTGCGCGGAATTCTGCGTCATGAATCGCCTTCTGGTCCGAGTGTCCGGTGGGTCACTTCACGGGAAGGGCGGGAAGCGAGCGCGCGCTGAACGACGCCTGCTCGGCGGTATAGAAGCGCACCTGGTTGTCGGGTGCGCGAAAGACGTATCCCCATGTCCGGTTCGCTCCGGCGCCGTACACAATCGCTGTCGGGTGGGTGGCCGAGACCTCTTGGCTCACCAACTTCCAGGAGCGCCATACTCCGGACGCCGGGAGGGTCTCGCCGGTGGAATGGATGTTGCCGTCCGTGCCCCGAACCACGATTTCGGTGCGGCCGGAAGGGGCGAGTACGGCACTCGGTGAGCCTGCTGCGGCGACCGTGTCGACCTGGGTCCACGCGGTGTAGGGGGCGCCGGGCGCTGACTGTGTCGTGGTGAGCACGTTGCCTGTGGTGTCCGTAGCGAACACGCCGATACGGAAGCCGGGATAGACCACCACGGCGGGTGCACCGGTGACCGTCTGCGCTCCGAGCGAGGTCCAGGCGGACAGGCTCCCGTCGTCCTTGAACAGGGCGGTGGACAGCGTGCCGTCGGTGTTCCTGCCGAAGAGCTGGAGACCGTCGCGTACCACGACGGGAGTCAGGGCCCCTGCAAGGCCCGAGCCGGTGAGAGGCATCCAGCCCATGAAGTCGGCGTTGACCGCGGTCTGGATGCGATACCACGGCCTGCCGCCGTCGACTGCGAACTGCACCAGCAGTCCACCGGCCGTCTTGGCTGTCACCGGGTGCTGCGCCATCGCACCCGCCTGGTCACTCCAGTTCGCCCAAGCGGCACTGGACTTGGCGGCTTGGTTGCGAAGCCACACACTGCCGGAGGTGTTGTGTGCGGTGACAGCGATGCGGCCGTCCGCCTGCTCGGAGAGCGAAGGCGTTCCTGAGAAAGCCTCTCCTTCGGAGAGGACGGTCCATGTCACGTTGTTGACGTCGGAGGAATCCGCCGCACGGCCGTGTGACAGCTGGCCGAGCGAGTCGGCGACGGCGAACTCCAATGTGTTGGCCGAGGACTGCATGACCGCGACACGGCTGTCTGCCTCAATGGTCAGCGGCGGCATGGATGGCGTGTGGTCCGCGACGAGGCTGCAGTTGTCCGGTCGGGAGGTCACGTTGGGGAAGTTCTGCCATCCACCAGCCGCAACCTGCTTGGCAAGGACCGGCCAGGTGCGCGTGTTCTCGTCGTAGCGGTAGTAGAGCGCCTCGCCACTTGTCTGGACCGCCACCAGGGTGTCACCGCCGCCCGCCGTGATGGTCTTGAAGTTGCCCCAGGCCGCGGAGCCGACGAGAACATGGCGCTCGATCCAGCGCTGACTGGTGACGTCGTAGCGAGACCGGTAGAGCCGGCCATCGGTTGCGCGCCCGTAGAGGACGCCCTTGTCACCTGCGGTGATCAGGTTGTAGCGGTCCCAGCCCTTGTCCAGGATCTTGAGCGACTTCAATCCACCGCTCGTCCCGATCGTCGGGTCGTACCGGTACGCGTACAGCTGGCCGAGGTTGTCGGCCACCCACAGCCAGCCGTCACGGTCGACGGTGGCCTGCTCACGGTCGGCGGCGTTCCCCAGCCAGCCCAGCGCTGTACTGATCTTCTTGGGGTTGATGTCCCAGGTGCCGCTGTCCGTGCGGTGGGCGTAGTACGTGCCGTCCGACTTGAAGGCGTAGAACTCGCCCTTGGGTCCCGCGAGCACCTTGCCGTAGGCCCCCCAGCCTGCTCCCGCTGTGCTGTATGCCGAGAACGTGGAACCGCTCAGCGGCGTCGCCATCGTGTACTGAAGCAAAGAGCCCACCGAATTGACCACATAGGTCTTGCCGTTGGGAGCGCAGGTGGCCGCGTCCGCTGCGTGCGCCGTGCCGGGCATCGCTATGAGAAGTGGAAGTACGGCTGCCGCGGCCGTGGTCGCGGCGATCAGGGTCCGCTGTCTCTGTCGGGTTGTGGAAGCCATGACGTGTTCCCTCGTTGTCGTTCCGTCAGATGAGCCTGTGAAGACGCCTCTTGAGGCTCCATCACGGAACCCCCCCTGGCGACGGAGAACAATACGGGTGATCACGGGCTCGATGATCACGAAAGGATAACGGGCGGGTGAATGGTGCACACATTCAGTCGACATGACCATCACAAACGGTCAGGATCTGACTGCTCTTTGACTTCTGTCCTGTGGGGGGACCGCCGGTGTACCGGAGACACGCGCGCACTTTTCTGATGACCAGGCTGCGCGGCAGCAATGTCGCGAAGGTCATCGGCGTCGCCGTCGCCCTGGTGATCGCCGTGAGTTCGCTCGCCGTCGCCGGTGTCGGCTTCCCCCTCTTCCCGGAGGCGCCCGCCGCCGCCAAGGGTCCTGGCCAGCGCTGGGGAAGTGCCGAGGGGCGCAGCCACGAGGCGGGCGGTCCCGGCAACAGCCAGGCCCCCGAGTCGATGCGGTCCAAGTACCCGCTGACGCAGCAGATGTCGGCGCGGCCCGCCGCCGGGCGGAACACCGCCGAGGTCGTCGCGCCGCCCGCACCGAAGGTCAAGGGCTTCGACCGGAAGACCAGCCGGGAGATCCTCTCCGAGCGCGACGCGCGCAGCCGCACCTACGCCAACGAGGACGGCACGCAGACCAGCGAGCTGTCGACCACGCCCATCAACTACCGCGACAACAGCGGCACGTGGCGTCCGATCGACGCCGGCCTGGTCGAGCAGAACGGCGGCTGGGCCAACACCGCCGACTCCGTGGGCCTGCGCATCTCCGAGCGCGCCGACGCCCAGCAGCTCGCCACCGTCACCTTCCCCTCGGGTGAGTCCTTCGGCTACGGACTGAGCGGAGCAGCCGCTGTCGAGGGCAGCGCCGAGGGCAGCCGCGTCGCGTACGACAGCGTCCTGCCGAGCACCGATCTGTGGCTCGACTCGCAGGCGGGCGGGGTCAAGGAGACACTCGTCCTCCGCTCGACGACCGCCCCCACCGGCTTCGTCTTCCCGCTCACGCTCACCGATCTCACCGCCCGTGCCGTCGGCGGAACGATTGTGCTGGCGGACACCGAGGGCCGTACCAAGGCCGTCATCCCGGCCGGTTTCATGGAGGACGCCAAGGGCGCCGTCTCGCACGCCGTCCACTACGAACTGATCCAGCAGGGCGGTGGCCAGGCCCTGAAGGTGACCGCCGACGCCGGCTGGCTCGCCGACCCCGACCGCGCCTTCCCGGTCCGTATCGACCCCTCCGTCGACACGACCGCGGCATCCACCTCGATGTACGTCAGGAACGGCGGCGCCTCGGTCGTCGGTTCCAGCGAACTCCAGGTCGGCAAGGGCCCGAACGGCGCCACGTACTCGTTCCTCGGTTTCCCGGGGCTCGACGAGGAGCTGCGGCGCCACCGCATCTTCGGTGCGCAGCTCCAGGTCGTGAACTTCGACTCGGCCTCCTGCAAGCCGCGGGCCGTCTCCGTGCATCCGGTGACCGAGTCCTGGACGGCCGGGACCGGCACCTCCTACCCGGGCCCGTCGGTCGGCGGTTCGCTCGCCTCGAAGTCCTACGCATACGGCCACATCGGCTTCGGCCAGTCGCAGTCCGCGTGCCCGGCCGCCGGTGAGCTGTACGACTTGGGCAAGGGCGGCCGCGACCTGGTGCAGCGCTGGGTGGACGGTACGCAGCCCAACTACGGTCTGTCGCTGCGCGCGTCGGCTTCCGACTCGCTCGCGTTCAAGAAGTTCACCGGTCACTCCACGGCCAACCCGCCGAAGCTGTTCGTGACGCACTCGCCCTACAGCGCCTCGTACTCCTTCCCCAAGCCCGTCCCCGACCCGCCCGTCCTGCAGAACCAGGCCGGCAAGGTCAAGGTCACGGTCACCAACAAGGGCGCGGAGACCTGGACGCCGGGCACGTACTACCTCGCGTACCGGGCCTACAACTCCAAGGGCAAGCTGGTCACCCAGCAGCGCGCGGGCAGTCTCCCCGGCAACCTCGCCTACGGGGCGAAGGCGACCGTCGACGCCACGATCAAGGCTCTGCCGCCGGGCGCCTACATGCTCGACTTCACGATGGTGCGCCAGGGCGGCAAGGTCTTCACCGACGAGCAGGTGCCTCCGGGCCGCCTCACGCTCCAGGTCTTCGACATCGCTCCGGTGGTCAAGGAGCAGTTCCCGCCCAACGGTTACCAGGCCCAGACGCTCACGCCGCAGCTCTGGGCGGCCGGTGTCGACATCGACGCGCCGGCCGGGTCGCAGCTCCAGTACAAGTACGAGATCTGTGAGTCGGACAAGGACGGCAAGCCGACCGGCTGCACCACCTCCGCCTATCAGACGGCTTCGGCTTATCCGGTCCCGGCCGGGCGGCTGAAGTGGGGCAAGACCTATCTGTGGCGCGGCTTCGTGAAGGACGCCTCCAACGAGGTGCCGACCGCGCAGATCGCCCTGGTGGCGGCCGTCCCCCAGCCCGAGATCACCTCCCGCCTCTCCGAGGCGCAGGGCAAGGAGTTCGACCCCAACGTCGGCAACTTCACCAGCGCGGCCATCGACGCGTCGGTCACCAACGTGGGCCCCGAGCTGACCCTCGTGCGGACGTACAACAGCCTCGACCCGCGCCGTGACCTCGCCTTCGGCGCCGGCTGGTCCACCCGCTACGACATGCGGCTGACCGCGGACGACGACGGAACCGGCAATGTCCTCATCCGCTACCCGGACGGCCAGGACGTCCGCTTCGGCAAGAACTCGGACGGCACCTTCGCGCCGCCGCCGGGCCGCTTCGCCAAACTGACGTACGACGCGACCACCAGCACCTACAAGCTCCAGGACAAGTCCGGTACGACCTACGACTTCAGCTCGAGCGGCCTGCTGACGAGGATCACGGACAAGTCCTCCAACGTCGTCACCTACACCTACTCCAGCGGCAAGATCTCGACCGCGCTGCACGCCCGCAGCGGTCGCTCACTGACCTTCACGTGGACCGGCGCGCATGTCACCAAGGTGTCCACGAACGCCGTCAACGGAGCCCCGCTGAGCTGGACGTACACCTACACCGGCGATCTGCTGGACAAGGTCTGCGACCCCGAGGGCGGCTGCACCCAGTACACCCACGGCACGGGCAGCCACTACGGCACCACCGTCCTCGACTCCCGCCCCCAGTCGTACTGGCGGCTCGGCGAGGCGGAGGGCGCGGCGGCGAACAGCACCATCGAGGCCAACCTCGGCAAGGACCGCGGCACCTACACCAACGTCACCCTGGGCGCGGCCGGCGCCATCACCGGCGATCCCGGCACCGCCGCCGGCTTCAACGGCTCCACCTCACGCGTCGACCTGCCCACCGGCACCCTGAAGAAGAGCCGTGACGCGGCGGTCGAGGTGTGGTTCAAGACCTTCGCGGGCGGCGTCGGCGGACCGCTCGTCGGCTACCAGAACAAGGCGTGGGGCACGACGCCGACCACCGGTGTCCCGATGCTGTACGTCGGCACGGACGGCCTGTTGCGCGGCCAGTTCTCGACCGGCACCGTCGCCCCGATCACCGACATCACCAAGTACGTCAACGACGGCAAGTGGCACCATGCCGTGCTGTCCGCGTCCGGCTCCACGCAGACCCTGTACCTGGACGGCAAGCTGTCCGGAACGATCACCGGAAAGCAGCTGGTCCAGGGTGATCTGACGTACAACCAGATCGGCGCGGCCAACGCGACCACGCCCGCCTCCTGGCCGGGCTGGGGCGCCACCGTAGGCAAGTCCTTCGCCGGCACCATCGACGATGTCGCCGTCTACCACCACCCCCTCGGCACCGCCGCCGTCGCCGGTCACTACCGCGAGGGCAACCGCGCGTCGTCCGTGCTGACGAAGACGACCCTGCCGTCCGGACGCATCGCTTCCGAGGTGCAGTACGACACCTCCCGCGACCGTGTCGAGGAGTACACCGACCGCAACGGCGGCACCTGGAAGATCGGCACCCCCGCGGTTTTCGGCAACGACAAGGATCTGCGCCGCACGATCGAGGTCCACGACCCGCTGGACGCCCCGTACTTCTACGAGTACGACGGTATGACGGCACGCATGCTGCGACTGGGCGAGCCGATGGCGCTCGGCGCGCGCGAGCCCGCCACCCCGTCGCCGACCCCGTCCGGCACCGATCCGCCCGAGCAGATCTGCACCCAGCCCGACCCGGGTGACCCGGCCTTCTGCACCAATCCGCCCGGTGACGGCGGTGGCGAGCCGGACTTCATCCGGCACCCCGTCGACGGCGTGGCGATCAGGCTGTTCGAGTACGACGACAACGGCTACCAGACCGGGATCGTCAGCGAGAACGGTGACAAGGTCACCCTCGGGTACGACAACCGCGGCAATGTCACCAGCAGGAAGACGTGCCGGGCCAAGGACGACTGTCAGACGGCCTACACCACGTACCCGGCGGCAGCAGGCGACTTCGACCTGAGAGGCGACCAGCCGACCGAGACCCGCGACGGACGCTCGTCGGGGCCTACGGACAACCGCTTCCGCACGCAGTACCAGTACAACACCGCCGGTGCGCTCACCCTTCAGACCGCGCCCGACAACGGCACCGTCAAGCACACCTACACCACCGGCGCCGAGCAGGCCGTGGGTGGCGGCAACACCCCCACCGGTCTGCCGCTGACGACGACCGACCCCCGCGGCAAGATCACCCGCTATCAGTACTTCACCAGCGGTGACCTGGCACAGGTGACCCAGCCGTCGGGCGCGATCGTCAAGTTCACCTATGACACGCTCGGTCGCAAGCTCACCGAGACGGCAATCTCTGACGCGCAGCCGGCAGGCGTCACCACGACGATCGCCTACGACAAGCTCTCCCGCGTCACGTCCACCACCGATCCTGCTGCCACCAACGTGGTCACGCTGGGCAAGCACCAGCAGAAGACCGTCAGCACGTACGACGGCGACGGAAATGTGGTGCGCACAGAGGTCAGTGACGTGCTGGGCGGCGACGCCACCCGGGTCATGACGTTCGAGATCGACGACCACGGACGCCCGGAGAAGGCGATCGACGCCGAGGGCAGCGAAACGACGTACACCTACGACGTACTCGGCAACAAGACGTCGATGGTCGACGCGGGCGGCAACAAGTTCAGCTACGACTACACGGCCCGCAACATGATGGCCGAGACGCGTCTGCACGACTGGGAGGACGACGGCGGCAACGACGACTACACGGTGCTCCAGTCGTACGCGTACGACATGGGCGGCCGCGTGGTCCGGCACACCGACTCCATGGGCCGGTCGCTGAGATACCAGTACTACGGCGACGACCTCATCAAGTCGATCACGCTCAAGGACTTCCGCAACCCGGACGGCACCAAGCGGGACATCGTCGTCGAGTCCAACACCTACGACGGCGCCGGGAACGTCCTCACGGAGACCGGCGACAACGGCAAGCTCGTCACGCAGTACACCTATGACGCGGTCGGCCGCCAGAAGACCGAGGTCACGGACCCGACCGGGCTCGCCCGCCGCACCACCTACACCTATGACCTGGCCGGCAACGTGGAGACCACCGCCTCCAGCGGCCAGCCCTCCAACGTGCCGTGGCCGACCGGTGTATCCGCGGAGACGGTCCGCTATGTCTACGACGACGCGGGCAACGCCAAGCAGGAGATCATCGAGAACGGATCCGACTCCCGCACCACGGCCTACGAGTACGACCAGCGCGGTCTGATCAAGGCGAAGACCGACCCGGCGGGCAACCGCACGGACTACGCCTTCGACGAGCTGGGCCGCCCCCTGTCGGTCACCGCGCCCACCGTTCAGACCGAGTCGAACGGTTCCGCGCCGATCGCATCGCGCCCCACGACCTACACCGGCTACGACACCTTCGGCGCCGTGACCGAGTCCGTGGACGCGCTCGGCAACACCAACCGCACGACGTACGACAAGCTCGGCCGAGCGGTCACCAGCACCGCTCCGTCCTACACGCCTCCCGGTTCGGCCGAGCCCGTAACGCCGACGACGACCAACGCGTACGACCCGCTGGGCAATGTCGTGGAGTCCACCGACCCGCTGGGCCGCGTCACCAAGTTCACGTATGACCGCCAGAACCGCATGACGGTCAAGGACGTACCGGTCGGCACCGGTGACGACCGCGCGCAGTGGAAGTACACCTACACGCGCACCGGTCAGGCGCTCACGGTCACCGACCCGAACGGCGCGCGGGCCGAGACGACATACGACGACCTCGACCGCCCCGTTACCACCACCCAGATCGAACGCAAGCCCGTCCCCGGGGCCTTCACCACGCGCATCGAGTACGACGACGCGGGCAACGTGGTGAAGCAGACCGCACCCGGCGGCGGTATCAGCAACTTCACCTACGACTCGCTCGGGCAGATGACGCGGATGGTCGACCCGTCCGGTGTCGTCAGCCAGCTCGGCTACGACATGTCCGGTCGCACCGTGCGCGAGACCGACGGCCTCGGCCGCACCTCCGCCAAGCTGTACGACCGCCTCGGCCAGCTGATCGAGGACGCGGACCTGGACGCGACCGACCGCCAGCTGCGCAAGGTGCGTTACGGCTACGACAACGCCGGCAACCTCACCTCGTCGACAGACCCGCTGAACCGGGTCACGACCTTCGCGTACGACGCACTGAACCGGCTGACCGGTCAGACCGAACCGGTCTCGGCGACCAAGTCGATCACCACGTCCTTCGGCTACGACGCGCTGGGCAACCGCACGCGCTACACCGACGGCCGCGGCAACAAGACGATCTACACGGTCAACACCCTGGGCCTGTCCGAGTCGGTGATCGAGCCCTCAACCGCCCGGGACCCCTCGCTCGACGCCCGCACCTGGACGACGGCGTACGACAAACTCGGCCAGGCCGTGAAGCTGACGGCTCCGGGCGGTGTGGTCCGCGAGCGTGAGTACGGCAAGGCCGGCGAGCTGGTCCGCGAGACGGGTTCGGGTGCCGAGGTCGCGACCCCGGAGAAGACGTTCCGGTACGACTCGGCAGGGCGGCTCACCAAGGCATCGTCCCCGAAGGGCGACAACAGCTACGAGTACAACGACCGCGGTGCGCTGCTGAAGGCGGACGGCCCGTCCGGCAAGGCCGAGTACGAGTACAACAACGACGGACAGCTCGTTTCCCGCACCGACGCTTCGGGCACGGCGAGCTTCAGCTACGTCAAGCAGCAGCTGAAGACGGCGACGGACCCGCTCACCGGGGTCGCGCAGAGCTACGGCTACGACAACGCGGGTGCGATCAAGCAGGTCAACTACGCTGCGGGCCAGTCCCGTTCGTTCACCTACGACGATCTGGGCCGGCTCGACACCGACACGGTGAAGAACAGCGGTGGCGGCACCGTCGCCGCCACCGACTACGGCTACGACTCCGACGATCACATGACGTCGAAGACGACGGTCGGAACCAGCAAGGCCGGTGAGAACACCTACGGCTACGACGACGCCGGCCGCCTCACGTCCTGGACGGGCGACGGTCAGACGACGCAGTACGACTGGGACGACAGCGGCAACCGGGTCAAGAACGGCGCCAAGACGTCGACGTTCGACGAGCGCAACCGGCTGCTGTCCGACGGGGACTACACCTACGACCACACCCCCCGCGGCACGCTGTCGAGCCGCACCAGCTCGGGTCTGACGGAGAACTTCACCTTCGACGCCTTCGACCGCATGACCAAGGCGGGGGAGTCGGAGACGCAGTACACCTACGACTCTCTGGACCGGGTTGCGTCCCGCAACGGCACGGACTTCAGCTACGCGGGCCTTTCCCCGGACCCGGTGAAGGACAACTCCTCCACCTACGGCCGCGGCGCGGCGGACGAGCTCTTGTCGATCGCGGAGGGCACCGGCCCGGCGCAGCTGTCGGTCACCGACAAGCACGGCGACGTCGTCGGCGACATGTCCCCGACGAACGGCGCGGCCGCCTCACTCACCCGGTCGACGGCGTACGACCCCTTCGGCCAGACGCTGGGCACCGGCGACGTCACCGGCAACGCCGGCTACCAGGGCGACTACACCGACCCCGACACCGACCAGGTGAACATGGGCGCGCGCTGGTACGACCCGGGCACGGGAGCCTTCGACTCGCGCGACTCCTACACCTACGCCTCGGGCGCCTCGATCCTCGCCAACCGGTACACGTACGGCGCAGGTTCACCGATGGACTACACGGACCCGGACGGCCACTGGCCGAGCTGCGGCTGGTGCAAGAAGGCCGGCAACTGGGTCGCCAAGAAGGCCTCCCAGGGCGCGAGCTACGTCTACAAGGGCGCCCGTGCGGTCAAGAACGCCGTGGTCTACGCCGTCCGCCACCCGGGCGCGGCCCTGCGGAACACCCTCAACTTCGTCGGCAAGGCCGCGAGCTGGGCATACCGGAAGTCGGGCCTCAAGACGGTCGTCGACAATGTGGTGCGAGCGGCGAAATGGGTCGGCCAGAAGACGGGCTTCACCCAATGGGCCCGAGAAAAGGCTGCACAGGCCCGCAAGGCGGCCTACCAGGCCAAGGTCTACGTCACCCAGAAGGCCAAGGCGGCGGCGTCCTACGTCGCCAAGCACAACCCGATCCCGGAGATCGTCGCCGCGACGAAGCCGCTGCTGGCGGTCGCCAAGGCGATCGTCACCGCCGACCCGAACCTCCCGGCGATCCTGGTCAGCGCGACGCGGGACGTGATCGCGGACGTCGCGAAGGTGACGAACGCGATCCGCGACGCGGTGGTCGAGCAGGTCGGCAGTGTCGTGGAGACGGTCACCAACGCGGTGGACTGGGGCGCGGTCTGGGAGGGCGTGAAGACCGTCGGCAACGTGGTCGGCGAGGTCACGGGCTTCAACGACATCAAGAACTGCGTCACCAAGGGCGACATGGAGGCCTGCGCCTGGGCGGTCGCGACGGTGGCGGGCCTGGCACTCGGCGGCGCGGGCGCGGGCCTGGTCCGGGCGGCGAAGGCCGGCCGGATGATGTCGAAGGCGGCGAAGTACGCGGACGACATCGGCAAGGCCGCGAAGAAGCTCGAGGAGACGGCCGACAAGGTCGAGACGGCGGTGGGGTGCGTGAGCACGGCCGCGGACGTCGCCTCGTTGGCATCGGGCAACAGCTTCACCGCCGGCACCAAGGTGGTGATGGCCGACGGCACCCGTAAACCGATCGAGGAGATCAAGCCCGGGGAGTCGGTTCTCGCGACGGACCCGACGACGGGGGAGACCTCGAAGCAAGAGGTCACGGACACGATCAAGGGCAAGGGCCTCAAGAAGCTCGTCAAGCTCACCGTCGACACCGACGGCGAGAAGGGCGAGGCGACGGACACGATCACGGCCACGGCAGGCCACCCGTTCTGGGTCCCGTCCCTGAAGAAGTGGCTCAAGGCCGGCGAACTCAAGCCGGGCCAGTGGCTCCAGACGGGCGCGGGCTCGTGGGTCCAGGTGGACGCGGTCCAGGCGTGGACGCAGCAGGCGGCGGTCTACAACCTGACGGTTGATACGGCGCACACGTACTACGTGGCGGCGGGCGATGCGCCGGTCCTGGTTCACAATTGCGGCTGGAGCGAACTCGCGTCTTATCGAGCGCGTGAAGGAATGCCTGCTCGTGGTAGTGCAGACGACACGTTCACGGCGGCCCGCCTGCAGATCGACGGACAGGTCTTCTTCGGAAGGAATGCGCATGGTCGGCCGGTCGGCATCCGCGTGAATGCTCAGACGAAGACGCACGCTGAAGCAGACGTTTTCCAGCAGGCGAAGGATGCTGGGGCGACTGGCGCTAGAGCCGTTCTTCATGTGGATCGCGACTTCTGCCGATCGTGTGGTGCGACAGGTGGAGTCGGGTCGCTGATGCGTGGTCTAGGTGTCGATGAGTTGCTGGTACATTCACCTTCCGGGATCTTTACGATCAACGCAGTGCGAAGACCATCCACACCAAGGCCGTTGGGGTAGAGCATCGTGATTGCGCTGGCAGGAGACGACAGGGACGGCTCCAAGACTCGGGATTGGGAAGTCGAGAATCCTGAACTGGAGCGGATTATTCGATCCATCGCGGACCTCGACGGGAACCGATTTACCGAGATTTCCGTGACGGAATATGAACCATTCCGATATTTGTCGGTTGCGGGTGGTCCAGATCTCTATTTGGTTACCGGTGAATCGGTCGACGGGGAGATTCTTCAGCTGACGGAACCTGATGCCGGTTCGGAGCAGATTGAATTGGTCTGCGGTGGTCAGATGGGATTGTTTGAGCGATCCTCGCTGGTTACTCAAGATCAAGCGATCGGCGCTGTCTCGGAATTCCTGAGGGGTTTCCCTGACGGTCTTGTGGATACCTGGTCCGTGGAGTAATGAACGCCGCCGGGGAGTAGGTTTAAACCTACTCCCCGGCGGCGTTTCTGGAATACAGGAGTTGCCCCTTGACGGCAACGCTGACGGCAACGTCAGCGGACGACGGCTGCGGCGGGTGGGTCGTCGGGGTCGTCGTCCTGGCCGCCGATGGCATTGCCGAGGGCGTCTATGGCGCCGCGTTGGAGTCTGAGGCGTACGTGGGCGTAGACGCCGATGTGGGCGTGGCCCAACAGCTCCTTGATCACGACGAGGTCGACCCCTTGTTCCAGGAGCAGGGTGGCGGTGGAGTGGCGGAGGTCGTGGAAGCGGATGCGTCGGAGGCCAGCCCGGTTGAGGAAGCTGCGGAAGCGGCGGGTGAGATTGGCCGGGTCGATGGGCCGTCCAGTTGGCGTGGTGAAGACGAGGCTGTTGTCCTGCCAGGCAGATCCTGCTGCCTCGTGCTCCTTGTCCTGCCGTTCCTGGTGCTTCTTGAGCGAGTGGAGGCATTCGGTGGGGAGGGCGATGCGGCGTTCGGACGCCCGGGTTTTGGTGGGGAGGTGGGTGAGGCCGCCGGTTCGGGTGCGCTGGAGTGAGTGCCGGATGCTGGCCGTTCCGGTGGTGAGGTCAAGGTCTTCCCAGTGGAGGCCGAGCAGTTCGCCTTTGCGGAGTCCGGTGCGGAGGGCGAGTTCGTACAGTGCGTGGAGCCGGTCGGCGCGAGCCGCGTCGAGGAACTTACGAGCCTCTGTCGCCGTGAGGGGCTGGAAGCGCCTGGGCCGGGGTGCGGTGGTCTTGACGTTCCGGGCGACGTTTCGGGGCAGCTCGTCTTCGCGGACGGCGTGTTCGAGGGAGGACTTGAGCACCGAATGCACGTAGGTCACGGTCAAGGCGACCCGCTGACGCGGGTCGCGCGCGGCACGACCGCCCACCCGGCCCGCTCTCGGCTCCGCCCCCGCGGGCCGGCCAGCGCAGGCCGCGCAGAAACACGTAGCGGACCACCGGAAGCGCGGAGAAGGCCGGACACGCCCGCACGACGAGCGTCAGGCCGACGGCGAGGCGACGGCGGGGAGTTGGCCAGGGCGGAGGCCCAAGGCGGGGCCGGTCGGCTCCGTGGGCTTTACCCACCTCCCCGGGCCGGGGCCCGCGTCGGGCAAGGCCAGGGGGCCACTCGTTCAAATTCCGGGCAGGATCACGACCTGCCCGAGTTGCCGGGCCAGCGTACGGCCCCCTGACCATGCCCGACCCCAACTCCGGCAGACTGCTGATGAGCTTTCAATTCTCAGGGCCGCGTTGCTTGAGCTCGCGTACGGCAGTCCGGGAGCGATGCCCGTTGACGTGAGTCGGGACGAGATCATAGATATGTACGAGGAACTCGACCGCCGGATAAAGTGATCGAAGCGTGCGACGTACTACAGGGCGTGGCATCCGGCGAGTGGCGTTACCGAGAACTTCGCGCTCGACGGCTGACTGGCCAGAGCGAAGTGAGACATGGCAGCCGATGAAGCACCGGAGGCGATTCCGGTCGACCCGGCGCTGTACCCGGATGTCGCCGACACGGGCGGTCTTGTCTCCGCGCTGTACCGCGAGGCGTCCGGGCAGGGACTGGAGCTCGGTCCTCTCGTGGCCGGTGCTCAACCGGGCGCTCTGGTGCGGGCCAAGGCCGTGACCGGCCGTGGGACGTTCCTGGTTGCCGCCGACCGTGACACCGAGCGAGCCTTCGACATCACCGTGTGGGCCCCTGGCGTACATCTCGGGACGGGGAGTACCGGAGATCTCGCTGCAGCGGCGGCTGCTGTGCATGACTGGCAGTCGGGCAGACCGGTCGGCGAGATGGCTGCGGCCTGGCCGTTCATCGACTTCGACCGGCTTGCCGAGGCGCACGTGGAAGGCCGTGCGGTCATCACAGCGTGGCGACTGATGCGCGAGCGTGATCCGGGCGTCCGGCTCGCCGATCCGGAACTTACCGAGGCCGCGTACGCCGAGCCACGACTGCGCGTGCTGTTCCCGTTTCCCACCCACGGCGGGCTCCAGTTCAGCGGCACCACGCGTGATCCGTACACCCACGACATGCCGAGCATCGAACCGCTGCGGAACGGCTGGCGCGTACGCGGTGCGGACGCATCGACGCTCGGTGATGTGCCTACGGCGGCGGCTGCGGTGGCACTGGTTGTGGCGCATCTGCCCGATGGATGCGGACCGGCGGTGGAGGGCCGCTTGGCGGAAGGGTAGGTCTGGTGGTGGGCGTCAGTCGAAGACCAAGGGGCCGATTTCCTGCTGCGCAAGATCGATCAGGAGACTCAGCCCCCGGCCCTGCACCGGTGCTTCGGGCGCTCCCAGCGCATCAGGGTTGTCGTCAGGATGCTCGGCGAGATCGCCCAGTGCGGCGACGATCGCCACTTCGTGGTCCGCAGCCAGGGCAGAAGCCAAGGCGAGCCTAGCGGCGCGAGGAGCCACAGGCTGTTCGGACTGCAGGCGTCCGATCTGAGAAACCCGGTCGGTAGCCGAGCAGGCAGCGGCCAACACGGCAAGCGCGAACCGTACGACCTCGGGCTCGTCCTCCCAGTCGGCGAACAGGCTCGCAGCCGCCTCTTGGACAGCCTCACGGACCTGTGCGAGAAGCACCATGTCGGCATTCGCGTACCCGTCGGGATCTGTCGCGGCATCGCGTTGCGCGATCGTCCCCGCCTCGGCCAGGGTCACGATGAGCGCGGCCCGGACTGCGGGGCTGACGAGCTTGTCATCGGCTAGCTCCGCCAAGAGCAGCGCTTGGTGCGCGGTGCCATTGTCCATCGTCCCTTGGAGCAACTGATCGAAGAGCTCACCCAACAGCTCCGAGTCATCGTCGAATGCATCCGTCTCCTCATCCAGCCACTGCATCATCGAGGCCGGCACTGGTTCCCGGCAGCGCGTTGCGTGATGACAACTCGCAACCGCTGCAGGAGCGGCGTGTGTGGGTGATCATGTGTACCAACTGCCAGTAGCGGCACTCTGCTTGGCGTAGAGAGGGAATTCGGCATCGACGCGGAGACTACCTGCCGAGGGTGGGCCGAGTTCGGTCCACCGACATGGAGCGGCTCACGGAACCAATGCCCGGGGTTGATCGATTCGAGAGGCAGACAGGGTGAGAGCCGCGTCTCGGCGACCGGTTAGGGCGTCGCTGCTCGAACTGGGGCGTCACGACTGGGCGGTTCTGCGCTGCGGATGCCGAGAATCGGGCGCCCACCTCCCGGAGACCTTCTCCAGGCTCCTCGAAGCCAGGACGATCGAGGAGACCGTGGGTTGCAGGCTGGACGGCCACCTGGAAGAGCAGTCGATGCTCTTCGAGGTGGCACCCCACGCCGTCCCGGTGATCCTTGCGGCGCTCCAGGAAGATCTGCCTGCTTTCGTCAGAAGCCACTTGCTGGCGGTGCTCTGGCGACTGGTGACGGGGGAGTCGCACCGCAGTGAGGCGGAGGCCGGCTCTCCCGATCTCGAGGAGGAGTGTTGCGCGGGGACGCGGGAGGGTATCTGGCTGCTCTACCACGAGGCGGCATCTGGGGACGTCGAGACGGCGCTGGACATCCTGGAGTTCGTCGATCCCGATGAGACCCGGTTCGAAGCCTTCCGGTCCGCCCTCCAGGATCGGCTGAAGAGGAGGCGGTCGTAGGCGATGCAGCGGACCGATCGCGCCTGCACTGAGGTGCCGCATCGGGCTGGTCCTCGACACCTCTTCGCAGCTGTCGCTCGGGATCTGGTCCGTGCGCAGCATGTGTTCGCTTCGTGCAACCTCGCCGTACTCCCGCTGCACGAACGTCGTGGGCCAGCGGATCTGGACGAGAAGACGGAGGTGAGACCAGATGGAGTCCCATCTGCTGCGGGTGGTCGCGCTGTTGGAGGATGCGTTTCCGGACGGGCTGGAAAAGCCGACATCGCACCGCTCCTGGTCGTTCTTTCGGAAGGGATGTCCGAGGAGAACGTGGGGGTCACCGCGGGAGTCTTCCTGCGGATTCACGAGGCCGAAGCCACGTGGCTGGCGGTCGAGGCGCTGAGGACCGCCGCAAACCGCGTGCGGCGGGCCCGGGTCGAGGCGCTGCGGGCGCGCTTGGTGTCTCACGGGTGGGACCCGGACGAGGACTGATCACTTTTTGACGGTCGGAGTGCCGGGAGACCTGTGGTTCCAGTCTCAAGACGTTCCGGTCGCCGCTCAGGGCCGGTTGAGTGTGGCGAAGCCGATCCCACAGGTCCGCCGGACCGGGCCTCTCCCGACTCCCCGCCTCCCGCCGCTGTTACTTTGCACGTCGCCATCACCTGGAGGTCCGCAGTGAGTACCCATGACGAGCTGAACCGGCGCGCCGAGGACGGCGATGTTCCCGCCATGCTCGAGCTCGCCGCGGCCTCCGCCGATCTCCCGGACCGCGTGAAGTGGTTTCTGCGTGCCGCCCAAGCCGGTGATGCCACGGCGAGTGAGCAACTCATCGGCTGCCGACCAGAGTTGGAGGCACGGGCCGTCGGCGGGGACGTGGAGTGCCAGAGCGTCTTGGGCGGGGTGCTGCTGGCCCGGGACGAGGATCCCGGCCGCGCCGCGAGCTGGTTCCGTCGGGCCGCCGACGCGGGGCACAACGAAGCACGGCGCAGTCTCGGCTACCTCCTCGTCGAGGGCGCGGGCGTGCCGAAGGACGTGACAGGCGCCGAGAGGCTCTTCCGGGCTGCCGCGGCTGAGGGCGATGTGCTCGCTCAGTACAACCTCGCCGTACTTCTGCTGGACGAGAGCCCCTGGCCCGTGGACCTGAACGAGGTGATTCCCCTCCTCGAGTCGGCCGCGCTGGCCGGCGTCGAGGAGGCGGCGACGCGGCTCGGTGACGAGTTCGACGCCGTGGGGGACGAGGCAGGCGCGCTGCGGTGGTACGAGGTCGCCGCCGAGGGTGGGCACATCGGCGCCATGTTCGCCGTCGGCAGCCGGTACCGGGACGGTGTCGGCGTGCAGGCGGACGGCGTTCAGGCGGTCAGGTGGTTCCTCGGCATGCTGGACATGCCCAGCTTCGACGGCATCCACGAGATCTTCTCGATGGCGCCTTCGCTGACCGACGAGCAGATCCGACGCGGCGGGCGGCTTGCCGGCCGGGACGACGAGGCGCAAAAGATCATCGAGATGCGCGCCTCATCGTCCTGAGGTTCGTTCTGAGCCGTCACGCAGAATCCACCGTCTCGCTCAAGCAGAGGTCGCCCCACATGAGTGCCGCACCCGAACTGTCGCGCCTCATCGCCCTCTGCCCTCCACCCGCCGCGCCTCCGCCGCGGGTGAAGCAGGGCCGCATCCCCATTCCCTCGGCACACACCGAACTGCTCGCGGTCTACGGCGTCGGCTGCTTCGACGACTTCCTGTCCATCTACGGAAACGGTGTCGGCAACACCTGTCTCGACATCTCGGACAGTACGGCGCGGTCCACAAAGATCCTCGCGGGCAAGGCGATCCCCGAACTGCGCGCGCAGCTCGATGCCTTCGGGGCCCGCCCCGAGGACCTCGTCCAGTGGGGTGGGACCAGCAACGCCGACTGGCTGTTCTGGATTCCGGTCGGTGAGCCCGAGACGTGGCCCACGGTCGTCGTGGAGGCGGGACAGCTCGCGTTCGCCGTCCTGCACAGGTCGTCCACCGGAGTGCTGCTGGACGTGCTTTCCAGGACCTGGAGCACCCCGATCTTCCCGGACGATTTTCCCGACGACTTCCCCGCATTCGAGCCCTACCGGGCCTGACCCCCGGCCGGGGGGTACGTCCCCGGACAGCGGGGCCCGCCGGGTTCTCGTGATCCGGGCGCATGACGCACCCGGATCCGCACCTCGAACCCGAGACGAATCGTTGGTCGAACCAGTGGCCCAGACCCCCTGGACTGCCTACCATCGATCACCGCAGGACTTTGTGCACCGCCGCACAATCACGCCGGGAGGCTCCCTTGCACCGCCGTCGTCGTACCGCGATCACCGTCTCCGCCGCGCTTCTCGTCGCCGCGCCGCTTCTTGCCGGCTGCGGGAACGAGGCTCACCCCGGCGCCGCCGCCGTCGTCGGCGGGGAGCGGATCGACGTGTCCACCGTCCAGGCGAAGGTGAAGGACGTCCGCACCGCGCAGCAGAGCTCCCCGCAGTCCGCCCAGCTCATCAAGGAGAGCGGGCAGCTGAGCCGGGCCAAGCTCTACGACCTCATCGTCGAGCAGGTCGTCGAGCGCGCCGCGAAGGACGCCGGGGTGCGGGTCAGCCGCAAGGAGATCCAGGACGGGCGCGCCGCCCTCGTGCAGCAGTCCGGTGGGGAGGAGCAGCTCGCCGCCATGTATCTGCAGCAGCGCGGTGTCGCTCCGGACCAGGTCGACGACGTCGTCCGCCGCGACCTCCTCGTCAGCAAGCTCGCCGCCTCGCTCGGCGCCGGCAACACCCCCGAGGGCCAGCAGAAGCTGAACGACGCCTTCAGCGCCGCCGCCGCCAAGCTGGACATCGACGTCAACCCGCGCTTCGGCGTCTGGGACGACAAGAAGCTCGAGCTCGGCGACTACAAGGCGCCCTGGATCGCCCAGGTCACCAAGGCGCAGGAGCCCGTCGAGACGGGTGCGTAGCGCGGGGTAGGTTCGAGGGGTGACCACACACACCCCTTCTCCCGGCCGCATCGTCCTGCTCACCGCCAGCCATCGCGTCGCCCCCGGACTGCTGTCCTGGCCCGCCTGGCAGACGCTGCAGGCGGCCGACCGGGTGCTGTGCGCCGATGCCTCGCACCCGCAGCTGCCCTACCTCCGCGAGGCCGGTGTCGCTGTGGAGATCGCCGCGCCGAGCGCCGAGGAGCTCCTCGGCGCCTGCGAGGGCGGCGCCACCGTCGTGGTCGTGCCCGCCGGTGAGGGGGACCAGGCGCTGACCGACGGGCTCGCCCGGCTCGCCGGGTCGGGCCGGGTGCAGATGCCGGACCTGGAGCTGCTGCCCGGCTCGTACGACCTCCCGGGCGCGCGACTGCTCGATCTGGTGCAGGTCATGGACCGCATCCGTATCGAGTGCCCGTGGTCGTCGCAGCAGACCCACCGCGGTCTCGCGAAGTACGGGATCGAGGAGGCGTACGAACTCGTCGAGGCGATCGAGGAGGGGGACCGGGACGAGCTGCGCGAGGAGCTCGGGGACGTCCTGCTCCAGGTGATCTTCCACGCGCGCATCGCGCAGGAGGGCCGCGAGGAGGACGGCGCCGAGCCGTTCTCGATCGACGACGTCGCCGGCACGATCGTCGAGAAGCTGATCCACCGGCATCCTCATGTCTTCGGCGACGAGAAGGCCGAGACCCCGGAGGACGTGAAGGAGCACTGGCTCCGCACGAAGGCGATCGAGAAGCAGCGCGACTCGGTGACCGACGGCGTACCGCTCGGCCAGCCCGGCCTGGCGCTCGCGGCCAAGCTGGCGTCCCGGGTGCGTACGGCGGGGCTCGACGTGCCGCTCCCGTCCGGCGAGGGAATCGGCTACGAGCTGCTGGCCGCGGCCGTCCGCGCCGAGGCGGCCGGGGTCGACCCGGAGGCCGCGCTGCGTGCCGCCGCCCGCGTCTACCGGGACGAGATCAAGGCCGCCGAGCGGTGACCGACCGGCCCGAGCTGTTCACCTGGGAGTTCGCCACCGACCCCTATCCCGCGTACGCCTGGCTGCGCGAGCACGCGCCCGTGCACCGCACCCGGCTGCCCAGCGGGGTGGAGGCGTGGCTCGTGACCCGGTACGCCGACGCCAAGCAGGCGCTCGCCGACCAGCGGCTGTCGAAGAATCCCGCGCACCACGACGAGCCCGCGCACGCGAAGGGGAAGACGGGAATTCCCGGCGAGCGCAAGGCCGAGCTGATGACGCATCTGCTCAATATCGACCCGCCCGACCACACCCGGCTGCGGCGGCTCGTCTCCAAGGCGTTCACCCCGCGGCGGGTCGCCGAATTCGCGCCGCGTGTTCAACAGTTGACCGATCAGCTCATCGACGGCTTCGTGGAAAAGGGGGAGGCGGACCTCATCCACGAGTTCGCCTTTCCGCTCCCCATCTACGCCATCTGCGATCTGCTCGGCGTCCCGCCGGAGGACCAGGACGACTTCCGGGACTGGGCGGGGATGATGATCCGTCACGGCGGCGGGCCGCGCGGAGGTGTCGCGCGGTCGGTGAAGAAGATGCGGGGGTATCTCGCCGAGCTGATCCACCGCAAGCGCGAGGATCCCGGCGACGATCTGATCTCCGGGCTGATCCGGGCGAGCGACCACGGCGAGCACCTCACCGAGAACGAGGCCGCCGCGATGGCCTTCATCCTGCTGTTCGCCGGTTTCGAGACGACGGTGAACCTCATCGGGAACGGCGTGTACGCGCTGCTGCGCCACCCGGAGCAGCGCGAGCGGCTGCAGGCCTCCCTCGCCGCCGGGGAGAGCGCGCTGCTGGAGACCGGCGTGGAGGAACTCCTGCGCTACGACGGCCCCGTGGAGCTCGCCACCTGGCGCTTCGCCACGGAGTCCCTCGTCATCGGCGGCCAGGAGATCGCGACGGGCGACCCGGTGCTCGTGGTGCTCGCGGCCGCCGACCGGGACCCGGAGCGGTTCACGGACCCCGACGCGCTCGACCTCTCCCGGCGCGACAACCAGCACCTCGGTTACGGGCACGGCATCCACTACTGCCTCGGCGCACCGCTGGCCCGGCTGGAGGGACAGACCGCGATCGCCACGCTGCTCCGGAGAATGCCGGACTTGCGGCTTGCGGGCGATCCGGCCGATTTGCGCTGGCGTGGGGGTCTCATTATGCGTGGATTGCGAAGCCTGCCCGTTGAGTTCACACCTGGACGCAGCTGACGACCCGTCAAGACTGTGACTTTCACGTGATCTCCGCTGCATCGACTTGTGACACACGATCGAATCCGGCTACTTTCACGGTCGTCTCAGAAGACATCAGTTGTTATCTGTAGTCACTCGAAGGGCACCCGCATGCTTTCCGGCCAAGGTCGTCACCGTCGTCCCCGTCAGGCTCCGGCCATCGTTGTCGCGGCAGGGGTGACGGGATCGGCCATCGCGATCCCCCTTCTCGGTGCGGGTTCGGCCTCCGCCGCCGACGCCGCCACCTGGGACCGCGTCGCGGCCTGCGAGAGCGGCGGCCAGTGGAGTGCCGACATGGACAACGGCTACTACGGCGGTCTGCAGTTCGCCCAGGAGACGTGGGAGGACTTCGGCGGCACGGACTACGCGGACCGGGCCGACCTCGCCAGCCGCTCCCAGCAGATAGCCGTCGCCGAGAAGGTCCTGGAGGCCCAGGGCCCCGAGGCGTGGGCGACCTGCGCGGGCATCGCGGGGCTGACACAGGACGGCACCGGCGCCGGTGTCGACCCGGGCGCCTCGACCCCCGCGGAGCAGGGCGCGACGTCCGACAACCCTCTCGCCTCGCTGGCGCCCTCGAAGTCCGCCTCGCCCTCCGAGACGGCCGAGCCCGCGCCGGCCCCGACGCAGGGCATCGGCAACAACGGGACCGGTGACAGCGGCAGCGCCACCGGCAAGCACCGCGGTGAACCCGCCGCCGAGCCGACGGAGCCGGAGTCGACCGGGGCGACCGGGGCGACCGGGGCGACCGGAACGGCCGAGCCGGGCAATACGGACAATGAGCGCGAAGCGGGGCGTCACGCCTCGCGCGGTGACGATGCGGCACGCGACGGCGAGGGCGCGGCCGATGAGGCCGGCGAGCCGGCCGAGACGAACGACACGGACGCCGCGCCCGGTTCGTACACCGTCCGCCCCGGCGACTCGCTGTCGGCCATCGCGGCCGCGCAGAAGCTGCCCGGAGGCTGGAGTTCCCTTTACAAGGCGAATGCTCAGACCGTCGGTGACGACCCCGACCTGATCCTGCCTGGCCAGAGCCTGGAGCTCGGCCTGAAGTAGGGGCAGTACAGGCGCCTTTGTCCGAATCGTGCAACTGAGACAAGGGTCTCTTTGCCGCAACTCGCCCATCTTGCCCGGCGGAACGGGGCATTCCGCCCTCGACCTGCAGGAACGCACGGTTCCGGAGGGGCGGGATGGGCGTTTTCTCCCCGATGTTCGTCTTTGAACATCGGGGAGCCTTGTGTTTACGGTCTGAACCGCTCGCCATCGCGGGCACCGCTGACCGTCACGCCGAATCCTGCCGTCGGTCGGGGGGAGTAGTCGACGCGTATGCGCCGTAGGCAGGAGCGGGGGAACCAAGGTAAGCGCCGGCCCCGGCAGTTGCAGATGAACTGCGGGTACCGGCTTGGGGTGGAGCCGTGCGCACGACTGCGCGGCCGGGCAACTCACTTGGCCCGAACCCGACAGCTCACCTCGTAGGCGTCGGTGAGAGAGATGTTCCATGCTGTTTTCCGGCAAGGCCAAGCACCGTCGCCCGTCCAAGGCCACCCGTATCGCCACGCTCGCCGGTGTCACCGGTGCGGCCGTCGCCGCCCCGCTGCTCGGCGCCACCACCGCCTCCGCCGCGACCACGTCCGAGTGGGACCAGGTCGCGCAGTGCGAGGCCGGCGGCAACTGGTCGATCAACACGGGTAACGGGTACTACGGCGGCCTGCAGTTCTCCGCCTCCACCTGGGCCGCGTACGGCGGTACCCAGTTCGCCTCGACCGCCGACCAGGCCTCGAAGGCGCAGCAGATCCAGATAGCCGAGAAGGTCCTCGCGGGCCAGGGCAAGGGTGCATGGCCGAACTGCGGCGTGAACCTGTCCAACGCCGCCAACGACGCCGGCTCCGCGCAGGAGGCCCAGCCGCAGCAGCGTGCCGAGGCCCCGACCACCCGCTCCGAGCGCGCCGAGGCCCCCGCCCCGGCGAAGTCCTCGAAGCCGGCCGCCAAGTCCTTCAAGAAGGGCGACGGCGAGTACAAGGTCAAGGCCGGTGACACGCTCAGCAAGATCGCCAAGGCCGAGAAGGTCAAGGGCGGCTGGAAGAAGCTGTTCGACCTGAACAAGGGCGTCGTCACCGACGCCGACGTGATCCACCCGGGCCAGCAGCTCCACCTGAGCTGACCCACCCGGGCCGGCGCACCCGCGCCGGCCCGCCCCGGGACACAGACCACCCCGGTCCGGAGCGCATCCCCCGTACGCGCCGGGCCGGGGTTCTCTCTGTTACCCATGGGTAGATTGGGGGCGTTTTGTCCCCAGCACCCGCTGTTCATGCCCTTTTTCGTCCCAGGAGGCGGGCATCGGGCGGCTGATGCCCCGCCGCCGGTTAGGCTCGTGCCGCAAGGCCAATGAGACCCTGCACTCCAAGCGTCACATCCCAGAAGGAGATGCTCGTGCCGTCCATCGACGTCGTCGTAGCCCGGGAAATCCTGGACTCCCGAGGCAACCCCACGGTCGAGGTCGAGGTTGGCCTCGACGACGGCAGCACGGGTCGTGCTGCAGTTCCGTCCGGCGCATCCACCGGTGCGTTCGAGGCTCTCGAGCTCCGCGACGGTGACCAGAACCGCTACCAGGGCAAGGGTGTCGAGAAGGCCGTCCTCGCCGTCATCGAGCAGATCGGCCCGGAGCTCGTCGGCTACGACGCCACCGAGCAGCGCCTGATCGACCAGGCGATGTTCGACCTGGACGCCACCCCGGACAAGTCCTCGCTCGGTGCCAACGCCATCCTCGGCGTTTCGCTCGCCGTGGCCCACGCCGCCTCCGAGGCCTCCGACCTGCCGCTCTTCCGTTACCTGGGCGGCCCGAACGCGCACCTGCTGCCCGTTCCGATGATGAACATCCTCAACGGCGGCTCGCACGCCGACTCCAACGTGGACATCCAGGAGTTCATGATCGCCCCGATCGGCGCGGAGTCCTTCTCCGAGGCGCTGCGCTGGGGCGCCGAGGTCTACCACACCCTGAAGAAGGTGCTGAAGACCAAGGGCCTGTCCACCGGTCTCGGTGACGAGGGCGGCTTCGCGCCGAACCTCGACTCCAACCGCGCCGCCCTGGACCTGATCCTCGAGGCCATCAAGGAAGCCGGCTACGCCCCCGGCAAGGACATCGCGCTCGCGCTCGACGTCGCCGCGTCCGAGTTCTACAAGGACGGCGCGTACGAGTTCGAGGGCAAGTCCCGCTCGGCCGCCGAGATGACCGAGTACTACGAGGAGCTCGTCGCCTCCTACCCGCTGGTCTCCATCGAGGACCCGCTGTTCGAGGACGACTGGGCCGGCTGGAAGGTCCTGCACGACAAGCTGGGCAGCAAGGTCCAGATCGTCGGCGACGACCTGTTCGTCACCAACCCCGAGCGCCTCGCCCGCGGTATCGAGGAGGGCTCCGCCAACGCCCTGCTGGTCAAGGTCAACCAGATCGGTTCGCTGACCGAGACCCTGGACGCCGTCGAGCTGGCCCAGCGCAACGGCTTCAAGTGCATGATGTCCCACCGCTCCGGTGAGACCGAGGACGTCACCATCGCCGACCTCGCCGTCGCCACCAACTGCGGCCAGATCAAGACCGGCGCCCCGGCCCGCTCCGAGCGCGTCGCCAAGTACAACCAGCTGCTGCGCATCGAGGAGATCCTCGACGACGCCGCGGTGTACGCCGGCCGCAGCGCCTTCCCCCGCTTCAAGGGCTAGGTCGCAGCGGGCTAGCAAGTCGTCCACACGTCCCCGGCCGCGGTCCCGTACCGTGTCCGGGGACGTGCGCACGTAACAGGGGAGGCAGGACATGGCCGCGAAGGACCGGGATCGGTTCTCCACCGCGACCAGGCTGCGGCTGCTCGGCGAGCAGACCGCGGCTCGTGTCTACCGCTCCCAGACCCGGCGGCAGGCCCGTCGCTCCCGGCTCACCGGCCGTGCGGCGTTCCTCGCCCTGATCGTCTGTTCCCTCGTCGTCGCCCTCGCCTATCCGATGCGGCAGTACGTCTCCCAGCGTTCCGACATGGCCGAGCAGAGGCGCCGGATGGCCGAGGCGGAGCAGCAGGTCGAGGAGCTGCGTGACGAGAAGGCGCGCCTCCAGGACGACATGTACGTCAAGCGGCTGGCCCGCGAGCATCTGCACTACGTGATGCCGGGCGAGACCGGCTACACCATGATCGACCCCGAAGTCGCGGAGAAGCGCCGCACGGAGGAAGGGGCGGCCGACCGTCCCTGGTACTCCAACGTCTGGGACGGCGTCGACACCGCCGACCGCCGGTAGACGGCACCGCACGCCAGTAGAACCGTAGAACCGTAGAGCCAAGGCAGGCATGGAAACCCCTCCTCCCCACACCGATCCGACCGAGCCCACCGACGCGGACATCGCCGCGTTCAAGGAGCAGCTCGGGCGTCCGCCGCGCGGACTGCGCGCCATCGCGCACCGCTGTCCCTGCGGGCAGCCCGATGTCGTCGAGACGGCGCCCCGGCTTCCGGACGGCACCCCGTTCCCGACGCTGTACTACCTGACCTGCCCGCGGGCGGCGTCGGCGATCGGCACGCTGGAGGCGAACGGCGTGATGAAGGAGATGACCGAGAGGCTCGCCACGGATCCGGAGCTGGCGGCGGCCTACCGGGCGGCCCACGAGGACTACATCGCGCGCCGTGACGCCATCGAGGTCCTGGCGAACTTCCCGAGCGCGGGCGGTATGCCGGACCGGGTGAAGTGCCTGCACGTCCTGGTGGGCCACTCGCTGGCGGCGGGCCCGGGGGTCAACCCGCTGGGCGACGAGGCGATCGCGATGCTGCCGGAGTGGTGGCGCAAGGGCCCGTGCGTCTCCGCGGGGATCGCGGACGAGCCGGACACGGCGGCCGCGGGCACGACGGCGGACACGGCGGCGGGCGGCGGCGACGAGGGCGGCCCGGCATGACGAGGGTCGCCGCCGTCGACTGCGGCACGAACTCGATCCGGCTGCTCGTCGCCGACGCGGACCCCGCCACGGGCGAACTCGTCGACCTCGACCGCCGGATGACCATCGTCCGTCTCGGCCAGGGCGTCGACCGCACCGGCCGGCTCGCCCCCGAGGCGCTGGAGCGCACCTTCGCGGCCTGCCGCGAGTACGCGGACATCATCAAGGAGCACGGCGCGCAGAAGGTGCGCTTCGTCGCCACCTCCGCCTCCCGGGACGCCGAGAACCGGGAGGACTTCGTCCGGGGCGTCCTCGACATCCTGGGCGTCGAGCCCGAGGTGATCACCGGTGACCAGGAGGCGGAGTTCTCCTTCACCGGCGCCACCAAGGAGCTGGCCGGTGACGAGGAGCGCCTGGTCGTCGACATCGGTGGCGGGTCCACCGAGTTCGTCATCGGCCGGCATGCCGTCGAGGCCGCCCGGTCCGTCGACATCGGCTGCGTACGGCTGACCGAACGCCATGTGCGCAGCGATCCGCCGGCCGCCGCCGAGGTCGCCGCCATAAGGACGGACATCGAGGCGGCGCTCGACCTCGCGGAGCTGACCGTCCCGCTGAGGGGCGCCGGCACCCTCGTCGGTCTCGCCGGTTCGGTGACCACCGTCGCGGGCATCGCGCTCGGCCTCGACGCGTACGACTCCACGGCGATCCACCATGCGCGGATCTCCTACGAGAAGGTCGCCGAGGTGACGCGCAGCCTCCTGGAATCCACCCACGACGAGCGGGCGGCGAACCCCGTGATGCACCCGGGGAGGGTGGACGTCATCGTCGCCGGAGCCCTTGTCCTGCTCGCCGTCATGGAGCGGATCGGGGCCCGGGAAGTGGTCGTGAGCGAGCACGACATCCTGGACGGGATCGCCTGGTCCGTCGCCGCCGAACGAACTTCGTGAAGTTCTTCACAAGGAAATGGTCCCTGATGGGCGCTTCAGGGGGCCGAATGGTCGGCGAGGCCCCCTGACAGGGGCCCGCCGGGCACCCGCCCGGCCGTTCCGGACCACTGCCGGGCGGCTGGGACGCGACGGTTGTTCACCCCGGGGCCCGCTCAAGCGAGCAGCTCACAGGGGGTGAACAACGTCTCCGTGGGGGCGTGGTTCCCTTTCGGGATCATGACCTCCATCACGTGGGCCGCGCAGTGTAGCAGAGGTGGGTCCACTCCTTGTGAAGGGGCTCACGAGCACCCCCTCCGAGGGGGGTGGATACTCGATGGCATGAGCACCACGGAGCGTCCCCGGATCCTCGTAGTAGGCGGTGGGTACGTAGGCCTGTACGCAGCCCGGCGCATTCTGAAGAAGATGCGCTACGGCGAGGCGACCGTCACGGTCGTCGACCCGCGCTCGTACATGACGTACCAGCCCTTCCTTCCCGAAGCTGCCGCCGGCAGCATCTCGCCCCGGCATGTCGTCGTCCCGCTGCGACGCGTCCTGCCCAAGGCCGAGGTGCTCACCGGGCGGGTCACGACCATCGACCAGGACCGCAAGGTCGCCACGATCTCGCCGCTCGTCGGCGAGGCGTACGAGCTGCCGTTCGACTACCTGGTCGTCGCGCTCGGCGCGGTCTCCCGTACCTTCCCGATCCCCGGCCTCGCCGAGCAGGGCATCGGCATGAAGGGCATCGAGGAGGCCATCGGCCTGCGCAACCACGTGCTGGAGCAGCTCGACAAGGCCGACTCGACCACCGACGAGGAGGTCCGCCGCCGGGCGCTGACCTTCGTCTTCGTGGGCGGCGGCTTCGCCGGTGCGGAGACCATCGGTGAGGTCGAGGACCTGGCGCGGGACGCGTCCAAGTACTACGCCAGCGTCAAGCGCGAGGACATGCGGTTCATCCTCGTCGACGCGGCGGACAAGATCCTTCCCGAGGTCGGCCCGAAGCTGGGCAAGTACGGCAAGGAGCACCTCGAGGGCCGCGGCATCGAGATCTACCTCTCGACGTCGATGGACTCCTGCGTGGACGGCCACGTCGTGCTGAAGAACGGCCTCGAGGTCGACTCCAACACCATCGTGTGGACCGCCGGTGTGAAGCCGAACCCGGCGCTCGCGCGCTACGGCCTCCCGCTCGGCCCGCGCGGCCACGTCGACACCGCCACCACCCTCCAGGTGCAGGGCACCGACTACATCTGGGCCGCGGGCGACAACGCCCAGGTGCCGGACATGGCGGCCCGCAAGGCCGGCGTGGAGAACGCCTGGTGCCCGCCGAACGCACAGCACGCGCTGCGTCAGGCGAAGATCCTCGGTGACAACGTCATCTCCGGTATGCGGGGCTTCCCGCAGAAGGAGTACAGCCACGCCAACAAGGGTGCGGTCGCCGGGCTCGGCCTGCACAAGGGCGTCGCGATGATCGTCATGGGCAAGGTGAAGATCAAGCTCAAGGGCCGGCTGGCGTGGTACATGCACCGTGGCTACCACGGTATGGCGATGCCGACCTGGAACCGCAAGATCCGTGTCTTCGCCGACTGGACGCTGGCGATGTTCCTCAAGCGTGAGGTCGTGTCCCTGGGCGCGATCGAGACGCCGCGCGAGGAGTTCTACGAGGCGGCCAAGCCCGCTCCGGCGGTGACGGCGGCGGCGCCGGCCCCGGAGAAGGCCAAGGCTTCCTGACGCGGCATCTGTCCCTGAGGGCCGTCCGCCATCCGTGGTGCGGGCGGCCCTCCGGCATGTCCGGGGGGATTCCGGGGGGTGCGCCTCCTTCGAACACCGTGCCCGATGGGGCCTGATGGGTGTGCGGACCGCACCTTTTGCTTGGGCATTGCGTGTCACGGGAAGCACCCACAAGGGTCGGGTTGTTCTCGGAAACGTGGATTTCTGGGACCCACCGTCACGGAGGTGTTCGCCATGGCCGACGCCGCACTGCGGCTGACCACCGTTGCCGAAGAACTGCTCGGTTTTCCGCTGCCGGTCCGCGTGCGGGCCTGGGACGGATCGGAATCGGGGCCGCCGGGCGCGCCCGTGCTCGTCGTACGGCATCGGCGGGCTCTGCGGCGGCTGCTGTGGCGGCCCGGCGAGCTCGGGCTGGCCCGCGCCTGGGTGGCCGGGGAGATCGATGTCGAGGGCGACCTCTACGCCGCTCTCGATCTCCTCTCCGGCATCATCTGGGAGCGCGAGGAGGACCTCGCTCCCGCCGTTCATCCCGTGCGTGACCCGCGTCTGCGCACCGCCGCCCGCGCGCTGCTCTCGATCGGCGGCGCCCTGCCGCCGCCGCCCCCGCCGCCCGAGGAAGTGCGCCGCCGCAGCGGCCCGTTGCACACCAGGCGCCGGGACAGACAGGCCATCAGCCACCACTACGACGTGGGCAACGGCTTCTACGAACAGGTCCTCGGGCCGTCCATGGTCTACTCGTGCGCCTACTGGAGCGACGGCGGCACCCTCGAAGAGGCCCAGCGGGACAAGCTCGACCTCGTCTGCCGCAAACTGGCGCTCCAGCAGGGCGACCGGCTGCTCGACGTGGGCTGCGGCTGGGGTTCGCTGGCGATGCACGCGGCCCGCGAGTACGGCGCCCAGGTCACCGGCGTCACCCTCTCCCGCGAGCAGGCCGCCTACGCCCGCAAGCGCATCGCGGAGGCCGGCCTCACCGACCGTATCGAGATCCGCGTCCAGGACTACCGGGACGTCAGGGACGGTCCGTTCGACGCCGTCGCGTCGATCGGCATGGCCGAACACGTCGGCCAGGTCCGCTACCTGGAGTACGCCGAGCAGCTTCTGACCCTGCTGCGGCCCGGCGGGCGGCTGCTCAACCACCAGATCGCGCGCCGCCCGGAGCGCGACGAGGCCGACTACCGTCTCGACCCGTTCATCGACCGGTACGTGTTCCCGGACGGCGAGCTCGCCCCCCTCGGCCGTACCGTCGCCACCCTGGAGCTGGCCGGTTTCGAGGTACGGGACGTCGAGTCCATCCGCGAGCACTACGCCCTGACCCTGCGCCGCTGGGTGGCCAATCTGGAGGCGGACTGGCGCCGCGCCGTGCGCCACAGCTCGCCCGGACGGGCACGCGTCTGGCGGCTGTACATGGCCGCCTGCGCCCTCGCCTTCGAGCACGGCAAGATCGGCGTCAACCAGGTCCTGGCCGTGCGGACCCCGCCGAGCGGTGACTCGGGACTGCCGTTGCGCGCCCGCGACTGGCGCTGACCGGGAGACGCGAAGGGCCCCGCGACCGGTTCGGTCGCGGGGCCCTTGTGCGGACGGGCGGCTACTCCGTCTTGATCGCCGTCAGCATGTTCAGCCGCGCGGCGCTGCGGGCCGGCCACAGCGAGGCCAGCACACCGACGACTCCGGCCAGCAGCAGGAAGATGCCGATCCGCTCCCACGGCAGGACCAGTGCGTAGTTCGGGATGCTGGAGCGGATCGTCTCGCCGATCGCCCAGGCCAGGAACGTACCGAGGCCGACGCCGATCACCGCGCCGAACAGCGAGATGACCACCGCCTCCAGGCGGATCATGCGCTTGACCTTGCCGCGGTCCAGGCCGATCGCCCGCAGCATGCCGATCTCCTGCTGGCGTTCGAAGACGGACATCGCGAGGGTGTTGACGACGCCGAGCACCGCGATGAGCAGAGCCATGGCGAGCAGCCCGTACATGATGTTCAGCATCGTGTTGATCATTCCGCCGAACATGTTGCGGATGTCCTGACGGTCCATGACGCTCATCGCCGGGTTGTCACCGAGCGCGTCCACGAGCGCCTGCTCGTTGGCCTTGCTCGCGCCGCCGTCCGTCTTCACCCAGATCTCGGGGATGTACGGCTTGGGCTCGAAGGGCGCGACCAGCGAGGTCGGCACCACGACCGGCGAGAGGAACTCGTTGTCCTCGTAGATCGCGCCGACCGTCATCGTCTTCGTCGCCGACTTGCCGCCCTCCTGGTCGTCGCCGACCGTCACGGGAAGCTTGTCGCCGGCCTTCCAGCCGTTGGACTTCGCGGTCTTCTCGGCGACGGCGATCCCGCCCTTGCCGAGGGTGTCCAGGGAACCGGAGAGGAGCTTCAGGTCGAAGACCTGCTGCACGTCGCCGGGGGTGACCGCGGAGGCGGAGTGGTAGGTGCCCTTGACCTTCACCGACGTGGCCTGCTGCGGGGAGACCGCGGTGACGCCGTCGGCCTTCTCCAGCGCGGTCAGCGCCGACTTGTCGAGGGCACCGCCGCCCGCCATGGTGACCATGTAGTCGGCGCGGATGTTGTCGGTGGTCATCTTGTCGATGGCCTGGCCCAGCGTGACACCGATGACGGTGAGGCCGGTGACCAGCGTGAGCCCGATCGCCAGCGCCGAGGCGGTGGCTCCGGTACGGCGCGGGTTGCGCACCGCGTTCTTGCCGGCGAGCTTGCCGGACACCCCGAACACACGGTGCAGCACCGGCTTGGCGAGTGCGATGACCGGGCGGGACAGCAGCGGGATCAGCACGATGATGCCGATCAGCGCCAGGAAGGCACCGGCACCGATGAGCATGCGGCCGGTGTCCTTGCCGACGGCCGCGCCGCCGAAGATGGCCGCGGCGCCGCCCAGCGTGATGATGCTGCCGAGGGTGTTGCGCACGACCAGCGACTTGGTGCTGGCGGGCAGATGGGCGCTGCCCATGGCCGCCACCGGCGGGATCTTCGCGGCCCGGCGGGCGGGCAGCCAGGCGGCGAGGACGGTGATCAGGACACCGACGCCGAGGGCGGAGAGCACCGCGGTGGGGGAGACGATCAGCGGTCCGGCCGGGACCTTGGCGCCGAACGAGCCCATCGCGGAACGCAGTCCGGTGGCCAGTCCGATGCCGAGCGCGAAACCGACGACGGAGGCGATCACGCCGACGACCAGGGCTTCCAGGATCACCGAGCGCTTGACCTGCCGGCGGGAGGCGCCGACGGCCCGCAGCAGGGCGAGTTCCTTGGTGCGCTGGGCGACCAGCATGGTGAAGGTGTTGGCGATCAGGAAGACGCCGACGAACAGGGCGATGGCGGCGAAGGCCAGCAGCATCGTGTTGAGATTGCTCAGCCCGGACTCGATGTCCTTCGCCTGCTTGTCGGCGAGCTCGCTGCCGGTCTGTGCCTCGGAGTCCTTCGGCAGCAGCGGCTGGACGGCGTCGAGGAGCTTCGCGTCGGACGCGCCCGGCTCGGCGGCGATCGTGACGTCCTTGAAGTACCCGGGCTGGAGGTACAGCTTCTGCGCCACGGCAGTGTCGAACAGCACGAGGCTGCCGCCCGCGTTCACGGCGCCGTCCTCGGTGGTGAAGACACCGGCGAGGGTGTACTCCTTCACCGGCCCGTTGGTGGCGACCCGTACGGTGTCGCCGACCTCGTACTTGCCCTTGGCCGCGGAGTCCTTGTCGAGCGCGATCTGGTCGTTCTTCACCGGGCCCGAGCCGTCGGTGAAGGCGTACGCGGCATCCTTGCCGTTCTTGCCCGGGCTGTAGTTCGCCCCGGTGTTGGACCAGCCGTTGCCGATCAGCTTGCCGTCCTGATCGGCGACCCCGGCGAAGCCGGAGACCCGCCCGGTGGCCTCGGCGACCCCGTCCAGAGCGCGGATCTTCTCCAGGGTCGCGGTGTCGACGCCGGACTTCTTGCCGTCGTCCTGCCCGCCGTACGTGGTCACGGCGACGGCGACGTCGTCGTAGCTCTTGGCCGACTGGTTGCGGTAGGCGTTGCCGAGGGTGTCGGTGAAGACCAGGGTGCCGGAGACGAAGGCCACGCCGAGCATGACGGCGAGCACGGTCATCAGCAGTCTGGCCTTGTGCGCAAGCACATTGCGCAGGGCGGTACGGAACATGTCTGTGTCAGTCCTGTGGTGAGAGCCGGAGGTCGACGGATCGGCGGGTGGTCAGCTGGTCCGGCCCTTGGCGTCGAATTCCTTCATGCGGTCGAGGACGCCGTCCGCGGAGGGGTGGATCATCTCGTCGACGATCCGGCCGTCCGCGAGGAAGATCACCCGGTCGGCGTAGGAGGCGGCCACCGGGTCGTGGGTGACCATCACGACGGTCTGGCCGAGCTCGCGTACGGAGTTGCGCAGGAAGCCCAGCACCTCGGCGCCGGAGCGGGAGTCCAGGTTTCCGGTCGGCTCGTCACCGAAGATGATCTCCGGCTGGGAGGCCAGGGCGCGGGCGACGGCGACGCGCTGCTGCTGACCGCCGGAGAGCTGGGTCGGGCGGTGACCGAGGCGGTCGTGCAGGCCCACCATGTCGATGACGTTCTGGAGCCACTTCTTGTCCGGCTTGCGGCCCGCGATGTCCATGGGGAGCGTGATGTTCTCCAGGGCGGTCAACGTCGGGAGCAGGTTGAACGCCTGGAAGATGAAGCCGATCTTGTCGCGGCGAAGCTGGGTGAGCTGCTTGTCCTTGAGCGTGCCGAGTTCGGTCTCGCCGATGCGCACGGACCCGGAGCTGAAGGTGTCGAGGCCGGCCACGCAGTGCATCAGCGTGGACTTGCCGGAGCCCGAGGGGCCCATGATCGCGGTGAACTGCGCCTGCTGGAAGTCGACGGTGACCCGGTCGAGCGCGACCACCTGGGTCTCGCCCTGGCCGTACACCTTGGACAGTTCCGTGGCGCGGGCGGCCACGGCGGTGGCGCGGTGAGCGATGGGCGTGGTGGTCACGAGGAGGGCTCCTGTCACATGGGGTGAGCATCGGGGACCCTCCCATCGTGTCTGCCCCGCGGCCGCGGATCGTCAGTCCCCGTGCCCGTTCCCGGGGCCCTCTTGGGTCGGACCACGCACCCCGCTCCTCCTCCTTTGGTATGACGGTGCCCCTGAGAGGGGGCCGGTGGCGCGGGCCGGCGGGAGGGGCCGCCGACGGGCGGGCCGAGGCGGCGAGTTTCCGTCAATCCCATGGGGGTGCGGTGGCGCCCACCTGTCGGGCCGGCTGCCCCGGCATGCCATCTGACCTGGGCTGACGCACCCTCAGGCGGCAATAAAATAAGACAACATCGGGCCACGGCCGGCCGGGCACGTCGATCTACCCGGATAGGCTCCTGTGCTTACGCGGAGCCGCGCACCTGGCCCGGATGGTGGAATGCAGACACGGCGAGCTTAAACCTCGCTGCCCTTCGCGGGCGTGCCGGTTCAAGTCCGGCTCCGGGCACCTCGTACGCCCGGTTACCCCCTCAAAATCGTTGAAAACCCAAGTGTCGGACGTCACGGGGACACCGGCCGTCGGACCCCGGCCGGTCACGATCGTGGAAAGATCCTCCCCGAGCACTAGGGTGCTTCTTTTGCTCGCGCATTACTCTTGACTTCAAGGCCGCGCTGGGCGGCCATGAAGGAGTGAGATGAGGAGCAGCAACCCGGTCTTCTCGCGACGGGGGTTCAGCCGTGACAGCGGCTACGCCGGCTTCAACGCGCAGCAGCCGCAGGCCGGGGGCCCCGCCGTAGGAAACAACCCCTACGCCCAGGGCACCGGCAACCCGTACGCGACCAACCCGTACGCCCCGGCCGACACCCAGACCGGTGCCGGACCGCAGGCGCCCGCCCGCGCCGATGTGATGACCATCGACGATGTCGTCTCGCGCACCGCGATGACGCTCGGCACCGTCGTGATCACCGCCGTTCTCTCCTGGGTCCTGCTGCCGGTCGACGAGGCCAACATCGGCAAGTCGTACGGCATCGCGATCGGCGCGGCCCTCGTGGCTCTCGTCCTGTCGCTCGTCCAGGCCTTCAAGCGCAAGCCGGTACCGGCGCTCATCCTGGCCTACGCCGCGTTCGAGGGTGTCTTCCTCGGAGTCATCTCCAGCGCGGTCAGCACCTACATCAGCCCCGGTGTGGTGGTCCAGGCCGTCCTCGGCACCATGTGTGTCTTCGCCGGTGTCCTCTTCGCCTACAAGATGCGCTGGATCCGCGTCACGCGCCGTTTCTACGGCTTCGTGATGGCGGCCGCCATGGGCTTCCTGCTGCTGATGGTGGCCAACCTGCTGTTCTCCGTCTTCGGCGGCGGTGACGGCCTCGGCTTCCGCAGCGGCGGTCTCGGCATCCTGTTCGGTGTGATCGGCATCATCCTCGGTGCCTGCTTCCTCGCCCTCGACTTCAAGCAGGTCGAGGACGGTGTGACGTACGGCGCTCCGCGCGAGGAGTCGTGGCTGGCGGCCTTCGGCCTCACCCTGACCCTGGTGTGGATCTACCTGGAGATGCTGCGTCTCCTGTCGATCCTTCAGGGCAACGACTAGCCGACCACGCAATGACGAAGGGCCCGCAGGCATTGCCTGCGGGCCCTTCGGCGTCGAGACCTAGAGCAGTTTGCGCGCGGCGCGCCTCAGGTCGTACTCGTGGATGATCGCTTTGGCATGCCCGTATGCGAGGTTGTGTTCGCTCCGGAGCCAGCTCACCTTCTCCTCGAAGCGGAAGAGGGAGGGGCCTTCGTCGACGGCGCGGAGCCAGTCGGAGATCTCACGACCGGTGCAATGAGGGATTCGGGAGAGCAGATTTCGATGGGTCTCTTCGGAGAAGACTTGGGACATCGGCGCCTCCGGACGCGTTGCGCGTGTGCTCCTTCACGCCACCGTGCCTGAGTGTTCGCGTATTGGCAACAGTCCGTGGGGTGCACATAGGGTCGAACCGTGCTGGATACGAGTGAGCTGACCGACGCCGTGGACCGCTTCGCCGACCGTCTGCGGGCCGCTCCGCAGAGCCGTCTGCAGCGGGGTGCCGCGGCTGAAGGGCTGGACCTGGCCAGGGAGTTGGCGCGGCTGGCCCAGCGCATCGAGGCCCCGGGAACGGAGCCTTCGATCATGCCGGACGCGGGCATCTTCGCAGTTGCGGATCAACTGATGGTGGCCGGTACGGATTTGGCCGAAGCGCTGCGGACGGCCCCGTCCCGTTCCGTGGCGGAGGTGGACGAGGCCGTGAGTCTGGTCCGGTCGGCCGAGGGGCGGGCCGGGCTGTAGGTCCGGGCCGGCGGGCCGTGCTGTGGTCCTGGGGGACCGCTGAGGGGGCTCCGGGGGGAGACCCGCCGGGCGGGACCCGGAAGGGGCCCGCGAAGGCCCCTGGGGATCCTCAGAGAGAGGCGATGACGCGGTCGGCCAGGATGTAGACCGTCTCCTCGCCGCACTCGAACGTGAGGGCGTACGCCCCCGAGATGCTGGAGCCGCCGAGGAGGACCGGGGTGTCGCCGGTCCGCAGGGCCTCGGCAAGGCGCTCAGCGGTCTCGCGGTGGCCCGGGGTCATGCAGAGCGTGGTGCCGTCGGCGAAGACGTACACGTCGAGCGTGCCGAGCGGGCCGGGCCGGACGTCGGCGAGCTCGGTGCGGTTCCCGGACAGCTCTTCGAGCCGGGAGACCGTGCGCTCGTGGTCGGTGACGACCGGCGTCTGCACCGGGACGAAGTCCGGGTGCGAGGGGTGGCGGCGGCGGGCCGCGGCCAGCTCGGGGGAGTCCTCGGCGAACTCGGTGACCTCGGGGAGGTCCGCCATGTCGTCGAACGCCTCGACGGCCTCGAAGTCCATGGCCTCCAGGCCCACGAAGTCCGACTGGCGCGGGACGTAGAACGGGAGCTCCTCACCGGGAGCCACCAGACCGCCCAGCAGGGTCACGGGGGCCTCGCCGATGAGACGCGGGGAGGCGTCCGCGGCGTCGCGGGACTCCTGCGCGGCCCAGAAGGCGCGCGCCTCGGCGAGCTCGCGTTCCCGCTCCTCGGCCAGGGCCTCGGCGACGGCCTCGCGTATCTCGGCGGCGGGGGTGGGGCGGGCCTGCGGCACGGAGACCTTCGGCCCGGTGCCGTGCACCTCGGCCAGCTCGCTGCGCAGGGCGGTGACCTGCTTGCGGAGCCCGTGGGCGGCGTGCAGGGCTGCGGCGCCCACAGCCGTCGCGGCGGCCGTGGTCAGCAGCAGGGCAAAAGACATGGCGCTCACTGACATACTCCCGGTTCCATCGATACCCCCGACTTCCTACCTCAGCTTGGGGGGAGCCCGCGCCCCCTGTCAGTGCATTACGTCACGAAATGGACAGGACTTTGGGCCTGGTGTTTAGCGGGATAACCACTGTGACCTGGGGAAATGATGCTCCCCCAGGAGATAGGTCACATCCTGGGGGAGTTTCGGTCACGACTTGAGCTCCGAGGAGCCCGAAAACCTGTCCAGAGGCTCATCCGCCTGGGCTGCGCGGGGCTACGGACAAGGGCCGCCCCTGGTGCCTCGGGCGACCCCTCCGCTGCGGCTCAGCTCAGCCGCACTGTTCTTGTGGTCGCGCTGAGCTTCGCCTCCGCTGCGGGCAGGTGCCGCCCTCGTCCCTCGGGCGACCCCTACCCTCCGCTGCCGCTCAGCTCAGCCGCTCGATGACCATCGCCATGCCCTGGCCGCCGCCCACGCACATCGTCTCCAGGCCGAACTGCTTGTCGTGGAACTGGAGGCTGTTGATCAGCGTGCCCGTGATGCGCGCGCCCGTCATGCCGAAGGGGTGGCCGACCGCGATCGCGCCGCCGTTGACGTTGACCTTGTCCAGCGGGATGCCCAGGTCCCGGTACGACGGGATGACCTGCGCGGCGAACGCCTCGTTGATCTCGACCAGGTCGATGTCCCCGGCGGTCAAGCCGGCCCGCTTCAGAGCCTGGTTGGACGCCTCGACCGGGCCGTAGCCCATGATCTCGGGGGACAGGCCGGAGACACCGGTGGAGACGATCCGCGCCAGCGGGGTCAGGCCCAGCTCGCGGGCCTTGGTGTCGCTCATGATGACCAGGGCCGCGGCGCCGTCGTTCAGCGGGCAGCAGTTGCCCGCGGTGACCATGCCGTCGGGGCGGAAGACGGGCTTGAGGCCCTCGACGCCCTCCAGCGTGACACCCGCGCGCGGACCGTCGTCCGTGCTGACGACCGTGCCGTCGGGCGTGGTGACCGGGGTGATCTCACGCTCCCAGAAGCCCTTCTTGATGGCTTCCTCGGCGAGGTTCTGGGACCGGACACCGAACTCGTCCATGTCCTGACGGGTCACGCCCTTGAGGCGCGCCAGGTTCTCGGCCGTCTGGCCCATGGCGATGTACGCGTCCGGGACGAGACCGTCCTCGCGGGGGTCGTGCCAGTCCGCGGCGCCCTTCTCGGCGACGGAGGCGGTACGGGCCTCGGCCTCGGCGAACAGCGGGTTGTGCGTGTCCGGCAGGCTGTCGGAGTTGCCCTTGACGAAACGGGACACCATCTCGACGCCGGCCGAGATGAAGACGTCGCCCTCGCCGGCCTTGATGGCGTGCAGCGCCATGCGCGAGGTCTGGAGGGACGACGAACAGTAACGGGTGACGGTGCAGCCGGGGAGGTGGTCCATCCCCATCTGCACGGCGATGATGCGACCCAGGTTGTGGCCCTGCTCGCCGCCGGGCAGACCGCAGCCGAGCATCAGGTCGTCGATGTCCCGGGGGTCCAGCTCGGGCACCTTGGCCAGCGCGGTCTGGATGATCGTCGCGGTGAGGTCGTCCGGCCGCAGATCCTTGAGCGAGCCCTTGAAGGCCCGTCCGATGGGGGAGCGGGCGGCGGAAACGATGACGGCTTCGGGCATCACGGCTCCAGGAGGAGTGCTGGTGGGCGGACTGTCTGGAAGTTACTAGGAGGTACGGGCCGGGTCACGGGTACGCCGGTGTGACGGTCGCCTCAATTCTAAGCGAGCGCTCACTTTTTCGGCAGGGGTGCGGCCGGCCGGACCCGTACGTCCTACTGCCGCGCCTGAGACGGCGACGGGCTCGGTTCCGCCGCCGTGGACGTGGACGGCAGCCGCCGGCGCCTGCGGTGCTTGAGCAGAGCCCAGGGCCCGCGCGCGCCCGTGACCTCGGTACCCGCCTCCTTGGCCGCCGTCGCCGCGGCCTTCGCCACCGGGAGCATGCCCTCGTCGCGGTCCGCCTCCGGGCGGTCCGACTCCGGCCACACGCCCAGCACCGCGCCCAGCGTCGGGAGCATCGCCATCGCCGCCGTCGCGTAGCCCTCCGCCGAGGGGTGGTAGTTGTCCGCGCCGAACATCTCGCGCGGGTTGGCGGCGAACTCCGGGCCCAGCAGGTCGCCCAGCGACACCGTGCGCCCGCCCTGCTCCACCACCACGATGGTCTGCGCGGCCGCCAGCTGGCGCGAGACCCTGCGGGCCAGCCAGCGCAGCGGCTGGTAGACCGGCTCGATGGTGCCGAGATCCGGGCACGTGCCGACCACCACCTCCGCCCCTGCCGTACGCAGTCTCCGCACCGCGGAGGACAGATGGCGGACGGACTCGGTGGGCGGCATCCGGTGGGTGACGTCATTGGCGCCGATCATGATCACGCAGACGTCCGGCAGCCGGGACCTGTCCTCCAGCAGCACCGTGACCTGACGGTCCAGATCGTCCGACTGGGCACCCGGCAGTGCGACATTGCACACCTCCACGGGACGCTCGGCCACCGCCGCCAGCCCGGACGCGAGCAGCGCCCCCGGGGTCTGGCCCGCCCGGCGCACCCCCTGGCCGGCCGCTGTGGAGTCGCCCAGCACGCCGAGGAGCAGCGGATCGTTGTGCCCGAAAGCCAGCCCGTACAGCCCGTCGCCGCGCGGGGGCATCGGGGCGATGCCCCCGCCCACCGAGCGCTTGGCCAGCTGGACCTCCGCGAGCACGACTCCCACGGCCGCCGCTCCGAGCAGACCGATGCTGCCTCCGCCGTACGCCGCGCCTGCGGCGATCCGCCGTGCCACCCTCGCCCTCGACACCGAGCCACCTCCTCTCCTCGTCGCCTGTCATCAGCTAACTGCCCCGTAGCGGCCGTCGCCCAATCCCGCGCCGGTCCGCATACCCTGGCCGCATCACTACGGAGATCCCGGAGAACATTGTGCGCATCCATGACTCGATGATCAGTCTTGTCGGCAATACCCCGCTGGTGAAGCTGAACAGCGTGACCGCGGGCATCCAGGCGACGGTCCTGGCCAAGGTCGAGTACTTCAACCCGGGCGGTTCGGTGAAGGACCGCATCGCCGTGCGCATGATCGAGGCGGCCGAGGAGAGCGGAGCACTGCAGCCCGGCGGCACGATCGTGGAGCCGACCAGTGGCAACACGGGTGTCGGCCTGGCGATCGTGGCCCAGCAGAAGGGCTACAAGTGCATCTTCGTCTGCCCGGACAAGGTGTCCACGGACAAGATCAACGTGCTCCGTGCGTACGGTGCCGAGGTGGTGGTCTGCCCCACCGCGGTCGACCCCGAGCACCCCGACTCGTACTACAACGTCTCCGACCGTCTGGTGCAGGAGACGCCGGGTGCGTGGAAGCCGGACCAGTACTCCAACCCGAACAACCCGCGCTCGCACTACGAGACGACCGGTCCCGAGCTCTGGGACCAGACGGACGGGAAGATCACCCATTTCGTCGCGGGCGTCGGCACCGGCGGCACCATCTCGGGCACCGGCCGCTACCTCAAGGAGGTCAGCGACAACGGTGTGCGGATCATCGGTGCGGACCCCGAGGGCTCGGTCTACTCGGGCGGCTCCGGGCGTCCGTATCTGACGGAGGGCGTCGGTGAGGACTTCTGGCCGACGGCGTACGACCGGACCGTGACCGACGAGATCGTCGCCGTGTCCGACAAGGACTCCTTCCAGATGACCCGCCGTCTCGCCAAGGAGGAGGGCCTGCTCGTCGGCGGCTCCTGCGGCATGGCGGTCGTCGCCGCGCTGCGCGTCGCGGAGGGTCTCGGCCCCGACGACGTGGTGGTCGTCCTGCTGCCGGACAGCGGCCGCGGCTATCTCTCCAAGATCTTCAACGACGAGTGGATGGCCGACTACGGCTTCCTGGAGGAGGCCGGCCACGCCGCGCGCGTCGCCGACGTGCTGCGGCACAAGGAAGGCGGCAAGATCCCCAGCCTGGTGCACATGCACCCGGAGGAGACCGTCGGCGAGGCCATCGAGGTGCTGCGCGAGTACGGCGTGTCGCAGATGCCGATCGTGAAGCCGGGCGCGGGCCACCCCGACGTGATGGCCGCCGAGGTCATCGGCTCGGTCGTGGAGCGCGAGCTACTGGCCGCGCTGTTCACCCAGCGTGCCGCGCTGAGCGACCCGCTGGAGAAGCACATGAGCGACCCGCTGCCGCAGGTCGGCTCGGGCGAGCCGGTCGGCGACCTGATGACCGTGCTCGGAGCCGCGGACGCCGCGATCGTGCTGGTCGAGGGCAAGCCGATGGGCGTGGTGAGCCGTCAGGACCTGCTGGCCTTCCTCGCCGGCGGCGGCAAGTAGTAGCGCGGGGAAGGGGCTTCGCGCAAACGGTACGCGCACGTCACGTACGCGCAGCACCCGCTTAACACGCGTCCGTCACAGTCATGGGTGTCGGCAGGGTTCCCGGGCAGGGAACCAGGCCGGCGCACAGGCGGCGTCGAAGAACTCCGGAGCGGCTCCCGGACTCCCAGACGCCCCGGACGCGGCGACCGGCCCTGACCCGGGACCGTGTCCCACGCGGGGACCGTCGTCGTCCCGCCCCCCGGCCCTGCCGGGGGTGAGGCGGTCCCCGCGCACACTCTTCCCCGGCGCCCGCGTGGCACAGGCTTCCCGGGCGCCGGTGTGTCGACCGGCGACCGGGCTCACTCGCGCGGCGAGGAAGCCGTCCAGCTCGGCACCGACAGACGCTCCGCCGTGGGGGAGCCAGGCTCCGGTGTGCAGACCACGAGCGGCTGGTCCGGGTCGCCCGGCAGCGTGGGCGTCTCGTACGGCAGCGTCAGCCCGCCCGCCGTCGGCTGCGAGATGCGCTTGACGCCGTGGGTCTTCTCCTAGACCTCGTGGTCCGCCCACAGCCGCCGGAAGTGCTCGCTCTTCACCGACAACTCGCCGATCAGCGCGCCGAGTTCGCCGTCGTCGGGATGGCGGCCGGCGTCGAGGCGCAGACAGCCGACCACCTCGGCGGCCACCGCCTCCCGGTCCGTGTACATCTCCCGCGCGGCCGGGTCCAGGAAGACCTGGCGGGGAACATCGCGCTCGCGCCGGCCGTGAGGCCGTGGCCCGGACTCACACGATCGCCGGGCCTCAGCCCTCCCAGTCGGAGGTCTTCTCCGGGGCCTTGTGCCGCAGCCACGGCCAGCCCTTGGCGGCATGGACGGCGTTGACGCCGACGATGCCGCCCCAGGCGACGATCAGCCCCGGCAGATCGGCGTTGACGACACCGATCGCCGAGAGCGGGATCGCGAGGATCATCGAGATGATCCCGAAGCCGAAGCGCTCGCCGAAGTTCGGGTCGGCGGGCTGCTGCGGCGGCCGGGTGCCGCGGGCGACCACCATCTGCTGCTCGGCGAGCTGCCGGCGCACACGGCGGTCCACCGTGCCGTCCAGGCGCTGTTCGACCTTCTCCAGGAAGGATTCGACGAGCGCTGAATCGTATTCTTCGCCCAGCTCACGGCGGGCGTGCAGGGTGGCGTCGAGCTCTTTCTCGAGCTCAGGGTCGCGGGCTTCCATAACCGTTCACGCTACGGGCGCCCGGCCGTCGCGTCAGTGGGGGTAGCCCCACTGTTTTCCGTCGGGGTTGCCCCGGGGGCGAGGATCGTCCGCTCCGGGATGTGCGCGGTACGGCGGCGGGCGATCAGCCAGTACAGCAGCGCCGGCACGACGAGCCCCACCATCCAGGAGATGTCCGCACCGCCCAGCGGCTCCACCAGCGGGCCGGTGTAGAAGTGCGTGACGAGGAACGGCAGTTGGGCCAGCAGGCCCACCCCGTACACGGCGAGGGCGTCCGCGCGCCAGGCGCCGTAGCGGCCGTGCGGATCGGCGAGCGCCGGGATGTCGTAGCGCTCGCGCGAGATCAGGTAGTAGTCGACCAGGTTGATCGCCGACCAAGGGGTGAAGAAGGTCAGCAGGAAGAGCAGGAAGTCCTTGAACGAGGTGAGGAAGCTGTCCTTGCCGAGCAGGGCGACGACCGTGCCGGCGATCATGATGGCCGCGATGTAGAGCGCCCGGCCGCGCGGTGACAGCGTCCTCTGGCCGCGGAAACCGCTGATGCTGGTCACCATCGACATGAAGCCGCCGTAGGTGTTGAGCACATTGATCGTCAGCTTGCCGAGCGCGATGACGAAGTACAGGAACGAGGCGATCAGGCCGGTGCCGCCGAGGGCCACCACATAGCTGACCTGGCCTCCGAGGAAGGCGTCCCCGGCGGTCGCGGCGACCAGCACGCCGAAGATCATCGACCACTGCGAACCGATGGCCGAGCCGGACAGCGTCCACCAGAACGTGGCGCGGGCGCTGGTGTGCCGCGGCAGATAGCGGGAGTAGTCGGCCACGTACGGGCCGAAGGCCAGCTGCCAGGACGCCGAGAGCGAGACCGCCAGCAGGAACATCGGCAGGTCGAAGGCCCGGTCGGCCAGCACCGTGCCGAGGTCGATCCGGTCCAGCAGCCGGATGCCGAGGTAGACGAAGGCGAGCGCGCACACGACGCTCGCGACCCGGCCGAGGACATGGATGACGCGGTAGCCGATCGCCGCCGTCACCGCGGTCACCAGCGCGAAGATCACGATGCCGGGCGTCTCGCCGAGATGCGTGAGCTCGCCGACCGCCTGGCCGGCCAGCACGCTGCCGCTGGCGAAGAAGCCGACGTACATCACGATCACCAGCAGCAGCGGGATGATCGCGCCCTTCACGCCGAACTGCGCCCGTGACTGGATCATCTGCGGCAGGCCGAGCTTCGGTCCCTGCGCCGAGTGCAGGGCCATCACCGCGCCGCCGAGCAGATTGCCCACCGCGAGGCCGACGACCGACCAGAAGGGGCCGCCCCCGAAGACGACGGCGAGCGCGCCCGTGACCACGGCGGTGATCTGGAGATTCGCGCCGAGCCAGAGAGTGAACTGGGAGAAGGCGGTGCCGTGCCGCTCACTGTCGGGAACGACGTCGATGGACCGTACTTCGACGAGGCCTGCCATGGTTCAGCTGCCCTTCTTCGTGATTCCGTGCTGTCGGGCCCAGTCGTTCGCGACGTCCTCCGGGTCCTTCTTGTCCTTGTCCACCAGCCGGTTGAGCTCGGTGAGCTGCTCGGTCGTCAGGACGGCGCCGAGCCGGGCCAGTGCCTTGCGTACGCGCGAGTCCGCCTTGCGGTCGGCGATCAGCGGGACGACGTGCTGACCGGGAATCAGGTTCTTGGGGTCGGAGAGCACGACCCAGCCCTCGGCCTTGATGTCGGTGTCCGTGGTGAAGAGGTTGGCGACGTCGACATCCCCCTTCTTCAGCGCGCCCTTGACCAGCGGCCCGGAGGAGTCCAGGGACTTGAACTCCTTGAACTCCACGCCGTACATGTCCTTCAGACCGACGACGCCGACGACCCGCTTCTTGACCTCGGGGGCCGCGCCGATGACGAGTTCGCCGTTCTTCCTGGCGAGGTCGCCGAGGGACCGGAGCCCGTACTTCCGTGCCGTCTCGCTGGTGACGGCGAAGGCGTCGGAGTCCTCGGCCAGTCCGTACGGGAGGATCTGGAGGCCCTGGGGGAGGGCGACGGCGAGCGCGTTCTGCATCTCGCCCTCCTCGGTGGCCGTGGCCTTGGGGTCGAGGTAGTGCAGCAGGGCGCCCTGGTACTCGGGCAGCAGATCGATGTCGCCGCCGCGCAGCGCGGGGATGAGGATCTCGCGGGTGCCGAGGTTGGGGCGGACGGTCGCCTTCACACCGGCCGCCTTCAGGGCGGCGGCGTACAGGAAGCCGAGTATCTGGTTCTCGGTGAAGTTGGCGGTGCCGATGGTGACACCGTCCTTGCTGGAGCCGCCGCCGGACAGCGAGCCGCCCTCACCTTCGAGCGAGGTGATGCCGCTGCTGCACGACGCGAGCGCGGGGACGGATGCGGCGGCCAGCAGACTGCCGAGCAGGGTGCGTCGGTTCATGGGAAGTCCTTATGCGGGGCGGTTGCTGAAGAGGACGCGCTGGAGGCCGGCGAGCGCCAGATCGAGCACGACGGCGACGACCGCGACGAGGACGGCTCCGCCGAGCACCTGGACGAGGTCGCGCTGGGCGAGGCCGTCGAAGACGTAGCGGCCCAGTCCGCCGAAGCTGACGTACGCGGCGATGGTGGCCGTGGCCACGACCTGGATCAGGGCGAGCCGCAGTCCCGTCATGATCAGCGGCATCGCCAGCGGGACCTCCACCTGGAGCAGCACCTGGTGGCCGCGCATGCCCTGGCCGCGGGCGGCGTCCCGGACCTCGGGGTCGACCGCGGACATGCCGGCGTAGGTGTTGGTGACGATGGACGGGATCGCGAGGGCGACCAGCGCCACGTACACCGGCGTCATGGACAGGCCGCTGGCGAGGAAGACCAGCACGACGAGGCCGACGGTGGGCAGGGCCCGACCGAACGACGAGAGGTTGATGGCGAGGAACGCGCCGCGTCCGGTGTGCCCGATCAGCAGACCGACCGGCAGGGCGATGACGGCGGCGATGAGCGTCGCGAGCAGTGAGTACTGGAGGTGCTCGACGAGCCGGTGGGCGATTCCGTCGCTGCCGGACCACTGGGCGCCGCTGGTCAGCCAGGAGCCGAGGTCCTTGAAGAGCTCGTACATCTCAGGCCCTGCCCTTCCTGGTCCAGGGGGTGAGGACGTACTGCACGGCGACGAGCAGCGCGTCCGCGATCAGCGCGAGGAGGAGGGTGAGGACCACTCCGGCGACCACGGGGGTCGGGAAGTTGCGCTGGAAGCCGTCGGTGAAGAGCTGGCCGAGGCCGCCGTCGCCGATGTAGGTGGCGACGCTGACCAGCGAGATGGACATGACGGTGGCGATCCGCACTCCGGCCATGATCACGGGCAGCGCGAGCGGGAGTTCGACGGTGAACAGGGTCCGCAGCGGACGGGTGCCCATCGCCTTGGCGGCCTCCTTGGTACGGGCGGGAACGGCGTCGAGGCCCTCGACGGTGTTCCGCAGGAGGACGACGAGGGTGTAGATCGTCAGCCCGATCACGGTGGTCGTGCGGGTGAGCCCGGAGACCGGCAGGAGCAGCACGAACACGGCGATCGACGGGATGGTGAACAGCACGTTCGACATCCCGAGCAGGAAGCCCCGCAGCGGGCGGACGCGGTGGGCGAGCACCGCGAGCGGGAGCGAGATGACCAGCCCCAGGAGCACCGCGCTCAGAGCGGCCTGGAGATGGGAGACGCTCAGCGTGGTGAGGTCGCCGGCATGGTCGGAGATCCACGACCAGTCGACGGTCATACGGCCACCCGGGCCGCGGAGTGGGCCGAGCCGGCCCGCTCGTGGATGTCCTCGCGCGAGGTGACGCCGGTGAGCACGCCGTCGGCGTCGACGCGGGCCACCAGGCCGGAGGGGGAGGCCACCGACTCGTTCAGCGCGGAGAGCAGGGAGTCCGTGTCGCGCAGCGGGCGGACCGGGAGCAGGTCGGCGTCGGACGGGTCGCCGTCCTTGTCGCGCCAGCCGAGCGGGACGCGGGCCGCGTCGAGGGCGAGCTCCCAGCGGCCGGTCTGCGGAAGGGGGCTCTGCGGCACGTCCGCGAGAGTGCTGAGCGACAGCAGCTTCAGGCCCCTTTCGGCGCCGAGGAAGTCCGCCACGAAGTCGTCCGCCGGACGGGCCAGCAGTTCGGCCGGGGTCGCGCACTGCACCAGATGACCGCCCGTGCGGAACACGGCTATGCGGTCGCCGAGGCGCACGGCCTCGTCGATGTCGTGCGTGACGAAGACGATCGTCTTGCTGAGTTCCTGCTGGAGACGCAGCAGTTCGTCCTGGAGCTGGGTGCGGACGACCGGGTCGACCGCGCCGAAGGGCTCGTCCATCAGCAGGACGGGCGGGTCGGCCGCGAGGGCCCGGGCCACGCCGACGCGCTGCTGCTGGCCGCCGGAGAGCTGGTGCGGGTAGCGCTTGGCGGTCTCGGGCGCGAGGCCGACCGTCTCCAGCAGTTCCGCGGCGCGGGCGCGGGCCTTCTTGCGGCCCCAGCCCAGCAGCAGCGGGACCGTCGCGATGTTGTCGATGATCGTGCGGTGCGGGAAGAGGCCCGACTGCTGGATGACGTAGCCGATGGAGCGGCGCAGTTCGGCCGCGTCCTGTGCGAGGACGTCCTTGCCGCCGACGTGGATGGTGCCGGACGTCGGATCGACCATCCGGTTGATCATGCGCAGGGTCGTGGTCTTACCGCATCCGGAGGATCCGACGAGGACGGTGATCCCGCCGTCCGGCATCTCCAGAGTGAGGTCGTGGACTGCAGTGGTGCCGTTGGGGAAGCGCTTGTTCACTGCATCGAATTTGATCATCAGTCGTCCCTTGCCCGGGCTGCATATAGTCATGCAGAGTTCTCGGTGTCTGAATAAGTTGTCAATGCCTCGGGGTAAATCGCTGGGTACGGATGCTCGCGAGGCAAGACAGACCGTCCGGAAAAGGAGGGTTTCGCGCATGATGTCGTCCCACATGGTGGACTCACCCACCGGCATCGTGGTCCTCGACGGACAGAGCCTCCCGGTCGCGGACATCGTCCGGCTGGCCGACGGCGCGGCCCGTCCCGTACCCGGTTCCGAGGCGATGAAGCGCGTCGAGGTCGCCTGGGACGCCGCCCGCGAGCTGGCCGCGTCCGGCAGGGTCTACGGCCGTTCCACCGGCGTCGGCGCCAACCGGAATGAGGCCGTGCCCTCCGATTCGGCGGCCGGCCACGGCCTGCGGCTGCTGCGCTCCCACGCCGGAGCGATCGGTGACGAGCTGCCCGCCCGCGAGGTCCGCGCCATGCTCGCCGTCCGCGCCAACCAGCTCCTCGCGGGCGGCGCGGGACTGCGGCCCGGCGTCGTCACCGCGCTGTGCGAGGCCCTGGAGTCGGGTGCGTACCCGGTCGTCAACGAGTTCGGCTCGGTCGGCACCGGTGACATCGCGGCCCTCTCGCAGATGGGTCTCGCCCTCGCCGGCGAACACCCCTGGCGGGGCGGCACGCCTCCGCGGGCGCAGGCCCTCGACAACAACGACGCCCTGGCGCTCATCAGCTCCAACGCCCTGACGCTCGGCCAGGCCGCGCTCGCCCTCGGCGAACTGCGCGCCCTCGTCCGTGCCACCGAACTCGTCGCCGGTCTCTCGCTGCTGGCCGTCGACGGCTCCTACGAGGCGGTCGCCGAGCCCGTGCACGCGGCGCGCCCGCACCCCGGCTCCTACGCCGTCGCGACCAGGATGCGCCGGCTGCTCGGCGCGCCGGAGCGGCCCACCCCGCCGCTCGGCCGCATCCAGGACCCGTACGGATTCCGCTGTCTGCCGCAGATCCACGGGCCCGCCGAGGACGCCGCCGACGCGCTGGAGCGGACCCTCGCGGTGGAGATCAACGCGGCGGCGGAGAACCCGCTGATCTGCCCCTCGGACATGGCCGCCTATCACCACGGCGGTTTCTACATGGCCCAACTCGCCCTGGACCTCGACCACTTCAGGCTGGCGCTGACCCAGACGGCCCGGCTCTCCACCTCCAGGCTCTCCGCACTCAACGAGCCCGGCTTCACCCGGCTGCGGCCCTTCCTCGCCGACGCGGAGGCCGCGAGTTCCGGCGTGATGATCCTCGAGTACGCGGCCGGGGCCGCCCTCGGCGATCTGCGGGCGTACTCCGCGCCCGCGTCGCTGGGCCACGCGGTACTGTCCCGTGGCGTCGAGGAGCAGGCCAGCTTCGCGTCGCTGGCATCACGTCAGACACTGCGCACGGGCGCCGCCTACCGGCTCGTGGTCGGCTGTGAACTCGTCGCCGCGGTGCGGGCGTTGCGCCAGCGTGGGCTGCGGCCCGACCCGGAACTCCCGGTGGGGGCGGCCTACGAGCTCGCCGAGTCCGTCCTGGACGAGGAGCTCGCCGACCGGCCGCTGACCGACGACGTGACGGCGGCCGCGGCGCTGCTCGACCGGTTCACGGACCTGATGACGGATCACATGAGGGGGACGGCATGAGCGACAGCCCTGCCGCACGACTGCAGCAGCTCTTCGAGGGGCACCGGCTCACCCCCACGCAGCGGCGGATCGCCCACAGCATGGTGCGCCGGGCGGGCGACGTGCCGTTCCTGTCCAGCGTCGAACTCGCCGAACTCGCGGGCGTCAGCCAGCCGTCCGTCACCCGCTTCGCCGTCGCCCTCGGCTTCGACGGCTACCCGGCGCTGCGCAAGCACCTGCGGGAGGTGGCGCCCGCGGAGAGTGAGGAGGCCGAGGACGGCCTCAACGAGTACCAGCAGGCGGTGCAGGCCGAGATCGAGAACCTGCGCCATCTCTCCGACCTGCTCGCCGACCCCTCGCCGGTCGAGCGCGCGGGCCGGCTGCTCGCCGCCTCCCGCCCGCTGCCCGTGCTCGGTCTGCGGGCCGCGTCCTCGCAGGCCCGCGGCTTCGCGTACTTCGCCGGCAAGGTCCACCCCGATGTACGCCTCCTCGACGAGGGCGGCACCATGCTCGCCGACCGCATCGACTCCGCCCGCCGCGCGGGTGCGAGCGCGCTGCTGTGCTTCGCGCTGCCCCGGCACCCCAAGGAGGTCGTCGAGGCACTGGCGTACGCCCGCTCGGCGGGGCTGACGGTCGTCACCGTGGCCGACTCCGCCTTCGCCCCCGTCGCCGCGCACAGCGACCTGCTGATCCCCGCCGCGGTCGGCACGGGCCTGGCCTTCGACACCGCCTGCGCGCCGATGCTGCTCGGCCGGGTGCTGCTGGAGGCGATGTGCGACGACCTGCCGGACGCGCAGGCACGGCTGGAGGAGTTCGACGGGCGGGCGGCGGCCCGCGGACTGTTCGTGGAGTAGCGCCGGTTGGTGGAGCGGGACCGGTTCGTGGGTCGGCACCGTTCTCCGCGCAGGACACCGGCCGGCCGGGTGCGATCGGGCCCGGCCCTCCTCACGCTGTCTTCTCTCACGCTGTCTTCAGAATCCGCCGCTAGTCTCCGCGCCCGAAGGGCATCTGCCCGAGGGATGCGCGGAAGGGGACCGGACGTGGGGCGCGGGGCGCAGTCTCTGGTGAGGGTGGCGGTGGTCGTACGGGCCGGGGCGGCGCCCCTGTGGTGGCTGGGGGTGTTCGCCGCGGGCATCGGACTTCTCGTGCCGGGGCTCACCGGACGCCGGATCGGGGTGCTCGCCGGGGCGGCGCTGTTCATCGTCACGGCCGCCGCGGTCGCCCTCGTACGGCGGAGGCGGTACGTGCACTTCGCCGAGGCCGCCACTCGCGCCGGGCGCACCGACTACCTCCAGGACCGCCGGGTGACGGTGCGGGCCTGGCGACGCGCGCACCGGTGGCAGTTGCTCGGGGCCTTCGCCCTCGCGGTCGGCACCTCGTTCGCGCTGCCCGCCGCGGGTGGTGCGGTGCTGGCGGGCGCGGGAGCCGGGCTGTGGGCCAAGGCCGGGTGGCTGGGCCACCGGGAGAGACGCGCCGAGACACTGCTGTGGCTGCGGTCCGACTGGACCGCGAGGGGCCCGGTCGGCAGGCCGGTCAAGGGATTCCGGAGCACGGGCATCGCGGCGGGGGACGCCTCGCCCGGAGGGGCGCGGCGCCGCTGAGCGCCCACGGGGGCGGACGGCGGCGCCGCGGCCGGTCAGAGTTCCAGCTCCGCCTCGATCTTCTTCAGCTGGTGGCGGGCCATGGCGAGGTTCGACCGCTCCTTGTCGAGCGCCAGGTAGAGGAACAGGCCGTTCGTTCCCCGGCCCTTCATCAGCCGGATCAGGTGGTACTGCGTCCCGAGGGTGATCAGGATGTCCTCGATGCCGTCCTTGAGTCCGAGCTGCTCCATGGTGCGGACCTTGGCGCGCACCACATCGGTGTTGCCTGCGGCGGCGACCGAGAGGTCCAGGTCCTTTCCGCCGCCGACCGTGCCCAGCGCCATTCCGCTGGTGTAGTCGACGAGTGCGGCGCCGATGGCGCCCTCGATGACAGTGGTGGCTTCCTTGAGGGCGCGTTCGGTGTTGGCCATGAGATGCGCACTTCCTTTCCGTCTGCTGGGTGTGCGTGATGGTGTGTCGGTCATGGGTCAGGTGTTCTCCGGTCGTTCGAGGGCGCCGTCGACCAGTTCTCCGACGCGAACGCCGGAACGGCGGGCCTCGAGATGGAGCCGTCCCACGTTGATGCGTGGCTCGGCCAGGAGGGTGAGGACGGCCGAGGAGCCCGCCGCGTAGGTCGCGACGTACCCCCGGTCGCCCCGGACCAGCAGCTCGCAGAAGCTCCCCTGTCCGGTGGCCTCGGTCAGCCGCACCCCGACGCCGAGCGCGGCGGCGGTGAGTGCGGCGACGCTCTCCGCGTCGGCGGTGTCGGACGCCAGCACGAGACCGTCCGCGGTGGCGGCGAGTGCGCCCGTCAGCTGCGGCACCCGCAGGCGCAGCCGCTTCAGTTCGGCGAGCACATCCGCCGTGGCCGTCATGAGCTGTCTCCTTTCTGCGCGCAGCCTCATCGCGCGCCTCATGACGTGCAGCAATGGACCTGGTGGGCGGAGCGGGGCGTCACAGCGTGGCCTCCAGGGCGTCACGGAGCCGGCGGAGCATGGCGGAATCCAGTGCCGAGGACGGCTCCTGGCCCCCCGTCCGCACGGCGTTGGCGCTGACGGGTGGGGCTGCGGGTGCCGCGGACTCCTCCGGTGTGCCGATGAGTCCCTCGGCGGCCAGCCGCCGTATCTCGATGAGGGTGTTGAAGGCGGGACGGCCCAGTTCCCGGGCGATGGCGGACGGGGTCCGTACGCCGTCGGCCAGGTCGAGCAGTGACCGCCGGCGGGGGCTGACCGCCCGTCCCGCGAGGTGGCGGCTGCGCGCCACCGGCGCCGTGTCGACCGCCGGGTGCGGCCACACGGCGTTCAGCAGCATCGATCGCCGCCGGGCCTCCCGTTCGACGACCCGGGTGGGTACCGGCCGCACCCGGCCGATCCAGTGGACCACCCCGTAGCGGAACCGGGTCGGGCCGCTGGTCGGCGCGAGCGCGAAGAACGCGGCGTCGAACACGGCGGCGAGATGGCAGATCTCCAGCTCGCCGCCGGGTACCTGGCCGCTGTCGACGAGAAAGCGGGCGACCTCGTGGCGCGCGCCCGCCCGGGCGACCGCCTCGGCCCAGCTGTCCGGCCGCAGCCGGCCGCTCGCCGTCAGCAGGACGTCGAGGCCGGGCGCTTCGGGGCTCTCGGCGTGCACGACCTCGCCGTCGGCAAGATAGAGCACTCCGTGGTCACGGACGAGGACGCCGGTGGCGCGCTCGTCCGCGAGTCTGACGAGCATCGGGGACACGGCCGCTCTCATCCGAGCACCAGCCCCTCCGCGAGGTGCTGAAGACGGATGCGGGCCAGCGCGAGATTGCCCAGGTCCCGGTCGAGCCACAGATGGAGGAAGACGCTGCTGTCGACGGTGGTGTCCACGAACCGCACCAGGTGATAGCAGGTGCGGGTGGTGACGATGAGGTCCTCGACGATCAGCCCGTCGTCCTTGAGCGGCTCCGTGCCGCCGCCGTCGAGATCCCGTCCGCCGTCGCCGCCGAGCATGCTGGGCTCCTGGGCGACGACTGCGGTGTACTCGGTGGCCATGCGGGCCACCTCGGCCGTCTCGGCCGCGGTGGTCTCGTGATCGGGCCCGGCCGCTTCACCGACGGTGCCGAGCGCGAGCCCGCTGATCCAGTCCACGATGGACGCCCCGCGCGCACCGGGCACCAGCATGGCTTCCAGCAGGCACTCGTCGATTCCGGGCACGCCGACTCCCCTCCCCGCCTCGGCGTTCCGCGCACTGTTGTGCGCCAGTGACCGGGAGGTTACGCAACGTGGCTACTGTCGGGGGGAGTTGGGGCATTTTCCATCGGAACATGCCTCGGTCCCGATAAGGTCCGCGCTTCGATGGCCGGACTCTGCCGGCGGCAGCCGTACGGATCAGGCGGTGTCCTCGCCGCCCGCCTTCATCACGAGCTTGTTGACCGCCCACAGTCCGATGCCGATCGCGATCAGCACGCCCGCCCGGATGTAGACCTCGGCGTCACGGTCGGCCAGCGGACTGGCCAGGATCAGCGAGGTGATCGCACCGAGCACCGGCAGCACGGTGGGGGCGCGGAAGTGGGAGTGCTCGACAGGGGTCTTGCGCAGCACCAGAACGGCCACGTTGACCACCGCGAAGACGCACAGCAGCAGGAATGCCGTGGTGTCGCCGAGCCCTTCGATCTCGCCCGTCGACACCAGCCCGATCGCCAGCGCCGAGACGAAGACGATGCCGACGATGGGGGTGCGGCGCTGGGGCAGGACCTTGGCCATCGCCCGCGGCAGGATGCGTTCGTTGGCCATGCCGTAACAGAGCCGCGAGGCCATCATGATGTTGATCAGCGCGGAGTTGGTGACCGCGAACAGCGCGATGAGGGCGAAGAGTTTGGGCGGGAAGGCCACGCCGCCGGCCTCGACCACCTCCAGCAGGGGCCCGCTGGACTTCTCCAGCGTCTTGTAGTCGACCAGCAGCGAGGACGCCAGCGCGACCAGCACATAGATCGTGCCCGTGACACCGACACCGATGAAGATCGCCCGGGGGAAGGTGCGCACGGGGTCCTTGGTCTCCTCGGCCATGTTGACCGAGTCCTCGAAGCCGACGAAGGCGAAGAATCCGAGGGCCGTGGCGCCGAGCACGCTGGTGATCAGCGCGTATCCCGTGCCGCTCGCCTGGAACTCGGTCAGCCGGGACGGGTCACCCTCGCCGGTCAGCACCGCCCAGGCGCCGATCACGAGGATGATCAGCAGGCCGGTCAGCTCGACGATGGTGAGCACGACATTGGTCTTCACCGACTCCGACACACCACGCAGATTGAGCGCGGCCAGCGCGAGGATGAAGAGGATGGCGATGAGGGTGGCCGGGATGGCGTCGGTGAACTCCTGGAAGTAGTCCCCGCTGAACGCCCGGGCCGCCGCGCTCGCGGACGACAGCCCGGAGCACATCACCATGAAGGCGATGATGAAGGTCAGGAACGGGACCTTGAACGCCTTCTGGGTGTAGAGCGCGGCTCCGGCGGCCTTCGGGTACTTGCCGACGAGCTCGACGTACGACGCGGCCGTGAGGATCGCGACGACGAACCCGATGACGAACGGCAGCCACAGCGCACCGCCGACCTTGCCGGCGACCTTGCCGGTCGTGGCGTAGATGCCGGTGCCCAGGATGTCGCCGATCACGAAGAGGATCAGCAGCTTGGGCCCGATGGCTCGCTTGAGCGGACTGTCTCCGCCCGGAACCTCGGAAGCCTGGGACGATTCGGTGGTCACGGCAGCCTCCCCCGGAGTTCGGTGTGGGTTGAGGTGTGCCCGGTCCGGCGCGGGTGATGCCTCCGGGGCGCCGAACACGCCTGTCCGGGGGAGAGCCCGCCCTGGCCGGGAGGAGTTCGCGCGCCCGGTCCGGGGAAGAGGCCGCGAGGCCAGGGGGAGTCCGCGCGCCCTGTCCGGGGAAGAGGCCGCGCCCCGGATCAGGTGCTGCGGCCCTCCACCGCGGCCGCCACGTCGTCGAGGTCCTTCGCGATCGCCTTGGCCACCGCCCGCGCGCCGAGCGGACCGAGGACCTTGGCCAGCAGCCCGGCGAACCCTCCGGGCGGCTCGGCGCTGAAGGTCATCCGCACCTGCGTCGCGTCCGGACCCTCCGCCCGCAGCAGGAACTCCGAGACGTAGTGCGCGCCCTGCGAGTCCGCCTCCGCCACATAGCGGGCGGGCGGCTCGCTCGCCGTCACGTAGATCTCCTCGGTCGCCTGCTTGCCCATCATGCGCCGGGTCTCGCGCCACCGGGTGCCGACGCCGAACGGGCCGGGGGAGAGCACCTCCACCGCGTCCACACCGCTCAGCACCTTCGGCGCGTTCTCCAGATCCGTCAGGGCGTCCCAGACGGCGGCCTGCGGGGCCGCGATCCGGCGCTCGACGACAACACTCGTGTTGGCCATGCTCACAGGAAAGCAGCCGGGTACGACAATCGCCCCCCGGCCGCCCGCCACGGACTACAGCAGCGCGTCCGGCCGCGCGCCGCCCGACTCGGCGACGATCTCGGCCATGGTCTGCGGAGCCCGCACGACCGAGAACCGCACCGCGTCGTCCGGGCCGGCGGTGTACCCGTGCACCCCGGGCCGCGGCAGGCTGTTGTAGCCGTAGTGGCTGGAGAAGTAGTACGCGCCGGTGTCGAGCGCGGCGATCACATCGCCCTGCTCCAGCCGCGGCAGCGCCCGGGCCTCGGCCAGCAGGTCCCCGGCGAAGCAGGCCGGTCCCGCGACATCCTGCACGACGCTCTCGCCCGTCCGGGGCCGCCCCTTGGCGTCGTAGGCCTCGATGCGCAGCGGCCAGGACGCAGGGTCGTAGACGGTACGGGTGGCGACCTGCACGCCGGCGTGGGTGACCGCGACGGGCCGCCCGCCCGAGGTCTTGGTGTACTCGACGCGGGCCAGGATCAGCCCGTGCTTGGCGAGCAGCGACCGGCCGAATTCGGTCACCAGGCCGTAGCGGCCGTCGAGCAGCCCCGGCACCCGCTCCCGGAGCAGCCGTGCGTACTCGGCGAAGGACGGGGTCTGCTCGTCGGAGGCGAAGTTGACCGGAAGCCCGCCGCCGATGTCCAGGGTGTCGATCTGCTGCCGGCCGGCGGTCCGGTTGATCTCCTCGGCGAGGTCGTACGCCGCGGCGACGCCCTCCGCCATCAGCGCCAGAGGTACGCCCTGCGAGCCCGTGTGCGTGTGCAGCCGGGTCAGCCAGGGCCGGTCGAGATACGCGCGGACGACGCTCTCGCGGGCGCCCTCGTCGCGCAGCGCGACGCCGAACTTCGAGGTGGCCGTGGCGGTGGAGAGCGCTTCGATGGCCCCTGAGCCGACCTGGGGGTTGACGCGCAGTCCGACCGGTGACGTGCTGCCCGCCGACCGTACGAGGGCGTCGATGCGCGCGAGTTCCTGGGGGTTGTCGGCGTTGACCGCGATGCCGAGGGCGAGGGCCTCGCGCAGCTCGGCGGGGGTCTTGGCGGGGGAGTCGAGCACGATGCGCTCGGGGCGTACACCCGCGGCCCGGGCCAGCGCCAGCTCGCCGGGGCTCGCGACCTCCGCCCCGATGCCCTCGTCGTCGAGCAGCGCCAGCACGGGCACGAGGGGCGCGGCCTTCACCGCGAAGGCGTGCAGCACGGGCGCGTCGGTCACGGCGGCGAAGGCGTCCCGCAGGGCGGCGGCACCGGTGCGGATCCCGGCCACGTCGAGGAGGGCCGCGACGGGTTGCTCCTCGGTGAGAAGGCCCTGCTCGACGGCTGCTCGTACGGCTCGGTCCCGGCGTTCGGAAGACATGTGTGCCAGCCAATCATCCGGCGGGACCGGGTGCAGCTGTTGACTAAGACTATTCAGACCTCCAGGATGTGAATAGAAGCGGCAACATTCACCGTCGCACCAGCAGTCGCAGTCGCAGTCGCGAGGAGGCATCGCCATGTCAGGACCCCTCCCACCCGTCCCCCACCACCGCCCTCAGCCGAGGCCCTCCGGGCCGCCCTCCACTCCGGTACGGGCACCGCGCGGTACGGAACTGAGCGCCCTGGGATGGCAGCAGGAAGCCGCCCTCCGCATGCTGCAGAACAACCTCGACCCCGAGGTCGCCGAGCACCCCGACAAGCTCGTCGTCTACGGCGGCACCGGCAAGGCCGCCCGCGACTGGCGCTCCTACGACGCCATGGTGCGCACGCTGCGGACGCTCAAGCAGGACGAGACGATGCTCGTCCAGTCCGGCCGCCCCGTCGGCGTCATGCAGACGCACGAGTGGGCCCCGCGTGTGCTCATCGCCAACTCCAACCTGGTCGGCGACTGGGCGAACTGGGAGGAGTTCCGGCGCCTGGAGTCCCTCGGCCTCACGATGTACGGCCAGATGACGGCCGGCTCCTGGATCTACATCGGCACCCAGGGCATCCTCCAGGGCACGTACGAGACCTTCGCCGCGGTCGCGGCCAAGAAGTTCGGCGGCACCCTCGCCGGGACGATCACCCTCACCGCCGGCCTCGGCGGCATGGGCGGCGCCCAGCCGCTCGCCGTGACCATGAACGACGGCGTCGCGATCTGCATCGACGTCGACCCGCGCGCCATCGACCGCCGTATCGAGCACCGCTACCTGGACGTGCGCGCCGACTCCCTGGAGCACGCGCTCCAGCTGGCGACCGAGGCGCGGGACGCCCGCCGCCCGCTCTCCATCGGCCTCCTCGGCAACGCGGCGGAGCTGCTGCCGCGGATGCTCGCCGAGGGCGCGCCCGTCGACATCGTGACCGACCAGACCTCGGCGCACGACCCGCTGGCGTACCTGCCGCTCGGCGTCGACTTCGACGACATGGCCTCCTACGCCGCCGAGAAGCCCGCCGACTTCACCCAGCGCGCCCGGGAGTCCATGGCCCGGCACGTCGAGGCGATGGTCGGTTTCATGGACGCCGGTGCCGAGGTCTTCGACTACGGCAACTCCATCCGCGGTGAGGCCCAACTGGCCGGTTACGACCGGGCGTTCGACTTCCCCGGCTTCGTGCCCGCCTACATCCGGCCGCTGTTCTGCGAGGGCAAGGGTCCCTTCCGCTGGGCGGCCCTGTCCGGCGAGGCCTCGGACATCCACAAGACCGACAAGGCGATGCTCGAGCTCTTCCCCGAGAACGAGTCGCTGCACCGCTGGATCAAGATGGCCGGCGAGCGGGTCCACTTCCAGGGCCTCCCGGCCCGTATCTGCTGGCTCGGCTACGGCGAGCGGGACCGCGCCGGCGAGCGGTTCAACGACATGGTGGCGAGCGGCGAGCTGGCCGCCCCCCTCGCGATCGGCCGCGACCACCTGGACTGCGGCTCGGTGGCGTCCCCGTACCGCGAGACCGAGGCCATGCTCGACGGCTCGGACGCCATCGCGGACTGGCCGCTGCTGAACGCGATGGTCAACGTCGCCTCCGGTGCGTCCTGGGTCTCCATCCACCACGGCGGCGGTGTCGGCATGGGCCGCTCCATCCACGCCGGCCAGGTCTCGGTGGCCGACGGCACCAAGCTCGCGGGCGAGAAGATCCGCCGCGTGCTGACGAACGACCCGGGCATGGGCGTCATCCGGCACGTCGACGCGGGCTACGACATCGCCGAGTCCGTCGCCGACGACAAGGGCGTCCGCGTCCCGATGCGGGAGGAGGCGTGAGCGACGCCGGTGGCTCGTTCCACTCGATGTGGGCCGAGCTCGCCCCCGTGGGGCGGCACGCGGAGACCAAGGGCTACCGGCGCCACGCGTGGACCGGGGCCGATGCCGACTGCCGGACCTGGTTCCAGGAGCAGGCCGAGGCCCGCGGCCTCGCCTACGAGACCGACCGCAACGGCAACCAGTGGGCCTGGCACGGCGACCCCCAGGCCGGCAACGCCGTCGTGACGGGCTCGCACCTCGACTCCGTCCCCGACGGCGGAGCCTTCGACGGCCCGCTCGGTGTGGTGTCCTCCTTCGCCGCGCTCGACGAACTCCGTCGCAGGGGAGCGGAGTTCACCCGGCCGGTGGCCGTCACCAACTTCGGTGACGAGGAGGGCGCCCGCTTCGGCCTCGCCTGCGTCGGCTCCCGGCTCAGCGCCGGGCAGCTGACCAAGGAGACGGCGTATCAGCTCCGGGACGGCGACGGCGTCTCGCTGCCCGAGGCCATGGAGGCGGCGGGCTACGACCCCGAGACGATCGGGCCCGACCCGGAGCGGCTCGCCCGGATCGGGGCGTTCGTCGAGCTGCACGTCGAACAGGGCCGCGCGCTCGACCTGTCCGGCGACGCGGTGGGCATCGCCTCCGCCATCTGGCCGCACGGCCGCTGGCGGTTCGACTTCCACGGCGAGGCGAACCACGCCGGCACCACCCGCCTCGTGGACCGCCGCGACCCGATGCTGACGTACGCGGAGACCGTCCTGGCCGCCCGTCGCGAGGCCGAACTCGCCGGCGCGGTCGCCACCTTCGGCAAGATCTCCGTCGAACCGAACGGCGTCAACGCCATCCCGTCACTGGTGCGCGGCTGGCTGGACTCACGCGCCGCCGACCAGGCCACCCTCGACACCGTCGTCGCCGCGGTCGAGCAGGCCGCCAAGGAGCGCGCCCAGCGCGACGGCGTCGACCTCACCGTCGTACGGGAGTCCTTCACGCCAGTCGTCGAGTTCGAGCACGCCCTGCGCGACGAGCTGAACCGGATCCTCGGCGGACGGGTGCCCGTCCTCGGCACGGGCGCGGGACACGACGCCGGAATCCTCTCCGGCTCGGTCCCGACCGCCATGCTGTTCGTACGGAACCCCACGGGTGTCTCGCACTCCCCGGCCGAGTTCGCGGCCGAGGAGGACTGCGTGGCCGGGGTACTGGCGCTCGCCGACGTACTGGAGGGTCTCGCGTGCCGCTGACGACGTACTGGGCCGAGCACGCCTGGCTGGACAGCTATGTCGAGCCGGGTGTGGCACTGGACGTGCGAGACGGCCGGATCGTGGCCGTCCGCACCGGCGTCGGGGCACCGGAGCCCGGCGCCGTGGCGCTGCGCGGGCTGACGCTGCCGGGCCTCGCCAATACGCACTCGCACGCCTTCCACCGGGCGCTGCGCGGCACCGTCCAGGTCGGCTCGGGCACGTTCTGGACCTGGCGCGAGGTGATGTACCAGGTGTCGTCCCGGCTGACCCCGGAGACGTACCACGCGTTGGCGCGGGCGGTGTACGCGGAGATGGCGCTGGCGGGGATCACCGCGGTGGGCGAGTTCCACTATCTGCACCACGGGCACGGCGGGGTGCCGTACGCGGACCCCAACGCCATGGGCGAGGCCCTGATCGCGGCGGCCGCGGACGCGGGCATCCGCATCACCCTGCTCGACACGGCCTATCTGTCGTCCGGCTTCGGCAAGGCGCCCGACGCCCACCAGCTCCGGTTCTCCGACAAGACCGCGGACGCGTGGGCGGCGCGTGCCGCGCTGCTCAAGGACAGCGACCAGGTGCGGATCGGCGCGGCCGTCCACTCCGTACGGGCGGTGCCGGCGGCGCAGCTCGAGACCGTCGCCGCCTGGGCGTCCGCCCGGCGGGCCCCGCTGCACGTCCATCTCTCCGAGCAGACGGCCGAGAACGACGCCTGCCGCGCGGCGCACGGCGTCACCCCGACGCGGCTGCTCGCCGACCACGGTGTGCTCGGCCCCCGGACGACGGGCGTGCACAACACCCATCTGACGGACGAGGACATCGCGCTCATCGGCTCCACCGGCACGGGCACCTGCATGTGCCCGACCACCGAACGCGATCTTGCCGACGGCATCGGCCCGGCCGCCGCCCTCCAGCGCGCCGGATCACCCCTCTCGCTCGGCAGCGACAGCCACGCGGTGATCGACCTGCTGGAGGAGGCGCGGGCGATGGAGCTGAACGAACGCCTGCGGACCCGGACCCGGGGCCACTGGACGGCGGCGGCGCTGCTGCGGGCCGCAACCGGCGACGGGCACGCGGCACTGGGCTGGCAGGAGGCGGGACGCCTGGAGACCGGCGCGCTCGCCGACTTCACGACCGTGGCCCTGGACTCGGTCCGCACGGCGGGCCCGGTGGCGCGGCTGGCGGCGGAGACGGCGGTGTTCGCCGCGACCTCGGCGGATGTACGGGACACGGTGGTCGCGGGCCGTCATGTGGTGCGCTCCGGCACCCACACACTGGTTCCGGACGTGGCATCGGCCCTGGCGGAAGCGATCACCGGGCTGAGGGCCTGAGGCCTGGAACGCCTGAGCGCGCGCGGCCGCCGGCATCGCCGGCGCCGCGGGCGCGGGGCCGGATGCGCCCCGGTACGGAACGACCCGAGAGGACCCCATGAGCACGCTCGTCACCAATATCGGCAGCCTCGTCACCAACGACCCCGCCCAGGGCGACGCCACCCCCCTCGGCCTCGTCCTCGACGCCGCCGTCGTCATCGACGGCGACCGCATCGCGTGGGTCGGAGCGGCCGCGGACGCCCCCGCCGCCGACGAGGCCTTCGACGCCGGCGGCCGCGCCGTGATCCCCGGGTTCGTCGACTCCCACTCCCACCTCGTCTTCGGCGGCGACCGCACCGCGGAGTTCAACGCCCGCATGTCCGGCCGCGCCTACTCCGCCGGCGGCATCCGGACCACCGTCGCCGCCACCCGCGCCGCGAGCGACGCCGCCCTCGAGGCGAATCTGACCCGCTATCTCGACGAGGCCCTGCGGCAGGGCACGACCACCTTCGAGACCAAGTCCGGATACGGCCTCACCACCCACGACGAGGCCCGCGCCCTGCGCATCGCCGCGCAGCACACCGAGGAGGTCACCTACCTCGGCGCGCACATCGTCTCGCCCGACTACGCCGACGACCCCGCCGGCTACGTCGACCTGGTCACTGGGGAGATGCTCGACGCCTGTGCGCCCCACGCCCGCTGGATCGACGTCTTCTGCGAGAAAGGCGCCTTCGACGGCGACCAGGCACGCGCGATCCTCACGGCGGGCCGGGCGAAGGGCCTCATCCCCCGCGTGCACGCCAACCAGCTCAGCTTCGGCCCCGGGGTCCAGCTCGCCGTCGAACTCGACGCGGCCAGCGCCGACCACTGCACGCATCTCACGGACGCGGACGTCGACGCGCTCGCGAGCGGCGGTACGGTCGCCACGCTGCTGCCCGGCGCGGAGTTCTCGACCCGGGCCGTGTGGCCGGACGCGCGCCGGCTGCTCGACGCGGGAGCCACCGTGGCGCTGTCGACCGACTGCAACCCGGGCTCGTCGTTCACCTCGTCGATGCCGTTCTGCATCGCCCTCGCCGTACGCGACATGGGGATGACCCCGGACGAGGCGATCTGGTCGGCGACCGCGGGCGGCGCGGCCGCCCTGCGCCGAACCGACATCGGCCGGATCGCGCCCGGCGCCCGTGCGGACATCGCCCTGCTCGACGCGCCGAGCCATGTCCATCTCGCCTACCGTCCCGGCGTGCCGCTGGTGAGCGACGTGTGGCGTCAGGGCGTCAGGTGCCGGTAGGCGTCCGGGTTCTCGGCCAGGTAGCGGGCGAGGCTCTGCGCGGGACGCCCGGTCAGCTCCGGCACCGCGCCGGAGACCTCGGCCATCTCCCCGTTCGCGATGGCCTCGTAGGAGGTGACCCAGCCGGTCACCTCCCAGTCCTCGGCGCCGTAGCCGGCGCGTGAGGCGTAGGCCTGCTGCCGGGTCTCGTTCTCGTAGCGGACCGTGCGGCCGGTGACGCGGCTCAGTTCGGCGGCCACCTCGGTCAGCGAGAGGGCCGCCGGTCCGGTGATGTCGTACGTCCGGCCGTCGTGGCCCTCCCCGAGCAGCACGCTCACCGCCGAGTCCGCGATGTCGTCGTGGGCGACGGCCGAGACCCGTCCCTCGCCCGCCGGCCCGCGGATCACCCCGTCCGCCCCGGCCATCGACGCCAGTGCGAGCAGATAGAAGCTGTCGCGCAGGAAGGTGTGGCGTACTCCCGAAGCCCGGATGTGCTGCTCGGTGTGCCAGTGGTCGCGGGCGAAGGTGAACGTGGCGTCCGGCGAGGCACCGAGGAAGGACACATACACGATCCGGCCGACGCCCGCCGCGACGGCCGCGTCGACGGCGGTGGTGTGCTCCCTCACCCGGTCCCGCGCCTCGTGCGCGGAGACGAGGAAGAGGGTTCCCGTGCCCTCGCACGCCCCGCGCATCGCCTCGCCGTCCCCGTACGGGGCGCCCGGCGCGATCGATGACCCCGCGATCCGTGGCAGTCGCGCCGGATCCCGTCCCAACAGACGCACCGCGGCGCCCTGTTCGGCGAGACGACGTGCGACACGGCCGCCGATGCGGCCGCCGGCTCCGGTGACGGCGATGACCTCAGACATGCCCTCCAGTGTCGGTCACCCCGGCCGGGGGCCGCAGCTCGCCCCGCCGCCCGCGGGGCTGGCACAGTGAAGCGATGAGGACCATCGGGCTGATCGGCGGCATGAGCTGGGAATCCAGCGCGGAGTACTACCGGCTTCTCAACGAGTTCGTCCGCGAGAGGCTCGGCGGTCTGCACTCCGCCCGGTGCGTACTGCACTCCGTCGACTTCGCCGACATCGAGGAGCTTCAGGCCGCGGGGGAGTGGGAGCGGGCGGGCGAGATCCTCGCCGACGCCGCGAAGGGGCTGGAGGCCGCGGGCGCCGAACTCCTGCTGATCTGCACCAACACCATGCACAAGGTGGCGGGGCAGGTCGAAGCGGCCGTTTCCGTCCCGCTGCTGCACCTGGGGGACGCCACCGCCGACGCCGTACGGTCCGCGGGCCTCGGCAAGGTCGGGCTGCTCGGCACCGCCTTCACCATGGAGCAGGACTTCTACCGCGACCGGCTCGCGGGGCACGGGCTCGACGTCATCGTCCCGGACGCCGCAGGGCGCGCTCTGGTGCACCGGGTGATCTACGAGGAGCTCTGCCTCGGTGTCGTACGCGAGGAGTCCCGTACCGCCTACCAGGAGGTCATCGCCGCACTGGTCGCGGAGGGCGCGGAGGGCGTCATCCTCGGCTGCACCGAGATCGAGCTGCTGATCGGGGCCGGGGACAGCCCGGTGCCGGTGTTCCCGACGACCCGGCTGCACGCGCAGGCCGCGGTGGACGCGGCGCTGCGCTGAGCGAGGCGCGGGGGCTGCCGGGCTGCCGTACCCGCTGGAACCGCGCCCCGACCCGCCGTGTCAGCCCCCCGGCCGCACCGGGAGCTTCTGCACGCTGTTGCCCACGAAGCTGGCGTGGCGCGGCAGTTCGCCGTCGGGCACCGCGAGGTCCAGCTGCGGGAAGCGGGTGAACAGCTGCTCCAGCGCGATCGTCGCCTCCATCCGGGCCAGCGGCGCGCCCAGACAGTAGTGCGCGCCGTGACCGAGGGAGAGATGCCGGGTCGCGGCGGTGCGCGTGATGTCGAAGCGGTCCGCGTCCGGCCCGTGCGCGGCCGCGTCGCGGCCGGCCGCCGAGTACCCGGCCAGCACCGGTGTCCCCTGGGGGATCACGGTCCCGTCCAGCGTGATGTCGCGGGTGGGATAGCGGAACGGGAAGAAGCTGACCGGGCTGTCCCAGCGCAGCGTCTCCTCCACCACGTCCGCCCAGCCCGCCTTGCCGGACTGCGCCAGCTCCAGCTGGTCGCGGTGGGTGCACAGGGCGCGCACGGCGTTGGTGATCAGGTTCAGCGTGGTCTCGTGACCCGCGATGATCATCAGCAGCAGGGTGCCGATCAGCTCCTGGCGGCTGAGCCGGTCGCCGTCCTCCTCGCGGGCCGCGATCAGCGCGCTGGTCAGATCGGTGCCGGGGTCCTGCATACGGGTCGCGGCCACCGTGGCGAGGAGTTCCACCATCTCGCGGTTGGCGGCCATCGCCTCCTCGGGACCGATGGAGGTGCTCACGACCTGGTTCGACAGATGGTGCAGCCGGTCCTGGTGCTCGGCGTCCACGCCGAGGAGTTCGCAGATCACGCCCATCGGCAGCGGGAGCGCGAAGTGGGTGCGCAGATCGGCGACTCCGCCGCCCGCCGCGGCCGCGTCGGCGAGGCCGTCGAGCAGCTCGGCGGTCACCGTGGCGATCCTCGGCCGCAGCGCCTCCACCCGGCGGGCGGTGAACGCCTTGCTCACCAGCGACCGCAGCCTGCGGTGGTCGTCCCCGTCGGCGGTGGTCATCCCCTGCACGGTGGCGAAGGTCTTCAGCGGCCAGCCGTCGGGTATCTCACCGGCCTGGAGCGCGGCGAAGTGCGCCGCCCCCTTGGCGACGTCGGGCCGGGCGAGGAACTCCTTGAGTGCCTCGTGCCCCAGGACGGCCATGGCCGGGACGTCGCCGGGCAGGACGACCTCGGCCACCGCGTTCTCGGCGAGCAGCCGGGCGTTGGCCGCGTGCGGGCAGCCACCGGCCGGGTCCATGCGGTGCGGCGTGCTGGGGGAGGTGTTCAACGGGGCTCTCCTGACTGCGGGAAGGTCGGCGAGAAGGCCTGCTGCTCTGCGGTGGGGGACTGCGCGGCCTGCGGCAGCTGCGGCTCGGTGAACCGCACCGGCAGCGCCGCCAGCCCCTTGCTCCAGGGCGACTTGATCCACCCCAGGTCCGACTCCGGTACGGCCAGCTCCAGATCGGGCAGCCGGTGCCGGATGGTGTCCACGGCGGTACGGGTGATGAGCCGGGCCGGGTCCTGCGCCGGGCAGGTGTGCGGACCCGCGCCGAACGCCAGGTGCGAGCGGTTGCCGGTCACCGGGACGCCGTCGGGCGGCAGGACCTCGGGGTCCTGGTTGGCTCCCGCGAGGCCGAGGAGGAGCATGTCGCCGGTGCGGATGTGCTGGCCGCCGAACTCCAGGTCCCGGGTGGCGTAGCGGGCGGGGAAGTTCTGCGTCGGCGGGTAGCGCCACAGCACCAGGTCGAGCGCGTCGTCCACGCTCAGGTGCCCGCCGGTGAGCGAGGAGCGGAAGGCCGGGTCGCACAGCAGGATGCGCAGCGTGGTCGCGATCCAGTTGACGGTGGTCTGGTTGCCGGCCACGAACATCACCACGAGGTTGTGCAGCACCTCCTCGTCGGTGAGACGGGCCGGGTGGTGCAGCAGGGACGAGGTGACGTCGTTGCCGGGTCTGCGCCGCTTCTCCTCGATGAGGCCCTGGAGGATCGTGTTCATGCGCTGGGCGGCGTTGACGGAGTCCGCGTTGGCGGCGACCATCCCGGCGATCGCCTGCACCAGCTGCTGGCCGGTCCGTTCGTCCAGGCCGAGCAGGCCGGTGATGACCTGGAGCGGCAGCTTGCGCGCGTAGTGCGGCACCAGGTCCGCCTCGCGGCGGTCGGCGAAGGAGGCGATCAGCCGCTCGGCGGTGGCCCGTACGCTGCGGCGCAGTTCGTGCCCGTTGATGCAGGCCAGTGCGTGCGAGACGGCGGAGCGCATCCGGCGGTGCTGCTGCCCGTCGGTGAACAGCAGCGCGGGCCGCCAGCCGACCATCGGCATGATCGGCGAGTCGAGCGGCACCCGTCCCTCGCGCAGCAGGGTCCAGCGGCGCGGGTCGTGCGAGAAGTCCTGCTCCTCGCGGGTGAGCCGGAGCAGTTCGCGGTGGCCGAGCACCAGCCAGGCCTGCATGCCGGGCGCGATGGTCACCGGCGCCACCGGGCCGTGTTCACGGCGCAGCTTCTCGTAGAAGGCGGGCATGGTGTCGCCGTCGAGGTCCGGGCCGTACAGCGGGGTGGCCACCGGGCAGCGCCCGCCGGCCGGCGGACGGGAGGTGCCGGTGGGCGGGGGCGGGACGGTCATGACGACTCCGTGGCGGCGTTGATGAGGTGGCTGACCAGAGCGATCAGTGCTCCGACCGACGAGCGGGCGTCCCGGGCGTCGCAGGTGACCAGCGGGGTCTCGGGGAGCAGGTCGAGCGCTGCCCGCAGCTCCTTCTCGTCGTGCTGCGGGCTTTCCGGGAAGAGATTGACGGCGACCGCGAACGGCAGCCCGAGGTCCTCCAGATTGCCCAGGGCGTCGAAGGAGGCTTCCAGGTCACGGGTGTCGACCAGGGCCAGCGCGCCGAGCGAGCCCTTGGCGAGGTCCCGCCAGGCGGGCAGGAAGCGCGGCTGGCCCGGGGTGCCGAACAGATAGAGCACCAGATCGCCGTCGATCGTCATCCGGCCGAAGTCCAGGGCGACGGTGGTGGTCGTCTTGCCGCTGTGGACGTGGGTGTCGACCCGGGCGCCGGCCCGCGTCATCATCGCCTCGGTCGACAGCGGCGCGATCTCCGAGACGGTGCCGATGAGCGTCGTCTTGCCGACCCCCAGCGGTCCGACGACGAGGATCTTCGCGGCGCCCGCGACGCTGGGGGTGACGTACTTGCCCGGCTGGGCGACCGGGGGCGGGCCCGGGTGTCCCGCTGCGTCACCCGGCGCCCGGCCCGGGGCGTCAGAGGCGGCTTTCGAGGCCATGGAGGACCTTTCTGAGCATGGTCACATCGGTGCGTTCGGCCGGCGGGACGGGCGGGCGGACCACGATCAGTCCCCACTCGACGAGATCGGACAGCAGTACCTGGACGACCGAGGGCGGCTGGCCGATGTGGGCCGCCACCTCGGCGACCGACAGCAGCCCCTGGCACTGGGCCAGGATCATGTGGTGCTCCGGCTGGAGGGACGCGGGAAAGGCGGCGTCCGTGGCCATCACGAGGGTCTCCCAGGACAGCGGCTCACCGCCGCTGTCCGAGCGTCCCCCTGTGATCACATACGGGCGTACCGCCGATGTGGTCCGTTCCTCCGGGCGGTCGGTCATGACGAATCGGTCACCGGGTCCCGCGGCTGGCTGGCCAGGTGCGCGCCGATCTTCGCGACCAGCAACTGCATCTGCTGGGCGACCAGTCCGACATCGGCACTCGGGTCGGTGGCCACGCCCAGATGCGCGCCCACTCCCGCGTGGGTGAAGAGCACGAAGCCGTGCTCGGACTCCAGCATCAGCTGACGGACCCCGGCGCCGCCGCCGAACAGCAGCGCGGCGGTGGAGCGTCCGGTCATCGTCATCGCGGCGCAGGCCGCGGAGAGCGCCTCGGCCTCGCCCACGCTGAGCGAGGCGACGGGGCCCGAGAGGTTCTCCGCCGACGCGTGTCCGAGGCGCAGCCCGTCCTCGGAGACCACCACCGCGTGCCGGACGCCCGGGATCTCGGTCAGCGGTCGCAGCATCCAGCCCAGGTCGGGAAGTCTGGTTATGGTCCCGGTCACGGCCGGCCTCCATCGCTTTCGTCGTACGGGTCGGTTGTGGTGTCCTCCACGGCAGCGCGCCCGCGGCGCGAACCGGAGACCACACTGGCGATCGACGCCCGAGCGGCCTCCGGGGTCCAGGCAGGCCCGTCGGGTGCGGCCGGCGCGGGTGGCGGTGCCTGGAGGGCCTGCTGGGCGGCGGCCTCCACGGCGGCGCCGCGGCGGCTGCGCCGGCGAGGCAGCGCCCCCGGCGCGGCATGCCCCTGGAGGGCTGCCTGTTGAGCTGTGCCGTGCGGCGATGTGTGGGTGCCGGGCCGGTCGGCCCGGGACACGGAGACGGTGCCGCGGTCGGTGACGTCGGAGAAGTGCGACAGCGGCTCGGTCAGCAGCCGGTACGGCACGAAGGTCACCGCACGGGTGCCGCCGTACGCGGACGCTCCCGTCAGTTCCACCTTGAAGCCGAGCTCCCGGCTCCAGCGCCCGACGCAGGCGAGACCGAGGCGCGGCACCGCGCCGAGGTTCGCCAGGTCCATCTCCTCGCGCAGCCGGGCCTGGGCCTGGTGGAGCACGTCCGGCGGCATGCCGAGCCCGGCGTCGTCGATCTCCACGACGGCGCCTGCGCCCACCTCGCGGACGGTGACGACGACCTGGGTGCGGGAGGGGGAGAAGACCGTGGCGTTCTCCAGGAGTTCGGCGACGGCGTGCATCAGGCCCTCGACCGCGGGCGGGACGACGTAGAGCGTCTGGCCGCCGTGCACGTCGATCCGGCCGAACTCCACGATCCGGGACTGTGCGCCGCGTACGCAGTCGTAGAGCGAGACCGGCCGGGTCTCGCGCCGGGCCGGCCAGATGCCGCACATCACCAGCAGGGTCTGCGACTTGCGGGTCATCTGGGCCGCCGCGTGGTCGGCCTTCATGACCTCGGCCATCAGCCGCGGGTCGTCGATGGTCTGCTCGACGCGGTCGAGCACCTGCTGCTGGACGGTGGCCATGGCGTGCATGTTGCGGGCGACCGACTCGAAGGCCGCCTGGACGGAGTCCCGCAGCGCCCGTTCGCGGCGCACGGCGTCGTCCGAGCCGAGCGCGTCGACCACGGCCGTCAGTGCACGGGCGAACTCCTCGCCGGTGTGCGCGGCGGGTGCGAGCGGGCCCGGCACGGTGTCCAGCCGCTGGCCCGTGCGCAGCCGCTCGGTGATCGCGGGCAGCCGGACCGCCGCGAGGTGGGCGATCTCGGCGCCGCGGGCGGCCGCGGTGCGGCGGTCGAGGTCGCGTCCCGCCCGCTCCAGCGCCAGCTGCCGTGACAGCATCACGGCCCAGGCGATCACCAGCACCGCGACGGCGGCGCAGCCGCCGGCCAGGATCTGCCGCCACTCGGCGTCGGCCGCGGCCCGGCCGGTCAGCGCGGCTCCGGCGGCGGCGACGATCAACGCGACGGGCCACCACACCCCCGGCCCGGCGCCCGCCCGGCTCACCACGACGACCTCGAATCGGCGTCTTTGCAGACCACGACGTTGATCACGATCACGGAGCTGAGCCCTTCCAGGACACACAAAGCTCCCCAGGGGGGTCGGGAGCAGTCAGATCCTACGATCAACCGGTCTCGTTCGAAGTGCAGTTGGCCAATCCCCGCCACATTGGTGCACAAGCCTGCCCGTCACTCGGACATCGCACGTAACCTCACGGCCTGGAACTGCACAACTCCGTCACAAGATGGGTGATGCTCCCCGCAATGGGGGACTGGGCGCATTTCGACCGGTAGCGTCCTGTCCGGGGAAGTTCCAGGGGAACGGCCGGGGGGTCGAGTTGAGCGGTGTGCGCATTCATGTCGTGAAGCCGGAGGAGCTGGGGGAAGGGGAGGCGGAGGCCTGGCGTGAACTGCGTGCCAAGACCGGCATGTCCGCCAACCCCTTCATGGAGCCGGAGTTCACCCTGGCCGTCGGCCGGGTGCGGCCGGGCGCCGCAGTGGCCGTACTGCGCGAGGACGGGGAGCCGGCCGGCTTCTTCCCCCACGAGCGCGGCCCGCTCGGCCACGGCCGGGCGATCGGACTGGGAGTGTCCGACTGCCAGGGCGCGATCCTGCGCCCCGGCCTGGAGATCACGGCCCGCGAGCTGCTGCGGGCCTGCCGGCTGTCCGCCTGGGAGTTCGACAACCTCGAAGCGGGCCAGCGGCTGTTCTCGCCCGGGGCGGTGGAGGAGTTCGCCTCCCCGGTCATCGACGTCGGCACGGGATACGAGGTGTACGAGGAGGAGCTGCGGGCCCGTTCGCCCAAGTTCCTCAAGACCACCCTGGCCAAGGAGCGCAGGCTCGGCCGGCAGGCGGGCGAGGTGCGCTTCGTCTTCGACGAGCGTGATCCGGCCGCGCTGCGCCGGCTCATGGAATGGAAGTCCGCGCAGTACCGCAGGACGGGCCGCCGCGACCGGTTCGCCAAGGACTGGATCAGCACCCTGGTGCGCGACCTCCACGGGAGACGCACGCCCGGCTGCTCCGGAGTGCTCTCCGTGCTCTACGCCGCGGACCGGCCGGTCGCCGCGCACTTCGGTCTGCGGTCGAGGACGGTGCTGTCCTGCTGGTTCCCGGCGTACGACCCGGAGTTCGCCAAGTACTCACCGGGACTGATCCTGCATCTGCGGATGGCCGAGTCGGCGGCGGCGGAGGGCATCGGGATGCTCGACCTCGGCCGCGGCGACGCGGAGTACAAGGACGCGCTGCGCACCTGCGAACTGCTCGTCCAGGAAGGCTCGTCCGTCCGCCCGGGACCGCGAGCCGCGCTGTACCGCATCAGCCGCGAGCCCGGCCGGCGCGCCCACAGCTTCGTCCGCAGCAGGCCCAGGCTCGCCGGATACGGCCGGTCGGCGCTGAACCGGCTGGCCCGGCTGCGCGGCCACTGACAGCGGGAGCACTCGGAAGCAAGGAAGAACGATGGACACCCACGTACCGCAGTTGCCGCCGATCCAGGTCACCGAACTGGACCTGGACGGCCCCGAGGGCGCCGTGCTGAGCTTCGGCCCCGCCCTGGACGCGGCGGAGCCCGCAGCCGAAGGGGACGTCTACGCCCTGGTCCGGCTGCGCGGCCGCCCGGTCGCCACGATCGTCTGCCATGTCCCGCCGGGCGAGGACCCCGCGACCACGGTGGCGGCGGCCGCTCGTGCGCACCTGAAGGGGGCCCGCCCGGCCCGGGACGACCTCACCGCGGGCCCCGGCGGGGACGACCGCACCGCGGGCCCGGCGGACGGTCCGCCACCGCGGGTCAGCGTCGTCATCGCGACCCGCGAGCGCGCCGATCAGCTCGCCCGCGCGCTCGACTCGCTGCTCGCGCAGGACCACCCCGACTTCGAGATCGTCGTCGTCGACAACGCGCCCGTCACCGGCGCCACCCAGGACCTCGTCGAGCACAAGTACGCCGACCGCGTCCGCTACGCCCGCGAGGCCGTACCCGGTCTCGCGATCGCCCACAACCGCGGTGTCGCGGTCGCCGATGGCGAGGTCATCGCCTTCACCGACGACGACGTCGTCGCCGACCGGCGGTGGCTCTCCACCCTGACCGCGCCCTTCGCGGCCGACCCCGGCCTCGGCTGCACGACGGGCCTGATCCTGCCCGCGAAACTCGGCACCCCCGCGCAGATCCTGCTGGAGAGCCACGGCGGCTTCGCCAAGGGCTTCGCGCCCCGGACCTACGACCCGGCCGACCCGCCCGCGGACGAACCGCTGTTCCCGTTCACCGCGGGCAGCTTCGGCTCCGGCGCCAACATGGCCTTCCGGGCGTCGGCGCTGCGCGCGATCGGCGGCTTCGACCCGGCGACCGGCACCGGCACCCCCGCCCGGGGAGGCGACGACCTCTACGCCTTCGTGAGCGTCCTCGCCGCCGGCCACCGGCTGCGCTACACCCCCGAGGCCCTGGTCTGGCACCACCACCGGGAGACCTGGCGGGACCTGACGAACCAGGCGTACGGCTACGGGGCCGGCCTCACCGCGTATCTCACCGCCCTGCTGGTGCGGCGCCCCGCGCTGCTGCCCGTCCTGCTGCGGAAGCTGCCCCGGGGTCTCGCCCACGCCCGCACCATCACCGCGCACCGCGACTCCGGCGGCGCCGTCGTGCCGGGGGCGCACGGCGCCCAGGACCACCCCTGGCCGCGCCATCTCTCGCGGCTGGAGCGCCGCGGCATGCTGGCGGGTCCCCTCGGCTACGCCAGGGCGCGCCGCCGGGTCCGCGGCGTACCGCTGCCGTGGGACCGCGACAACCGATGAAAGGCGGTGGCGCGACGATGCCACGCATTCCCGTACTGCTGTACCACGCCGTCATGGACGATCCGCCGGACTGGATCGCGGAGTTCACCGTCACCCCGAAGGACTTCGAGGCGCAGCTCGACGCCGTCGTGGCGAGCGGCCGCACCCCGGTCACGATCGGGACGCTCGTGCGCGCTCTCGCGGGTGACGGGCCGCTGCCCGACCGGCCCGTCGTCCTCACCTTCGACGACGGCTTCGCCGATCTGCCGGGCCCGACCGCCGAGGCACTCGCCGCCCGGTCACTGCCCTCCACCGCGTACCTCACCACCGGGGCCATCACCCCGGGCCGGCACTCGCTGCTGCCGCCGGCGCCGATGATGACGCTCGCGCAGGTGCCGCTGCTGGTGCGGCACGGCATGGAGGTGGGCGCCCACACGGTCACCCACCCGCAGCTGGACACGCTGTCGCGGTCACAGCTGCGGCGCGAACTGCGCGAGCCCCGACGGGTGCTGGAGGACGTGCTCGGCCATGAGGTGACCCATCTCGCCTATCCGCACGGCTACAACAGCCGGGCGGTGCGCCGGGCCGCGCTGCGCGAGGGCTACGCCTCGGCGGTGGCCGTCCGGCACGCGCTGAGTTCGGAGACCGACGAGGCCTACCGCATCTCCCGGCTGATCCTGCGCCGGACGCACACCACGGCCGATGTCGAGGAGTGGATGGAGGGCCGCGGCGCACCGGTCGCGCCGTTCCCCGACTCGTTCAAAACGGTCGGCTGGCGGCTCTACCGCCGTGCCCGCGCGACGGTCAGGGGGCCGGTCTTCGCGGGGTAGCCGCGGACGCGTCCACGGCCCGGCGCCCGGCACGCGGCGGACGCGTCCACGGCCGGGCGCCCGGCACGCGGCGGCGCGGTTCGCGGACCGGCGGCAGAAGCGGCGGACAAGAATCCGGGAGAGCCACGCAAACGCGAAATCTCTTTCTATACTTCGCCGATAGGGACAAGCGGCGTGACGGCCGCGACCACATTCGTGGGGGGAGTCGCACTGTGCGCCTACGCATGCCTGCACCGCTCACAGGGCGCAGCGTGCCGTCGCCCGCCCTGGAGACGGCAGAGGGGCCGCCGCCCGCCGACGCGGCCCGGACCACCACCAGGACACCCCCGGACCTGCTCCGGCCGGATCTCCTGCTCACCTGGCTGCCGTTGCTGACCGGCGTCTGTCTGTGGCTGTTCGCGCTGCCGCGCATCGGGTTCCGCACGATGGGCGACTACGGTCTGCTGGACCGGCTGCCCCTTGCCTTCCATCTGTCGCTGCTGGTGCTGACCTGCGGCTTCCTGTTCAGTCTGCGCCGGGCGGGAACCGCACCGTGGTGGCCCGCGGCCTACTGCGTCGCACTGCTCTTCGCGCTCAAGGCGGCGCCCGCCCTGCTGTACGACTCGGTGCGCTACCCCTGGGCGTCCAAGCACGACGCGGTCATCAACCAGCTGCTGGCGAACGGTGAACTGCGGCCGGGCGCCGCCCTGTCCGGCAACATGTCGGCGTACGACCAGTGGCCGGGCTTCTTCTCCCTCAACGCCGCCCTGGTGCGGGTCTTCGGGGTGGAGAGCGCGGCCGCCTATCTCAACTGGGCGCCGATCGTGCTCGGCCTGCTGGTCATGCCGGTCCTGATCCTGATCTACCGCACCTTCACCGAGGACTGGCGCCTGGTGTGGACAGCCGTCTGGATCTTCCAGGTGGCCAACTGGGTCGGGCAGGACTATCTGGCCCCGCAGGGCTTCGCGTTCCTGCTGCATCTGACCGTGCTGGCCGTGGTGCTGCGCCACTTCGTGCGCCCGGGATCGGCGGGCAGGCTGCGCGACCGCACCTGTCTGGATCCGGTGGCGGCCCCGGTGCCGCCCCCCACCGGCGTACGCCAGCGGGCCGTCTGCATCGCGATCCTCGCCCCGCTCATCGTCGCCATCAACGCCTCCCACCAGCTCACACCGGTGATGCTGTGCGCCTCGCTGCTCGCCCTCACGCTCACCCGCCGCTACCGCAACTGGGGGCTCCTGGCCGTCGCCGGACTGCTCATGCTGGCCTGGGACCTGACGATGGGGCGGCCGCTGTTCCTGGAGACCCTGCGCACCCTGCGTGACTCGCTCGGCGAGCTGATGCAGAACTCCCGCGCGGGCTACGCCGGTGAGCTCACCGGGCCGGGGCCGGAGCTGGCGGGACTCGCCAATGTGCTGATGGTGCTGGCGGTCGCCGCGCTCGCGGGCATCGCGGTGCTGACGCGGCGCAAGCTGACCCGCAGCGCACTGCCGCTGCTGCTCGTGTCGGCCGCTCCCGTGCCGCTGTTCGCCGTCAACGACTACGGCGGCGAAATGCTGTTCCGCGTCTACCTCTTCGGGCTCCCGGGAGCGGCCTTCTTCGCGGCCGCCGCGCTCGTCCCGCCCGTCGCCGGCCTGCGCAGACCGGCCACGCGGGTCCATCTGATCCGCCGCCGGGTCACGGCGGTGGCGCTCCCGGTGGTGCTGGTGGCGCTGGTCGTGGGATTCCTGCCGTCGTACTACGGCAAGGAGAGGATGTACTACACGCCGCCCGCCGAGACGGCGATGGTCACCCGTGCCATCGACCGGGCTCCCAAGGGCGCGTTGCTGCTCGCCACCACCGGCTCGTTCCCGCAGGCGCTGCACCGCTACGACCAGGTGGAGCACTGGTTCTTCGCCGAGCAGGAACTCCCGGAGAACGAGAAGATGCTGAAGGATCCGGCGGGCTATCTGGCCGCGGGCATCCCCCGCGGTACCGAAGCCTTCGTCCTGCTCACCCGGACGCAGGACATCTACAGCGCCGGCGAGGGACTGCTCCCGGCCGGCGGCTTCGCCACGCTGCGTTCGCGCCTGGAGGCATCACCGTTGTTCAGGGTCGTGGAGGAGCATCCGTACGGAGTCGTACTGGAATACCGGCCGCAAGGCCCTGGGACAGGAAGCGGGGGGACCGTCCGATGAAGGTGGAAGAGCACCGGCTCAGAGTGGCGGTGGCCCTCTCGGGCTGGGTGGCCCTCGCGGCGACGGCGCTGCCCGGCGGTTCGCCGCTGCGCTGGGTCCCGGCGCTGCTCTTCGTCTGCTTCGGGCCGGGCTTCGCCGTGCTCCATCCGCAGCCCGCCCGGCTGCGGTCGGGCGCCCGGCTGGAGGCGTTCGCGCTGGCGGCCCCGATCAGCCTGTCGCTGGGTGTGCTGACCGCCACCTCGCTGTTCCTGGTGGAGGCGTTCTCGGCCACGGCGTTCATGGTGTCGCTCGCCGCGTTCGCGACCGTGGTCGCCGCGCTGCCCGGGCTGCCACTGCCCGCCGCCACCCAGGGAGCGGCCGAGCGAGTGAAACGCAAGCCCGCGACGGGGGACCGGTGAAGGGGCGCGCCGTGCCCCGCGGGCAGATGTACACCGCCGCCGCCCTGATGGTCGTGGCGCTGCTCGTCGCCGGGATCGCCGTCTGGGGCGGGGGCGCCGGCACGACGTCCGGGAAGGGCGGGGATCTGCCCGCCGATGCGGCGTCCGGCCCGTCCCCGACGGGGAGCTGCGCACCGGACGAGCGGCTGGTCCCGGGGTGCGGTGCCTGGTGGGGCGCCTACATTCCGTACGACGAGGACGGCTCTCTCGCCGAACCGGTCCTCGCGTTCGAGAAGAAGATCGGCCGCAAGCTGGACCTCGTCTACACGTACCACGACATGTCCGGGAACAAGGTCGACGGCGAACTGCTCACCGAGGACGAGCAGCGGCTCGGCAAGGAGCGCATGCTCATGCTGGCCTGGGAGTCCACGGTGTGGACCGAGCGCCATCACGAGGACTACACGGAGACCCAGCTCGGCTGGAAGAACATCGCCTCCGGCAAGCACGACAAGGAGATCATCGACCCGCAGATCCGCCGTCTCAAGGCGTACGGGAAGAAGGTGCTGTTCTCCTTCGACCAGGAGGTCGACGCGCGCATCAAGGAGGGCGCGGGCACGCCCGCCGAGTACGTCGCCGCCTACCGGCACCTCTACCAGCGCTTCCAGGAGCTGGGCGCGGACAACGTCGTCTGGGTGTGGACGGTCTCCGGGTATCTGGGCAGCGCCGACGTGATGAAGCAGCTCTATCCGGGCGACGCCTACGTCGACTGGATCGGCATGGACCAGTACAACTACTTCGGCTGCCACGACACCACCGACTGGAAGACCTTCGAGGACAGCCAACGGCCCACCTACGACTGGCTGCTGGAGAACATCTCCGCGAAGAAGCCCCTGATGATGGCGGAGTTCGCCACCGCGCCCGACCTGGCCGACGCCGACCGGCAGCGCGGCTGGTACACCGAGATCCCCGAGGTCATCCGGACGATGCCGCGGGTGAAGGCGATGGTCCACTGGAACCGGCCGACGTCCGAGGAGCGCAAGTGCGACCTCACGGTCAACGAGGGACCGGCGCTCGCTGGTTACCGCGAGGCCGGCCTCGACAGCTGGTTCAGACAGCCGGTCCCGACCCGCTGACCGCCCGTCGCCGCAGGGCCGCCCACAGGGCCGTGGCCGCGTAGAGCCCCGCGAAAGCCGCGAACACCGGCTGCGCCGCCCCGGCCACGGCGTCCTGTGCCGCCCACCCGGCGACGGCCAGCAGCCACACCACGACCGCGATGACCCGTCCGTCCGCGCCCGCCGTGCGCAGCGCCGCCGCGGCGAGCCCGAGGCACAGCAGCTGGACGACGACGGGCAGCGTGGTCAGCACACCGGCGGCACTGCCCAGTCCGGCCGCCTCCGCGAGGAAGTCCGCGTACGCCCCGAACCACGAGCCGGCCGCCGGCTCCGGCCGGATGCCCAGCAGCAGGGGCGCGGTGTGCAGCGCGGCGACCGTCACCACGAGGACTGTGCCCGTCAGTACCGGGCGTGGCCGCTGGAGAGCGACGGCGGCGACGTACACCACGACCAGCAGAATGCCCGCGGTGAGGGTGACCGGGGGCAGCGCTTCGAGCAGTTCGCCGTCGTGCAGATGGCGCCGGCCCAGGTCCTCGGCGCGGGCCAGCGGCACCCAGAAGAGACCGGCGGCCATCCCGAGCCACAGCCACAGCCACTGGGTGAGCCGGTCTTCAGCCCCGTCGGCGGCGGGCGGCCGTTCGTCCGCGGGCTCGGGGACGTACACGGGGAAGCCGAACGCGGGCGTCGCCGTGTCGTGTCCGCTCGACACATAGGTCGGGCGGGCGCCGTACTCCCGCTCCTCCAGGGCGGCGCGCTCACGGCGCTCGGCGGCCCTGCGGGCCCACTCGGTCCCGTACTCCTGCTGCTCCGTGCCGCGCCGGGTGCGCAGCAGCCGGGCGAACCGGGAGGGCTTCGGGTCGCTGCCCGTCAGCGCGGCACGCAGCCCCGGAGCCGACACCACGGCCATCAGCGTCATCGACAGCAGCATCGCCCAGCCGGCGCCGGCGATGCCGACGGGCGTCAGCAGCACGGCCGCGCTGCCCAGTACGAGGGCGCACATCATGCCCTGGAGGACCGCGAGCACGCCCGTGCGTCCCTGGACGCGCAGCACGCCGATGTAGAGCTCGACCGCCACGCGCGGGAGCGCGGCGGCAGCGAGGAGGCGCAGGACCGTCGTGCCGTGGCTTGCGTACTCCTCACCGAAGGGGGCGAGGATCTGCGGGGCGAAGACCACCAGGAAGATCACGACCGGCACGAGCAGCACGGTCATCCGCCGCAGCGCGCCGCGGACGCCCGCCGCGAGGGTCTCGGGGCTGTGCGAGGCGTGCGCCGTCAGCGAGGAGGCCATGTTGATGGCCATGAACTCCATCGTGCCGCCGACGGTGTACGCAATGTAGAAGAAGCCGTTGTGCGTGGCGTCGAAGCGGACGGCGACCATCACCGGCAGCAGGTTGATCATCGCCAGCGAGAACAGCGACCCCACCGAGTCACCGGCCAGGAACCGACCGATCTCCCTCGCCTTCGGCGGCTCGCGGTCACGGTCGGCCGCGGCCTGCCGGGGGATGAGCCGGCGGAAGATCAGCCAGGCCAGCGGCAGGACGGACAGGGCGATGGCCGCGCCCCAGGAGACGAAGATGCCCAGCACGGGCAGTGTCGTCGCGAACACGGCGAGCAGCAGCAGCTTGCCGATGGAGAACACGGCGTTGCCCACGGGTACCCAGAAGGCCCTGCGCAGCCCGGTGAGCACCCCGTCCTGAAGCGTCAGCAGCGCCCAGCCGACACACGCGGCCACGAAGAAGATCCCGGGTCCGAGGCCGCCGAGCGGCGCGTACGACGGCCCCCACAGGTCGAGGGTGAGCAGGAAGACGACCGAGGCCACGCACACCACGAGCGAGCTGAGCGCATAGGCCCGCCACACCAGCGGTCCGGTGGCGCGCCCGGCCCGGGGGACGTAGCGCACCACCGCGCCGATCATCGTGGTCGCCGTGATGGACGCCAGCAGGCGCATCGCGGCGATGGCCGCGGAGCCCTGGCCGACGGCCTCCTCGGTGTAGTAGCGCGCCGAGACCAGCCAGAAACCGAGGCCGAGGGCCGCGGAGACACCGGTGGAGAGCATCAGCGCGTAGGCGTTGCGGAACATCGAGTCGCCGCTGGCGGCGTCCGCCGGCGCGGCGTCCGTCCGGTCCGTCTCCGGGGCTTCGGGAACGGCGGACCCCTGGAGCTGCGGCTTCCGCAGTCGGGTGGTGTCAGACACCGGTCCCGCCCTGCATGGCGGGCTGTGCCGCCACGATGCGGGCCGGCGGCGCAACGGGACGGCTGCCCCGTTTGTTGAGGACCTCCAGCACCGCGTCGGCCCGCAGGGGATCGACGGGCAGCGCGTGGCGCGCGAACCAGGCAGCGCCCTGCGGCATGGGCGACGGGTCGGTGAAGTGCGGCCCCGCGTAGGTGTCGAGCGGCGGGTCGTAGAGGTAGCCGACGGTGATCCGGCGCCGGGCCAGCGCGGCGACGGCGGCATCACGGTCCTCGACGAGCAGCGGCACCCGGAACAGCGGCTGGACGGGCCCGGGGCGCGGCAGCGCCCAGCGGGAGGCGGACAGGGTGCGGACGCCGGCCCGGTACGCGTCGAGCAGCCCGTCGAGGCGGCTCAGCAGCCGCCGGGTGCGGCGCAGCCGCAGCGGGCCGGGGGCGAGCCGGTAGTCGTGCATGTCCACGCGTATCCAGGAGGTGAAGTCCGCGAGCGCGGGTGCGGCGGTCAGCGCCTGCTCCAGTTCGCCGGGCCGCAGTGCCATCCGTATGCCCTCACGCTCCTCCCGCCCGGTCAGCCGCAGGGTGGCGCGGGCCGCCCCGACGAGCCGGAGCCCCCGCACGGCGGCCTCGGCGTAGGGTCTCAGCCCGTAGGCCAGCTCCGCCACCGATCCCGCCGGTTCCATCAGCTCGTCGCGGGCCCGCTCCAGTGCGGACCGCCGGGACGGATCGGCGATCGCGAGGAATCCGCCGGTCCTGGCGCCGGTGTGCTTGGAGAGGCTGAAGACGGAGGCCTCGCCGAAGGTCCCGACCGGCTGCCCGCCGACCACGCTGCCGATGGCGTGCGCCGCGTCCTCCACCAGGGGGATGCCCAGCCGGTCGCAGTGCTCACGCAGTCCGGGAGCCTCGTCGGGATTGCCGTACAGATTGGTGGTGAGCACCGCGGACAGCCCCTGCCACACGGCATCGGGCACGGCCGCGACGTCGATCGAGCCGTCCTCGGCGCGCAGGGGTGCCTGCACCGGCCGCAGACCGGCCGCGAGCACCACGAAGAAGATCACGTCGTCGTTGACGGGTGACATCAGCACCCGGCCGCCGGGCCGGCACCAGTGGCGCAGCGCCAGATAGAGCCCGAGACGGCATGACGGTACATACAGACATTCCCTGCCCAGACGCCGGCGCATCAGTTCTTCCAGTGGTGCGTACGCCGCAGGACAGCCCTCCCCAAGAGCCATGTTGTCCCCCCCATTTACCCCGCGCTCAATGTGGACCAATCAGGATGGCCCCGTCAATAACGGGGAAGGGCCCATTCCTTGAGGAATGGGCCCTTCACAGGTCGTTTCGGCGGGTGCGCCCTCACTCCTCGAGAGTCAGGCCCTTCCGGAGCTTGACCAGGGTGCGGGAGAGCAGCCGGGACACATGCATCTGCGAGATTCCGAGCTCCTCGCCGATCTCCGACTGCGTCATGTTGGCGACGAAACGGAGGGAGAGGATTTTACGGTCCCGTGGGGGAAGGCTTGCGATCATCGGCTTCAGCGACTCGACGTACTCGATGCCTTCGAGTCCGTGGTCCTCATAGCCGATGCGGTCCGCGAGCGCCCCCTCGGAGTCGTCCTCCTCGGGCTGGGCGTCCAGCGAGCTCGCGGTGTACGCGTTGCTCGCGGCCATGCCCTCGACGACCTCGTCCCGCCCGATGCCGAGCGCGGTGGCGAGTTCGTCGATCGTCGGCGCGCGGTCCAGGCGCTGGGAGAGTTCGTCGCCCGCCTTGGCGAGGTCGAGACGCAACTCCTGGAGCCGGCGCGGTACCCGCACCGACCAGCTGGTGTCACGGAAGAAGCGCTTGATCTCGCCGACGATGGTCGGCATGGCGAAGGTGGGGAACTCCACGCCTCTGCTGAGCTCGAAGCGGTCGATCGCCTTGATCAGGCCGATGGTGCCGACCTGGATGATGTCCTCCATCAGCTCGCTGCGGGAGCGGAACCGGGAGGCGGCGAACTTGACGAGCGCCAGGTTCAGTTCGACGAGCGTGTTGCGTACGTACGCGTGCTCGTGGGTGCCTTCTTCGAGGCCTTCGAGGCGCCCGAAGAGCGTCTTGGACAGCGCTCGTGCGTCCAGCGGGCCCACTTGGTCGAAGGGCGGGATCTCGGGGAGATCCTCCAGGCCTTCGAGGGGCCGGGACGAGTCGCCGGTCGTTTCGGGAAGTGTCGACGGCGCGGTGGGGGTACGCGAAGCGTCGAGCCGGGGTGACATGGTCTCCTCCATCGTTCTCGGCGTATGGCCGCCGAAGCCCATACATGCGCTGCGGTGTGCGGCGCCTCCAAAGCCGGTCGTGGGTCGTTGTGTCTGTACTAGGCCTACCCGCTCCCCAGGGGCAGTTGCAAGTACCAATTATTCCGTATGTCGGATTTGCCAGGGAGTTCCGGTGGCTCCGTGGCGTAAGGAAGGCGTAGTCTTCCGCCGAGGTCGCGCCGTCGCCCGACGGCGCGATGATGCTGGGTGCAGTACGACGTGCGGAGTGGCAGTGCACGGCGGGCGCCCAGTGATGACACGGTGAACGACACGGCGAAGAGGGACGGGCATGGACCGCGGGACGGTCGGCAGCGCGAATCGGGGCCGGCTTCAGGTCGAGGTTCGGACCGAGGGCCGAAGTGAGGTAGTCAAACCGGCGGGTGAGTTGGATCACCACACCGCCGATTTGCTGCGCACTCCCCTGGAGGAGGCGCTCGCCCGAGGACGCTCACGACTGGTCATCGACTGTTCGGAGCTGGAGTTCTGCGACTCCACGGGCCTCAATGTCCTGCTGGCCGCGAGGCTGCAGGCGGACGCGGCCGGGGGTGGCGTCCACTTGGCGGGCCTGCTGCCGGTGGTGGCGAGGGTCCTGGAAATCACCGGCGCCGAGGCGGTCTTCACCGTCCACGAGTCGCTCGACGCGGCTCTCGCCGACTGAGACGCAGACCCCTGTCGTCCGTGTCGGACAATCCGCTGTCGGCGTAGTACGTGTTGTCACGAGTCGGCAGGGCAGGAGAACCCCGCAGACCGTCGGCCACTCGGCACTCTGCGTATGGAAGCACTAGCGAAATGGTGAATCGGTGAGGTGAAGCGCTGATGAGCACCACCCGGCAGCAGCCGCCGGGCGACCTCGGCCCCGAGCCCGAAGGCGCCACCGGCTCTGCCTCCGCGGTTCCCGGCGCCCCGGTGCGCACTCTTGCCCTGGGCTCGGCCAGCGGGATCGTTCCCCTCGCCCGTGATTTCACGCGTCAGGCACTGTACGACTGGGGCTGGCTCCCCGCGGCCACGGCCGACCGGCGGGCCGCCGCCGAGGACGTCCTCCTCGTCGTCTCCGAACTGGTCACCAACGCCTGCCTGCACGCCGACGGCCCGGAGCAGCTGAGGGTCGCCAGCGACGGCAAGGTACTGCGCCTCGAAGTCACCGACCGCGGGGGCGGCCAGCCCGCGCCCCGTACCCCTCACCGCGCCGGACGGCCCGGCGGCCACGGCATGTTCATCGTCCAGCGGCTCTGTCTGGACTGGGGGGTCGTCCGGACACCGGAATCGGCCGGCAAGACCGTGTGGGCGGAGCTCGCGGCGCCGTCCTAGGGGCGGCGCCCTCCCGGTTCGCCCGGGTGTACCGGCACGTTTTTGAATCTCTTGTGGAGCACGTCAATACGGCGTGCTCTTTGTCTTCCCTCCCCAAGGTCCCAGGCGTACCTTGAGCGCCCGATCTGATGTGTCGTCAGTAACGTGTGGCGACTTCCGGCCGAGGGGACTTGAGGTGAGGTACCAGAAACGGACGGCACTCGCGCTGGCGGCTGCGGTGGCGGGACCGGTGGTGCTCATGGCCGCCCCCGCCGCACACGCCACCGTCGTGGACGTCGACTACCAGTGCCAGACGCCGATCGGCCCCAAGGGCGCGGTCTCGCCGATCGACATCAAGGCGGTGAAGAGCGGCGGCGGCTACCGGCTGACCATGTCCTTCCAGAAGGGCGTCTCCTCCAGCCCCGTGGAACTGGGCAAGGGCGCGATGAACCCGAGCGCGCTCATCAAGGTGGGCGGGGCGGGCGAGGGGTCGGTCCCGGTGTCCGGCGCGTCCAACGCGGCGGCCATCCCCGCCAACACCCCCATCAAGATCAGTGACTTGTCGGGCACGTACACCCCGAAGAAGAGCGGGAAGGTCACCTTCACCGCCGGGGTGCTGACGATCAAGGCGCTGGGTACGACGACGACCTGTACGCCGAAGAACAATCCGCGGCCCTCCCTCGAACTGGACGTCACGGCGGCCGGCGGCGGCTCGGGATCGACGGGCGGCTCCGGGTCGAACTCGCAGGCCACACCGTCCGGCGGCGACGAACTGCCGAGGACCGGCCCGCTGGACTCCGCGACGGCGCTCGGCACGCTCGGCGGGACGGTGCTGCTGTCCGGGGCGGCCGGCGTGCTGTGGCTGACCCGGCGCGGTGGCCGGCGGACCGCGGGCTGACCGTGACGGCACGGCTCCTCGCCGCTCTCGCCGCGCTGCTGGCCGGGCTGTTGACGCCCGTCACGGCGGTGGCGGCGGACGGCCCGGCCTGGACGGCGACGCCCGGGCCGGGCGGGGACCGGCCGTACATCTACGCCGAGGGCGCACCCGGCGCCGTGCTCGAGGACACGCTGGCCGTGACCAACCCGGGCACGAAACCGCTCACCGTACGGCTCCGGGCGGACGGGCAGGGCGGCCGGATCGTGCTCGCCGCACCCTCCGTGACGGTCCCGCCGCGCACCCGCGCGGAGGTCCCTCTCTCCCTCACGGTCCCGCCGGATGCCGTGCCGGGTGACCACCGTGCCGCCGTCACGGCGTCGTCGGGCGGCCGTGAGTCGCGCGTACGGATCCATCTCCGCGTCAGCGGGCCGCTGCTGGCGGCCCTCACCGTCGAGGACGTCTCGGTCGCGGGCGGCACCATCCGCTACACCCTGGTGAACCGGGGCAACACCGTCCTCTCACCGCGCGTCACGATCACGGCGGACGGCCTCTTCGGCGAGGTGCTGCGCCGCACACCGGAGGGCCTGCCCGCCGAACTCCTGCCCGCCCGGCGCATCACGCTCACCGAGAACTGGCGGGACCGCCCGGCGCTGGACGCGGTGGAGGTCCGCGTACGGGCCACGGCCGCGGGTGCGCCCGCGGCGGAGGCGACGACGTCGGTGCGGTTCGTGCCCTGGGCCTGGTGCGCGTCCGCCCTCGCCCTCGGCGCGGCGGCGGCCGCGCTGTGGCTGCGCCGCCGTCGCGGTCGTCCCCCTGCCCCCGAGTGCGAACGGGCCACCACAGAGCGGCAGTTGGCGAGGTCAGGAGCATGATGATGGATGTAGCCGGCCGCCCGCGCGGAACAGCGAGCAGGGCCCTGGCGCTGCTGCTCGCCCTGGTCCCCCTGCTCCTGCTCCTGCCGGCGCCCACGGCCTCCGCCGCCGACCCCGGCCCCGGCGTGGCGGTCTCCCGGCAGCAGGCCGGCAAGGGCGGCGACATCACCGTGAGCGGCACGGGCTGGCGGCCCGGAGCCCTCCTCATGCTGCTGATCTGCGGACAGGCCACCCCCGCCAGAGGCGTGATCGGCGGCACCAACGCCTGCGCCAATGCCGACGGCCGCGCCGTCACCACCGACTCCAAGGGCGTGTTCAGCAAGAAGATGCCGGTCGCCGAACCGCCCAAGCCCTGTCCGTGCGTGGTGCACGTCGCCACGGTCACCGGTGAACAGACCGCGGTGGACGCCGTGTTCACCGTCGCCGGACACCCCACCGCGCCCCTGCCCAGCGAGACGACCGGCGGCAGGCTCGCCGTGCTCGCCGCGACCCGGCTCGAAGGCGACTCCGGCGTTCTCGTCTTCTTCGGTGCCCCGCCCTCCCGCCGGCTCGAGTTCACCGTCGGCAACCTCGGCTCGGCGCCGGTGAAGGACCCGGTGTTCCAGGTCGGCACCTCGCACGGTGTGTTCGCGCCGCAGTGGGAGGAACAGCAGTGGCGCGGCACCATCGAGCCCGGCCGGAAGGTGCAGGTCGAACTGCCCGTTCAACTGGCTGCCGGAGCACACGGCGACTACGAGATCTCCGTGAAGTACGGCACGAAGGTCATCGTCGCGCAGCCGTGGGGAGTGGGCCGTCCCTGGGGCGTGACGCTCTTCTGGGTCCTGCTGGCCGTCGTCGTCCCCGCCGCCGTGTTCCGTATCGGCATGGCGGTCGTCGACCGGCTCCGCCCGCGGGGCGGGGGCCGGCACCGCACCGCCGACCTCACCGTCCGGCTGCCGGCCCTGCGGCTTCCCGGCACCAGGTCCCGCGGCGGGACGCCCCCGGCCCCCACGGCGGCCGGCACCACGACCACCACGGCACTGCCGTGGTTCACAGCTGACTCCGCACCGTCAGAGAACCGACCCACGACGAAGGGACATTCGTGAGCACGCAACGGAGGATGAGCGCGGCGGGAGTCGCGCTGATGCTCGGCGGCGCGGGGATCCTGCTGGCCGCGAGCCCCGCTCAGGCAGCCGAGGTCTCGTACGCGACCGAGTGCATACCACCGCCGATCTCCGGCCTGCCGCCGGTTCAGGGCACCACGAAGGTGCAGATCACGGCGCCCGCCGAGGCCAAGGTCGGGGACGAGGTCGAGGTGGTGTGGAAGACGGTCGAGGCCGCGTCCAAGAACCCGGACGTCCTCGACCTGGAGAAGGACACGGTCAAGCCGACCGGCACGATCACGATCGGTGGCGCGGCCTCGGGCGAGCTGAAGATGGAGGGACCGCGCCAGAACCCGCCCATCCCCAAGAACAGCCCGATGGTGCTGCCGGACATGAAGGCCAAGCTGAAGCTGGAGAAGGCGGGCGACATCACGCTGACGCCGGGGGCGTACAACATCAACGTCTCCAAGCCGCTGTCGACGGACACGAAGTGCTCGCCGAAGGCGGCCGTCCAGCCCGGTGCCACGATCAAGGTGACGGAGGGCGGCGGCTCGACGACCGGAGGGACGACCACCTCGGGCGGCACGACGAACGGTGGGACGACCACGACCGGCGGGACGACGACGTCCGGTGGGACGACGAGCGGCGGTACGACGTCCGGCGGCACCACCTCTGGTGGGACGACGTCCGGTGGGACGACCTCCGGCGGGACCACGGGCGGCGGCGGTGGCCAGACCGACTTCGAGGGCAAGGAGATCAGCGTCGCCTACGCCTGCAAGACGCCCATCGGCGACAAGAACGCCGTCTCCCCGGTGCAGATCAACGCCAAGAAGAACGGCGGCAGTTACGACCTGACGGTCAAGTTCTCCAAGTCCGTCATGGACAGCCCCGCCGACATCCCGGCGAACTCGGTCAAGCCGTCCATGGAGGTCAAGCTCGGCGGCGCCGACAAGGGCACCGTGCATGTCGAGGGCCCGTTGAACAAGGACCCCATCAAGTCCGGGGAGCCCATGACGATCCCCGACATGACGGGCACGTACAAGCCGGGCGCCACCGGCAAGGCGACGCTCGCTCCCGGTGTCTTCACGGTGAAGGCGCTCGGTACGACGACGACCTGCACCCCGCCCGGCAATGTCGCGTTCTCCCTGGAACTCGACACCGCGGCCCAGCCGGGCGGCGCGTCCGGCGGCACGTCCTCGGGCGGCGCCGCATCCGGCGGAGCGGGCAGCGCGGGAGGCGCGGGCACCAGCGGAGGCCTGGCCCAGACGGGCGCCGAGGACAACGGCGCCCTGCGCGCCCTGGCCCTGGTCGCGGGCACGGTGATCCTGCTGGGCGGCGCGGTGTTCACCTTCACGCCGTGGCGGAGGCTGCGGGGTCTCTCCCGCTGAGGGGCTGTTACGCGAGAAGGGCCGCCGCACCGGATCGGTGCGGCGGCCCTTCTCGGCCAGGGGCAGGGGTCAGCGGACGTCGCCCATGAGTTCCTTGACCTTCTTGCGGTACATCCACACCGCGACACCGGCGACCACGGCGAGCGTGGCCTCCAGGCCGACGATGCCCATCTTGTCGAGGTTCACCCCGGCGATGGAGAGCAGACCGGTCGTGGCGTCACCGGCGGTGACGGCCAGGAACCAGACACCCATCATCTGGGAGGCGTACTTCACGGGCGCCATCTTCGTGGTGACCGAGAGGCCGACCGGCGAGACCAGGAGCTCACCGACGGTCTGCACGAAGTAGATGGCGACGAGCCACATCGCGGCCGCCTTGTGACCGCCCTCGGCGATCGACAGCGGGGCGAGGAAGAGGAAGAACGAGGCGCCGACCAGGACGAGACCGGACGCGAACTTCACGATCGTGCTCGGCTCCTTGCCGCGGCGGTTCAGCGCGATCCACAGCCAGGCGAAGACCGGCGCGAGCGCCATGATCATGACCGGGTTGACCGACTGGTACCACGAGACCGGGAACTCCCAGCCGAACACGGTGTTCTTCGCGGACTCGTCGGCGAACAGCGACAGGGTCGAACCACCCTGGTCGTAGATCATCCAGAAGATGGCGGCGGCGACGAAGAACCAGATGTACGCCGTCATCTTCGACTGCTCGACGCGGTCGAGCGACTTGTCGCGCTTGATGCGGGCGATGACCCACACCGGGATGATCAGACCGGCGACGGTGAGCGGGACCAGCAGCCAGTTCAGGGTGTAGACACCGGAGAAGCCCACGATGCCGTAGAAGACCACGGCGACGGCCAGCCAGAGCAGGCCCTTGCGCAGCGTGGACGTCTTCTCCTCGGCGGTCATCGGCGTAGGGACGATGTCGGAGCGCGAGCTGAGGTGGCGGCTGCCGAGCAGGAACTGGGCCAGACCCAGACCCATGCCGAGCGCGGCGAGCGCGAAGCCGAGGTGCCAGTTGACGCTCTCACCGACGGTGCCGATGATCAGCGGGGCCGCGAAGGCGCCCAGGTTGATCCCGACGTAGAAGATCGTGAAGCCACCGTCACGGCGCGGGTCCTCCGGGCCGTTGTAGAGGTGGCCGACCATCGTGGAGATGTTGGCCTTCAGCAGACCGGAACCGATCGCGACCAGACCGAGGCCGGCGAAGAAGGTGCCCGACGTCGGCAGCGCCAGCGTGAGGTGACCCAGCATGATGATCGCGCCGGCGACGGCGACGGTCTTGCGGGGGCCGAGGACACGGTCGGCGAACCAGCCACCCGGGAGGGCGAGCAGGTACACGAGCGAGAGGTAGACCGAGTAGATCGCGGTCGCGGTGGCCGCACTCATGTGCAGACCGCCCGGTGCCACCAGGTACAGCGGGAGCAGAGCCCTCATGCCGTAGTAGGAGAAACGCTCCCACATCTCGGTCATGAAGAGAGTGGCCAGTCCGCGGGGGTGGCCGAAGAAGGTCTTCTCGTCCCCAGAAATGCTGGCCGAGTCCTTCGTCAGGCTGGACGCCATGGTCGATCCTTGCTTGCTCGGGACGCGACTGCCTCGTGAGCGGTTACGCGCCCGGTGGGGGGCGGCCGGCACCGGCAGCAAGCCGCTCCACCCCCACGCCCGAGGGGTTCGCTCCGTGTCGTGACGGAGGCGGGGACGGTCCGCACCGGGATCCACGCCCCTGGCGCAACGTCGCGTCCGGGGCCCGGCCCACAGGTCATTCACTGCGCTCGGGGCCGAAGGGCTCAGCGCAGAAAAGAGACCCTTGGCCGGCAGGCCAAAGGGTCCCCGTGCAGTACAACAGGCGTCTCGCCACCATACGACACGACACAGTGGCATATGGAAGGACTTGAGAGATGGATCACAGGTTTTACTGGAACCGTCCACCCTGAATCGAAGGTCGCAACCATGATTGCATCCCAGTCCCGCAGGGTGGTTGGAAGACGCACCGATGTGCACGTCACGCGGACTACCATCACCACATGACGCGTGTACTGCTCGCCGAGGACGACGCATCCATCTCGGAACCGCTGGCCCGCGCCCTGCGCCGCGAGGGGTACGAGGTCGAGGTGCGCGAGGACGGTCCGGCAGCGCTGGACGCCGGTCTGGCGGGCGGTGTCGACCTTGTCGTTCTCGACCTCGGCCTGCCCGGCATGGACGGCCTGGAGGTCGCCAGAAGGCTCCGCTCGGAGGGCCACACCGTGCCGATCCTGGTCCTGACGGCACGCGCGGACGAGGTGGACACGGTGGTGGGCCTGGACGCCGGCGCGGACGACTACGTGACGAAGCCGTTCCGCCTCGCGGAGCTGCTCGCCCGGGTACGGGCGCTGCTGCGGCGCGGCGCGACGGAGCCCGCCCCGGCGCCCGCGACGCACGGGGTGCGGATCGACGTCGAGTCGCACCGTGCGTGGATGGGCGACGAGGAACTCCAGCTGACGGCCAAGGAGTTCGACCTGCTGCGCGTCCTGGTCCGCGACGCGGGCCGGGTGGTCACCCGCGACCAGCTGATGCGGGAGGTCTGGGACACGACCTGGTGGTCGTCCACGAAGACGCTGGACATGCACATCTCCTGGCTCCGCAAGAAACTCGGCGACGACGCGGCGAACCCGAGGTACATCGCGACGGTGCGGGGTGTGGGTTTCCGCTTCGAGAAGAGCTGACGGGACGGTCGGCGCGGAGCCCAGGGGCCGGCCGGGGCGCCTGTGCCGGCGGAGCACCGGGCGCCTGGCGGGGGAGCGCCGGTACGAGGCGAGGCGAGCGGTCGCGTTCGGCGCGCTCAGTCCTTGGGCTCGGTGGGTGGCGCCCGCGGACAGCGGAGTGAGGAGCCCCCCGTGCGGCCGGAGGCGGCCAGGGCCTCGATGGCGAACGGCACCGCTGGGCAGGGGCGGCCATCCGACGGTGGAGCATCAGCCCCCGGCGAGAGCACCAGCACCCGGCGGAGTGCCCGGGGCCCGGTGCTCGACACGGAACGACCGCTGCCTGCGAAGAGCCCTCGCGCTCGACAGGGAAGGCGGGCCCTGGCCGGGAGCACCAACCCTCGGTGGGGAACGGCGGCGTCCGACGCCGGAGCACCGACCTCGGCGGGAAACGTCCGCGCCCGGCCCCCGGAGCACCGACCTCGGCGGGGAACGGCCGCACCCGGCCCCGGGAACACCGACCTCGGCGAGAGCCACCGCCCCGTGGGGAACGCCCCCACTCCCATCGACAAGACGTGCCCCGCCGAGAACACCCCCCGCACGCCATAGGCTCGGTGTCGGCACCATCCACCCCGCCCGGAGGGCATCTTGCGTCGACGGCTCATCAATTCCACGCTCGCCGTGGTCCTCGTCGTCATCGCCGTCTTCGGCGTGTCCCTCGTCCTCGTCGAGACCCGCACCATCAGCAACAGCGCCCAGGAGAGCGTCGACTCCGAGGCCGTGCGGCTCGTCAGCATCGTCGACAGCCGGCTCATCGGCGGTGAGCCCGTCAATCCCGGCATCCTCGCCGACCAGAGCGGTGCCCAGCGCTACGCCCTGATCGAGATCCCCGGGCGGCCGTCCATCGAGATCGGTGAGCGGCCCGAGGGCAGTGTCATCCGCGGGGTCGCCCAGGGGGAGCGCGGTGAGACCGTCACCGTCGAGGAGCCCCGTTCCTCCGTGACCCGCGAGGTCGGACGCACCCTCATGATTATCGGGGCCGTCGCGCTGCTCGCCGTCATCGCCGCGATCCTGCTCGCCGTACGGCAGGCGAACCGTCTCGCCTCGCCGCTCACCGACCTCGCCGAGACCGCCGAACGCCTCGGCTCCGGTGACCCGCGCCCCCGTCACAAGCGGTACGGCGTTCCCGAGCTCGACCGGGTCGCCGACGTCCTGGACGCCAGCGCCGAGCGCATCGCGCGGATGCTCACCGCGGAGCGCCGGCTCGCCGCGGACGCCTCGCACCAGCTCCGTACGCCGCTGACAGCCCTGTCCATGCGGCTGGAGGAGATCTCGGAGACCGACGACCCGGCGACCGCGAAGGAGGAGGCGAGCGTCGCGCTCGCCCAGGTGGAGCGGCTCACCGATGTCGTGGAGCGGCTGCTCACGAACTCCCGCGACCCCCGTATCGGCTCCGCGATCGTCTTCGACCTCGACGAGATCGTGAAGCAGCAGATCGAGGAGTGGCGGCCGGCCTACCGCAGCGCGGGGCGCGCGGTGGTCTGCTCGGGGAAGACGGGGATGCGCGCGGTCGGCACCCCGGGCGCCGTCGCTCAGGTCCTCGCCGCGCTCATCGAGAACTCCCTGATGCACGGTGGCGGGACCGTGGCCCTGCGCACCCGTGTCACCGGCAACCAGGCGGTCATCGAGGTCACCGACGAGGGGCCGGGCGTGCCGGCCGACCTCGGCGCGCGGATCTTCGAGCGGACCATCAGCGGCCGCAACTCCACCGGCATCGGACTGGCCGTGGCGCGGGACCTCGCGGAGGCGGACGGCGGGCGGCTGGAGCTGTTGCAGCAGCATCCGCCGGTCTTCGCGCTCTTCCTCAGCCGGGTGGCGCGCAAGCCCAAGGACGACCCGCCGACTGTCAGATAGCCGGCACCGGCCCGTTCAGCTGACGCGGCCCCCGGCCGGAAACGGGCTCAGCGGCCGACCCGGTCCGGCTCCGCCGCGGGCTGTCCCAGGAACGATTCCGCGGTCTGTACGGCCTCGCGCGCCGGCAGCGCCCGGAAGACCCAGGTGCGGTAGGACCAGAAGCGGAACAGCGTCGCGACGCCGATGCCCAGGAACTTGAAGATGTTGCTCTGCAGCGGGCTGTCCCAGCCGAAGCCGTACGTCGCGGTGTAGAGAACGCCGTTCTCGATGACCAGGCCGACCAGGCTGAACAGCAGGAAGAGCGTGAGCTCCTTGGTCCGGCCCGACTTGTCGCGGTCCCGGTAGGTGAAGTACCGGAAGCCCACGTAGTTGAACGCGATGGCGATCACGGTGGCGAGGACGGACGCCCGGACCACGGGGAGCTCGGTGGTGTGCCGCACCAGGTTGAAGACGGCGAGATTGACGAGCAGCCCCGCGCCGCCCACCGCGCCGAACTTCGCGATCTCCCGCATGAGCTGATCGAGCCGCCCGCGTAGCGCTCCGCCTCGTTCACTCATAGTGAGAGTCCAGCCCATCAGATCGACAGCGTCATCCCCGTCATGCTAACCAGCCGCCTCCCCGGTTGCCCGGGCACATCGACAATCGTGTGGCGAGGCTGTGACACGGGCGGCGGGGCCCCGCGGAGCGGCGGATACCCTAGGAGAGTGACGTTCCCGGTAGTCGGCATGGTCGGCGGCGGTCAGCTCGCCCGTATGACCCACGAGGCAGGCATCCCCCTCGGCATCCGTTTCAAGCTCCTCAGTGACACCCCGCAGGACTCCGCGGCCCAGGTGGTCAGCGATGTCGTCATCGGCGACCATCGCGACCTGGACACGCTGCGTGAGTTCGCCCGCGGGTGCGATGTGATCACCTTCGATCACGAGCACGTCCCCATCGAGCACCTGCGCGCGCTGGAGGCGGACGGCATCCCCGTCCGGCCCGGCCCCGACGCGCTCGTGCACGCGCAGGACAAGGGCGTGATGCGCGCCAGACTCATGGAGCTCGGCGCGCCCTGCCCGCGCCACCGCATCGTGACCGACCCCGCCGACGTGTCCGCGTTCGCCGAGGAGGTCGGGGGCTTCCCCGTCATCCTGAAGACCGTGCGCGGCGGCTACGACGGCAAGGGCGTCTGGTTCGTCCGGACGGAGGCGGACGCCGCCGACCCGTTCCGCGCGGGTGTGCCGGTCCTCGCCGAGGAGAAGGTCGACTTCGTCCGCGAGCTCGCTGCCAACATCGTGCGCTCCCCGCACGGCCAGGCCGTCGCCTACCCCGTCGTCGAGTCGCAGCAGGTCGACGGCGTCTGCGACACCGTCATCGCGCCCGCCCCGGGCATCGACGAGGAGCTGGCCGGGCAGGCCCAGCAGCTCGCCCTGCGGATCGCGGGGGAGCTCGGCGTCGTCGGGCATCTGGCGGTCGAGCTGTTCGAGACGGCCGACGGCCGCATCCTCGTCAACGAGCTGGCCATGCGTCCGCACAACAGCGGCCACTGGACCCAGGACGGCGCCGTCACCTCCCAGTTCGCCAACCATGTGCGGGCCGTCCTCGACCTGCCGCTCGGCGACCCCCGCCCCCGCGCGCCCTGGACCGTGATGTGCAATGTCCTCGGCGGCGACTACCCGGACATGTACCAGGCGTATCTGCACTGCATGGCCCGGGACCCGCAGCTGAAGATCCATATGTATGGCAAGGACGTCAAGCCCGGCCGCAAGGTGGGGCACGTCAACACCTACGGCAACGATCTGGACGACGTGCTGGAGCGCGCCCGTCACGCGGCCGGCTATCTCAAGGGAACGATCGTCGAATGAGCAGCATGACCGGTCCTGCCGTTGGCATCGTCATGGGGTCCGACTCCGACTGGCCCGTGATGGAGGCGGCCGCGCAGGCCCTCGACGAGTTCGAGATCCGCTACGAGGTCGACGTCGTCTCCGCACACCGCATGCCGCGCGAGATGATCGCGTACGGCGAGAAGGCCGACTCCCGCGGCCTGAAGGTGATCATCGCGGGCGCGGGCGGTGCGGCCCATCTGCCCGGCATGCTCGCCTCCGTCAGCCCGCTGCCGGTCATCGGTGTGCCCGTCCCGCTGAAGTACCTCGACGGCATGGACTCGCTGCTGTCCATCGTGCAGATGCCGGCGGGTGTGCCGGTGGCCACGGTCTCGGTGGGCGGCGCGCGCAACGCCGGTCTGCTGGCCGCGCGCATCCTCGCCGTGCAGGACCCCGAACTGCTCTCCCGGATGCGGGAGTTCCAGCAGGAGCTGAACGACCAGGCCACCGACAAGGGCAAGCGCCTGCGCGCCAAGGTCGCAGGTGCGGACTCCTTCGGCTTCGGGAAGTAAGTGTTCATGACATCCCGCACGGATCACCTCGCCCGGGCGCGCGAGCTGCTCGCCGCCCACCCCGTCGTCGACGGTCACAACGACCTGCCCTGGGCGTTGCGCGAAAACGTCCGCTACGACCTGGACAAGCTCGACATCGCCGGTGACCAGACCGGCAGGCTGCACACCGACATCCCGCGGCTGCGGGCCGGCGGGGTCGGCGCCCAGTTCTGGTCCGTGTACGTCCGCTCCGACATGTCCGGCGAGGACGCCGTCAGCGCGACGCTGGAGCAGATCGACGGCGTGCAGCAGCTGCTGAGCCGCTACCCCGCGGACCTGGCGCCCGCGCTGACCGCGGGCGACATGGAGAAGGCCCGCGGCGAGGGCCGCATCGCCTCGCTGATGGGGGCCGAGGGCGGCCACTCCATCAACAACTCCCTGGCGACGCTGCGCGCGCTGCACACGCTCGGCGTGCGCTACATGACGCTCACCCACAACGACAACACCGCCTGGGCGGACTCGGCGACGGACGAGCCCGGCGTCGGCGGCCTCTCCGCCTTCGGGCGCGAGGTGGTCCGCGAGATGAACCGCGCCGGGATGCTGGTCGACCTCTCGCACGTCGCCGCCTCGACCATGCGGGACGCGCTCGACACCTCGGTCGCCCCGGTCCTCTTCTCGCACTCGTCGGCCCGGGCGGTCTGCGACCACGTCCGCAACATCCCGGACGACGTGCTGGAGCGGCTCGCGGACAACGGCGGCGTGGCGATGGCCACGTTCGTACCGAAGTTCATCCTGCCCGCCGCCGGCGACTGGACCCGGGCCGCGGACGAGAACCTGCGGGCGCACGGCTTCCACCACCTCGACACCACACCCGAGGCGATGAAGCTGCACCAGGCCTTCGAGGAGGCGAACCCGCGGCCCGCCGCCACCGCGTCCACGGTCGCCGACCATCTCGACCACATGCGGGAGACCGCGGGCGTCGACCACATCGGCATCGGCGGCGACTTCGACGGGACGGCGTTCACACCGGCCGGGCTCGACGACGTCGCCGGCTATCCGAACCTCGTCGCGGAACTGCTCCGGCGTAACTGGTCCGAGGCCGACCTCGCGAAGCTCACCTGGCAGAACGCCGTGCGCGTCCTGGCGGACGCGGAGGCGGTGGCACGGGACGAGCAGGCCCGGCGCGGACCGTCCAACGCGACGATCGACGAGCTCGACGGCTAGAGCCGGTCGTCCGGCTCGCACCGGGGTCGCGTGCCCCGGCCCGCACCTCCTGTGGCCCCGTAGCCCTTCGCGGGGCACGGGAGGTGCCCCCACCCGTAGTACCGCGGGCGGGGGAGAAGCCCGCACCTCTTCGGGTAGGGGTGTCCGCACCCGCTCCCCTTCAGGAACGGGAGGCACCCCCCAGCCCTTCGGCCCGGGGGCACCCCCACTCGCACCCCTTCGAGTGCGGGAGGTGTCCGCACCAGCTCCCGTGCCGCCCAGCGACCTGGCGCGCGGGCGGTGCCCCCACCGCGGCGGCTCGGTCCGCCGCCTGGCGATCGCACGCATCAGGCCCTCCCGCCACGCACTGCGGGCCCGGGAGATTCCCACTCACACGTGGCCTGTGTCCCGCCGAGGGGCCGCCGTGAGGGCGAGCCCTTCGACAGCGCCCCCGGAGGGTACGGGCACCCCGCCGCCCCGTACCCCCGAACGCTCCGTCCGCCGCGACCCCTCGCCGCTCCCGTGCCACGGTGGCCGTACGGCCCGCCGTCGGAGCACGGAGCAGCACATGGCAGATCTTCAGGACGACCCCCAGACCGGCTCGGTCGCGGTCGGCGACGTCGACCACGTCCGCGACTCCGCGCCGGCGGCCGGCCCTGCCCCCGCGGAGCCCGACGGGCCCGACGCCCCGGCAGACGGTGGCCCGGGACCTCTGGAGCGCGCCCGCGAACTGCTCGCGCGGTATCCCGTCGTCGACGGCTCCAACGGACTCGCGCACGCCCTGAGGGAGATGGCGCACTACGACCTGGAGGAAGGCGAGAGCCTTCTGGAGACGGACATCCCGCGGCTGCGCGACGGGGGAGTGGGCGCGCTGTTCTGGTCGCTTCTGACGCCGCCCGGGCTCGCCGGGGACCGTGCGCTGGCCACGACCCTGGAACACATCGACCTCATCCGTTCCGTGGTGGAGGCCCACCCCGAGGCCCTGCGACCGGCGCGGAGCGCCGACGAACTCGCCCACGCCCGCAACTGCGGCCGTATCGCCGGTCTGCTCGGCCCGGTCTCGGGCCCGGCGCTCGCCGACTCGCTGAGCACCCTGCGCGCGTACCACGCGCTCGGCGTCCGCAGCGCGGCCCTCGCGGGCACCCGCTGGACCCAGCGCGACGGCCTGACGCCCTTCGGCCACGAAGTCGTACGGGAGATGAACCGTCTCGGGATGCTGGTGGACCTCTCCGGCTGCACCCCCGCGACGATGCACCGGACCCTTGCGGTCACCCGGGCCCCGGCGGTCATCTCGCAGCACCCGGCGCGCGTCCCCGACGACGTGCTGCGGCAGCTGCGCGCCAACGGAGGCGTGTGCATGGCGGTCTGCACGGCCGCCTCGCTCCGTGAGACGGCTGATCTGCTGGACCACATCCGCGACCTGGCGGGCCCCCGGTCGATTGCCCTCACCGGTGCCTACGACACGGGGGCCGCCCACGCTCCCGGCCTCGGGGACGTCTCGTGCTATCCCCGCCTGATCGCCGAACTGCTCGAACGCGGCTGGCCGGAGGCCGACATCGAGTTGCTCACATGGTCGAACGTGCACCGGGTGCTGCGGGACGCGGAGTTCGTCGCTCGGGCGACGCAGGCGAGGCGGCCGGCGTCGACGGCGAGACTGACGACGCTGGACGCGTAAGAGGTCTCGCTCCCCGGCTCCTGCTTCTTCCGCCCCCTTCGGCGGAGGCGGCGCGGGATCAGTTCGCGCAGAGGCAGAACGGGTGACCGGCAGGGTCGGCGTAGACGCGGAAGCCGCGGGACCGGTCGTCCGCCTCCAGCACCGTCGCACCGAGCGCCAGGACCTGCTTCTCGGCCGCGTCCATGTCGTCGACCATCAGGTCCAGATGGAACTGCTGCGAGTCGTCCGGCGCGGGCCACTTCGGCGGTACGTGACCGGGCGCCGCCTGGAAGGCGAGCGCGGTGCCGGTGGCGCCCACCAGGTTCACCCAGCCCGCGCCGTCGTCCTCGATCTCCCCGCCGAGCACCTCGGCGTAGAAGCGGCCGAGTGCGACGGGGTCGGGACAGTCCAGTACGACCGTGCCCAGGGTGGCGATGGCCATGGTTCCTCCTCGATCGGAATGCGGAGCCGACGGCGACTGTTGGCTCAGTTACCGCTACATCGGCTCAACCGGTAACCGTTACTGCATGGTCCCGCATCGGAGGTAACGTCGCAACCATGAATGAGAGGGCAGTCGCACCCGGCGGGCTGGCGCTGATCGAAGCGCTGGTGAACACGCTGGACGTCGAGACCGGCAGGGATGCCCTCGACACGCCCGAGGGCCGCGCCGCCCACGGCCTCGCCGAGAACGAGGTCGCTGCCGCTCGGGAACTGCGCGAGGCCCTGCGCGCGGCCTGTCTCGCCCACGCGGGCCACCGGCCGGCGGACGGTCCGCCGCCCACGGCCCTCGACGGGCTCCTCGCGTCGGCGCCTCTGCTGGTCACGGTCGCCGACGACGGCACGGCCGCCCTGCGCCCGGCCGCTCCCGGCAGCCTCACTTCACGGGTCGCCGAAGCGATCGCGGCAGCCGTGGCGGACGGCACATGGGCACGGCTGAAGGCGTGCGAGGCCGAGGACTGCCGGTGGGCGTACTACGACCGCAGCCCGTCGGGCCGGCGGCGCTGGTGCTCGATGTCGGTGTGCGGGGCGCGCGCCAAGATGCGTACGTACCGGGCCCGCCGCACGACGGCCGGCTGAACCGCGAAGGGCCCCGGCCAGTCCGCGCCCCGAGGCCCAGGGCGCGGATCCCGCTCAGACCCTGCTCAGGCCTTCGGGCGGCCCATCGCCCGGTACGTCCAGCCGGCCTCGCGCCACTTCACGCTGTCCAGCGCGTTGCGGCCGTCCAGGATGAGCCGGCTCGAGGTGACCTCGCCCAGCTCCGCCGGGTCCAGCTCGCGGAACTCGCGCCACTCCGTCAGGTGCAGCACCACATCCGCGCCCCGGACCGCGTCCAGCGCCGAGTCCGCGTAGCCGAGCGTCGGGAAGAGCCGCCGCGCGTTCTCCATGCCCTTGGGGTCGTAGACCGTGACCTGACCGCCCTGGAGATGGATCTGGCCCGCCACGTTCAGCGCGGGCGAGTCCCGGACGTCGTCCGAGTCGGGCTTGAACGTCGCGCCCAGCACCGCGACCCGCTTGCCGAGGAAGGAGTCGCCGCCGACCGCGTCCCTGGCCAGCTCCACCATGTGCCCGCGGCGCCGCATGTTGATCGAGTCGACCTCCCGCAGGAAGGTCAGCGCCTGGTCGGCGCCCAGCTCACCGGCGCGCGCCATGAAGGCGCGGATGTCCTTCGGCAGACAGCCTCCGCCGAAGCCGATGCCCGCCCGCAGGAACTTGGAGCCGATGCGCTCGTCGTAGCCGATGGCCTCGGCGAGCTTCACCACATCGCCGTCGGCGGCCTCGCACACCTCGGCCATGGCGTTGATGAAGGAGATCTTCGTCGCGAGGAAGGAGTTCGCCGAGGTCTTCACCAGCTCGGCCGTCGGGAAGTCCGTCACCACGAACGGCGACCCCTCCGAGACCGGCGTGCGGTACACCTCGCGCAGCAGCTTCTCCGAGCGCTCGCTCTCCACGCCGACCACGATCCGGTCGGGGTGCAGCGTGTCCTGGACCGCGAAGCCCTCGCGCAGGAACTCCGGGTTCCACGCCAGCTCGGCGTCCGCGCCGACCGGCGACAGCTCCGCGAGCAGCGCCGACAGCCGGGCCGCGCTGCCCACCGGCACGGTCGACTTGCCGACCACCAGCGCGGGGCGCTTCAGCAGCGGAGCGAGCGAGGTGAAGGCGCGGTCCACGAAGGACATGTCGCAGGCGTACTCGCCGTGCTTCTGCGGAGTGTTCACGCAGACGAAGTGGATGTCGCCGAACTCGCCGACCTCCTCCCAGGAGGTCGTGAAGCGCAGCCGTCCGCTGGAGCCCTCGATCCCGGCGACGTGCTTCGCCAGCAGCTCCTCGAGCCCCGGTTCGTACATCGGGACCCGGCCCGCGGAGAGCATCTCGATCTTCTCCGGGACCACGTCGAGTCCCAGCACCTCGAAGCCCAGCTCGGCCATGGCCGCGGCGTGCGTGGCGCCGAGGTAGCCGGTGCCGATCACGGTGATCTTGAGGGCCATGCGGTGCTCCAGAGAATTGCGCGGCAAGAATGCGACCCGAGCATAGCCGCGCCGCCGCCGGGGCACTTTTCCGCTGTCGCCAAGCTCACGTATGCCGATGGGCCGGGGGACCTCTAAAATTGGGTTACTTAACGGTAGTTAGCATGCTTGGGGAGTGAGAGAAGTGGCCGGATCGACCGGTAACTCGGCTTTTGACCTGTACCGCCCGTCCGAAGAGCACGACATGCTCCGTGACGCGATCCGTTCGCTGGCCGAGGCGAAGATCGCTCCCTTCGCGGCCGAGGTCGACGAGGAGGCGCGCTTCCCGCGCGAGGCCCTCGACGCTCTTGTCTCCAACGACCTGCACGCCGTCCACGTCCCCGAGGAGTACGGCGGCGCCGGCGCGGACGCGCTGGCCACCGTGATCGTCATCGAGGAGGTCGCCCGTGTCTGCGTCTCCTCCTCGCTGATCCCCGCCGTGAACAAGCTCGGCTCCCTCCCGGTGATCCTGTCCGGCTCCGAGGACCTGAAGAAGAAGTACCTGGGCCCGCTCGCCAAGGGCGACGCGATGTTCTCGTACGCCCTCTCCGAGCCGGACGCGGGCTCCGACGCCGCCGGAATGAAGACCAAGGCCGTACGCGACGGTGACTTCTGGGTCCTCAACGGCGTGAAGCGCTGGATCACCAACGCCGGTGAGTCCGAGTACTACACGGTGATGGCCGTCACGGACCCGACGAAGCGCTCCAAGGGCATCTCGGCGTTCGTCGTCGAGAGGGGCGACGAGGGCGTCTCCTTCGGCGCCCCGGAGAAGAAGCTCGGCATCAAGGGCTCCCCGACCCGCGAGGTCTACCTCGACAACGTCCGCATCCCCGCCGACCGCATGATCGGCGAGGAGGGCACGGGCTTCGCGACCGCGATGAAGACCCTGGACCACACCCGCATCACGATCGCGGCCCAGGCGCTCGGCGTCGCCCAGGGCGCCCTCGACTACGCCAAGGGCTACGTCCAGGAGCGCAAGCAGTTCGGCAAGCCGATCGCGGACTTCCAGGGCATCCAGTTCATGCTCGCCGACATGGCGATGAAGCTGGAGGCGGCGCGTCAGCTCACGTACTCGGCGGCGGCCAAGTCGGAGCGGGTGTCCGCCGGAGGTGCGAAGGAGGACCTGACCTTCTTCGGCGCGGCGGCGAAGTGCTTCGCCTCCGACGTCGCGATGGAGGTCACCACGGACGCGGTCCAGCTGCTCGGCGGTTACGGCTACACCCGTGACTACCCGCTGGAGCGCATGATGCGCGACGCGAAGATCACGCAGATCTACGAGGGCACGAACCAGGTGCAGCGGATCGTGATGGCGCGGAACCTGCCGTAGCGGGGTTTTGCCTGGGCCATCGGCCGTTCTTCATGGCCCGCTTGCAGTGATCGACTTCCGTCCGTCCCGGTCCGCCTCGGGCTGATCATGGGCGTCATGCTGGGGGGAATCCTGGCCCGACGCCCACGCCCGAACCGATGCGCTCGGAATCGCTCGAACAACCCACGGAACGCTCCTGCCATGAACGGCAGGAGCGTTCCTTGGGTTGGTTTGTTGGTCAGCGTCGCAGGCAGTCACTCGACCTTGGACGGGATGACGAACCCTCGCATCGGTCCTGACCCCGGTTCTTCCTCCGGAAACTTGGCGGCCACGGATGCCAGGGCGTCAGCGGTCACGTCCCGGCGTGTGGTGGGATCAACCGTGTCGTATACACGCCAGGGCCCCGCCGTGTTCTCCGGGTCGACGGGCGCGACCACACCGGGGATTCCCAACTGCCGTAGTACAGCGTCAACTTGTCGGGCCTGCTCAGCGTCCACGCTTCCGCCTTCCGTCTACTCGCGGCCAGCCTAACCACCGCCACCGCCATCGCCCGAGCAGTGCGAAGCGCACTTGCCCGGATTGATCGGGCCGCAGCCGCCGGGCCTGGGCGTGTGGGAGCAGCTGGCCGCCACCGAGACCAGCGCCTCGGCCGGGCCCGTCCACAGCTCACCGTCCACGGTGTGCCCGGCCTGCTCGATGGTGGTCACCGTGCGGATGAGCGCGTGCTCGTCGTGGCGTTCCGGGTCGGGGCGCTCGGGCCAGTGGTGCACGAACCGCCCGAGGCGCTCGCACAGCTTCTTGTACAGGTTCGTATGCAGGATCAGGGCGTGCCATCCCTCATCGACCACGCTGGAGGGCGTGATCTTGACCGTGGGGAACTGCGCGGCGGCGTCCATGAACTTGAGTGCTTCCACCACGATCCGCTCGGCCGTGGCCTCACCCATGCCGGGGTTGTTGTCGAGGACGGTCGCGACGACACCCCCGAATGCGGCAGGGGTGAGTAATGCGCGTAGATCGCGCATGGGCGTTCCTCCCTTTTGTGACTTCACAGCCCACCGCGGCAGCTCGGCTGTTCCACGTTCCGCCACCGGGGTGGTGGCTCTACTCGGCGCGGACCACCATCGCGAACGACATGCGGAGGCGCCGGAAACAGGCGTGACCGGACCGGCCCGTGTGACTCATGAACTCCACGTCCACCGACGTGGAGTCGTCAGCGGAAGTGGTCTTTCCAGCCGCAGTGCAGGCACTCGGCGCCGAACGTCACACCCGCGTCCGGGTGTTCGGTGATTCGGTGCTTCACATACCGCATCGCCGCCTGGAAGCTCACAGTCCGCCCCTGCGGCTTCGCTCGTTGGCTTCGGCGACCCTGGCGCTCAGATCCGCGGTCGACTGCACCGCCGGGGTCCGGTAGTCGGGGCACCTCGGACTGCCGCATCGGCATCTCGGCCAGTTCAGACCATCGCCCGGAGCAAGGTCCCCACCTTCGGGACCACCCGTGTCGGTCTTGGCCACGAGCACCGCCCCGCCGATACCGAAGGCTTCAATGAGCTGAGACAGAAAGCGTCTGCTTTCCCCGCTGCCCATGTGGTCAGCCGGTCCGATGTCGGCGTCCCGTTCCCGCCCCGCCATGCCGGCCCTCCCGATCGATTCCGCGTCGATGAGGTGACCGTACGAATCGAGGAGCGTCGGACTCCACGAACTTGCACGAACTTGCACGTCAATTCGCCTGACTCAGTGCCGTATTGACACCTTCTTTCCAGCTCAAGGAAGCTGGTGCAAGCCCGAGCAAGTACCTGGACCAGGGAGCCTGCCATGGCCGTAGAGTTCGTTGGGATCGATCCCGACACCGACCGGGACCACTGCCCCACAGTGTGGGCGGACGCGGAAGCACAGGAGATCTTGTTGCAGGGGTGGAAGCCGACCCCCGAGACTCGGGCGGACTGCGAGGGAAGCAGCCCTGCGAACGGTCCGGCGCCCGACGGTGAGGCCATCGTGAGGATTCCAGCCCGGATGATTCCGTTGATCAGGGAGGCATGCGATGCCGTCGAGCGTGCCCAGCTTCGCTGAGCTGCTTGGCCAGTGCAGGCGGTCAGCCGTCCACCTGGAGTTGCGCGACTCATACGCCGCCACGGACCGGTTCGAGGCGTGGAGGCGTGGAGAGCGGATCAACTGGGAGGACCGCGAGTCCTGGTGGCATCCCTATGATCAATTGATCGCTGACACCGTGGCCAAGGGCGTGGTGGTCCGAAGGGCGCGGGTGATCTCCGAGCCGGTATCCCAGTACATCCGGTGGGAGCACTACGTCACGCATGCCAACGTCACGGCCGGCGAGCAAGTCCGCTGGCTGCCCCGGCGACGGGCCACGACCATCGCCCTGCCGGGAAACGACTTCTGGCTGTTCGACGACGCGCTGCTCCGGGTGCACCACTTCTCGGGTGATGGCGCGGTGGTGGAGGACGAGATCTCGACCAGTCCTGAAGCAGTGAAGCTGTGCTCGGCTGCGTTCGAAGCGGTCTGGGAGCGAGCGATCCCGCACCACCAGTACGAGGTCTGACGAGAGAGCCGGCTCCATGCCCCCGCATCCCTCTTCACACGTTCAGAAGGCCCGCGAAGCCCTCGCCGGCCGTCTGCGCGAGATGCGGAAAGACGCGGGGATCAGCGGGCGGGAGCTGGCCGTCGGATGCGGCTGGTCCGAGTCGAAGTCGTCCCGGATCGAGAACGCCAGGACGCCTCCCTCCGACGCCGACATCCGAGCTTGGTGCCGAGCCTGTGCCGCTGACGACCAGGCCCCCGACCTGATCGCGGCCAACCGGCAGTCCGCAGAAGCACATGTGGAGTGGAAGCGGCTTCAGCGGACCGGCCTCCGGCGCCTGCAAGAGAGCACTGGCGACCTGTACCGACAAACCAAGACCTTCCGCGTCTACGTGTCCGACGTGATCCCTGGCTTCCTTCAGACAGCGGGGTACGCCTCCGCGCTGCTGTCCTCCATCGCGGATTTCCGAGGAACACCGGACGACGTGAGCGAGGCCGTAACAGCTCGGATACGGCGTAACGAGGTGCTGCGCAAGGGCGGCGGCCGGTTCTCCTTCGTGCTGGAAGAGTCGGTGTTGCATTACCGGCTGTGTGCCGCCGAAACCATGGCTGCCCAGCTTGGCCACTTGCTCGGCGTCATGGACTTTCACAACGTTGCTGTGGGTATCGTCCCATTCTCGACGCAACGGACCGTATGGCCCATGCCAACCTTCACGATCTTCGATGAAGGCAGGGTGCATGCCGACACTCTGGACGCCGCCTCCACGCTCACACAGCCCAGCCAGATCGAGCTGTACGCCCGCGCCTTTGAACGTCTCTCGCAGCAGGCCGCACGGGGAGCGGCCGCCCGCGCCCTCATCGCGGATGCGGTGGCATCCCTCGGCTGACCAGCGGTGGTGCCACCTCACGCACGGATGATCAGCGGTCGTGACGGCGACGGAGCCCGCCCCGTCAGCCACCCCCGCGGGCGTTCAACCGCGCCGCCTGGCGGGTCAAGTGGTCCCGTTCCGCGAGGTTGGGGGCCTTGTAGGCCGCCTCGGCGTACAGCCGGGCCGCCGCCGACAGGTCGCCGTCGCGTTCGTGGAGGTACGCCGACACCGCGGTGTGGCGGGGCACGGTGTCGTCCAGCGCCGCGAGCGCAGCCAGGCCCGCGCGCGGGCCGTCGGCCTCGCCCACGGCCACCGCGCGGTTGAGGCGGACGACCGGACTGTCCGTCAGGCGCGCGAGTTCGTCGTACCACTCGACGATCTGCACCCAGTCGGTCTCCCCGGCCGTGGGCGCGTCCGCGTGGAGTGCCGCGATGGCGGCCTGGGCCTGGAACTCGCCCAAGCGGTCGCGGGCGAGGGCCGCCTGGAGGATCACGACGCCCTCGGCGATCGACGTCGTGTCCCACCGGCCGCGGTCCTGCTCGGCGAGCGGCACCAGACTGCCGTCGGGTGCGGTCCGGGCGGCACGCCGGGCGTGATGGAGCAGCATGAGGGCGAGCAGGCCCGCGACTTCGGGGTGGTCGATCGCGGCCGCGAGCTGCCGGGTGAGCCGGATGGCCTCGGCGGCGAGGTCGACGTCGCCGGAGTAGCCCTCGTTGAAGACCAGGTAGAGGACGCGCAGCACGGTGGCGACGTCGCCGGGCTGGTCGAAGCGCACGCCGGAGACGGTGCGCTTGGCCCGGCTGATCCGCTGCGCCATGGTCGCTTCCGGTACCAGGTAGGCCTGGGCGATCTGGCGGGTGGTCAGCCCGCCCACGGCGCGCAGGGTGAGCGCGACCGCGGACGACGGCGTCAGCGACGGGTGGGCGCAGAGGAAGTAGAGCTGGAGTGTGTCGTCCACCGCGGGCGCGGAGCCCGGCGCCGGTTCCTCCTCGACGAGGTCCTCACGCCGGCGGCGGGCCGTGTCCGAGCGGGTGGCGTCGAGGAACTTGCGCCAGGCCACGGTGATCAGCCAGCCCTTCGCATCCCGCGGAGGGTCGGCCGGCCAGACGCGGACCGCCTCGACCAGAGCCTCCTGCACGGCGTCCTCGGCCGCCGCGAAGTCGGCACCGCGGCGGACGAGGACGGTGAGCACGCCGGGCGTGAGGCTCCGGATCAGGGCCTCGTTCATCGATGGGGTCACTCCGTGATGGTCTCGTGGCAGCCCAGGAACGGGCGCAGCTCGAGCCACTCGTGGATCGGCTTGCCGCCGGCCCCGGGGGCCGCAGACAGCTCGCCGGCCAGCTCGACGGCACGCTGGTGGCTGTCGACGTCGATCACCATCCAGCCGGCGATCAGGTCCTTGGTCTCGGCGAACGGACCGTCGGTGACGGGCGGGCGCCCCTCACCGTCGTAGCGGACGAATGTCCCCTCGGGGGCGAGCGCCTGGCTGTCGACGAACTCGCCGGTCTGCTCCAGCCGGGCCGCGAAGTCGTTCATGTACTGCATATGGGCCGAGATCTCCTCCGGCGTCCACTGGTCCATCGGCACGTCGTTGGCCGGAGCCGGGGCGCCACGGTAGTGCTTGAGCAGCAGGTACTTCGCCATCGTGGATCTCTCCTCGGTGTGGGTGCGACCCATTGTGGTCGCTTGCACCCCGGGGACGGAGCCGGGCACGGGTTCTCGACATCGCTCGACGTCACCGCCGGAGAATTTTTCGGGCGGATGCGAAAGGGCCCGCCGCGCGACACAGGGCGGTTTCTAGGGATCGTCGCAACACCTGGTGGTGTTGATCAGATCGCGAGCAGTTTATGCAGGCGCTCGGCTGGGGTTTCCCAGCCGAGCGTTTTGCGTGGGCGGCGGTTGAGCTGGTCGGCGACGGCTGTCAGGTGGTCAGGGGTGTGGACGGACAGGTCGGTGCCCTTCGGGAAGTACTGCCGCAGCAGGCCGTTCGTGTTCTCGTTCGAGCCGCGCTGCCAGGGGCTGGCCGGGTCGCAGAAGTAGACCGGGATGTCGGTGGCAAGGGTGAACTCGCCGTGTCGCGCCATCTCGCTGCCCTGGTCCCAGGTCAGGGACCGCTTCAGCTGGGCGGGCAAGGTCTGGACGGTGGCCGTCAGGGTGCCGAGGACGGCCTCTGCCGTGTGGTCACCGGGCAGGTGCAGGAGCATCACGTAGCGGGTGGCACGCTCCACGAGGGTGCCGATCGCGGACTTTCCGTCCTTGCCGATGATCAGGTCGCCCTCCCAGTGCCCGGGAACAGCTCGGTCTGCGGCTTCGGCGGGGCGTTCGCTGATCATGACCATCGGCGTGGTGAAGCGGGGCTGACGGCAGTTGGCCTGCCGCTGGGGTCTGCGGCGGGCGCGGCCGGAACGCAGAGCGCCGGCAAGCTCACGGCGCAGCTGGCCCCTGCCCTGGACATAGAGCGCCTGGTAGACGGTCTCGTGGACCACGTGCATCTCCGGCCGGTCGGGAAACTTCTGCCGCAGAGCCTGGCAGATCTGCTCCGGGCTCCACTTCTCGTCCAGCATCGTCTGGACGGCCTCCCACAGCTCCGGCTTCTCAAGGATCTTGCGTGGCTTGGGGCGGGGCCGGCGGGCTTCGGCGCGGGCCTGGGCGGCGTGCGGCCGGTAGGCCCCGCTTCCGGGGTGGCGGTTGCGCCGTATCTCACGGCTGACCGTGGACGGGCTGCGGCCCAGCTCCGCGGCGATCGCCCGCACGGTGGCGTTCTCCCGAAGCCGGTCGGCAATGTGGATCCGCTCGTCCTCGCACAGATACCGGGACGAGCCGGAAGCCGGTACCACCGGATTGACCGGTGGTACCGGCTTCCGGTTCCGCTCTCCGGAGCGGCCGTTGCGCCACTTGTTGCCCGTCCGGCGGTCGACGCCGACGATCCGGCACGCCTCGGTGTTGCTGTAGCCCTGCTGCACGAGCCGGGAGTATTCCTCCCGCTCCCGTGACAGCTTCTTACGCCCCTGCGGCGTCCGGTCCGCTCGGATCTCGAAGTCCATCGCACCCCTTGAACTGGGGTGTTGCGACAACCTCTAGAACCAACGCAGCGCGGCGGGCCCTTCCCAGGCGGTCGGGAACCTCCAGCGTCTGCTTGCCGGCCTGGAAGTCGGCGGCCGGCTTCTTGTCCTTGAAGGCCCTCGGGATGTCCATCCCGACAACCGCCGAGCGCGTCCACGATGCCGGCGAAGCCGATCTCGACGTAGTGACCGCTGAGGTTCGCGCTGCCCAGCAGAGCGAGGCGGCGATCGGCGGCGATGATCTTGCCAGGGATGCTGCCCGGTGCGGAGCGGTCTGTGCGGTGCCGAATGCGGACTTGTGCAGCAGCTGACTCGGACGCAGCTCACCCACCCGCAGAGCTCCGTTGGACCGTGTGCTCACGGGCGGTCCGCAGCGGGTGGCGGCGGCCTCAGGCGGGTGGGGTGGTGTCGCCGACCAGGCGCAGGGCAGGGGGTTCGACGGCGAACTCGCCGATCTCCAGGGCCGCTTCCCGCCACTGGGCGGCGAGTGCGAGCAGGTCCTCACTGTCGTGGCGGTAGCCGGGTGGTGAGGATTCCGGGAGGGTGGGCCAGAGCATGGTGACGGCGAAGCGGACCGCGTGCAGGGCCGAGCCGACGTGCGGGTCGACGCCGTTCTTCAGGCGGACGATCAACTGGAGCCGGGTGGCGATGTCGACGAGTTCCTCGTAGACCGTGGCGCGTTGGTGCGCGCGGGCGGCCTCGATGGCGTCGTCCATGGTTCCTCCGGTGCTTGCTGGGTGGGCGGGGGGTACCGGGCCGGTCAGGCGGCCTGGGCCTGGGCGTCCGCTGCCGGCGGTGCCTCGGTGTCGTCCCTGGCCCGGGCTTCGCGTCGGCAGTCGCGGCAGAGTCCTGGCTCGGGGGCGCGGAAGACGCGCTTGCAGGTCCCGGTGCAGTCCTGGATGGGATGGATGACATCCGGCACGGGGAGGTCGGGGAGCGGTGGCGGGAGGAGTGAGGCGAGTCGGTGGGCGAGCAGGGCCGCCGGATGTTTCAGGGGGTGGGGCAGGCCGGTGGTGAGGGCGTGGCGGACAGCGTCGGGGGTGGCTTCGCGTTCCAGCCAGGCGGCGACGGCCGGGGCCAGGCGTCGGACGTCGCGCTCGCCGAGGAGCAGGCGGGGGTGGTCGCGGCGCAGGCCGGAGAGGAGATCGGTGGCCACGCGGTGGCGCTCCGGGTCGGGGCTCTGTGGCTCGGGGAGCGGTGGGCGTGGGCGCGCGGGCGGCGGCGGTACGGAGCCCGGGGCCGGTGCGGGCTCCGCGACCGTGGCCGCCGGTGGGGCGGCCTCCGGGGCCGGGAGCTCTGCGGTCTCGGGTTCCATTGCGGGCGCCGGGGGCGTGGCCGGGACCGAGGCCGGTCGGGTGGGCTCGGCCCGTGGCCGGGGCGCTGCGGTGGGAGCCGGGGTGCCACCGGGCTGGTTGTAGGAGACCGTCCTGGTGACGAGCTTGCCGCCGGGGAGGCGCACCAGGGTGCGTTCCAGGTAGGAGTGTTCCTCCAGTTCACGCAGCGCTGCGGCGATACGCGCCTCGCTCTCCGGGAACCGCTCGGCGAGTACCTTGATGCCGACCTTCGCCCCGTCGGGCAGCGACTGGATGTGGACGGCGAGCCCGATCGCGGTGAGGGACAGCTCGCGGTGCTGCGCGAGGTGGTTGCCGACGATCGTGAAGCGGCTGGTGTGCACCGCGTTGACGTGGATCACGCCGAAGGCGGTGACGCGCCCGGGAACGCGGGACGAGGCGCGCGAGGGCGCGCTAACCTGCTGGGTATCCATCGGGAAGCCTCTACTTCCTCGGTGGTCAGGCCCTCGATCGGGATTGCCGTCCCGGCCGGGGGCCGACGCATGTCTGCGGTTGTCGCGGCGAGCATATGCCCGCCAACCCGCCCGAAATCCAGCCCGATGGGCCAAGGTCACCCGGGAGAGTGACGGGGGCCGGGTGGGGTGGGATGGGTGCTTTCCCCGGTTCTTTCCCACGTTCTTGAGAGCTTTTGCGTCGTGCGGCATCGCGTCGCCGACAACCGGGTCGTAGCCATCCGCGACCCCGTGTGACCCGTCACGGTACGAGGTCGAGCTCGGCCCACACGGTCTTACGGGGCACGGGCCCCTGGGTCACGCCCCACCGGTCGGCGAGTGCTTCGACGATGAGCAGACCGCGCCCGGACTCGGAGTCGGCGGCCGGCGCGGTGGAGATGCCGGGACGGGGCAGCAGGCGGTCGCCACGGGTGTCGGTGACCTCGATGCGCAGGCGCTTGCCCTCGTCGTCGACGGTGAGATCCAGCCGAAAGTCCCTGCCGGGTACACGGCCGTGCACCGTGGCGTTGGTGGCCAGCTCGGCGACGATCTGCGCGGCGGACTCCGGAGGGAGCCCCCAGGAGGCCAGTTGCGCCGTGGTGAGCAGGCGGGCGAGCCGGGCACCCCGGAGGGTGGGGGAGAGCAGCACGGTGAACTGCCGCACGGGAGCGGAGGATTCGGTTCGGGTGATTTCCTGATTCACGTGACTCAGCGTGGCCGGGCCGTGCCTACGCTGAACAGAGCGACGCGTGTACGGACAGTGACTGTCCAGGTGGTGTACAGCCCTGTCCATCCGGTACGGCGTCGAACGCGACACGGTACGGACACGGGTGGAGGCGGGTGTCGTATGGCGGGCGAAGTCGGCAGGGACCGCATGGCGGACGGGGCGGACGAGCCGGACCGGGACGTCGAGCTGGAGGACGACGACTCGGGAGCGGTGATCGCGGCGGTCGGCCGGCAGGTCCGGCTCTGGCGGGAGGCAGCGGGCATGCGCGCGGCCGACCTGGGCGCGGCGATCGGGTACGGCGAGAACCAGGTCTACAAGGTCGAGACCGGCAAGCGCATCCCGAAACCGGAGTTCCTGGACAGGGCGGACGAGGTCCTGGGCGCGGACGGGAAACTGGCCGCGATGAAGACGGACGTGGCGGAGGTGAGGTACCCGAAGAAGGTCCGGGACCTGGCGAAGTTGGAGGCGGGCGCGGTCGAGATGGGCGCGTACGCAAGTGTTGTGGTGCACGGCCTGCTTCAGACCGAGGAGTACGCCCGCGCGCTTTACGGCGAGCGACGTCCCGCGTTCTCCGAGGAGCGGGTCGAGCGCTTCGTGGCTGCGCGACTATCCAGGCAGTCGGTTTTCGGGCGGCAGCCGGCCCCCTTGCTGACGTTCGTCCAGGAGGAAGCGACGCTGAGGCGGCCCACCGGAGGCAGAATGGTGTTACGCCGACAGCTCGAACACCTGCTGGAGCTAAGCTCGTTGAGGCACGTCGAGATCCAGGTCATGCCGACGGAGACGGAAGAGCATGCGGGTCTGGGTGGGTCTCACCAGGTGCTCAAGTTGAGCGACGGTACGGCTGTGGCGCACAACGAGGTCCAGCTCACCAGTCGGCTGATCACCGAGCCCAAGGAGGTCCAGATCCTTGAGATGCGCTACGGCCTGATCAGGGCCCAGGCGCTGACGCCTCGGTTGTCGCGGACCTTCATCGAGAAACTGGCAGGAGAGACATGAGTGTCAAGCCCTCGGCCGGAGACCCCTCCGAGCTGACGTGGGTCAAGAGCAGCTACAGCACGAACGACGGCCCTGAGTGTGTCGAGGTCGCTGCGATGGTCAGCGCGGTGCACGTGCGCGACTCCAAGAACGTGCCGGGCCCGGAGCTTGGCTTCGGACCCGCCGCATGGGCGGACTTCGTGACGTACGCCTCCGGGAGCTGACCCCTGAGCACTCGCGCCCCGAGCCCGGTTGATCCGGGTTCGGGGCGCGTTGCGGTCAGAAGAAGCTGATCTGGTCGTCGCCGGCGGGCGGGCTTGTCGCCCTGGGTATGCGTGCGGGCTTCTTCCCAGGCGGTCGGGAACCGTCAGTTGCCGGTGACCGTGACCTTCTCGTCGTTCTTGAGCTGCTCCACGAGCTGCTTCACCTTCGCCTTGTCCCAGACGAGGTTGCCGCCCCTGGTGCCCGAGATCGGCATGTTCATCGACGTGCCCTCACCGCCCGTGACGCCCTTCATCGCGAAGAACATCTGGCCCAGCGACCAGAGCGACATGTCCTTGTCCACGATCAGGGTGTCCAGGCCCGCGCCCATGGTCGGGTAGAGCTTGAAGGGGTTCAGGATCGTGCTCGGCGTCGCCGTCTGGGAGGCCAGGGCCGCGAGGAACTTCTGCTGGTTCTTCGTACGGTCCAGGTCGCTGCCGGCGAAGGCGTAGCGGGTCCGGACGAACGCCAGCGCCTGCTCGCCGTCCAGCGTCTGCTTGCCGGCCTGGAAGTCGGCGCCCGACTTCTTGTCCTTGAAGGCCTTCGGGATGTCCATCTCGACACCGCCGATGGCGTCCACGATGCCGGCGAACCCGGCGAAGCCGATCTCGACGTAGTGGTCGATGTGCAGACCCGTGTTGTGCTCGACCGTACGGACCAGCAGCTCCGGGCCGTCCTCGGCGTACGCGGCGTTCAGCTTGACCCGGCGGCCGGTGTTCGGGAAGAGCTTGCCGGAATCGGAGCCCTTGAACGACGGTATCTCGACGTCCGAGTCACGAGGCAGTGAGATCAGCGTCGGGCCGTTCGAGCCGTCGTGCAGGATCATCATCGAGTCGGTCCGCTTGCCCTCGGCCGAGCCCGTGTGCAGCTTCTTCTTGTCCTCGGCCGACATGCCCTCACGGCTGTCGGACCCGACGATCAGATAGTTGGTGCCGTCTCCGGCGCCCGGACGCTCGATGACCTTGGAGAGGTCGACCTCGCGCTTGAGCTTGCCGTCGGCCCAGAAGTACGTGCCGATCGTGACCGCGAGCAGCGCCACCACCAGGACGAGCGAGCCGATCTTGATCCGGCGAGGCCAGTCAGGGCCGTAACCGCGCGGTGCGTGGCCCTGGGGCGGCGGGGCGCCGGGGCCGCCGGCGGGCGGGGAGCCGTAGACCTGGCCCGTGTTGTAGCCGCTGTCGTAGGGGGCGTCGTCGTACCCCTGCGACTGCTGCTGCGGGACCGGCCGTCGCTGCACATGGCGCATCACGCGAGCGCCCTCGGGCTGAGAGCCCTGGCTGCCGCGTCCGTATCCTTCGGGCCAATCGTTCATGGCGACCAGTGTGCCGGTGGGACCTCGCGCCATATAGAGGGGGTGGGGAATCGGACCTGGCCTGTTGCCAAGCTGATGCAATGACCCGATTGTGTGACCCCCGCATAGGGTGGACGTCATGACAGATCAGGCCCAGCGCTCGGAGTCCGTAATTCCGGGCAAGCCCACTTCGGCGTCCCGTACCACCCTCAGTCACATCATGACCGGCAGTGACACCAATCTCCTCGGCACGGTGCACGGCGGCGTGATCATGAAACTGGTGGACGACGCGGCGGGCGCGGTCGCGGGCCGGCACTCCGGTGGTCCCGCCGTCACGGCGTCCATGGACGAGATGGTGTTCCTGGAGCCGGTCAGGGTCGGTGACCTGGTGCATGTGAAGGCCCAGGTGAACTGGACCGGCCGGTCCTCCATGGAGGTCGGTGTGCGGGTCATGGCCGAGCGCTGGAACGAGTCGACCCCCGCCCAGCAGGTCGGCTCGGCCTATCTGGTGTTCGCGGCGGTCGACGGGGACGGCAAGCCCCGCGCCGTACCGCCGGTGGTCCCCGAGACCGAGCGGGACCGGCGGCGCTACCAGGAGGCCCAGATCCGGCGTACGCACCGGCTGGCCCGCCGCCGCGCCATCAGGGAACTGCGCGAGAAGCGCGCCGCCGACGGGATGCAGGACTAGAGCCCGCGCCCGGGGCGGGCGGCAGCCCCGTCAGGGGCAGACCACCTGGTCCCCCTTCACCGTGTCGAACTCGCCCTGCTTCACATCCTTCGCCCGCACGGTGGTCACCCCCTTGTAGTCGGCGCCCGCGGTCACCTTCAGCGTCTGCCCCTGGCCGTTCACGGGCCGCAGCTCGCACCCGGGCAGCGCCGCCGCCAGGGAACGGGCGGAGCGGTCCCAGCGCGGGTCGTACTCGACGAAGGTGCGCCGCACCACGGGGCTGCCGCCGCCGTTGAAGGGCGAGCCGGTCGTGTTGAAGCCGGTCGCCCGCAGCGCGGAGTCCACCTTGCGGCCGAGGCCGTCGGCACGCGTCCCGTTGTAGACCTGCACCCGGATCTGCTGCGGGGCGACATCGACCAGCGGGACCTTCGGCCTCTGTGCGGTCGCCGGTGCGAGCGGCTTGTCCTCGCGGATCATCCGGAACAGTTTCTGCGCCTTCGCGTCGTCCCACGTGACCGTGGAACCGATGCCCTTGGCCGGGCCCATCGCGCCGATGGGTACGGAGGTGAACTCCGAGGACGCCGCCGAGAAGCCCCGCATCGCCCTGCTGAGCGCCAGCATCTCGTCGGGGCCGAAGCCCGCGTCGGCCCGGACGGAGTCGAGCATGGCCGAGGTCACCTGGCGGAACTTCATCGGGTTCAGCGTGACGCCGGTGCCGGTGGCCTGCTTGATGAAGGCCGCGACGAAGCGCTGCTGGCGCTGCATCCGGCCCAGGTCGGACGCGCCGTCGACATGGCGCGAGCGCACGTACTGCAGCGCCCGGCCGCCGTCGAGCCGGTGGGTGCCGGCGGCGAGATCCAGACCGGTGTACGCGTCCTTCATGGACTGGGCCGTGCAGATCTCCACCCCGCCGACCGCGTCCACGGTCTTCATGAAGCTGGTGAAGTCGACCTCCAGATAGTGGTCGATCTTCACCTTGGTCAGCTGCTCGACGGTGCTGACGGTCAGCCCCGGGCCGCCTTCCGAGTACGCCGCGTTCAGCTTCACCGGGTGGGCCTCGTGGCGCTTGCCCGTGTTCCGGTCGGTGTGGGCGGGGATCTCGACGTAGCTGTCGCGGGGCAGGCTGACCACGCTCGCCCGTTCCCGGTCGCGCGAGATGTGCACCAGCATGATCGTGTCGGTGCAGCGGCAGGGCGCTCCGCCGAGGCGGTACTTCTCCTTCTGCTCGGCGGTGATCTTGTCGCGGCCGTCGGTGCCGACGAGGAGCAGATTCATCCCGTGCCCGCCCGCGGGCCGGTTCTTCATGTCGCGGAACGGATCCACCCGGCTGATCCCGGTGTCCAGACTGGTCACCACCGCATGCCCGATGGCGCCCGCGCCGAGCACCAGGACCGAGAGGGTCGTCGCCACCCGCAGGCCCCAGCGCGGCCGGAGGACCGGCCGTCCGGTCCGGGGCCTCGGGTTCGGCCGGGGACGGGGGGAGCGGGGCGGTGTGGGCACGGGGGAGGCACCTCCGTGGGTGACGTGGGGGGAATCCTGCACACCGTAGGCCCATACGATCTGCTGCCAGGGGCAGGGAACGGCCGCCGCGCCTCCGTGTCCCCCGTTCGCGGTAACGTGGCGCCCGATGAACGCCATGCCCCCTGTCTCCGTGATCATGCCGGTCCTCAATGAGGAGCGGCACCTGCGCAACTCGGTACGCCACATCCTCGAGCAGGAGTACGGCGGCGAGATGGAAGTGGTGATCGCGCTCGGCCCGTCCACGGACCGCACCGACGAGATCGCCGCCGAACTCGTACGTGAGGACCCTCGCGTCCACACGGTGCCGAACCCCACCGGACGTACGCCGGCCGCGCTGAACGCCGCCATCAAGGCCTCCAGCCACCCGATCGTGGTGCGCGTCGACGGCCACGGCATGCTGTCGGCGAACTACATCGCCACCGCAGTCCGCCTCCTGGAGGAGACCGGCGCGCAGAACGTCGGCGGCATCATGCACGCCGAGGGCGAGAACGACTGGGAGCACGCGGTCGCCGCCGCGATGACCTCGAAGATCGGTGTCGGCAACGCGGCCTTCCACACCGGCGGTCAGGCCGGTGCCGCCGAGACCGTGTACCTGGGTGTCTTCCGCCGTGAGGCGCTGGAGCAGCAGGGCGGCTACAACGAGGAGTTCATCCGCGCCCAGGACTGGGAGCTGAACTTCCGCATCCGTGAGGCCGGCGGTCTGATCTGGTTCTCGCCGGAGCTGCGGGTGCAGTACCGCCCGCGTCCCTCGGTGCGGGCGCTGGCGAAGCAGTACAAGGACTACGGCCGCTGGCGGCACGTCGTCGCCCGCTACCACCAGGGCTCCATCAACCTGCGCTACCTCGCGCCGCCGGTCGCGGTCTGCGCGATCGCCGCGGGCGTCGTGGTGGGCGCGGTGCTGACCCCCTGGGGCCTGCTGGTCCCCGGCGGCTACCTCGCCGCCATCGCCGCGGGCTCCGTCCCCGCCGGCAAGGGCCTGCCGCTCAAGGCGCGGCTCCAGATCCCGGTGGCGCTGGCCACCATGCACATGTCGTGGGGCTTCGGCTTCCTGACGAGCCCGCGCGCGCTGGCGAGGAAGGTCATCGCGAGCCGCCGTCCGGCCGTGCAGAGCGCGTCGGCCTGACGCGTACGAGACGTCTCACGGCGGAGGGCCCCGGGTGCACGCACCCGGGGCCCTCCGCCGTCAGCGGTCCTGCGTCGCCGTCTACCAGGTGAATCCCGGCTGGATCTTCATGCAGGCCTTGGTGTTGCCGTTGAGCGCGCGCGCCGACTCGGGCGTCTTGTTGTCGACGGCCGGCGCCTTCGGGAAGGCTGTGCCCTGACGCCAGTCCGCTCCCACGATCAGCGCGATGCCGGTGACGTCCGTCGACTTCTTCACCGAAGTCAGCGGAATCCCGAGGGACTTGGCGATCGCCTGGGCGTCGCCCTCCAGCTCCGCGTTGGAGTACCGGACGACCGTCTTCGCCTGCGCGTTGGGCGTGGCGTCGGCCACCGCGCGGGTGAAGCCCTTGCCGCTCAGCACCCCGGCGATCTCCGTCGCGCGGCCCTTCTGCGGGATCCGGCCGTCCGCGCCGGTGCCGTTCTGCACCGACACCGAGATCTCGGCGGGCGCGGCCGCCGGGTCCTTGGACACCGCCGGCGCCGCCGGCTTCTTCGGCGGGGCCTTCGACGCCTTGCCGTCCAGCGGGATGTCCTCGCGGACCATCCGGAACAGCTGCTCGGCGTCGCCCTCCTTGGGCTCGACCTTGCCGGCGTAACCCGGGCGCTGCGAGTAGACGTTCGGCATGGTCGTCATGGTGATCCGGCCGGTGGGCACGCTCTTGAGCTGGCCGCCGAGGTCGTAGAGCTTCTTGACCGAGTCGATGCCGTTGTCGACGGTGAGGGCCCCGATGGCGGCCTCGGCGAGCTTGCGCAGCTTGTTGGGGTCGGTGAGCTTGGTGTTCTCGCGCAGCTCGCGCACCATCGAGTTCATGTACATGTGCTGCGCGTGGGTGCGCGCGAGGTCGGTGCCGTCCTCGAAGCCGTAGCGCGTCCGCAGCCACTGGAGCGCCTGCTCACCCTTGACGGGGTGCGTGCCCGCGGGCAGCTTGAGCCCGGAGCCCTGGCCGGTGCGGTTGCGGGAGTGCACGTTCTGCAGGACGCAGACGGGGACGCCGCCGATGGCGTCGGCCATGGAGACCACGCCCGCGAAGTCGATCATCATGAAGTGGTCGATGGTGATGCCGGTGAGTTCGTACCAGGTCGCCACCGTGCAGCCCGGACCACCGCGCCCCAGCGACTCGTTCGTCGGGGCGAAGCGGGACGCCGGATAGGTCTTCTTGCTGTCCGGGTCCGTGCACTCCGGGATCTTCAGCATGGTGTCGCGCGGCATGCTGATCACCGAGATGTTGGAGCGGTCGGCGGACATGTGCACCAGCATCTGCACATCGGCGAGCGGGGTCGAGCCGAAGGTCTTCTTCGCGCCGCCGAGCTTCTGGTTCGCCGCGTTGTCGCGTGCGTCCGATCCGATGAGCAGGATGTTCAGCGGCGTCTGACCGGCCGCGTTGGCCTTGTGATCCGGCATGTCGTTGCCGAGGGTCAGATCGTCCTTCTTGAGCTTGCTGTTGAGGTGCTCGTAGTACAGATAGCCGGCACCCGCCGTGGCGAGTATCAGCAGCGAGAGCACGGACGCGACCCAGCGCAGTATGCGGCGTTTGCCGCGTTTCTGCCGTCGTCGTGCCGCCGGGCCGCGGCGGCCGTGTCCGCCTCTGCCGGCCGTCCCCGCCGCCGGGGCCTCCCGCTCGTCGTCGAGAGCCAGACGCGCACGGCCCTTGGAGCCGTCGCCCTCCTCGTCGTACAGCCCCTCGTCCCACCCCACTTCACGGGCGTGCGGGACGCCCTCGCGCGTCCCCTTTCCCCGCACGCTGTTCTGACCCACCCCTGGTTCCCCCTGTCGTTCAGGCAGGCCGAGCGACCGGGAGGTCCCGAGTCACTTGGCGCACACCTGTTTGTCCGCTTCGACCTTCTGCACACCTTCCGGCGCCTTGGCCGGACCGGTGATGGGCACCCCTGCGCCCTTGTAATCCGCACCGAGGGTCAGCGTCATCGCCTCGAGTCCCTCGGCGTTCGCCGTTCCCGGCTTCAGTGCCGTCGCGGGCAGCCCCATCAGATCCGCGAGCTTGCGGGCCTGGTTCGCCTGGTTCGGCGCGTACGTCAGCGTCGTCTTCGTGAGCTTCTCGGGAGCGTTGCCCTCGTTGCTCGACTTCAGGACGCCCTCCTCGTTCTGCAGCCAGGTCAGCGTCGCCAGCGCCGCCCCCTGGGTGTTGCTGCCGTTGTAGACCGCGACCCGCACATCGGCGGCCGCGGCCCTCGGTCCGGTCAGCAGACCCTTCTGCTTGTTCTTGGCGTCCTGCTCCTTCTGCTTCACCTCGGTGAGCGAGGTGTCGTTCTGGATCATCGAGAAGAGGGGCTTGGCCTTCTCCTCGCTCAGCAGCACCGTGGCGCCGTCGGTGTTGTCGACGACGGGCACAGTGGCGAAGGTGATGTTCTTCGGATCCACCTTGGACAGTTCCATGCCGAGGTCGCGCAGCCGCGAGATCTTCCCTATGCCCGTGTCGACGGTGAGCGCCTTGGTGGCCGCCTCCGCCAGGTCCCACATCTTCGAGGGGCTCGACAGGGTGTCGCTCGACTTCATCTTGCGGATCAGCGAACTCAGGAACTGCTGCTGGATCTCGATACGGCTGAGGTCGCCGCCGAAGCCCACCGAGTGCCGCGTACGGACGAACGCCAGGGCGTCCTCCCCGGCAAGGACGTGCTTTCCGGCGGGAAGGTTGAGCTTGGAGTCCTTGTCGTTGATGTCCTTGGCGAGGCACACCTCGACACCGCCGACGGCCGTCGTCATGGTCTTGACCGCGTTGAAGTCGGCCATCATGAAGTGGTCGACGGTCACGCCGGTCAGCTCCTTGACCGTCCGCATGGTGCAGCCCGGGTCGCGGCCCGACTGGCCGAGGCTCTCGTTGAACCGGGTCTTCGGCGTACCGGGGATGATCTTTGTCGAGTCCCCGGTCTTGGTCTCGCAGTCCGGGATGTCGGTGATCAGGTCGCGCGGGATGGACACCGCCGTCGCGTTGGTCCGGTCCTTGGAGACATGGAAGAGGATCGTGGTGTCGGCGTGGCCGACGCTGTCCTTGTCACCGTAGGACTCGTTGCCCTTGCCGGAGCGCTTGTCGGTGCCGATGACCAGGATGTTGACGGCCTGGTCCTTCTTGAAGCCGCCGCTGCCGGCTCCCGCCACGTCGACCGTGTTCAGATTGCCGTCGAAGTGGCGGTACACGAGGTATCCGGCGACGGACGTGGCGACGACGAGGAAGGCGACCACGCCGCCCGTCCACATCATCGCCTTCTTCTTGCGGGAGTTGGCCTGCTTGCGCTTGCGCCGGCCCGCGTTGGGCGGGTTCTTGCCCCCCGAGGCGTCGCCGGCGCGGCGGGAGCGCTGCGGGGGCACCTCGCGGCCGGGCGTCTGGGTCCTGCGTCCCTGCGCACTGCGCGGGGACGGAGTTCGCGGGGCGGAGCCGCCGGAGCCGGCTGCCTTACGGGCGGCGCTTCTCGAGGAGGAGCCGCCCGACTGCGCTGCGGATTGACCCAGTCGCAGTTCGTAGTTGCCGGTCTGCGGGTTGAGTACCCACTGGTCGGCGGGGTCGATCTCGTCCGCCCGCCCACGGCTTTGCGCATCCACGGTTGCTTGAGTCCTCCGTCGGTGCCACGCGACGCGCCTCCCCCGAAGGGCGCTCGGTCTTTCGATCCAGCAGTGCGCGACACGGGGTCGTAGCACCGGATCGCGTCACACTATCCGCCCAGTTCAACGTGGGGCGACGTCCGTGACAAATTCCACGTCCCTTACAAGTGGGCAATCTGCCTAATAGGCATGGACTCCCCGCCCTGCCTTGGTCATCGCTTTACTCACAGGCGGCGCTGGCCGCGTTCCGGCCGGCGAACGTCGGCGACGGCGACGGGTCCGTGGAGCTGTTCGGATCCGGCTTCTCGCCGGGCTGCTTCTGACCGATTCCGCCGGGAACCACGGTGATCGGACTGTCCTGCCGCAGCCGCTTGAAGAGCTCGGCGGCGTCCGGCTGCCTCAGCTCGTCACGGTTCGGATCGGCGGAGTACGCCTGCCGGGGCACCGTGAGGAACTGCACTTTCTCGGTGGGGATGCTGCGCACTGAGCGCGTCAGGTCGTACAGGTCCCGCAGCGAGTCCAGGCCCGGGTCCGTGGTCAGCGACTTCGTCGCCGCGTCCAGCACCGGGTAGAGCCGCGCCGGATTCAGCAGCACGCCGTTGCTCTGGACCTTCTTGACCAGCGCGCCGAGGAACTGCTGCTGGCGGTCCATGCGTTCCGTGTCACTGCCGTTGCCGATGCTCTTACGGGCGCGGACGTAGCCCAGGGCCTGCTCACCGTTGAGGGTCTGCTTGCCGGCGGGCAGTTTCAGATGGGCGTCGGCGTCGTCGATGGGCTCCTTGAGGCAGACCTCGACACCGTCCACGGCGTCGACCATCTCCTTGAAGCCGCTGAAGTCCACCACCATGTGGTGGTCGACGCGGATGCCGGTCATGCGCTCGACGGTACGGATGGTGCAGGCGGCGCCGCCGAACTCGAACGCCCAGTTGAACTGCGCGAACTGCTCCCTCGTACGGGTCCCGTCGGGCTTGCGGCAGCTGGGGATGGACACCATCAGGTCGCGCGGGACCGACATCGCGGTCGCGCTCTGCCGGTCCGCCGCGATGTGCAGCAGGATCGTGGTGTCGGAGCGCTGGGTGCCGCCGTCCTGGCCGTACTTGCTGTTGCCCTTGCCGGAGCGGGTGTCGGAGCCGAGGAGCAGGATGTTCTGCGCGTTCAGCGCGACCGGTGTGGGCCGTTCCTTCTCGTACGTCTCCAGCTCTGCCGCGGCGGAGGTGTCGGTCGTGATGTTGCCGTCGAGCTTCTGGTAGAACCACCAGCCGACCCCGGAGGCGGCCACCACGAAGACGGCGGTGCCGAGAGCGACCCAGCGCAGCCAGTGGCGCTTGCGGGCCGGGGTGTCGGGCCCGGCCTCGGGTGCGGCGGGGTCCGCTTCGCCGGCGGCTTCGGCGACGGCGACCTTGGGCTCTACGCCGGCGTCGGTCCCCGCGTGGGTGGTTCGGGTGTTTTGGGTGGGTTCGGCGGTGGCGTCGGCGGACTCGTGGGCGGCGGCTTCGGTTTCGTCGTCGCCGGTTTCGGCTTCGGCGGGCCTGTCGGGGGAGTGTTCACCGGTGGAGTGCTTGTCGGCGGTGGCGTGCGCCGGGCCGCCTGCCGGGCCGTTGCCCGCGTCTTCCGTCGAGCCGTCTGCTGAGCCGTCTGTCGGGCCGTCTGCCGAGTTGTCCGTGCGCTCGTCCCCGGAGCCGTCGGGCGCCCCGGCGTCATCCGCCGATTCGCCCCTGTTGCCCGCGGGTGTCCCGCTTTCGTCCGTGACGTCCTCATGTGTCCCGTCCGCCCGAACCGTCTCGTCCGATGGCGAGTTCTCGCCATCCGCGGCAGCGGGCGGAGGGGTGCTGGCCCGGCCCGCACGAGGCGCGGGGGTGTCCGCCGCGGGCGGGTCCGATGCCCGCTCGTCCCCGGCGTTGCCGTCCGGTTCGGCCGGCGTGCCAGCACTGTCCGTCACGTCTGCGTCCATCCTTCATGGCGTCGGCGGCGCGCTGGGTCGCCGATCGCAGGACTAGACGGCTGAACCTCACGCTTGGTTGTGCGTTGAAGCACACGTATCGCCGATCATCCACCGCAGTTGAGGCCGGAGCCCGGGGGCTCGGCTCGTGTGTGCGCCACACGAGTGGCCCTCGGAGGCTTGTCATACTGCGGTGTTGGTGACCCGCTCGCTCTCGATGCGCTTGTCAAGGTTGTCTTGGGACAGTTCCCCGAGATTGCGGCACAACACCACCGAGGCGCCCGCGGCGAGTGGTGCGAACAGCCCGGCGGACAGGCCCTCCCAGGATGCGTACTCGCGTCCCGTCAGCAGCCGGGACCCGCTCACCAGGCCCAGTTCGGCCGCATCCGTACGCGCCTTCTCCACCAGCTGGACGCCGGTCAGCTCCATTCCGCCGACGGCGAGCGCGGGCGCGGCCGGGTCAACCGGCGCGAACGGCGCGAAGCGGTCGCCCTGCGCCGGCACCTCCACCGCGTAGTCGACGAACCCCGCGGGCGGCTGCGGGAAACGCCCGCCCAGCGGCCGCAGCGCCAGGGCCACCCGCTCCCCGGAGCAGGCGCGCGCCTCCTCCAGCGTGTCCGGACCGCTGACCACGACGTCCGCGTCCGCCGGGTCGCCGCCGACCTCCACCGTCACGCCGACCGACGAACAGGCGAGCAGCCACACCGCGCTCTGCCAGTGCGCGGGCAGGAGCAGCGCGAGCCGGTCGCCGGGCCCGGCGGCAAGATCGCCCTGGAGCAGATTGGCTGTCTTGGCCACCCAATTGGCGAAGGTCGCGACGGACAATTCCACGCGTTCACCGGTGGCGTCGTCGTAGAAAGTGACCAAGGGGCGCGCCGGGTCCGCGGCGAGCGCGGATCGCAGCAGGTCGGCGGGGGTACGGTCGCTGGGGTTCACGCGGCAAGCGTACGTGGCGAGGTACCCCGGGAGACCGCCGTACCGGTGACGGGTCCTCCGGTCGGACCGATGCGCCGGCCTTTTTCTCCGGGAAGCGAAGTCGGCTGCTCCGGCACACGATCAACTGCATGCGTGGATTCCTGGCTTCTTCGATCGGTGTCGCGGCCTCCGCCGCGCTCGTCCTTCCGCTCTCACTGTCCTCAGGCGCCATAGCCGCGCCACCACGAGTCATAGCGGCGCCGGACGTACCCGGCTCCACTCAGTCACTGCCGCTGACAGCCGTCGGACCGACGTCGTCCGACCGTTCGCGCGGACCTGCCGCCGAGCAGCGGCTCCCTGAACAGGACGTCAGACCCTTCTCCCTCATCGGCGTCGTCTGGGACGATGTGCACGCCGAACTGCACGGCTCGGTCCAGGTGCGCACCCGCGCGGTCGGCACCGGCGCGTGGTCGGCCTGGCAGGACGTCGAGACCCACAACGACGACCACGGCGCCGACCCCGGCACGGCCGAGGGCGAGTCCGGCAAGGTGCGCGGCGCCACGGCCCCCCTGTGGGTGGGTGCTTCGGACGGCGTCGAGGTACGCGTCCGACCCGAGACCGCGGAGCCGGTCCCGCTGCCCGAGGGCATGCGCGTCGAACTCGTCGACCCCGGCGAGGACCCCGCCGCGTCGGACCGGGTGGCCCAGGGTGGCAGCTCGGCGGCCGGCACCGTACTTCCCGCGCTCAGCGCGGAGGAGACAGTGGCTCAGGTGCGGGACCAGGCGCAGGCCGAGGTGAAGGCGGGCATCGCCGACGCGACCGACGCGACCGACGCGACCGACGCGACGGAGGTGGACGCCGCCGGAGCCGCCGCCAAGCCCTTCATCGGCCCGCGGCCGCGCATCATCACCCGCAAGGGATGGGGTGCGAGCGAGTCGCTGCGCGAGAAGACCTTCGTCTACACGAAGACCGTCAAGGCGGCCTTCGTCCACCACAGCGCCACCGGCAACAGCTATACGTGCAAGCAGGCGCCCTCAGTCCTCCGCAGTATCTACCGCTACCACGTCGTGAGCAGCGGCTGGCGCGACTTCGGCTACAACTTCGCCGTCGACAAGTGCGGAAACATCTACGAAGGCCGGGCGGGAGGCGTGACCAGAGCGGTGCTCGGCGCCCACACGCTGGGATTCAACACGAACAGCATGGGCGTGGCCGTACTCGGCACGTACAGTCGCTCCACCCCGCCGGCGGCCGCCGTGACCGCGATCGCCCGGCTGACCGCGTGGAAGATCGGGCTGTTCAAGGGCAACCCGAAGGGGAAGGTAACGCTGACGTCCGGGGGCAGCGGCAAGTACAAGAAGGGCAAGAAGGTCAGCTTCAACGTCATCTCCGGACACCGCGACGGGTTCCTCACCGAATGTCCGGGAGCCCGCCTCTACAGCAAGCTCGGCACCGCCCGGAGCGCCTCGGCCAAGCTGCAGGGACGTGCCTGACGGGGAACGTGCCGCCCACTGCATACACTGGCCGGTCTCGAACGACTGATCACGCCCGGCCCGGACAGGAAGCAGAGACGACACGGTGACAGAAGCGATCCTCCTGGTCGGCGGCAAGGGCACCCGGCTGCGTCCCCTCACCGTCAACACGCCGAAACCGATGGTCCCGGCGGCGGGTGTCCCCTTCCTCACCCACCAGCTGGCGCGGGCGCGGGCGGCAGGTGTCGAGCACATCGTGCTGGCGACCTCCTACCTCGCCGAGGTCTTCGAGCCGTACTTCGGCGACGGGTCCTCGCTCGGCCTCCACCTGGAGTACGTCACCGAGGAGGAACCCCTCGGCACGGGCGGCGCGATCCGCAACGTCGCCGACCGGCTGCGGTCGGGGCCGGACGAACCGGTGCTCATCTTCAACGGCGACATCCTCACCGGCCTGGACATCGGCGCGCTCGTCTCGACGCACCGCTCCTCGGGCGCCGATGTCTCGCTCCATCTGACCCGTGTGGAGGACCCGCGGGCGTTCGGTCTGGTGCCGACGGACCCGAGCGGCCGGGTGACCGCGTTCCTGGAGAAGCCGCAGACGCCGGAGGAGATCGTCACCGACCAGATCAACGCGGGGGCCTATGTCTTCCGGCGTTCGGTCATCGACACGATCCCGTCGGGGCGGCCGGTCTCGGTCGAGCGGGAGACGTTCCCGGATCTGCTGAGCTCCGGTGCGCATCTCCAGGGCATGGTCGACTCCACCTACTGGCTGGACCTCGGCACGCCCCAGGCCTTCGTCCGCGGCTCCGCGGACCTGGTCATGGGCCGCGCGCCGTCGCCGGCGGTGCCGGGTCGCTGCGGTGACCGTCTGGTGCTGGAGTCGGCGACGGTGGCGGCGGACGCCAAGCTCACCGGCGGCACCGTGGTGTGCGAGGGAGCGACCGTCCACCCCGGAGCCCGGGTGGACGGCAGTGTGGTTCTGGCGGGCGCCGTGGTGGAGGAGGGCGCTGTGATCTCCGCCTCCCTGATCGGAGAGCGCGCCCGGGTCGGGGCGCGCACCGTCCTGTCGGACACGGTCGTCGGCGACGGCGCGACGGTGGGCGCGGACAACGAACTGCGTGACGGTGCGCGGGTGTGGTGCGACGCGGTACTGCCCGCGGGAGCGGTGCGGTTCTCCTCGGACCAGTGACGAGGGCCCGCCGCTGAGGCGGGTGAGACCGGGCCGGCACCGGGCCGGGTCGGGCAAGGCCCCGCCGCGTCAGGCGCGGGCCCGTACGCTCATACACCGTGGCAGGACGATTCAACCCGACGACCCCGACGACGGCGACCCGCACCACGGTGCGCGGCGGTCACACGGCCGTGCCCACCGGCGCCGTCCCGGCACAGGTCTCCGCCTCCCGCACCCGTCGCTGGACGCCGCCCTGGCCCCTCGACCTCGGGCTCGTCCTCGGTCCGCTGCGGCGTGGCCCCGGCGACCCCGCGTTCCGTGTCACGCCGGACGGATCGGTGTGGCGTGCCTGCCGGACACCCGCCGGCCCCGGCACCCTGCGCGTGGCCCTGCGGGGCGGCGCCGCGGAGGCCGAGGCGTGGGGCGCCGGAGCGGAGTGGCTGCTGGAAGGCCTGCCCGACCTGCTCGGCGCGCAGGACGACCCGGACGTCTTCGTTCCCCGCCACCGGCTCGTGGCCCATACCCACCGCCGCCGACCGGGTCTGCGGCTCACCCGCACCGGACTGGTCCTGGAGTCGCTGATCCCCTCGATCCTCGAGCAGAAGGTCACCGTGGAGGAGGCGTACCGCGCCTGGCGGCTGCTCGTACGGAAGTACGGTGAGCCCGCGCCGGGGCCCGCGATGCGCCTGTACGTGACACCGGAGGCCCGCACCTGGGCGCTCATCCCGTCGTGGGAGTGGCACCGCGCGGGCGTCGACAACAAGCGCGCCTCCACGATCCTGCGCGCGGTCAGGGTGGCCCGCCGGATGGAGGAGGCAGCGGCCATGGAGCCCGAACAAGCGCGCGCACGGCTGGAGTTGATCCCGGGCATCGGGCCCTGGACATCCGCCGAGACCGTGCAGCGCAGCAACGGCGCACCGGACGCGGTCACCACCGGCGATCTGCATCTGCCGCGCATCGTCGGCTACGCGCTCGCGGGCGACCGCGACGCCGACGACGCCGCGATGCTCGAACTCCTCGCCCCCTACGCGGGCCAGCGCCACCGGGCCGCCCGCTTCATCCTGCTGAGTGGCCGTACGCCTCCGCGCCGCACCCCGAAGATGCCGCGCACCGACATCGGCAAGCTCTGACCGACGGCCCCGGGGAGCGCCCGTCCCCGGGGGAGCGCCTGCCGGTGCCGCTCCCGGCACGCTCTGTAGGTACCCCCACGCCGCGTCGGCCGCAAGCCCTGGCAGCCCCGCTACCAGGACGTCCGGCCGCCTTGCGGCGGCACGCACCGGACGCTCCCCCCACGCCCTGCCGGCGTGGGCCCCACTCCTCAACGAGCGAACACGCCCTGAGGGCTGTCCCGTCATCGCCGGTTGATCAGCGCGCGGCGTCGGATGCGGTGCTGTCGTCGTGCGCCCGCTGGGGATCGCGGGACAGCCCTCAGCGCACCTCGACGAACGCGGCCGACTCACGCGCGGGCCGGTCCTTCGGCGGTGCCGCCGCGTGGCCCACCGCCACCGCGCCCATCGGGTCCCAGTCCGCGGGCAGGTCCAGGACCTTGCGGACGACGTCACGGCAGAACATCGTCGACGACACCCAGGCCGAGCCGAGGCGTTCACCGGCCAGCGCCACCAGGAAGTTCTGCACCCCCGCGCCCGTCGCGACCACGAACATCTCGCGCTCCGCGGCGTCGCGCCGCGGGTCGCCGTAGTGGTGCGAGCCGTCCATGACCAGACACGGCACCACGAGGTACGGCGCACGGCGCAGCACATCGCCCCGGCGGACCCGCTTCGCGATCGACTCCTCCGACTTGCCGTCCCGTCGCAGGTCCTCGATCCACGCGTCCTTCATCGCGTCGAGCAACGCGGTGCGCGCGGCGGCGGATTCGAGCAGGACGAAGCGCCACGGTGTGGTGTGGTGCGGCGCCGGCGCGGTGACGGCGGCGGCCACGGCACGGCGCACCGCACCCGGGTCGACCGGCTCGTCGGTGAACTCGCGTACCGTGCGCCGCTGGGCGACCGCTTCCCGTACCGCCTCGGAGGTGCCGAGCCGGAACATGTCGTCGGCGGGGGAGCGCACCAGCGCGCGGGCGCCGTCGCCCCCACCGTCAGCGTCGCCGACCAGATGGGCGAGTCCGCGCACGACGGCGACCGGCAGCCCTTCCGCCTTCCCCTTCACCAGGTCGCCGGCGGAGGCGAGTTCGTCAGCGGTGGCGACGACGGTCGCGCTCAGCGGATTGCCGTGGGCATCGGTGCCACCGCGCAGATCGTCGAGCACGCGGACACCCGCGGCGCCGATGGCGACATCGGTGAGCCCGTTGCGCCACGGCCGTCCGAAGGTGTCGGTGACGACGACGCCGACGTCCACGCCGAGCGACTCACGCAGTCCCTCGCGGAGCGCCCGCGCCGAGGCGTCGGGGTCCTCGGGCAGCAGCAGCACCGTGCCGGCAGGGGTGTTGGAGGCATCCACCCCGGCGGCGGCCATCACCAGGCCCTGCCGGTTCTCGACGATGCGCAGCGGGCCGCGCCGGGCCACCACCCGTACCGTCTCCGCGTCGATCGCGGCCTCGCGGTCGGTCGCGGCGAGGATCCGCCCCTCGGCCTTGCTCACGATCTTGGAGGTGACCAGCAGGATGTCGCCGTCCGCGAGATCCGGCGCGGCGGCGGCCACCAGGGCGGCGAGGTCGTCGCCGGGGCCGACCTCCGGCAGCCCGGGCACGGCCCGGACCTCGAACCTCACGCCCGTACCTCCTCGGCCAGGGCCAGCGCCTGACGCGCCATCTCGGCGGTCGCGTCGGTGTCCGTCATCAGCAGCGGCACGGCACGGCAGCGGATGCCCGCCGCCTCGATCTCGCCGACCGTGCCCGCGTCGACGGTGTCGACGAGCCAGCCGTCCAGCAGACCGGAGCCGTAGTGCGAGGCCACGGCGGCGGCCGTCGCCTCCACGCCCACCGCCGCGAGCACCTTGTCGGCCATCCCGCGCACGGGTGCGTCCCCGACGATGGGGGACAGGCCCACCACGGGCACACCCGCGTCGGCGATGGCCTCACGGATGCCGGGTACGGCGAGGATCGTGCCGACGCTGACGACCGGGTTCGACGGCGGGAAGAGAATGACGTCCGCGGAGGCGATGGCCTCCAGCACGCCCGGTGCGGGCTTGGCCTGGTCGGCGCCGACGGGCACGACGGCCTCCGCGGGCACGGAGGCCCGCAGCTTGACCCAGTACTCCTGGAAGTGGATGACCTTCTTCTCGCCGTCGATCTCGACGGCGACATGGGTCTCGACGCGGTCGTCCGTCATCGGCAGCAGCCGCACGCCGGGGTTCCAGCGCGCGCAGAGCGCTTCGGTGACGGCGCTGAGCGGATAGCCCGCCGCGATCATCTGGGTGCGGACGATATGGGTCGCGAAGTCGCGGTCGCCGAGGCCGAACCACTCGGGTCCCACGCCGTACGCGGCCAGTTCGCTCTTGACCTGGAACGTCTCGTCCGTACGCCCCCAGCCCTGCTCTTCGTTGATGCCACCGCCGAGGGTGTACATCACGGTGTCGAGGTCGGGGCAGACCTTCAGCCCGAACAGATGGATGTCGTCGCCGGTGTTCCCGATCACCGTGACGTCCGCTTCGGGCGCGGCCTGCAGGAGACCACGGAGGAAACGGGCGCCGCCGATGCCGCCGGCCAGAACCACAATGCGCATGGCCCCAGTCAATCAGGCGCGTACGACGTCCTGGGCCGCCGGGGAGGACTGGCTCGGGTGCATCGGCATTTCGGTCAGACCCGGGTAGTAGACGTGCAGCGAGACGGCCGGCTCGAGCGAGTCGTTGATCACTTCGTGCGCATAGCCCGGCGCGAACACCCGCTGTGCGCCCGCCCCGAGCGAACGGGAGGTGCTCTCGGTGCGCTCGGTCAGTTCGCCCTCCAGCACGGTCAGCACACCGGACGAGGGTCCGTGGTCATGCATCCCGCTGCCCTGGCCGGGCACCCACGACAGCAGCCACACCTCGTAGCCGGGGCCGGTGCGCAGCAGGTGGTACCAGCGGCTGGTGGCGTCGTACTCGACGAGGTGGGCCCACTGCGCGCGGTCGGCGGCGACGGAGCGGGCGAGCCCGACGAAATCGGCGACAGTGGCCGGGTGCTCACGGGCAGGCTGGAGAAGGTGCTGTACGGCGAGGATGTCGCCGGCGATCTGGAGGTCGCTGTCGCTGTTCATGGTGTGCGGTTTCCTCGGCAGAGAACGGAGCAGTGCTGGGGGCTTCGCGAGACAGGGGTGACGCGGCATGCGGAAGGAACGGCATGCGGGGAGTCGCTGGAGCGCTAGGGCATCAACAGCTGGAACAGCAACAGCGCGCCTGGACAGCGCTGCGGAACCCACGGAGGGGGGTCGCGTAGTGCGCTGAGGTCGCTGGCATGTCACCAAAGGTGCCGGGTCGGCGTCTTTGATGTCAACTCAATGACCGATTTGGCGGCAATCTTTCACCTCATCCGGTTACTGCGCACGGAGAAAGGTTTGTGCACCCAGGGCCTGGGAGACATGGCGCAGCAACCGCGCTCGCAAACGCCGCTGCGGTCCTGTGACCGGACTGTGATCCGGATCGCTTCACCGGCTCGATCGCAACAAGATCGAACCCCGCGGCGTCTTCCCCGGTAAGGGGGGAAGGCGGTGGTTGGAGCAGGCCGCTGGCATGTGTCAGATTTTTGGTGATTTGAACACTTTCCGCATAGCCTTGGTTCCGCAGAGTGAATACGGGGCCCAATAGCAGATCTCGGCTTGACTGGCCCGGATCCACACACTTGTAATTTCACTCGTGTCGTTCGGCCGACATCGATCAAACGGCAACATCACGGGGACGCAAAAGACAGACGAGGGGCGCACATGACCGAGCTGTTCGAACAACTGCTGGTCGAGGACGCGGACGAGGAACTCGGCTGGCAGGAGCGCGCGTTGTGCGCCCAGACCGATCCCGAGTCCTTCTTCCCCGAGAAAGGCGGCTCCACGCGGGAGGCCAAAAAGGTCTGCCTCGCCTGTGAAGTCCGCTCCGAATGCCTCGAGTACGCCCTTGCCAACGACGAGCGATTCGGAATCTGGGGCGGCCTGTCCGAGCGCGAGCGGCGCCGGCTGAAGAAGGCCGCCGTCTGAACACCGAGCGAATATCCCGGGTCCGACCAGCCCTCACCCGACGGAACAAGCCTCACGGTCCGCCGCCTGCACCCGTATCGCAGCCGGCGGACCGTTCGTGTGTCCGGCGCACCCCCGGTGTCCGGGGCCGTGCAGGCACTTCGCACCCCAGCGCATTTTCCTACCGTTAGTGTGGGGCCCCGTCCGAGACGCTCCAACGCCCCATCGGGGGCGACCCCCCGGCCGGAGGGCCCGTACCTCAATGTCCGCCACCACAGCCGCGTTCGCCTCAGCACATCCGCCGGAGTTCCCGCGGCACGTCGTCACCGCCGTGCTCGTCTCCCACGACGGCGCGCGCTGGCTCCCCGACGCCCTTGCCGGACTCCTCGGCCAGGAGCGCCCCGTGCAGAACGTCGTCGCCGCCGACACCGGCAGCGCCGACGACTCCGCGCGGCTGCTCACCGAGGCACTCGGCGCCGACCGCGTCCTGCACCTGGCACGCCGCACCGGCTTCGGCACCGCCGTCGACGAGGCCGCCCGCACCGCGGGCGTCCTCACCCCCGACGACCTGCCCTATCTGAAGCGGCCCAGCGGCTGGGACCCGGTCACCAGGACCTGGCGCGACGAGACGTACGAGATGCCGGAACTGCCGTACGGCGAACCGGTGCAGTGGCTGTGGCTCCTCCACGACGACGCGGCGCCCGAGCCGGACGCCCTCGCCGAACTGCTGCGCGTCGTCGACTCCGACGAGTACGCGGCCGTCGTCGGGCCCAAGCTCCGCGGCTGGTACGACCGCAAGCAGCTGCTGGAGACCGGCGTCTCCATCGCCAACAGCGGACGCCGGTGGACCGGACTCGACCGGCGCGAGCAGGACCAGGGCCAGCACGACCAGGTCCGCTCCGTACTCTCCGTCTCCTCCGCCGGCATGCTCGTCCGCCGCGACGTCTTCGAGGAACTCGGCGGCTTCGACCGCCGGCTGCCCCTCATGCGGGACGACGTCGACCTGTGCTGGCGCGCGCACTCCGCCGGCCACCGTGTCCTCATCGCCCCCGACGCCGTGCTGCGGCATGCGGAGGCCGCCGCCCGCGAACGCCGTACCGTCGACTGCGCGGGCCGCTCCGTCGCGAGCCCCCACCGCGTCGACAAGGCCGGGGCCGTCTACACACTGCTCACCAACGCCCGTGGCGTGACGCTTCCCTACGTCCTGCTGCGCATCGTCCTCGGCACGCTGCTGCGCACCCTCGCCTATCTCGTCGGCAAGGTGCCCGGCCAGGCCGTCGACGAGGTCATGGGGCTCTTCGGCACCCTGCTGCGACCCGAGCGCATCATCGCCGGCCGCCGCAGAAGAGCGAACGGCCGAGCCGTCGAAGCCGCCGAACTGCGCTCCCTTTTCCCGCCGACCGGCGCCACCGTCCGTGCCACGGTCGAGCAGGTGGCCGGCCACTTCGGCGCCGGCAAGGACTCCGACGCGGGCGGCTCCCGGCACGGCGCCGTCGAGTCCGGCCCCGGTGGTGACGACGCCGACTACCTCGAGATCGAGCAGTTCGCCCGGCTGAAGAAGATCGCGGGCAGGCCCGCGCCGGTGCTGTTCGCCCTCCTTCTGATCGTCTCCGTCGTCGCCTGCCGCGGGCTCTTCGGCGGCGGATCGCTCGCCGGCGGCGCCCTGCTGCCCGCCCCCGCCGACGTCTCCGACCTCTGGTCGCGCTACGCGGACGGCTGGCATCCCCTCGGGACCGGCGGCACCCAGACCGCACCGCCCTATCTGGGCATCCTCGCGGGCCTGTCCACGCTGTTCCTCGGCTCCACCGGATTCGCGCTCACCGTGCTGCTCGTCTGCTCGGTGCCGCTCGCCGGTCTCACCGCGTACTTCGCCTCACGGCCCATCGTCGAGTCCCGGCTGCTGCGCGCGTGGGCGGCCGTCGCCTACGCCTTCCTGCCCGCGGCCACCGGAGCGCTCGCCACCGGGCGGCTCGGCACCGCGGTCCTCGCGATCCTGCTGCCCCTCATGGTCCGTGCGGCCGTCGCGGCGCACGGCCTGCGCGCGGGCGCCGGCTCCGGTGCGCGCGGCAGCTGGCGCGCGACCTGGGCGTACGCCCTGCTGCTCACCGTCACCACGGCGTTCACGCCCGTGGTGTGGCTGATCGCGCTGGTCCTCGGGATCGGCGTCCTCGTTCTGCGCCGCAACGACATCACGGCCTACGCGCTGCGTCTCCTCGCCGCCGTGGGCACCCCGATGCTCGTCCTGGCGCCCTGGTCGCTGACGCTGCTGACCAGCCCCTCGGCCTTCCTCCGCGAAGCCGGACTCGACATCGGCAGCGGCAGCGCGTCGGCGCTCGACCTACTCGGTATCAGCCCCGGCGGTCCGAAGGCGGGCGGCGGGCTCCTGCTGATCGGCATCGTCCTCGCGGCTCTGGCCGCGCTGCTGCGCGAGCAGCGGCAGTTCGCGGTCCGCACGGCCTGGGCCGCCGGGCTCGTCGGGCTTCTCTTCGCGGCCATGGCCAACGGCTCCGGCTGGGCCGGACCCGCCACCCTCGTCTACGGCATCGCCCTGCTGTCGGCGGCCGTCCTCGGCGCGGAAGGCGGCCGGACACGCGTCGCCGCCCAGAACTTCGGCTGGCGGCAGCCCGTCGCCGTGCTCATCGCGCTGGCCGCGGGCATCGGCCCGGTCGTCGCGGCCGCGGGCTGGATGATCGGCGGCGCCGCCGACCCGCTCACCCGGCGTGACCCGGTTCAGGTGCCCGCGTTCGTCGCCGAGGAGAGCGACACCCGGGACCAGCCGCGCACCCTCGTCCTCGGCGGCACCTCGCCCGCGCAGGTGCCGTACACCCTCGTACGGGGCTCCGGCGGCCGGCTCGGTGACGCCGAACTGGCCGAGGCGGGTGGCAGTGACGCCCGCCTCGACAAGATCGTCGCCAATCTGGTCGCCGGCTCCGGGGCCGACCAGACCAGCCAGCTCAGCGGCTTCGCGATCCGCTATGTCCTCGTCCGCGACGGAGCGCCCCGGCAGACCAGCCGCGTCCTGGACGCCACCCCCGGGCTCAGCCGTCTCAGCCAGCTCGACGGCAGCGCGCTGTGGCGCGTGGACCGCCAGGTCGCCCGCGCCACGATCGTCACCGGCAAGGGCGACCCGCTGCCCGTGGCCTCGGACACCGTCGAGGCACACACCAAGATCCCGTCGGGCGGCGAAGGGCGCGTGCTGCGCATCGCCGACCGGGCCGACGACGGCTGGCAGGCCACGCTGGACGGCCGTGCCCTGACGAAGACGACCGTCGACGGCTGGGCGCAGGGCTTCGAGCTGCCCACCGAGGGCGGCCGGCTCGACCTGACGTACGAGGACTCCGCCGCCCACACCGGCTGGATCTGGGCGCAGGCCTTCCTCGCCCTGGTGCTCGTCGTTCTCGCCCTGCCCGGCCGGCGGGCGCAGATCGACGACGACCTGCCGGACGAGGCCGTCGCCGTACCGGCCCAGCCGGTGGACGGCGAGGGCCGCCGGGCCCGCCGCCTGCGCGCCCAGGCGGAGGCCGAGGCGGAAGCGGAGAACGAGGGGGAACAGCCCCCGAACGCCCCGCCCGTCCCGGCCACGGCTCCCGGCACGCCGGAGGACAACGGCCACTACGCCGACCCGTACGCCGAGCCCCCGGCGGAACAGAACGCCTTCGACCGGCAGCCGTACGCGGCCGTCCCCCAGCAGCAGTACGGCGAGTGGGACGGGCAGCAGACCTACCCGGAACCCGGCTACAGCCCCGCGTACGGCCAGGACCCGTCCCCCTACGGCAGCGACGGCAGCGACGGCACCTACGGCAACGAGCAGTACCAGCAGCCGTACCAGGCCGACCCCTACCAGGCCGATCCGTACCAGAACGGCGGTTACGGCGAGGGCGGCCAGTACCAGGGCGGCCGGTACGCCGAGGGCCAGTACGCCGAGGGTCAGTATCAGGACGGCCAGTACGGGAACGAGCCGTACGCGGACGGCCGGCAGTACCCGGAGGGTCAGTACCCGCAGGGTCAGTACCCGGACGGGCAGTACGAGCCCTACCCGTACGAAGGCGAGCAGGACCGGCGCCCCGGACCGAACGGCAACCACGGCAACACGACGCGAGGCGAGTCAGAGTGAAGCGCACGACCATCTCCCTGCTCGCCACCGTCACCGCCCTCGCCGCGGTCACCGGATTCGCCTCCCTGAGCGCCCCCGGCGGCACCGAGGAGAAGGAGGCCACGGCCGCGGCCCGGCTCCCGGTGGAGCGCTCCAGCCTGCTCTGCCCCGCGCCGAGCAGCTCCGAGGTGGCCGAGACCGAGTACTCGTCCTTCACGCCGGCGGGTAAGGACGGCGGGGCCAAGAGCGGCACGGCCGTGCTGAAGCCGTCCAGCGCGGTGCTCGCCGACCCGGAGACCGTGCCGAAGAAGGCGCCCGCCAAGAAGCCCGGGCCCGCCAAGCCGCTGCTCACCCTGAAGGAGCCCGGCAAGCCGGTCGGGGCGAAGGTGAGCGGCGGGGACGCGGCGGCGCTCGTCGGCACGGCCACCGGCCGTTTCGCGCCCGGCTGGAGCGCCCAGCAGACCACCACGGTCACCGCGGGCGGCGCGCGCGGCCTGCTCGGTGTCGGCTGCACCCCGCCCGACACCGACTTCTGGTTCCCCGGTGCGTCCACCGCCGAGGAGCGCCAGGACTACGTGCACCTGACCAACCCGGACGACACCCCGGCCGTCGCCGACATCGAGCTCTACGGCAAGGACGGAGCGCTCAAGACCACGCTGACCGAGGGCATCCCCGTGCCCGCCGGATCGAGCGTCCCCGTGCTGCTGTCCACGCTGACGTCGCAGCCGTCCCCGGACGTCACGGTCCATGTCACGACCCGCACGGGCCGGGTCGGCGCCGTGGTGCGGGCCGCCGACGAGAAGGCCGGCAGCGACTGGCTGACCGCGTCGGCGGACCCCGCCGGCACCGCAGTGCTGCCCGGGATCCCCGCCGACGCCACCTCCGTGCGGCTGGTGGCCTTCGCCCCCGGTGAGGACGACGCGGACGTGAAGATCCAGCTCGCGGCTCCCGACGGCGCGATCGTGCCGGCCGGCCACGAGACCCTGCACGTGAAGTCAGGGATGACCGCGAGTGTCGACCTGGCCGACGTCACCAAGGGCGAGGCCGGGTCGCTGATCCTCAGCCCGTCCCAGAGCGGCCGGGCGACCCCGGTCGTGGCGGCGCTGCGGGTCGTCCGCGGCAAGGGCGACAAGCAGGAGGTCGCGTTCATCCCGGCCACGGCGGCCGTCGGGGCGCGGGCGACGGTCTCCGGCAACCCGGCCAAGGGCGCGACGCTCTCGCTGACCGCACCCGGTGCGGCGGGCGAGGTCAAGGTCACCGCGTCGGCGGGTACCGAGGGCGGCACCCCCGCCGTGAAGACCTACAAGGTCAAAGCGGGGACGACGACGGCGGTCGTGCCACCGGTGCCGACCGGTCTGAAGGGCACGTACGCCCTGACGGTGGAGACGGTCTCGGGCGGTCCGGTGCACGCCTCGCGCATGCTGGCGCTGCCGCAGGACGGCATCCCGATGTTCACGGTGCAGACGCTGCCGGACGACCGGGGGACGGTGGCGGTGCCGAAGGCGCGGCAGGACCTGTCGGTACTGGACGACTGACAGGGGGCGTCTCGGCGGCTCAGGGAGGCGCGGGTGTCGCGACCGACGGCGGTTGACCGCTGTGCGGGGTGCCGGCGCTCAGGAGTCGGGTGAGCGCAGCACCCGCAGATGGCCCCGGCGGGCGACCTCCCGTGGGTCGGCCGTCCGTCGGCCGTTCTGCGCCTCGGCCGCTCTGCCCTGAGGGCGCGCGGCTTCCCGTACGGCGTTGGCGAGCGCTTCGAGATCGTCGCCGCTGGGGCGGGACGGGGCGGAGCCATCGGTGAGCCGCACCACCTCCCAGCCGCGCGGGGCGGTCAGCCGCTCGCTGTGTTCCGCACACAGGTCGTAGCAGTGGGGCTCGGCGTAGGTGGCGAGCGGGCCGAGGACCGCAGTCGAATCGGCATAGACGTACGTCAGTGTCGCGACGGCAGGGCGGCCGCACGCGGTGCGCGAACAGCGACGTACAGGGCTCACGACGTTGGACGGTACCGCACTCTTGAGCGGGCTGCGACGACTCTCCACCAGGTCACTCCACCGTGTCGTGGTACGACGCCCGCTGCGAGGGCGTCTCGGGCAACTGGCCTGACCTGCGCGGAAGGAGAAGCGCCGGGACGGCGACCACCCGTGATCCGGTCATGACTTGGCGTAAATGAGGTCAATCACGACGTCGCCGACGATCGCCGGACGGCCCGCAAGCGGGCCGAAGGATCGCCGGAACGCTCACATTGCGACATCGTGCCTCCTCGGCGCGGGCGCGCGATCGCCGCCCGCCCCGGAGAGCTACCCTGCGTCAGTGATGGACAGTCCTGTACCGCCCCCACCGATCGAGCCGCGGCCACGCCGTCGCGACCGCCATGGTCGCGGGATGCGCGGACCCGTCGCGCCGCCCCAGGTGCCGCTCGCGGCGAGCCGGGCCGAATCGTTCCGTGACCTGGTGCAGGACTCGATGGAGCGGTTGGAGCGGCGCTGGCCGCAGCTGGCCGAGGTGGACTTTCTGGTGCTGGACGTGCCGGGAGCGCCGGACGAGGCGGTACCGCTGGGCGCCTCGGCCCCCGCGGACAAGGGACGGCCCGCCCGGATCGTGGTCTACCGGCGTCCGGTGGAGATCCGTACGAAGAACCGCGACGAGCGCGCGCTGCTGGTGCACGAGGTCGTGGTGGAGCAGGTCGCGGAGCTGCTCGGGCTGGCTCCGGAGTCCGTGGACCCGCGGTACGGGCAGGACTGAGCACGCTGTCCGGGCGGGGCTGAGCACGATGTCCGGGCAGGACTGAGCCCGCTTCCGCCGGAGGCCGGCCGGCCGCCCGCGGATCCACACCCCTGCCGACCGCGCATCCACCCCCTGCCGGGCGCCGGATTCCTTGAAAGCCGAACGAATCCCTGTGCGGACCATTGACCTCCGCTTGTCGGGGACACGACCATTCCTGGGTCGGTGAGAGATCGCTTTCCGCATCACGGAATCCGGAGGTAGGTCTGTCGTGTTCGTGCAGGACCTGGAACCCGTCGGCAACTCGCTTGCCCTGTCCGCCCTCGTCGCCGCCCTCCCGCTGGTCACCGTCCTGGTGCTCCTCGGTGCCGTACGCATGAGAGCCCACCTCGCCGGACTGATCGGCCTCGCCGTCGCCGTGCTGGTCGCCTGGGCCGCCTTCACGATGCCGCTCGGCCAGACCCTCTCGGCAGGGGCGCAGGGAGTGCTCTTCGGGCTCTTCCCCATCATGTGGATCGTCGTCAACGCCCTGTGGGTGTACCGGATGACCGTCCGCACCCAGCACTTCGACATCCTGCGCCGCTCCTTCGGCCGGCTCTCCGACGATCCGCGCATCCAGGCGCTGGTGATCGCCTTCTGCTTCGGGGCACTGCTCGAAGCGCTCGCCGGATTCGGCGCCCCCGTCGCCATCTGCTCGGTGATGCTCGTCGCGCTCGGCTTCGACCCGGTGAAGGCGGCGGTCGTCTCCCTCGTCGCCAACACCGCGCCCGTGGCCTTCGGCGCCATGGGCACCCCCGTGGTGACACTCGCCCAGGTCACCGGCCTGCCGCTGGACACGGTCGCCGCGGTGGTCGGCCGGCAGACCCCGCTGCTCGCCCTCGTCGTACCGCTGGTGCTGGTCTTTCTCGTCGACGGGCGGCGAGGGCTGCGGGAGACCTGGGTGCCCGCGCTCGCCTGCGGAGTCGCCTTCGCCGTGGCCCAGTTCGCGGCGGCCAACTACGTCTCCGCCCAACTCGCCGACATCGCCGCCGCCTTGGCGGGCGCGGCCGCTCTGATCGCCGTACCGGGCGCACGCAGGCCCGCCGAGGAGCCGGTGCGGGCGGCCGTACTGACCGGCGTGCGCAGCGAGGAGCTCGACCGCGAGGACCCCCGCCGGGAGGTGGTGCGCGCCTACGCCCCGTACGCGCTCATCGTCGTGATCTTCTCGATCGCCCAGATCCCGCCGGTCAAACGGCTGCTCGCGCAGGCGACGCAGATCTTCGACTGGCCCCTGCTGCAGGTGGCGGACCCGGACGGGAAGCCGGTCGGCGCCAATGAGTTCACCCTGCCGTTGATCGCCACCGGCGGGACGCTGGTGCTCCTGGCCGGGGCGCTGACCGCCGTCGTCCTCGGCGTACGGGCGGCGGACGCGGCGCGCGAGTGGGGGGCGACCGTGCACGAGCTGCGGTTCGCGATCCTCACGGTGATCTCCGTCCTGGCACTCGCGTATGTGATGAACCTGTCCGGGCAGGCCGCCACCATCGGCCAGTTCGTCGCCGCGGCGGGTGCCGGGCTCGCGTTCCTGTCGCCCGTACTGGGCTGGTTCGGCGTCGCCGTCTCCGGCTCGGACACCTCCGCGAACGCGCTCTTCGGCGCGCTCCAGGTGTCGGCGGCACGCGAGTCCGGACTGTCGCCGGAACTGCTCGCGGCGGCCAACAGCTCCGGCGGAGTGCTCGGCAAGATGATCTCCCCGCAGAATCTGACGATCGCCTGCGCGGCCGTGGGGCTCGCGGGCAAGGAGGGCGATCTCCTGCGCAAGGTGCTGCCGTGGAGCCTGGGACTGCTCCTGGTCATGTGCCTGATCGTGACCGCGCAGAGCACCGCGGTACTGGGATGGATGCTGCCTTAGTTTGTGCGGGTAGTTTGGTGCGACCGCAGAGACTTTCAGGAGGCTGGCCCGTGACCGCTGATCTGTCACAGATCGTGAAGGCGTACGACGTCCGCGGGGTGGTGCCGGACCAGTGGGACGAGGCGCTGGCCGAGCTGTTCGGGGCCGCCTTCGTGCAGGTGACGGGCGCGGACGCGATCGTCGTCGGCCATGACATGCGCCCCACGTCACCCGGGCTGTCGGGCGCCTTCGCCCGCGGCGCGGCGGCCCGTGGCGCCGACGTCACCCTGATCGGGCTCTGCTCGACGGACCAGCTGTACTTCGCGTCCGGGCACTACGACCTGCCCGGGGCGATGTTCACCGCCTCCCACAATCCCGCGCAGTACAACGGCATCAAGATGTGCCGGGCGGGCGCGGCCCCGGTCGGCCAGGACACCGGTCTCGCGGACATCCGCGCGCTGGCCGAGCAGTGGTCGGCGGAGGGCGCCCCGGCCCCGGCGGCCTCGCCCGGCACGGTGACCGAGCGGGACACCCTGACCGACTACGCCGCCCACCTGCTGTCGCTCGTGGACCTCTCCGCGATGCGCCCGCTGAAGGTCGTCGTGGACGCCGGCAACGGGATGGGCGGCCACACGGTCCCCACCGTCTTCGCGTCCCTGCCCCTCACCCTCGTCCCGATGTACTTCGAACTGGACGGCACCTTCCCCAACCACGAGGCGAACCCGCTGGACCCGGCGAACATCGTCGACCTCCAGGAACGCGTCCGGCTCGAAGGCGCCGACCTCGGCATCGCGTTCGACGGGGACGCCGACCGGTGCTTCGTCGTCGACGAGCGCGGCGAGGGCATCTCCCCGTCCGCGATCACGGCACTCGTCGCGGCGCGCGAACTGGCGAAGCACCCCGGCGGCACGGTGATCCACAACCTGATCACGTCCTGGTCGGTCCCCGAGGTCGTCCGCGAGAACGGCGGCAAGCCGGTCCGCACCCGGGTCGGCCACTCCTTCATCAAGCAGGAGATGGCGCACACGGGAGCGATCTTCGGCGGTGAGCACTCGGCCCACTACTACTTCCGCGACTTCTGGAACGCGGACACCGGCATGCTCGCGGCCCTCCACGTCCTGGCGGCGCTCGGCTCCCAGGACGGTCCGCTCTCCGCGCTCGTCGCGCAGTACGACCGCTACCGCGGCTCCGGCGAGATCAACTCCACGGTCGCGGACCAGGCGGGCCGCACCGCGGCGGTGAAGGCGGAATTCACCCAGCGCCCCGGCGTGACGACGGACGACATGGACGGCCTCACGGTCTCGGCCGACGACTGGTGGTTCAACCTCCGCCCCTCGAACACGGAACCGCTGCTGCGCCTGAACGTGGAGGCACGGGACGAGGCGACGATGGCAAAGGTGCGGGACGAGGTCCTCGCGCTGGTGCGGGAGAGCTGAGGCGCGAGTCCGGGTCTCGGCGTACGTGCTCGGCGTACGTGCCCGGCTTACGTGCTCGGCGTACTCGGCGTACACGAGGGGTGCGGCACGGTCGGGCGGTGCGCGCCGGGTGGGTACGAGACGCGGCGCCCCGCACGGCGGCCATGAGCCGCCGAGGGGTGGCGCCCGTACGCGGCCCGTTCCCTCACCCCCAGAACGCGCCGCACCCCACCCCCCGGCGGTAGGCTGACGTGGCCCAATCCGCATGACCGCGACCGCGTGTTCGGCGACCACCGCACCGGTCCGCCCCCGAAGGGAACCTCACACATGCCGCTCGAAGCCGGTCTCCTGGAGATCCTCGCGTGCCCGGCCTGCCACGCACCGCTCAGCGACAGCACGGCGGAACAGACCCCCGAGCTGATCTGCACCGGCAAGGACTGCGGCCTGGCCTACCCCGTACGCGACGGCATCCCCGTCCTTCTCGTCGACGAAGCACGCCGCCCCGCCTGACCCACCACCGCACGGCGATCGGAGACCCCATCCCATGCTCGACGAGTCGCTCCTCGACGATCCGGAAGCCCTGGCCCGAGCCGATCGCCGAGGACTGCTCCGTGGCGCCGCCGAGGCCGGGGCGCGGGTCCGCACCGCCGCCCGGCACGCCGCAGAGGCCGGCATCTCCGAGCTGAAGCCCGAGGGCCGCCCCCGTGCCGTCCTCGTCGCCGGCCCCGGACACGCCGCCACCGGAGTCGCCGATCTGATCGGCGCACTCGCCGGTGCGTTCGCCCCCGTCACCCGCCTGCATCCCACCGGTGTCGCACCCGCGGCCGGTGCGCTGCGCTGGGCGCTCCCCGGCTGGGCCGGCTCGGTGGACCTGCTGCTCATCGCCACCACCGACGGCAGCGAACCGGGTCTCGCGCTCCTCGCGGAGCAGGCGTACCGCCGGGGTGCCACCGTCGTCGCCGTCGCCCCGCGCAACTCCCCGCTCGCCGAGGCCGTCGACGGTACGCACGGCATGGTCGTCCCGATGGCCACCGCCCCGCACGAGCTGTACGAGGAGACGCAGGCCGCGAGCCCCGGCGCGCTGTGGGCGCTGTTCACCCCGCTGCTGGCCCTGCTCGACCGGGTCGGACTGCTGGAGGCCCCACCGGAGATCCTGGAGAAGGTCGCGGAACGTCTGGACCGCACGGCCGAGCGCTGCGGCCCCGCGATCGCCACCTACAGCAATCCGGCCAAGACGCTCGCCGCCGAGCTCGCCGACAGCCTTCCGCTGGTGTGGACGGAAGGCGGGGGAGCAGCGCCGGTGGGCCGCCGGTTCGCCGCCGTACTGGCCGAGCTGGCCGGATGCCCCGCGCTCGCCGCCGAACTGCCCGAAGCGCTCCCCGCGCACGGCGGGCTCCTCGTCAGCGACTTCGCCGCCGGCGCCGACCCGGACGACTTCTTCCGTGATCGTGTGGACGAGCCGCAGGCGTTGCGTGCCCGGGTCGTCCTGCTGCGCGACCGGCCCGTCGGCGGACTGACCGCGGCTCCCGCGGCGCGTGAACTGGCGCTCGGCCACGACACCCCCATCAGCGAGCTCGAACCCGAGGAGGGCTCGGAACTCGAATCGATCGCCGAGCTCCTCGCCGTCACCGATTTCGCCGCTGTTTACCTGGCGCTCGCGGCGCTGGGCCACTCTGCGTAGCACCAGCGCACCGCGGTTCACCGCAGCGCCGTTTCACCGCACCACCGCAGTACAGCAGTACAGCAATGAAGCAGGGAGAAGCCGAAAGATCATGGACCGCCTCGTCAACACCGTGCGCCCCTACGCCTGGGGATCCACGACCGCGATCCCGGAGCTGCTCGGCATCGAACCCACCGGTGAGCCGCAGGCCGAGATGTGGATGGGCGCCCACCCGGGAGCTCCGTCCCGTCTCACCAGGGAAGCGGGCGAACGCGCGCTGTCGGACGTGATCGCCGCCGACCCGGCCGGTGAACTCGGCAGCGCGGTCGTCGAGAAGTTCGGCCCGCGTCTCCCCTTCCTCCTCAAGATCCTCGCCGCGGGCGGCCCGCTCTCCCTCCAGGTGCATCCGAACCTCGAGCAGGCGAAGGCGGGTTACGCCGCCGAGGAGAGCGCGGGCGTCCCGGTCGACGGCCCGCACCGCAACTACAAGGACGCCAACCACAAGCCCGAACTGATCTGCGCGCTCACGCCGTTCGACGGGCTGTGCGGATTCCGGGACCCGCTGGAGGCCGCGGCACTGCTCTCCGGCCTCGGCGTCGACACCCTGGAGCCGTACGTCGACCTGCTGCACGCCCGCCCGGAGGAGTCCGCGCTCCGCGAGGTCCTGACCGCGGTGCTGACCGCCGACCCCGAGGAGATGACGAAGACCGTCCACGCGGCCGCGCTCTCCGCGGAACGGCTCGGCGGCCCGTACATCCCGTACGCCGCCATCGCCCACCACTACCCGGGCGACCCGGGCGTCATCGCCGCGATGCTGCTCAACCACGTCCAACTGCAGCCCGGTGAGGCCCTGTTCCTCGGTGCGGGAGTTCCGCACGCGTATCTCGACGGCCTCGGTGTCGAGATCATGGCCAACTCCGACAACGTCCTGCGCTGCGGACTGACCCCCAAGCACGTGGACGTCCCCGAACTGCTGCGCATCGTCCGCTTCGAGGCGGGCGACCCCGGCGTACTGCGCCCGGAGGCCTCCCCATCCGGTGAGGAGCTGTACGACACCCCCACCGACGAGTTCCGGCTCTCGCGTTTCGTCCTCGCGCCGGGAGCGGCCGCACGCGACATCACCGCGCCGACCCCGCAGATCCTGCTCTGCACCGCCGGGGGTGTCACCGTCGGCGAACTGGCCCTCGCACCAGGGGAGTCCGTGTTCGTCCCCGCAGGTGACAAGACGGAGATCGCGGGCACCAGGGGCGGTACCGGGACCCTCTTCCGCGCCACTGTGGTGGTCTGACGCCGACCGCCTTCCGGTGCTGCAACAATGGCGCACCGCAAAGACCGGGCAAAGACCGAACCGGCGACCGACGTCAGGACGAAGGGACATACCGCACACATGAGCGCGTCAGGCGGAACCAAGGCGATCGTGGCGGCACTGGCCGCCAATCTCGCAATCGCGGTAGCGAAGTTCGTGGCGTTCCTGTTCAGCGGCTCGTCGTCGATGCTCGCCGAAAGCGTCCACTCGCTCGCCGACTCCGGCAACCAGGGCCTGCTGCTGCTCGGCGGCAAGAAGGCCCAGCGCGAGGCGACCCCGCAACACCCCTTCGGCTACGGCCGCGAGCGCTACATCTACGCCTTCCTCGTCTCCATCGTCCTCTTCTCGGTCGGCGGCATGTTCGCGATCTACGAGGGCTACGAGAAGATCAAGCACCCGCACCCGATCGAGGCCTGGTACTGGCCGGTCGGCGTCCTCGTCTTCGCGATCATCGCCGAGACGTTCTCCTTCCGCACGGCCATCAAGGAGTCCAACGCGATCCGCGGGGCGCTGTCCTGGACGCAGTTCGTACGCCGGGCCAAGGCGCCCGAGCTCCCCGTCGTCCTGCTGGAGGACCTGGGCGCGCTCGTCGGTCTGTTCCTGGCGCTCGGTGGCGTCGGTCTCGCCCTGGGCACCGGCAACGGCGTGTGGGACGGCATCGGCACACTCTGCATCGGTGTCCTGCTGATCGTCATCGCGATCGTCCTGGCCGCGGAGACGAAGTCGCTCCTGCTGGGTGAGGCGGCCGGCGTCGAGGACGTCGAGAAGATCAAGGAAGCGCTCGTGGACGGCCAGGTGGTCACGCGCATCATCCACATGCGCACCCTCCACCTCGGTCCCGAGGAGCTTCTGGTCGCGGCGAAGGTCGCGGTGGAGCACGACGACACGGCCACGGAGATCGCCCACGCGATCAACGCCGCCGAGGACCGCATTCGCGCCGCCGTCCCGATCGCCCGCGTCATCTACCTGGAGCCGGACATCTACGACGCTGCGGCGGCCGAAGCGGGCGTGAACCCGGCGAAGTCCCCGGGCGGCGGCCCGGCCCCGGACGGAGCGCACTGACGCCTCGGGCGCGCGAACGGCATCCTGCATACGCGCAGGAGGGCCCCCGGACCACACGGTCCGGGGGCCCTGTCGTTGCTTGCTCACTGCGTGCCGGTCGGTCGGGCAGGGGCAGTCGGCGGGGCGCCGGGAGGAGGCGACCCGGGGAACTGCCCGGCCGCCCGCGCACGACGCCGGCCCGCCAACCAGCCGGCCAGTGCGAGCCCCGCTCCGGCCAGAAGGGCCACGCCCGACACCATGACACCCGCGACCAGCAGCATCGGCACGGCGGTGTCGTCCGCGCGGCCCTTCACCGCCGCCACCGGCACCGTGCCGCCGCCCTCGAAGAAGCGTGAGTCGAGGGAATCCATCCGGTTGTCCCCGAGCAGGAAGACCTGCCCGTCCGGCACCTTCACGTCGTAGGGAGGCGCACCGCCGACCGCGTCCCCGTCCCTGAGATACGGCTCTCGCAGCGGCTTCCCGTTCACGGTGACGCGCTCACCGCTGTCGCAGCAGGCGACACTGTCCCCGCCGACGCCCACCACCCGCTTCATCGTCTCCTGGCCGACGGGAGACGGAGCGCGGAACAGGACGATGTCGCCACGCCGTACGTCACCGGGACCCACCTCCTCGAAAAAGACGGCGTCGCCCTGCGCGAAGCCGGGCGTCATCGAATCGCCGTTCGCGGCGCGCACCGAGTACCCCAGGAGCGGCACCAGCGTCCCCGCCATTCCCAGCAGACCCGCCACCAGCAGCACTAACCCGGCAACGCGCAGATCCCGCCTCGACCCTCCGGCTGTCATGTGGTCCCCCCACGTCGCCACCCCGGCCCGTACAGGCCCGGGCCCCGCGCGATGCTCGCGCGGGGCCCGGGGTGCATGGCCCTGAGTCATGCCTAGGGCCTGCTCCTGCACGCACCTGTGCCGGCAGGCGTACGGCTACTGAACTTCACGCAACACCGTGAGGACCGCCGCCTCGTCGGGCGCTGCCGACAGCCGCTCGCGGAAGCCGGTGTCCATCAGCTTGCGCGACAGCATCGCGAGGATCCGCAGGTGTTCGTCGCCCGCGGCCGCCTCCGGCACCGTGATCATGAAGATCAGCTTGGCCTGCGTACCGTCGAGCGAACCCCACTCCACGCCCTCGGCCGACCGCGCGAACCCGACCACCGGGGCCGTGACCGCGTCGGTCTTGGCGTGCGGAATGGCGATCTCCTCGCCGAGCCCGGTGGACCCCTGGTCCTCACGGGCGAATGCCGCCGCCACCAGCGCCTCCAGGTCGGTGACCTTCCCGGTGGTGGCGAGCATCGCGGCCATCTCCCGGATGGCGGCGTCCTTGGTCCCGGCCTCCAGCCGTACCTTCACGGTCTGCCCGGTGAGATACCCGGACAGCACGTCGTCGTCGGCAGCGTCGGCCTCGGCCAGGGGCTCAGGCCGGGGCTCAGTCTCGGGCTCGGTCTGGGCCTGGGCCTGGGCCTGGGACGCAGCCTCGGGTTCGGCCTGGGGCTCGGTGGCGCCGGAGGCCGCCGGGGGAGCGGCAGGTCCCTTCGTGAGCACGGCCGCGGTGCCGGCTCCCGCTCCGGCGCCGGCTCCGGCGCCGGCGAGCACCGGCTCGGGTACGAGAGGCGCGGCCCCCGTCCCGGACACGGCTCCGGCTCCCGCGGTCGCGAGTGCCGCCGCACCGCGGTTGCCACGCTCCTTGATGTCGATCAGCGCATTCGTCGTGATCGCCGTGACGAGGGTGCCGACGGCCACGGCGAGGAAGAACATCGGCACCCCGCCGATCGCCCCGAGCACCGCCACGATCGGTCCGCCGTGCGGTACCGCGTCCTCGACCGAGGCGACACCGGCGATCGCTCCAGCCACCGCACCACCGAGCATGTTCGCCGGGATCACCTGTGCCGGCCGTGCGGCGGCGAACGGAATCGCGCCCTCGGAGATGCCGAACATGCCCATGAACAGCGCCGCCATACCGGTCTCGCGCTCCTGCTGCGAGTAGAGCCTGCGCCGTATCAGCGTGGCGAGCCCCTGACCGAGCGGCATCACCGGGATCGCGGCGGCGCACATGCCCATGACGGTCTGGTTGCCGGTCGCGATGAGCCCGGCGCCGAAGAGGAACGCGGTCTTGTTGACCGGCCCGCCCATGTCGAACGCGATCATGAGCCCCAGCAGCGCACCCAGCAGTACCGCACTGGTTCCGGTCATCCCGCTGAGCCAGTCGGTGAGATGCGTGAACACCCAGGCGATGGGTTCACCGATGACGTAGATGAAGAACAGACTCAGCGCCGTCGTCGCCACGATCGGGATCACGATGATCGGCATGATCGGCTGCGCGAACTTGGGGACCTTGACCTTCTTGATCCACAGGACCAGATACCCGGCCAGGAACCCGGTGACGATGGCGCCGATGAACCCCGCGCCCGCCTCGGAGTCGTAGAACTCCCCGTGCCCGGCGATCCAGCCACCGATCATGCCCGGCACCAGCGCGGGCCGGTCGGCGATCGCGTAGGCGATGTATCCGGACAGGATCGGGATCATCAGCTCGAAGCCGATGACACCGACGGCGTTCACATCCGCCCAGAAACTCCCCTCGGGAATCACATAGCCCTTGGCCGTCGCGTCACCGCCGAGGGCGAGGGATATCGCGATGAGCAGTCCGCCGACGACCACGAACGGGATCATGTACGAGACGCCGTTCATCAGCGCCTTGTAGACGGTGCTGCGCTCCTTGCCACCCCCGGCCGCCCCGGATCCGCCGGCTGCCGATCCGCCGCCACTGCTGCCGTCCGCAGCGTGCACGGGCGCGCTCTGCACCTGCTCGATCAGACTCTCCGGGTGGTGAATCCCTTCGGCCACCCCGACGGCCAGCACCTTCTTGCCCACGAAACGGCTGCGGTCGACGTCCTTGTCGGCGGCGATGATGATGCCGTCAGCGTTTCTGACATCGTTGTCAGTCAGGACGTTCTCGGCGCCGATGGAGCCCTGCGTCTCCACCTTGATCTCGACGCCGAGCGCCTCCGCGGCCTGTGCCAGCTTCTCCGCGGCCATGTAGGTGTGCGCGATGCCGGTCGGACAGGCGGTCACCGCGAGAAGCCTGACCTTCCGCTTCTCGCTCTCCGGACTGGTCACGTGTTTCTCCTAACGCTTGTGGCGCAGATCGTGCAGATTCCCGATCCCGCAGCATCGTGCAACACGTTTGCGCCACATCAAAAGCCCTGGTGGCCCGGCACTTAAAGGACAAGGCCCCTGGGATGTGGCCGAATCCTGCCCCCGGGCGCCCCGGGGCGGGCTGGGGCCGACCGCAGGGATCGGTGTAGATTCGTGACCAGACTCAGACGTCGCTGCTGATGGCGGTCGGGCGGTCCTCACGGACCGGCCGAGGGAGAGAGGGCCTCCGACGGACTGCGCTGCGAGTGGCCCGGGCATTCCTGTGTCCGCCGCCGCAGAGCCAGCCGTACCCACCTCGACCCAACCACGAGGAGCAGCTCGCCCATGACGACTGTCGCCACCGGCCAGGACTTCAAGGTCGCCGACCTTTCGCTCGCCGACTTCGGCCGCAAGGAGATCACCCTCGCCGAGCACGAGATGCCCGGCCTGATGTCGATCCGCAAGGAGTACGCCGCGCAGCAGCCGCTCGCCGGCGCCCGCATCACCGGCTCGCTGCACATGACCGTGCAGACCGCCGTCCTCATCGAGACCCTGGTCGCCCTCGGCGCCGAGGTCCGCTGGGCGTCCTGCAACATCTTCTCCACCCAGGACCACGCCGCCGCCGCGATCGCGGTCGGCCCCAACGGCACTCCGGACAGCCCCGCGGGCGTCCCGGTCTTCGCCTGGAAGGGCGAGACGCTGGAGGAGTACTGGTGGTGCACGGAGCAGGCGCTGACCTGGCCCGGCACGCCCACCGGCGGTCCGAACATGATCCTCGACGACGGCGGTGACGCCACGCTCCTGGTCCACAAGGGCGTCGAGTTCGAGAAGGCCGGCGAGGCCCCCGACCCGGCCACCGCGGACAGCGAGGAGTACGCCTACATCCTCCGCCTGCTGAACCGCACCCTCTCCGAGGACCCGCAGAAGTGGACCCGCCTGGCGTCCGAGATCCGCGGCGTCACCGAAGAGACCACCACCGGTGTTCACCGTCTGTACGAGATGCACCGCGACGGCACCCTCCTCTTCCCGGCGATCAACGTCAACGACGCGGTCACCAAGTCCAAGTTCGACAACAAGTACGGCTGCCGCCACTCGCTCGTCGACGGCATCAACCGCGCCACCGACGTCCTGATCGGCGGCAAGGTCGCGGTCGTCTGCGGCTACGGCGACGTCGGCAAGGGCTGCGCGGAGTCCCTCCGCGGCCAGGGCGCCCGCGTGATCATCACCGAGATCGACCCCATCTGCGCCCTCCAGGCGGCGATGGACGGCTACCAGGTCACCACGCTCGACGAGGTCGTCGGCACGGCCGACCTGTTCATCACCACCACGGGCAACAAGGACATCATCATGGCCGCCGACATGGCCAAGATGAAGCACCAGGCCATCGTCGGGAACATCGGCCACTTCGACAACGAGATCGACATGGCCGGCCTGGCGCAGATCCCGGGCATCGTCAAGGACGAGGTCAAGCCCCAGGTCCACACTTGGAAGTTCCCCGACGGCAAGGTCATCATCGTGCTGTCGGAGGGCCGCCTGCTGAACCTGGGCAACGCGACGGGTCACCCCTCGTTCGTGATGTCCAACAGCTTCGCCGACCAGACCCTGGCGCAGATCGAGCTCTTCACCAAGCCGCAGGAGTACCCGACCGACGTCTACGTGCTGCCGAAGCACCTCGACGAGAAGGTCGCCCGGCTGCACCTGGACGCGCTCGGCGTGAAGCTCACGACGCTCCGCCCCGAGCAGGCCTCGTACATCGGTGTGCAGGTCGAGGGCCCGTACAAGTCGGACCACTACCGCTACTGATCGTCTGCCGACCCCGGCCGGCTGCCCCCTGGACGCTGCAGGTGGACAGTCGGCCGTCGGCGGCCGGACAGCCTCGCGGCAGGTAGCCGTCACACCACCCGCCGCAGGCGGCGGTCAGCAGCCCGTGGTCAACAGACAGCACAGCCGGCAGCGGCACCAGGCAGGCCCCCGCACCCCCGTGTCGGGGGCCTGCCCCGTACCCTCCCCGAACGGCTCCGGCTCTCCGGCACGAGCCTCACCGCCCAAGGACACCGACGCCCCCATGCCCCGCGGCCGCTATTCGCTCCACGATCCGCACGATCACACCCCCCTCGGCAACGAACACTTCCAATGCGCCCCCGGCCCGTCCGGCTGGCGCTACGTCTCGCAGATCACCACCCCCTCCGGCGACCACGCCGGCTCCGTCGACCTCGCCCTCGACGAACTCGGCCGTCCCATCCGCCTCGAACTCCACGCATCCAGCTGGCAGGTCCGTGGCGCCGCGCTCGACGGCGTCACCTGGGTACGCACCGACCCCACCGGCACTCATGCCACCGAAGGCAATGTCCGCGCTCACGCCTTCACCGGCACGTCCCCCGCCTTCCTCATCGCGACCGCCCGCCTGCTGCAGCTCACCCCCGGCTCCCCGGCGACGCGCGTCCGCCTGGTCGCCTTCACGGATCCAGTCCTCGCCCCCCGCACGGTGGATCAGTCCTGGGCCCTGGTGAAGAGTGAAGCGCATGCCACTGACAATGGCCCTCTGACCGTGGACGAATACCAGGTCAGCGCCCTGGACACAGGGGAGCAGCGCGCGGTGCACATCGCGGGGGACGTGGTTCTCGCGGCGCCCGGCATCGAACTCGAGGACCTCGAGACACCACCGTCGGCCCTGCCCTGACGAGCGATCGCAGCGAGGCCCACGGCAGCCCGCCACGCCGGGTTCGGTAGCTGCTTCTGACCGGCTGCCTGCCCCTAAGCGGGAGGCGCGAAGCCCGTCGACCGCGGTGCGCCGCCATCGGCGCGGTCACCGGCACCGCGGGTCGGCCCGGTCGGGATGCGGGGACCGACTTCCTTGGCCGGCCCGAGCGCTACGGGCGTCGCCTGAGAACCGGCAGCCTCACTGCCACCGCCGGTCCAGCCTGCACCAGGGCTCACAGTGTTCCCCATTGCCGCACCCGCGGCTGCCGCGCCCGCACCGCCACTCGCTCCGGTGGCCGGGGAGCCGAACCCGGGTGCTGCCGCCTGCATCTGGCCCGTCCCGGTCATCGGCGCACCTCCAACGCCCCCCGCCCCGAAGGCGCGTCGCGCATCCCGAGCCTGCCGCTCGTTCACCACAGCGGCCAGATAGGCGGCCGGAGGCACACCCTGCGGCGTGGGTGCCCCCGTGCGTTCGGCCAGGTCACTTGCCAGCCGTTCCGCCATCGACCAGCTCACCGCCGGGTCCAACTGGCGCATCCGCGTCAGAAACTGCCGTATCGCCAGCCACAGGTGATCGGGCACTGCCGACAGGTCCAACTCCGTGAAGCGGCCCACGAGCCACGGGGGCGGAGGCGGCAGGACGTTCCCGCGTGCGGCGGGCACCCGCTCCCGTACGACCAGCGTCCCAGCGAATACATCCCCGATGCGCCGGCCCCGGGCCGACACCAGCGACGCGATACACGCGATCACTCCGAATGACATCAGGATCTCGACCACTCCCATCGCCCCGCGCACCAGCGCGTGACGGAAGCGGATCGGCCCGCCGTCATCGCGCACGACCCGCAGTCCGCAGGCGAGCTTCCCCAGCGAGCGCCCATGGCTCAGGGTCTCCACGGCTATCGGCGCACCCACCAGGACCAGGAGGAACGACGCGATCGACACCGCCATGACGGCCGCCTCGTCCAGTGAGGCCGTCGCCACGGCGAGGCCTATGGATATGAACAGGTAAGCGGCCCACACGACCACCAGGTCGATCACTATGGCGAGTGCTCGACTCGGCAGTTTCGCCGACTGCAGCCCCAGTACGACCGCGTCCCCCGTCACTAGCGCACTCACCGCTGCCGCCCTCCGCCGTCGACCGTCCCTGCCCCTTGCTTCATCAGTCTGCCAAGCTGATCCGCAGCGCGCCGCAGTAGTACGAACCGTACGCACCCAGTGCCTGGAGCAGCAGCCGACCATGGACCTCGATGTCTTCGTGACCGCCCACCGTGCCGAGTGGGACCGCCTGGACCACCTACTGCACCGAGGCCGCCGACTCACGGGCGCCGAAGCCGACGAACTCGTCGCGCTCTACCAGCGCACCGCCACGCACCTGTCCCTCATACAGTCGAGCGCCCCCGACCCGGTACTCACCGGCCGCCTCACGCAGCTCGTCGCCCGCGCCCGCTCCACGGTCACGGGAACCCGGCGAGCCACCTGGCGGGACGCGGTCCGCTTCGTCACCGCCGGCTTCCCAGCGGCCGTCTACCGCTCCCGCCACTGGTGGATACCGACCGCCGTGCTCTCCACCCTCCTCGCCGCGATCATCGGCTGGTGGATCGGCGTCCACCCCGAGGTCCAGTCGTCGATCGCCGCGCCCGACGAACTCCGCCGGCTCACGCAACCGGGTGGCGAGTACGAGACGTACTACTCCAGCCACCCCGCGGCCTCCTTCGCCGCCCAGGTCTGGACGAACAACGCACGGGCAGCCGCCATGTGCCTCACCCTCGGCGCCTTCCTGTGCCTCCCGGTGATCTGGATCCTGTTCCTCAACATGCTCAATCTGGGCGTCGGCATCGGCCTGATGTCCTCGGCCGGCCGTCTCGACACGTTCCTGGGCCTCGTTCTGCCGCACGGTCTCCTCGAACTGACCGCTGTCTTCGTCGCCGCGGGTACGGGCCTACGCCTTGGCTGGACGCTCATCGACCCCGGCCCTCTGTCCCGCCGGACGGCGCTCGCCCAGCAAGGGCGCGCCGCGCTCGGAATGGCCATCGGCCTGGCCCTGGTGCTCTTCGTGGCGGGCGTGATCGAAGGCTTCGTCACCCCGTCCGGCCTGCCCACGTGGGCCCGCATCACCATCGGCATCGTCGCCGAACTGGCCTTCCTGGCATACGTCTACGTTCTGGGCGGACGAGCGGCCCGGGCAGGCGACACGGGCGACGTCGACGAGGCCGACCGCAGTGCCGAACTCCCGGCCGCTGCCTGATGTGCGTCCGGCCCGTCTGACCTGCTAGTGTCCTCTCCGCCCGCAAAAACCGTTGACACGGCGGATGTGGGGAGGTAGATTTTGAGGGTTGCCTCGGACTGGACAAGGCCGAGAGCAGTTGATAATGTCTCTCTCGCTCTCAACGGAAATTCAAATTTCCGCAGAGCCAATCGACTCCTTATCCGGATCACTCAGGCTGATTAGCTCGGCCGAAATGCTTCTGATAAAGTCGGTGCAGCCGAAAGGCAAAGGCCACTCCAATCGGCCATCGGATTCAAACTCCACCGGAAACGGAACGGAAAAAGAATCTGGTAGGGTTGGAAACGCAAGACCGAAGGGAAGCGCCCGGAGGAAAGCCCGAGGGGGTGAGTACAAAGGAAGCGTCCGTTCCTTGAGAACTCAACAGCGTGCCAAAAGTCAACGCCAGATATGTTGATACCCCGTCCATCTTCGGATGGCGAGGTTCCTTTGAAAGTCCTGCCGGCCCTTGTGGTCGGTAGGCAATGACACAGCGAGGACGCTGTGAACAGTCGGTCTTATTCCGATCGGCTGTTCCGCTCTTGTGGTGTTCATCCCGATTACGGGAAAACATTCATGGAGAGTTTGATCCTGGCTCAGGACGAACGCTGGCGGCGTGCTTAACACATGCAAGTCGAACGATGAAGCCCTTCGGGGTGGATTAGTGGCGAACGGGTGAGTAACACGTGGGCAATCTGCCCTTCACTCTGGGACAAGCCCTGGAAACGGGGTCTAATACCGGATAACACTCCTTCCTGCATGGGGAGGGGTTGAAAGCTCCGGCGGTGAAGGATGAGCCCGCGGCCTATCAGCTTGTTGGTGGGGTGATGGCCTACCAAGGCGACGACGGGTAGCCGGCCTGAGAGGGCGACCGGCCACACTGGGACTGAGACACGGCCCAGACTCCTACGGGAGGCAGCAGTGGGGAATATTGCACAATGGGCGAAAGCCTGATGCAGCGACGCCGCGTGAGGGATGACGGCCTTCGGGTTGTAAACCTCTTTCAGCAGGGAAGAAGCGAAAGTGACGGTACCTGCAGAAGAAGCGCCGGCTAACTACGTGCCAGCAGCCGCGGTAATACGTAGGGCGCAAGCGTTGTCCGGAATTATTGGGCGTAAAGAGCTCGTAGGCGGCTTGTCACGTCGGATGTGAAAGCCCGGGGCTTAACCCCGGGTCTGCATTCGATACGGGCTAGCTAGAGTGTGGTAGGGGAGATCGGAATTCCTGGTGTAGCGGTGAAATGCGCAGATATCAGGAGGAACACCGGTGGCGAAGGCGGATCTCTGGGCCATTACTGACGCTGAGGAGCGAAAGCGTGGGGAGCGAACAGGATTAGATACCCTGGTAGTCCACGCCGTAAACGTTGGGAACTAGGTGTTGGCGACATTCCACGTCGTCGGTGCCGCAGCTAACGCATTAAGTTCCCCGCCTGGGGAGTACGGCCGCAAGGCTAAAACTCAAAGGAATTGACGGGGGCCCGCACAAGCAGCGGAGCATGTGGCTTAATTCGACGCAACGCGAAGAACCTTACCAAGGCTTGACATCGCCCGGAAAGCATCAGAGATGGTGCCCCCCTTGTGGTCGGGTGACAGGTGGTGCATGGCTGTCGTCAGCTCGTGTCGTGAGATGTTGGGTTAAGTCCCGCAACGAGCGCAACCCTTGTTCTGTGTTGCCAGCATGCCCTTCGGGGTGATGGGGACTCACAGGAGACTGCCGGGGTCAACTCGGAGGAAGGTGGGGACGACGTCAAGTCATCATGCCCCTTATGTCTTGGGCTGCACACGTGCTACAATGGCCGGTACAATGAGCTGCGATGCCGCGAGGCGGAGCGAATCTCAAAAAGCCGGTCTCAGTTCGGATTGGGGTCTGCAACTCGACCCCATGAAGTCGGAGTTGCTAGTAATCGCAGATCAGCATTGCTGCGGTGAATACGTTCCCGGGCCTTGTACACACCGCCCGTCACGTCACGAAAGTCGGTAACACCCGAAGCCGGTGGCCCAACCCCTTGTGGGAGGGAGCTGTCGAAGGTGGGACTGGCGATTGGGACGAAGTCGTAACAAGGTAGCCGTACCGGAAGGTGCGGCTGGATCACCTCCTTTCTAAGGAGCACTTCTTACCGGATCTTCGGATCAGGTCAGAGGCCAGTACATCGGCGAATGTCCGGTGCTGGTTGCTCATGGGTGGAACGTTGACTATTCGGCACGGCTCAGATGATGACTGTTAGTACTGCTTCGGCGTGGAACACAGGATTCGACTGGTCGTGCCGGGCGCGCTGTTGGGTATCTGAGGGTGCGAGCGTGAGCTCGTCCTTCGCGATGCCGGCCCCAGTGAACTCGCTGTTTTCAGCGGGGTGGTGGGTGGCTGGTCGTTGCTTGAGAACTGCACAGTGGACGCGAGCATCTGTGGCCAAGTTTTTAAGGGCGCACGGTGGATGCCTTGGCACCAGGAACCGATGAAGGACGTGGGAGGCCACGATAGTCCCCGGGGAGTCGTCAACCAGGCTTTGATCCGGGGGTTTCCGAATGGGGAAACCCGGCAGTCGTCATGGGCTGTCACCCGCTGCTGAACACATAGGCAGTGTGGAGGGAACGAGGGGAAGTGAAACATCTCAGTACCCTCAGGAAGAGAAAACAACCGTGATTCCGGGAGTAGTGGCGAGCGAAACCGGATGAGGCCAAACCGTATGCGTGTGATACCCGGCAGGGGTTGCGCATGCGGGGTTGTGGGATCTCTTTATCATCGTCTGCCGGCGGTGAGACGAGTCAGAAACCGTATGGATAGGCGAAGGACATGCGAAAGGTCCGGCGTAGAGGGTAAGACCCCCGTAGCTGAAATTCATGCGGCTCGTTTAAGAGACACCCAAGTAGCACGGGGCCCGAGAAATCCCGTGTGAATCTGGCGGGACCACCCGTTAAGCCTAAATATTCCCTGGTGACCGATAGCGGATAGTACCGTGAGGGAATGGTGAAAAGTACCGCGGGAGCGGAGTGAAATAGTACCTGAAACCGTGTGCCTACAAGCCGTGGGAGCGTCGCGCAAGGAACTTGTTCCTTGCGTCGTGACTGCGTGCCTTTTGAAGAATGAGCCTGCGAGTTTGCGGTGTGTTGCGAGGTTAACCCGTGTGGGGAAGCCGTAGCGAAAGCGAGTCCGAATAGGGCGACTTAGTAGCGCGCTCAAGACCCGAAGCGGAGTGATCTAGCCATGGGCAGGTTGAAGCGGCTGTAAGAGGTCGTGGAGGACCGAACCCACCAGGGTTGAAAACCTGGGGGATGACCTGTGGTTAGGGGTGAAAGGCCAATCAAACTCCGTGATAGCTGGTTCTCCCCGAAATGCATTTAGGTGCAGCGTCGTGTGTTTCTTGCCGGAGGTAGAGCACTGGATAGGCGATGGGCCCTACCGGGTTACTGACCTTAGCCAAACTCCGAATGCCGGTAAGTGAGAGCACGGCAGTGAGACTGTGGGGGATAAGCTCCATGGTCGAGAGGGAAACAGCCCAGAGCATCGACTAAGGCCCCTAAGCGTACGCTAAGTGGGAAAGGATGTGGAGTCGCAGAGACAACCAGGAGGTTGGCTTAGAAGCAGCCACCCTTGAAAGAGTGCGTAATAGCTCACTGGTCAAGTGATTCCGCGCCGACAATGTAGCGGGGCTCAAGCGTACCGCCGAAGTCGTGTCATTCCAGCATATAGGGCCAACGCCCGCTGGGATGGGTAGGGGAGCGTCGTGTGCCGGGTGAAGCCGCGCCGGAAGGCAGTGGTGGACGGTTCACGAGTGAGAATGCAGGCATGAGTAGCGATACACACGTGAGAAACGTGTGCGCCGATTGACTAAGGGTTCCTGGGTCAAGCTGATCTGCCCAGGGTAAGTCGGGACCTAAGGCGAGGCCGACAGGCGTAGTCGATGGACAACCGGTTGATATTCCGGTACCCGCTTTGAAACGCCCAATATCGAGCCCATTAATGCTAAGCCCGTGAAGCCGTTCCGGACCCTTCGGGGAAAGGAAAGTGGTGGAGCCGGCGATCCAAGGTGGTAGTAGGTAAGCGATGGGGTGACGCAGGAAGGTAGTCCAGCCCGGGCGGTGGTAGTCCCGGGGTAAGGGTGTAGGCCGAGGGGTAGGCAAATCCGTCCCTCGTTAAGGCTGAGACCTGATGCCGAGCCGATTGTGGTGAAGTGGATGATCCTATGCTGTCGAGAAAAGCCTCTAGCGAGTTTCATGGCGGCCCGTACCCTAAACCGACTCAGGTGGTCAGGTAGAGAATACCGAGGCGTTCGGGTGAACTATGGTTAAGGAACTCGGCAAAATGCCCCCGTAACTTCGGGAGAAGGGGGGCCATCACTGGTGAGAGGACTTGCTCCTCGAGCTGGGGGTGGCCGCAGAGACCAGCGAGAAGCGACTGTTTACTAAAAACACAGGTCCGTGCGAAGCCGTAAGGCGATGTATACGGACTGACGCCTGCCCGGTGCTGGAACGTTAAGGGGACCGGTTAGTACGCTTTCGGGCGTGCGAAGCTGAGAACTTAAGCGCCAGTAAACGGCGGTGGTAACTATAACCATCCTAAGGTAGCGAAATTCCTTGTCGGGTAAGTTCCGACCTGCACGAATGGCGTAACGACTTCTCGACTGTCTCAACCATAGGCCCGGTGAAATTGCACTACGAGTAAAGATGCTCGTTTCGCGCAGCAGGACGGAAAGACCCCGGGACCTTTACTACAGTTTGATATTGGTGTTCGGTTCGGCTTGTGTAGGATAGGTGGGAGACTGTGAAGCGGCCACGCCAGTGGTTGTGGAGTCATCGTTGAAATACCACTCTGGTCGTGCTGGATGTCTAACCTGGGTCCGTGATCCGGATCAGGGACAGTGTCTGATGGGTAGTTTAACTGGGGCGGTTGCCTCCCAAAGGGTAACGGAGGCGCCCAAAGGTTCCCTCAGCCTGGTTGGCAATCAGGTGTTGAGTGTAAGTGCACAAGGGAGCTTGACTGTGAGACCGACGGGTCGAGCAGGGACGAAAGTCGGGACTAGTGATCCGGCGGTGGCTTGTGGAAGCGCCGTCGCTCAACGGATAAAAGGTACCCCGGGGATAACAGGCTGATCTTCCCCAAGAGTCCATATCGACGGGATGGTTTGGCACCTCGATGTCGGCTCGTCGCATCCTGGGGCTGGAGTCGGTCCCAAGGGTTGGGCTGTTCGCCCATTAAAGCGGTACGCGAGCTGGGTTTAGAACGTCGTGAGACAGTTCGGTCCCTATCCGCTGTGCGCGTAGGAATATTGAGAAGGGCTGTCCCTAGTACGAGAGGACCGGGACGGACGAACCTCTGGTGTGCCAGTTGTCCTGCCAAGGGCATGGCTGGTTGGCTACGTTCGGGAGGGATAACCGCTGAAAGCATCTAAGCGGGAAGCCTGCTTCGAGATGAGTATTCCCACCTCCTTGAGAGGGTAAGGCTCCCAGTAGACGACTGGGTTGATAGGCCGGATATGGAAGCCCAGTAATGGGTGGAGTTGACCGGTACTAATAGGCCGAGGGCTTGTCCTCAGTTGCTCGCGTCCACTGTGTTAGTTCTGAAGTAACGAACTGTCGAACCCCCGTCTGTGTGGGTTCCGGGTCGATATCTTCATAGTGTTTCGGTGGTCATTGCGTTAGGGAAACGCCCGGTTACATTCCGAACCCGGAAGCTAAGCCTTTCAGCGCCGATGGTACTGCAGGGGGGACCCTGTGGGAGAGTAGGACGCCGCCGAACAATCATTGTGGGAAGGCCCCGCACCTCTGGTGCGGGGCCTTTCTGCGTTCCGGGGCGAATGGGCGAAAGCCCTTGGGCTCCGCATTCGCCTCTCTACAGCTTGCCGGCTGCTTTCAGTGCCAAATAGGTGTCGGCGAGGGCCGGAGCGAGATCGTCCGGGGTCGCGTCCACGACAATGACGCCATGGCGCTGAAGTTGCTCCGCTGTGCGGCGCCGCTGAGCCTGGGACTGCGTACCCGCCGCGGCGTCGTAGACGGCCTCCACATCCCCACGCGCAGCGGACATCTTCTGGATGTGCGGATCAGCCACCGCGGCCACGAGCACGGTGTGCCGTTGGGTGAGCTGAGGCAGGACCGGGAGCAGGCCCTCTTCGATGGGGGCAGCATCGAGGCCCGTGAGCAGCACGATCAGCGATCGTCGCGGAGCGCTCTTGAGAGCTGCTGCACTCAGGCCACGCGCATCGGTCTCGACGAGTTCCGGCTCCAGGGGAGCGAGCGCGTTGACCATGGCGGGCAGAAGTTCGCCCGCGGATCGTCCCTGCACCTGGGCGCGGACACGACGGTCGTACGCCAGGAGATCGACCCGGTCGCCGGCGCGTGAGGCAAGCGCGGTGAGGAGCAGGGCGGCGTCCATCGCCGCGTCGAGACGCGGGACATCTCCCACTCGGCCGGCGGATGTGCGGCCGGTGTCGAGCACGACGAGGATGTGGCGGTCGCGTTCCGGGCGCCAGGTGCGCACGGCAACGGTTGTCCGACGGGCGGTCGCCCGCCAGTCGATGGAGCGGGTGTCGTCGCCGGGCACGTAGTCACGAAGACTGTCGAACTCCGTCCCCTGCCCACGGATCAGGACGCTGGTGCGGCCGTCGAGTTCTCGCAGCCGGGCCAGGCGGGACGGCAGGTGCTTGCGGCTGGCGAACGGAGGCAGGACGCGGACCGTCCAGGGGACGCTGTGATTGCTCTGGCGGGCGGCGAGGCCGAGGGGGCCGTACGACCGGACGGTGACCCGCTCGGCATGGCGGTCGCCGCGGCGTGTGGGACGCAGAGCGGTGGTGATGCGCCGGCGTTCGCCGGCGGGCACGGACACCTTGTGCCGGGATGCGGCTTGCTCGGTGCCGGCGACCCAGCTGCTGGGAGGCCATGCGTCGCGAAGGTCGGCGCGCAGACGGCGCGCTGAGGGATTGGTGATCGTCAGCTGGACGTCAGCACGTTCACCGAGTCGAACTGATGTATCACCGCTTCGGGTGAATCGGAGCGTTCGCACTGGCGCGGCGAGGGCGTAGTCGCACAAGATTGCCAAAGAGAGAGGCGCATTCACAGCAAGCATCCCCGTCCAGCTGGGCGCGAGGATGCCCACGGGGAGCGAGCCGAGAGCGGCGAGCAGTGCGGTTCGTCCGGTGAGGGCCATGGCGCGGCCTCAGCGGGGGACGGGGACGTGGCTGAGGATCGCGGTGATGACGGAGTCGGCAGTGACTCCTTCCATCTCCGCTTCCGGCCGGAGCTGGATCCGATGACGCAGCGTCGGCAGGGCCAGGGCCTTCACGTCGTCGGGGATGACGTAGTCGCGGCCTGTGAGCCACGCCCACGCGCGGGCGGTGGACAGCAGGGCCGTAGCGCCTCTGGGGGACACACCGAGACTGAGTGAGGGGGACTCGCGGGTGGCACGACAGATATCGACGACATAGCCGGTGATCTCGGCGGAGACCGAGGTCTTGGCGACGGCGGCCCGGGCCGCCTCCAGGTCGGCGGGCCCGGCGACGGGCCGCACTCCCGCCGCGTGGAGGTCGCGCGGATTGAAGCCTTCGGCGTGACGGGTCAGCACGCCGATCTCGTCGTCCCGCGAAGGCAGCGGCACGGTCAGCTTCAGCAGGAAGCGGTCGAGTTGGGCTTCGGGCAGGGGATAGGTCCCCTCGTACTCCACGGGGTTCTGCGTAGCCGCCACCAGGAAGGGATCCGGAAGCATGCGGGGTGTGCCGTCCACCGTGACCTGGCGCTCCTCCATCGCCTCGAGGAGCGAGGACTGTGTCTTGGGAGGCGTGCGGTTGATCTCGTCGGCGAGCAGAAGGTTGGTGAAGACGGGACCGGGCTGGAAGGAGAACTCTGCGGTGCGCGCGTCGTAGACGAGCGAGCCGGTGACATCGCTGGGCATGAGGTCGGGGGTGAACTGGACACGCTTGGTGTCGAGTTCGAGCGATGCCGCGAGTGCGCGGACCAGGAGAGTCTTGGCGACTCCCGGTACGCCTTCGAGAAGGACATGGCCGCGGCAGAGCAGGGCCACGACGAGTCCGGTGACAGCGGGATCCTGGCCGACCACGGCCTTGGCGATCTCGGTGCGCAGGGCTTCCAGGGAAGCGCGGGCGCGGTCCGAGCTCTCAGCTGTCTCGGGTGTCGGGGCGCTCATGAGGTGCGTACCTCTCTTTCGAGGGCGTCGAGTTGGTCTGCCAGGTGAACAAGTGCGGTGTCGTCGGCCGGAGCCGGCCCGAACAGCAGGGCGGTGAGATCCCGGTCGCCGGTGGCCAGGCGCGCCGAGACGGCGGGGAGCAGCACCTCGGGGGAGTGGGCGTCGAGGGCGGAGACGCCGAGAAGCGGCGCGAGGCGGGTGCGGGTGGCGGAGCGCAGCGCTGCGGCGGCGCGGTCACGGGCGTTCACCTTGCGGTAGAGGCGGGCGCGTCCCTGCGTTGATTCGGATGCCCGGATGGCCACCGGCAGCCGTTCGGTGACGAGGGGGCCCAGGCGGCGGGCACGCCAGATGGCTGCAAGGGCGGCGGCGAGCGTCAGTTGGAGGGTGCCCCAGAGCCAGCCCGAAGGGATCAGATCGAAGAACGTGCTGTCGGTGTCTGCATCGGTGCCGTCCTGAGTGACGGAGCCGTCGGTGAGCGAGGGGAGGTACCAGACCAGATGAGGGCGGGAACCAAGGAGTTGAAGTGCGAGAGAGGCGTTGCCGCGCTGGTCGAGGCGGTCGTTGTACAGGATGTCGGGGGCACCGAGCAGGACGGTGTCGCCGCCGTCGGAGTCGTCGATCCTGACGAGGCTGGGCATTCCTTCGCTCGGGTAACAGGCGTCGGTCCCGGTCGCCTTGGTGACGTAGCGCTCGCCGCCGAGGTCGGCGTTGCCGGCTCTGCGCGCAGCGGCGAAGGAGCACTGGGGAGTGCGGGCCGCGACAGGGGCGGGGGTGTCGGCGCGCACCCCGGGGGCCAGCGTCTCGACGGATGCGGCACCGGCGGAGACGAGCACGGTGCGTCCGCCGGAGGTTGCCGTCGCCGCCCGCAGGGTTTCCTGCTGGCTGTCCGTCAGCAGGTCGGGCATCGCGACCAGAAGTGTGGTGTCCGTGTCGGCAGCGGCAGTTGCCTCGTCCAGAGTGGTGACCACACGGGTGGAGACGCCGCTGTCCTTGAGAATCTCGGCCACGGCGCGGCTGCCCAGACGGTCGGCCGAGCGCGGGTCGAGGCGGCCGTGCTGGTCGCCGGACTGCAGTGCGGCCATGGCGATGCCCGCCACCAGGAGAATCACCAGGGCCAGCAGCAGACCGCGGGTGCGGGTCCACACCTGGCGGCCGGTGGGGGACATGGAGGTGGAGCTGGGGGCAACCCCGGTCATCCGGCTGCTCCTCGGGACGCGCCGGCGAGTTGGGGCTTGGCCCGCTCCAGTTCGAGGTCGAGGTCCCGCAACCGCAGATACGCCAGCCGGTCGGCAGTCCGCCCGCCGTATGTGACGTCGTCGAACTCCCTGGCGGCGGCCCGCAGTCCGGCGGTGTGGTCGGGGAGCGAACGGCCGCCTTCGGCAGCCGCCTCGTCGGCGGTGCGGCCCGGACGCGGATCGAGGAGGGCGCGTTCCTCCAGCGAGCGAACGATGGCACGCATGCGTTCCTGTACGGCCTGGTTCCAGCGTTCGGCCGCCGCGTGGATCTCTGCGGCGCTGCGGTGCTCCGCCGCGCTTCGGGGGACGTCGTCGAAGAGCGAGTCGGCCGAGAGCGCAGCGCGGTGGGGGGTGCCAAGTCGCCACCAGAGGGCGGCGATCAGGCCGATGACCAGCAGGACGACGACGACTAGGCCGAGCGGGCCGCCGGGGGTGGCGCCGGAGGCGGTGTCGAAGATGCCGCCCACCCACTCCCAGAAGCGGTCGAGGGCGCGCTGGAGCAGGCTCGGGTCGTTTTCGTGGTACATCGGCTTCGACAGCTCGCGCTCCGCTGCCTCCCTGGCAGGTATCCGAGGAGTGTCCACCGGTACGTCGTCGCCGGTGGCCAGGGCCGCCCGCACTGCTGTCACACCCCCCGCGGTGAACACCGCATCAGCCCCTGGCGGGGGTGCCGGGCGGCTCGGAGCCGTAGCCGGATACGCCTGCGGCCCGGGCGAGTTCGATGTCCAGAGCCTCGCGGCGGATGCGCTGGTCGATGTAGAGGAGCACCGTCACACCCGCGGAGATCGGGTAGGTGATGGAGGACGCGATCACCGAGCCGATCCCCGTGATGATCAGGAAGGCCCAGCCGAATTCCGGCGTGGTGCCGGAGAAGAGGTCGCCGAATCCGGTGCCGTCCACGGCCAATGCGATCACGCTGAACGGCACCGCGATGATCATCGACACCAGCAGCGTCAGCAGCAGCGTGAGCGCGATGATGCCGAACGTCCGCCACCAGGCGCCCTGCACCAGCTTGGCGGAGCGACGCAAGGACTGGATGACGCCCTGGCGCTCCAGCATCAGGGCGGGCGAGGCGAGGGCGAAGCGGACCATCAGCCACAGGATGACCGGTCCGGCGACGAGTCCTCCGAGGACGGCGAGCGCGACCCCGGCGCCGCCGCCGATCAGCAGACCGGGTACCAGAGCCACGCCCATGATTCCCGCGCTCATCAGCGGCAGCAGCAGGGTGAGGCCGAGGAGTTGGGGCAGCCGGGGGCGAGCCTCCTGCCAGGCCTCGGAGAGGCTGACCGGGCGGCCCAGTACGGAGCGGCTGATGACCATCGTGAGCAGGGCGGTGGTGAAGAGTGTGCCGACCAGCGCGATGAGGATCGACGGGCCCATGGCCACCAGGCTGGCCTGCAGCGAGTCGACGGACTGCCGCAGCGCCTCCGACGGGTCGGCGTCGGGGTCGACCTCGGGGGGTGTGGGAAGCAGGTAGCGCTCGACGAGGATGTTGCAGATCTGGGAGATCACGGAGACGGTGATCGTGATGCCCAGGACCGTGCGCCAGTGGGCGCGCAGCGTGGAGACCGCGCCGTCGAGGATCTCGCCGACGCCCAGCGGGCGGAGCGGGATGACACCCGGCTTGGCCGCGGGGGGCGCGCCCCACGCGCCGCGCGGCGGGCCGCCGCCCCAGCCCGGGGCGGGCGGGGGAGCCTGCGGAGGAGTCTGGGGCGGTCCCGTCGGCGCCGACCACTGGCCGGCGGGCGGCTGCTCCTTGGACCACTTCGAGGCGGGGCCGCTCTCGTCGGCGGGCCCGGCGGGCCGCGGTACGCCGGCGTCGTCCTGCCCGTTGGAGGGAGCGGATCCGGGCGAGGCCCAGCCCGGAGTGTCGTTCACCGTCGTCCACCTCATGCACTGGTTGTGGTGCCGGCTCGGCGAGCCGGAGCGTTCACAGGGCCTGTCGGTGTATCGGGTCGGCAGGCTGGCAGCCATCGTGCCACGCGGGGCCCGCTGGTGGGCGGGGCCCTGTATCTCCTTCGCACCTTCATTGTCGGAGTCTCACCGGGCAGACTGGGCGGATGGCTGATCAGTACGCACAAAACCCGGTGGGCGACGAGCCGCCCCCGCTTCCCGCGCTGCGCTGGAGCGAGCCTCCGGAAGGGCCCGTGCTGGTGCTTCTCGACCAGACCCGGCTTCCTGCCGAGGAGGTCGAGCTGGTCTGCACCGATGTGCCCGCCCTCGTGCAGGCCATCCAGACACTCGCCGTGCGCGGGGCTCCTCTGCTGGGCATCGCCGGTGCCTACGGTGTGGCGCTCGCCGCGGCACGCGGTTACGACGTGGAGGAGGCGGCGCCACTGCTCGAGGGAGCGCGGCCCACCGCGGTGAACCTGGCCTATGGGGTGCGGCGTGCGATCGCCGCATACCGGGCGGCGGCCGACAAGGGGCCCGAGGAGGCCGCCCAGGCGGCTCTGACGGCCGCCAGGGAGCTGCACCGGGAGGACGCCGAGGCCAGTGCCCAGATGGCGGGTCACGGGCTCGCTCTGCTCGATGAGCTGTTGCCGGGCGGCGGGCATCGGATCCTGACCCACTGCAACACCGGTGCGCTGGTCTCGGGCGGGGAGGGCACGGCGTTCGCCGTGGCTCTTCACGCACACCGGGCCGGCGAGCTGCGGCGGCTGTGGGTGGACGAGACCCGGCCGCTGCTCCAGGGGGCGCGGCTGACGGCGTACGAGGCCGCTCGCAACGGCATGCCCTACACGCTGCTCACGGACAGTGCCGCGGGCTCCCTGTTCGCCGCGGGGGAGGTGGATGCGGTACTCATAGGCGCCGACCGCATAGCCGCGGACGGCTCGGTGGCCAACAAGGTGGGGAGCTATCCGCTCGCCGTGCTGGCGAAGTACCACCATGTGCCGTTCATCGTGGTCGCTCCGACCACGACCGTGGACCTGAGCACGCCGGACGGGGCGTCGATCGAGGTGGAGCAGAGGGCCGGACACGAAGTCACGGAAGTCACCGCCCCGCAGGTTCCTGCGGCCGCGGGAGCAGTGGGTGGCGGGCTTCCCGTCGCGCCGCTGGGGACCCAGGCGTACAACCCGGCCTTCGATGTCACGCCGCCGGATCTGGTCACGGCGATCGTCACCGAAATGGGGGCGTTGTCGCCGGTCACCGGCAGTGGAATCGCGGAGCTGTGTGCCAGGTCACGCCAGGTAACGATTAGCTAATGGGATGATGTCGATTATGAAGGGACGAGTCCTTGTCGTCGATGACGACACCGCACTGGCCGAGATGCTCGGGATTGTGCTGCGTGGTGAAGGTTTCGAGCCGTCGTTCGTAGCGGACGGCGACAAGGCACTTGCCGCTTTCCGTGAGGCAAAACCGGATCTTGTGCTGCTGGACCTCATGCTGCCCGGACGGGACGGCATCGAGGTGTGCCGCCTGATCAGGGCGGAGTCCGGCGTGCCGATCGTGATGCTCACCGCCAAGAGCGACACCGTGGACGTGGTGGTAGGCCTGGAGTCCGGGGCCGACGACTACATCGTGAAGCCGTTCAAGCCGAAGGAGCTGGTCGCCCGGATCCGGGCGCGGCTGAGGAGGTCGGAGGAGCCGGCGCCGGAACAGCTGGCGATCGGTGACCTGGTCATCGACGTGGCCGGTCACTCCGTGAAGCGGGAGGGACAGTCCATCGCGCTGACCCCGCTGGAGTTCGACCTGCTCGTCGCGCTGGCCCGTAAGCCGTGGCAGGTGTTCACCCGTGAGGTGCTGCTCGAGCAGGTCTGGGGCTACCGTCACGCCGCCGACACCAGGCTGGTGAACGTGCACGTCCAGAGGCTGCGCTCCAAGGTCGAGAAGGACCCGGAGCGTCCGGAGATCGTGGTGACCGTACGTGGTGTCGGTTACAAGGCCGGACCGAGCTGATATGACCCGAGGCAGCGTTGCTCCGAAGCCCGGGGAGCCGGGAGTCCGTACGGGGCGGGCTGCCGGACCGGGGCATGAGACGTCGCGATTCGGCCGCCTGCTGCGTGGCGGGCGGTCGGGTCGAAACGGCGATCCCGGCCGTCTGATACTCCGGCTCTTCCTGCGCTGGGTCCGCCGGCCGCTGCTGCCCGCTGTGCGGCTGTGGCGCCGGAACATCCAGCTCAGGGTCGTCGCGATGACGCTGCTGATGTCCCTCGGCGTGGTGGCGCTCCTCGGGTTCGTCGTCATCGGGCAGGTGCGTAACGGCCTGCTCGACGCCAAGGCGAAGGCGGCGCAGAGCCAGGCGGCCGGCGGTTTCGCCGTGGCGCGGGAGCGGGCTGCCAATCTGCGGACCGAGTCCGGCGCGCAGGACGGCGGCGCGGGCGGCCGTACGGCGACGAGCTGGCGCTCCGACCTCGTGGAACAGCTGGCCAGTGGCGGCCAGGGCGCGTTCAACGTGGTGGCGCTGAGCGCCGACGCCGCCAACGCGGGCAACCGTTTCCCGCGGACTTCGGGCAGCGTGGACCCGTCCAGCATTCCGCAGGAGCTGCGGGAGGCCGTGGACCAGGGCACGGGGACGTACGAGACGTACATCCAGATCAAGTACAACGACGATCACGAGCCGGAGCCCGGCCTGGTCGTCGGCACCCGGCTCAACGACATCGAGGAATATCCGTACGAGCTGTACTACGTCTTCCCGCTCGCGCAGGAGGAGCAGTCGCTCAATCTGGTCCGAGGCACGCTGGCCACGGCCGGGCTGTTCGTTGTTGTGCTGCTGGGTGCCATCGCCTGGCTCGTGGTGCGGCAGATCGTCACACCGGTGCGTATGGCCGCCGGGATCGCCGAGCGGCTGTCCGCCGGCCGTCTCCAGGAGCGGATGAAGGTCACCGGTGAGGACGACATCGCCAGACTCGGTGAAGCCTTCAACAAGATGGCGCAGAGCCTTCAGCTCAAGATCCAGCAGCTGGAGGAGCTCTCCCGGATGCAGCGGCGCTTCGTCTCGGACGTCTCCCACGAACTGCGGACCCCGCTGACGACGGTGCGGATGGCGGCCGACGTCATCCATGAGGCCCGGGTCGACTTCGATCCGGTGACCGCGCGTTCGGCGGAGCTCCTCGGGGACCAGCTCGACCGGTTCGAGTCGCTGCTCTCGGACCTTCTGGAGATCAGCCGCTTCGATGCCGGCGCGGCCGCGCTGGAAGCCGAGCCGATAGACCTCCGCGAAGTCGTACGGCGGGTCATCGGTGGTGCCGAGCCGCTCGCCGAGCGCAAGGGCACCCGGATACGCGTGGTCGGTGACGAGCAGCCCGTCGTGGCCGAGGCCGACGCCCGCCGCGTCGAGCGGGTGCTGCGCAACCTCGTCGTCAACGCCGTCGAGCACGGCGAGGGCCGGGACGTAATCGTGCGCATGGCGGTCGCCGGCGGTGCGGTCGCCGTCGCCGTACGGGACTACGGCGTGGGACTGAAGCCCGGAGAGGCGACCCGGGTGTTCAACCGCTTCTGGCGGGCCGATCCGGCCCGGGCGCGTACCACCGGCGGTACCGGTCTCGGTCTGTCCATCGCCGTCGAGGACGCGCGGCTGCACGGTGGCTGGCTCCAGGCATGGGGCGAGCCGGGCGGCGGTTCGCAGTTCAGGCTGACGCTGCCGCGGACCGCGGACGAGCCGCTGCGCGGTTCGCCGGTACCCCTGGAGCCGGAGGACTCGCGGCAGAACCGGGAGCGCGCCCTGGCCGAGGTGGCCGGCCCGCACCTGAACGGGCACCTGCTGGCGTCCGTGCCCGTTCAGGCCGTGTCGGACCGTTCTCCGCTCTCCGTACCGCCGGGTGCTCCGGTGCCGCCTCGTACGCCCCCTCAGGGCGTGGACCCGACCGCGCTGCCCGGCAACGGAGCCCGTGTCGTGGCGCGACCGGGGAACGAACGGCAGGACTCCGCCTTCGCACAGCCTGCTTCCGACCGGGAGGACACCAACCGTGGGCGCTGATCCGCGTCGTAGAGGACGTCGAGGCGCGCTGCGTTTGGTCGCGCTGCTCGGTGCCGGCGGTGTGCTGGCTGGCTGTGCCTCGATGCCCGACACCGGTGACATCCGTCCCGTGAAGGCGTCCCCGGGCGCCGACTCCGAGGTTCAGGTGTACGCGGTGAAGCCCCGCAAGGGAGCGGCCGCCGACGAGATCGTCAACGGCTTCCTCGAGGCGATGACCAGTGACGATGCCAATTTCGCCATCGCTCGGACGTATCTGACGCCGGAGGCGTCGCAGAAGTGGCGGCCCGACGCCAGTACGACGGTGCTGGAGACCGCTCCCACCGGCGGCCGGGCCGCGGTGGGCGGGGTCAGCACGGGGACCAGCTACCAGATCAAGGGCAAGCAGATCGCCGTGGTCGACTCGCAGCACGCCTTCCAGGCGAGCACGACCGAGGCGGAGGACTACGACTGGACGATGCATCTCTCCCGGCAAGGCGGCATCGAGGGCAAGGGCGAGTGGCGCATCGACAGCCCGCCTCCGGGCCTCCTGCTCGGCGCGTCCGACTTCCAGCGGAACTATGTCTCCATCAACAAGTACTACTTCGCCGCGGCGCCGGGCGGAGCTGGGGAAACCGTTGTGTCAGACCCGGTCTTCATCCGTCAGCGGATGGATCCGGTGACCCGGATGGATCCCGTGACGCAGTCGGTCAACGCGCTGCTCGACGGGCCCACGGACTGGCTGGACCCGGTGGTGGACTCGCGCTTCCCGCGGGGTACGGCGCTGAAGAGCGGTGTCACGTCCCTCGCGTTCGACGACAGGAACGTGCTGAAGGTGCCTCTCAACGAGAAGGCGTCCAACGTCGGCCGCGAGCAGTGCAAGAAGATGGCTGCGCAGATCTCGCTCACGCTGAGGGAGCTGTCGTCCACTCGGGTCGAGCAGGTGGAGCTGGAGCGTTCGAACGGCACGCAGCTGTGCGTGCTCGACAGCGTCGAGGCGGACGGTTACGCGCCCGACCGCGCGTCGGGGAAGCCGGTGTATCCGTACTTCGTCGATGCCAAGAACCGGCTCGCATGGCTGTCGGGCGCGACGAAGGAGGCGGCCACGCCGGCCAACGTGCGTGGGCCGTTCGGTGACGGACAGCTGCCGATCAGTGTCGTCGCGGTGGCACACGACGAGGACACCGCGGCCGCGGTCTCCAAGGACTTCGCCAGCCTCTACGTCTCGTCGATCGAGACCGATTCCCAGTTGGCGGCCCCCGTGGTGCGCAGCCTCGGCAAGACGCAGGACACCCGGTTGTCGGCACCCAGCTGGGACGGCCGCAAGGACCTGTGGATCGCCGACCGCAACCCGGAGAACCCGGCGCTGCTGCGTCTCGTGGGCGGCAAGGGCACGCCGCAGAAGGTCAACGTTCCCCTTCTGGGCGCCGCGCGCATCGAGTCCGTGAAGGTGTCCGCGGACGGCGCGCGCGTCGCGCTGCTTCTGACGGAGAACGGCAAGACCACGCTGAAGATCGGGCGGGTGGAGCGCGGGCCCAAGAGCAATCCGGTGGTGACCGTGGCCGAACTGGAGCCCGCGGCACCGCGGATGGAGACCGTCACGGCCGTTTCGTGGGCCGGCCCCAGCCGGCTCGTGGTGGTCGGCAAGGAATCCGGCGGTGTGCAGCAGGTCCGCTACATCCAGACGGACGGCTCGACTTGGGACACGGGCGTGCTGCCCGGTCTCAACGGTGTGCAGTCGGTCGCCGCGGCGGACGGCGAGGACCGCCCGCTCGTGGCGTACTCCGAGGACGACGGCATCGTGCGACTTCCGGCGGGTGCCAACTGGCAGCCGATCGTCGAGAAGGGCAGGGCTCCGGTCTACCCGGGCTAGGAGTCTGGTGGCCCCATCGACTCCCGGGGCTCTTGGCGCTGTGTCCCGCCGGCAGTCGGGGGTGCCCTGCCGGTGTGGTCCGGTCAACAGGCTGGTTGTCCACAGGCAGTTGTCCACAGGGGTGGCCGGACCTCCGGAGTGCGGGCACAGTGGTGGTCATGCGGAGGTGGTGGCAGGAAATCTCCGGCCTGGTGCTGCCGGCCGCATGCGGAGGCTGCGGCGTGCCCCGCACGCCGCTGTGCGAGAAATGCGCGCATGAGCTGTACGGCTCCTCTGCGCGCCGTGCGAGGCCCGACCCCGAGCCGGTGGGCCTGCCGGAGGTCCATGCCGCCGCCCCTTACGCCGATGGGGTGCGCGCGGTGCTGATCGCGCACAAGGAGCGTGGCGCTCTGGGGCTGGCCCGGCCTCTCGGCGTCGCGCTGGCCGGGGCGGTGCGGGCCTCGGCGTCCCCGGCCACGCAGGGAGTGGAGCCGCTGCTGCTCGTACCGGTGCCGTCGGCGCGGCGCGCGGTCCGGGCCAGGGGACATGATGCGGCGCGCAGGATCGCGCTGGCCGCCGCAGGGGAGCTGCGGCGCACGGGGACGAGGGCGAGAGCGCTGCCGGTGCTGCGGCAGCGGCGTGAGGTGGCCGACCAGGCGGGCCTGACGGCCCGCGAGAGGGTGGCGAATCTGTCCGGGGCCCTCGTGGTCGTCGGCGGCGCCGGACGGCTTCTGGAGGGCGGCAGAGCGGTGCTGGTGGACGACCTGATGACCACGGGCGCGTCGCTGGCGGAGGCGGCGCGGGCGCTCCGTGCGGCCATGGGACAGGGATATACCGGATTCGACGAGCCGGCCGCGGCGGTCGTCGCAGTCCCACCCTCGGCTTTCGAAATAAATCGGAACTGACAGGGAACGCGCAACGTTGCAGGTAGTGAGAGCCGAAATTGCCCTGAACGGAGGTACGCGCTGGTAGCGGGTGCCGAGACCCGTCCGATAGGGCTATGTTCGGTTGTGAGGAATGGGGAAAGCCCGGACCTCACCGAATGCACTGCCATGCTTCCGGCCAGGGATTCGAGGCTACGACAACCTCAAAATTGGTGGGGTGGAGATCTTGTCTCCGGGGGAGGAGGAGGTGAAAGTCGCCTAGTCCGAGACTCCGGCACACACCGGGGTCTGGTGCAAGAGGGAGACGCTCCGCAGCCGACGCGCAGGCGGGGCAATCCGGAACGGAGTTCTGCGTGGACATCGTCGTCAAGGGCCGCAAGACAGAGGTGCCTGAGCGGTTCCGCAAGCACGTGGCCGAGAAGCTGAAGCTGGACAAGATCCAGAAGCTCGACGGCAAGGTGATCAGCCTGGACGTCGAGGTGTCCAAGGAGCACAACCCGCGGCAGGCCGACCGTTCCGACCGCGTGGAGATCACCCTCCACTCGCGGGGCCCGGTGATCCGGGCAGAAGCAGCGGCCGCCGACCCCTATGCAGCGCTTGACCTGGCAACGGCGAAGCTGGAAGGCAGGCTTCGCAAGCAGCACGACAAGCGCCACAACCGACGTGGCAGCGGCCGGATTTCGGCAGCCGAGGTCGCCGATGTCGTGCCCGGCGTGGCCGAGCTGAACGGCAACGGACAGCTTCGCTCCGTGGAGACACCGCAGACCATTCCCACCACCAGGATGGGCTCGCTCGAAGTGCAGGGCGAGGGACCGCTGGTGGTCCGCGAGAAGCTCCACACCGCAGCGCCGATGACGCTCGACCAGGCCCTCTACGAGATGGAACTGGTCGGACACGACTTCTATCTCTTCGTCGACTCCGAGACGAAGCAGCCGAGTGTCGTCTACCGGCGGCACGCCTACGACTACGGCGTCATCCACCTGGAGAGCGACCCGCTGGCCGGCTCCGAGGCGGGCGGTGCCGGAGGTGCACTCGGCGGCTGACGCCGTCGCACAGAACCGCAGGTCGGTGGTGCCCCTGAGCGCTCAGCGCGCCCTCGGGGGCACCACCGTGCGACCTGGAACGACCGCACTGTCGCCCCGGCATGAAAGCATGGCGTCAGGAAGCCAACCCGTGTGCCATGCACTGAGGTTGGTGAACCACACATGACCTTCAGGCCACTGCCTTCAGGGGGAGGAACGATGGCGGACAGCTTCGGGCCGGTACGCGCCGCGGGCGACGCCGCAGACACGGTCGTCGAGACCGACGCGGACAGGGGCAGCTCCCGACAGGAGCCGATCCGTGTCCTCGTGGTGGACGACCACGCCCTCTTCCGGCGCGGACTGGAGATCGTCCTCGCGCAGGAGGAGGACATCCAGGTCGTCGGCGAGGCGGGAGACGGTGCGGAGGCGGTGGACAAGGCCGCGGACCTGCTGCCGGACATCGTGCTGATGGATGTGCGGATGCCCAGGCGCGGCGGTATCGAGGCCTGTACCTCCATCAAGGAGGTGGCCCCCAGCGCGAAGATCATCATGCTGACGATCAGCGACGAGGAGGCCGACCTCTACGACGCGATCAAGGCGGGTGCGACCGGCTACCTCCTCAAGGAGATCTCCACCGACGAGGTCGCGACGGCCATCCGCGCGGTGGCTGACGGACAGTCGCAGATCAGCCCGTCCATGGCGTCCAAGCTGCTCACCGAGTTCAAGTCGATGATCCAGCGCACCGACGAGCGCCGGCTCGTGCCGGCCCCGCGGCTCACCGAGCGTGAGCTGGAGGTGCTCAAGCTGGTGGCCACGGGCATGAACAACCGTGACATCGCCAAGGAGTTGTTCATCTCGGAGAACACCGTGAAGAACCACGTCCGCAACATCCTGGAGAAGCTTCAGCTGCACTCCCGGATGGAGGCCGTGGTCTACGCGATGCGGGAGAAGATCCTCGAGATCAGGTGAGCTCGGCGAGCAGACCGGCCCGCAGCTCGGGGCGGTCGACCCGCTCGATCCGGACCGTGTCGCAGCCCACCCACTCGGCGGCCTCCCGCAGGGCCTGCGCCATGGGCGCCACGGCCTTCGGGGTGTCGAGCGAGACATGCCTCGCCACGAGCGTCGTGCCCTCGCGCGCGGGGTCGACGCGCCCCAGCAGCTTCCCGCCCGCGAGCAGCGGCATGGCGAAGTAGCCGTACACCCGCTTGGGCTTCGGGACATACGCCTCGAGCCGGTGGGTGAAGCCGAAGATGCGTTCCGTCCGTGCACGCTCCCAGATCAGTGAGTCGAACGGGGACAGCAGGGTCGTGCGGTGGCGGCCCCGGGGCACGGTCGCCAGCGCCTCGGGATCGGCCCACGCCGGCTTGGACCAGCCCTCGACCGTCACCGGTACGAGACCGGAGTCCACGACCACCGCGTCGAACTGCTCGCCCTTGAGACGGTGGTAGTCGGCGATGTCCGCGCGGGTGCCGATGCCCAGGGACCGGCCGGCGAGCCGGACGAGCCGGCGCAGACACTCCGCGTCGTCCAGTTCGGTGTGCAGGAGATCGTCGGGGATGGCCCGTTCGGCCAGGTCGTACACCCGCTTCCAGCTGCGCCGTTCGGTGCACACCACCTCGCCGTACATCAGGGCCCGCTCGACGGCGACCTTGGAGGCGGACCAGTCCCACCACTCGCCGCCGTTCTTCGCACCGCCCAACTCCGTCGCGGTGAGCGGGCCTTCGGTGCGCAACTGCTTGATCACTGTCTCGTAGGCACCGTCCGGCAGGTCGTGCGACCAGTGCGGGCGGGCGCGGTAGGCCCGGCGGCGGAACCCGAAGTGCGGCCACTCCTCGACGGGCAGGATGCAGGCCGCGTGCGACCAGTACTCGAAGCTGTGGCCCTCGGTCCAGTACGCGTCCTCGACCGAGCGGCGGCCGACCGCGCCGAGACGCGCGTAGGGGATCAGCTCGTGCGAGCGGGCCAGCACCGAGATCGTGTCGAGCTGCACGGCGCCCAGGTGCCGCAGCACCCCGCGCACCCCGCCGCGTCGGTCCGGCGCGCCCAGGAACCCCTGGGCCCGCAGCGCGATACGGCGGGCCTCGTCGGCGGACAGATCGGCGGCGGGAGGCGGCAGCGTCGTCATGGTCCGCACGATAGACGGCGGCACTGACATCGGTCCCGCAGCCGATCCCGGCCGGATCCGCCCCCATGCCCGCTCCCGCACCGGCAGCGGCGTGCCGTATCCGCCCCGCGTCGGATCGGCTCCCGGGTCAGTTCTTCGTCGGCAGATACGGCTGCGGCGTCGGCAGCCCCACATCCGACGGGAGCAGCGAGCCCACCCAGGTGTCCCTGAGGGTGTCCTTGTTCAGCAGCGCCGCGCGCAGCGCCCCCTCGACCACGAAGCCGGCCTTCTCGGCCACCGCGCGCGAGGCGGTGTTGCCGACCTCCGCGCGCCACTCCAGCCGGGTCGCGCCCAGTCTGGTGAAGGTCCAGTGCGCCACCGCGCCCACCGTTTCCGCCATGATCCCGCGCCCCCGGAACTCCTTGCCCGTCCAGAAGCCGATCTCCCAGGTGCCCGAGAAGGTACGCAGCGTGACCGCGACGGACGCCATCAGCGGGCCGCCGGTGCGCGGCAGGACGGCGAAGGTGCACATCGTTCCGTTGCGCCAGCCCTCCGGGACCATCTGACCGGTGAACTCGGCGGCGTGCTCGCGTTCGTACGGCGAGGGGACCGTGGTCCACCGCTGGATGTCGGGGTCCTGACAGGACTCGAGGACCGCCTCCGTGTCGTCGGGCGTGAAGGTACGCAGCAGCAGGCGCTCGGTCGTGAGAGTGATGGGCTCCATGGTCCGGATTCTGGTTCGCCCAGGGGACGGATGCGAGCACTTTTCGTACCTCACCGGCACCTTCGGCGCGTCCCGCGCGTTCTCATTGCGGGTAACAGCAGGCCTGGCTGACTGCGGGCCTCCCGACCCGGCGTGGTCCTCGCTTACGATGGCCGTTGCGGTGGGGCCTACCTGCCGTGCCCGCGCCAGTGTCCCTAACACGACCCAGTGCCAGGCCCGATCGGCAAGGAGACCAGCCTCAGTGTCCGTCTTCAACAAGCTCATGCGTGCAGGCGAAGGCAAGATCCTGCGCAAACTGCACCGCATCGCGGACCAGGTCAACTCCATCGAAGAGGACTTCGTCAACCTCTCCGACGCCGAGTTGCGGGCGCTTACGGACGAGTACAAGGAGCGGTACGCCGACGGCGAGAGCCTCGACGACCTGCTTCCGGAGGCGTTCGCGACCGTTCGTGAGGCCGCCAAGCGCGTCCTCGGCCAGCGCCACTACGACGTCCAGATGATGGGTGGCGCCGCGCTGCACCTCGGCTACGTCGCCGAGATGAAGACCGGTGAGGGCAAGACCCTCGTCGGCACCCTCCCCACTTACCTCAACGCGCTCTCCGGCAAGGGCGTCCACCTGATCACGGTGAACGACTACCTGGCCGAGCGCGACTCCGAGATGATGGGCCGGGTCCACAAGTTCCTGGGCCTGTCGGTCGGCTGCATCCTTGCGAACATGACGCCGGCCCAGCGCCGCGAGCAGTACAACTGCGACATTACGTACGGAACGAACAACGAGTTCGGCTTCGACTACCTCCGCGACAACATGGCGTGGTCCAAGGACGAACTGGTCCAGCGCGGCCACAACTACGCCGTGGTCGACGAGGTGGACTCGATCCTCGTCGACGAGGCCCGTACGCCGCTGATCATCTCCGGCCCCGCCGACCAGGCCACCAAGTGGTACGGCGACTTCGCCAAGCTCGTCACCCGCCTGACCAGGGGCGAGGCGGGCAACCAGCTGAAGGGCATCGAGGAGACCGGCGACTACGAGGTCGACGAGAAGAAGCGGACCGTCGCCATCCATGAGCCGGGTGTCGCGAAGGTCGAGGACTGGCTGGGCATCGACAACCTCTACGAGTCGGTGAACACCCCGCTGGTGGGCTACCTGAACAACGCCATCAAGGCCAAGGAGCTCTTCAAGAAGGACAAGGACTACGTCGTCATCGACGGCGAAGTCATGATCGTCGACGAGCACACCGGCCGTATCCTCGCCGGCCGCCGCTACAACGAGGGCATGCACCAGGCCATCGAGGCGAAGGAAGGGGTGGACATCAAGGACGAGAACCAGACGCTCGCCACGATCACCCTCCAGAACTTCTTCCGTCTCTACGACAAGCTCGCGGGCATGACCGGTACGGCGATGACCGAGGCCGCCGAGTTCCACCAGATCTACAAGCTGGGCGTCGTGCCGATCCCGACGAACAAGCCCATGGTCCGCATGGACCAGTCCGACCTGATCTACCGCACCGAGGTCGCCAAGTTCGCGGCGGTCGTCGACGACATCGCCGAGAAGCACGAGAAGGGCCAGCCGATCCTGGTCGGCACCACCTCGGTCGAGAAGTCCGAGTACCTCTCGCAGCAGCTGAGCAAGCGTGGCGTCCAGCACGAGGTCCTCAACGCCAAGCAGCACGACCGGGAGGCGACGATCGTCGCCCAGGCCGGCCGCAAGGGCGCGGTCACCGTGGCGACGAACATGGCCGGCCGTGGTACCGACATCAAGCTCGGCGGCAACCCCGACGACCTCGCCGAGGCGGAGCTGCGCCAGCGCGGCCTGGACCCGGTCGAGCACGTCGAGGAATGGGCGGCGGCGCTGCCCGCGGCGCTGGAGCGGGCCGAGGCGGCCGTCAAGGCCGAGCACGACGAGGTCACCGACCTCGGCGGTCTGTATGTGCTGGGCACCGAGCGGCACGAGTCGCGCCGTATCGACAACCAGCTGCGCGGCCGTTCCGGACGTCAGGGAGACCCGGGCGAGTCCCGCTTCTACCTCTCGCTCGGCGACGACCTGATGCGGCTGTTCAAGGCGCAGATGGTCGAGCGCGTGATGTCGATGGCGAACGTCCCCGACGACGTCCCGATCGAGAACAAGATGGTGACGCGTGCGATCGCGTCCGCCCAGTCGCAGGTCGAGCAGCAGAACTTCGAGACGCGTAAGAACGTCCTGAAGTACGACGAGGTGCTCAACCGCCAGCGTGAGGTCATCTACGGCGAGCGCCGCCGCGTCCTGGAGGGCGAGGACCTGCACGAGCAGGTGCGGCACTTCATGGACGACACCATCGACGCCTACATCCAGGCGGAGACGGTCGAGGGCTTCGCCGAGGAGTGGGACCTGGACCGGCTGTGGGGCGCGTTCAAGCAGCTCTACCCGGTGAAGGCGAGCGTGGAGGAGCTGGAGGAGGCGGTCGGCGACCGCGCCGGCATCACCGCCGACTTCATCGCGGAGTCCATCAAGGACGACATCCACGAGCAGTACGACGAGCGCGAGAAGACGCTCGGCTCGGACATCATGCGTGAGCTGGAGCGCCGCGTGGTGCTGTCGGTCCTGGACCGCAAGTGGCGTGAGCACCTCTACGAGATGGACTACCTCCAGGAGGGCATCGGCCTGCGCGCGATGGCGCAGAAGGACCCCCTGGTGGAGTACCAGCGCGAGGGCTTCGACATGTTCACCGCCATGATGGAGGGCATCAAGGAGGAGTCCGTCGGCTACCTGTTCAACCTGGAGGTCCAGGTCGAGCAGCAGGTCGAAGAGGTTCCCGTGCAGGACTCCGCACGCCCCTCCCTCAGCAAGGAGGACGCGGTCCCGGCCGGCGCCCCGCGCCCCGAGATCCGCGCCAAGGGCCTCGACGCCCCGCAGCGGCCCGACCGGCTGCACTTCTCCGCTCCCACGGTGGACGGCGAGGGCGGCGTGATCGAGGGCGACTTCGCGAACGACGGTGACTCCGGGCACGGTGAGCCGGAGGGCATGACGCGTGCGGAGCGCCGCAAGGCGCAGAAGAGCGCGGGTCGACGCCGCAAGAAGTAGCGCGGGCGGCCCTCGGGCCTCTCAGTGGCGCACGGCCGGGGCCGGACACCTTTCGGGGTGTCCGGCCCCGGCCGGTTTCCCGGGCCGTGGCCGAGCATCCCGGGGCCGGCGCGTGGCTAGGACGAGCCCACCCGCTCGCCGCCCAGTTCGATCGCCGAGCAGCGCCAGCGCGCGTCCGGGCCCTGCTCGAGGCGGAAGGCCATCGCGCTTACGCGGTCGCCCGAACCGATGCGGGCGAACGCCTCGATGACGCCGGGGCCGGGGTGGTACTCGCCGCAGTGGCGGACCACGGGCGTCACACGGTCCGCGGGTCGCAGCGGGGCGCCCGGGGCCAGCTGGACGAGCTGTTCGTACGCCTCGCCGATCGTGTGGCCGAGCATCCAGTGCACCGGGCGCCGGCCGCTCAGCACCGCCAGGAGGCGGTCGGCGAACCAGTAGTGCGGCCGGTCCTGGCGCCGGGCACGTGCGAGAGCCGACGCGGCGACGGCGGCGGGCCGGCGCTGGTCGTGCCGTCCTGCGGGTCGGGTCCTGTTCATGGCAGATCGCCCCCGATGAGTACGGGCCCGGTTCGTACCGGGCGGTAACTTCGTTGGTGATCTTCTACGGCGCGCAGTGGGTCGATAGCAATGCGTGACGAGTCGGATCCGGGGGCCTGCGGAGTTCACCTATCAGGGTGATGCGGGCCGGCTTCAGCCGCCGACGGGCAAGGATCCGGTGCGTCCCGGTGGACGGTTCGGGAGGCCGCCGGAGGCACCCCGAAGGGGTACCTCGCACGTATCCTGAGGGCGCATTCCGACTACGAAAGCGGCCAGCCATGCGCGTCTACGTCCCCCTGACCCTCTCCGGTCTCGCAGAGGCGCACAAGAGGGGCGAACTGGGCCCCGCGCCGATGACCGCCTACGGCGTCACGCCGGGCCTGCGCGAGTGGTACGTCTCCGACGACATCGAGGAGCTGGAGTACGCGGCCCTCAGCCGTGCCGCGGCCGCCTCGCTCCGGCTGGTCGCCGGCGATCCGGGGGTCGCGAGGCGCCGGGTCGTGGTGGCCCTCGACGTACGCGACCAGGACGCGACCGCGGACCCCGACCGTTCGCTGGACTCCGGCTCGGTCGGCGAGGTGCGCATCTCGGTCGCGGTGCCGCTGTCCGGGGCGGCGGCGGTGCACGTCGACGCGGACGATGCGATCGGTGACGTCACCGCGGCGGCGGACGCGCTCGGTGCGGCGGACCAGTGCGACGGCGACGCACAGTTCACCGTGGACGGCGCCGAGGACCACGAGCTGCTCTGGTACGGCGTCCAGGAGATCCCGAACCTGGTGGACTGACCTGCGGGGTCGTGGCCGGGGCTGACCGTTGTCGGACCCGTTAGGTACGGTCGTCGGCATGGGGAAGCACACGACGCACCTGGTCTGGGACTGGAACGGGACACTGCTGGACGACATCGCGGCGGTCATCGGGGCGACCAATGCCGCGTTCGCGGAGATCGGCCTGGAAGCGATCACGCTCGAGCGCTACCGCGAGCTGTACTGCGTGCCGGTTCCCCGGTTCTACGAGCGGCTGATGGGGCGGCTGCCGACCGCGGAGGAGTGGGAGGTCATGGACGAGATCTTCCACCGTCACTACACCACCCAGCGGATCGGCTGCGCACTGACCGCGGGTGTCGAGGACCTGCTGCGGGAATGGCGGCAGGCGGGCCGGAGCCAGTCGCTGCTGAGCATGTACGGGCACGAGCAGCTGGTCCCGGTCGTGCGGGGCTACGGGATCGAGAACCACTTCATCCGGGTGGACGGGCGGACGGGGCCGTCCGGCGGCTCGAAGGCGCTGCACATGGAGCGTCATCTGGCGGCGCTCGCCGGGTCGGCCGCGCCGGAGCACACGGTGGTCATCGGGGACGCCGTCGACGACGCGGTGGCGGCGGCCCACGTGGGCGCCAAAGCAGTGCTCTACACCGGCGGATCGCACAGCAGGGCGAGCCTGGAAGAGGCCGGCGTGCCGGTGGTGGACACGCTGACGGAGGCGGTGGAGGAAGCGATGCGGTTGGTCGCCTGACGGCGCCAGGCCGGCCGCCATGCGCGGGGCCATCGGTCCCGGGTGCGGCCGCGGGCGGGGCGTGCGCCCTGGCTGTGGCTCGCGGAAAGGCGCCCCGCGCCCGCGCCGCCTGGCGCGCATCCGCCGGCCCCGCGGTGCGGGGCGCGCCTTGAGGTACGGGCAGTCGCACCCTGCCCGGCACCCGGACGGGTTCGCGCCCCGGGGCCCTTACCCGCGCCGCCCGGCCCGCGTCGCCGGTCCACGAGCCACGGGCAGTCGCACCGCACCCCGCACCGATCAGGGCGCGGGCAGTCGCACCGGCCCGGTCCGCAAACGGTCCCGCGCCCGCACCCGCGGCCGCGCGGCCCGCGCCGCCCCCTGCGGCCGGCGCAGCCCGCGCCCCACGGGTACCCGCCTCCTAGGACACCGGCGCCTTCGTCCGCAGCACCTTCAGGAACTCCCGCATCCACTCCGGGTGGTCCGGCCAGGCGCGGGAGGAGACCAGGGTGCCGTCTACCACCGCCTCCGTGTCCTGGAAGCTCGCTCCCGCCGCCTGCATGTCCAGTTCCAGCGCGGGGTACGCCGTGACCCTGCGGCCGTCGAGGCTGCCGATCGCCGCCGTCAGCAGCGGGCCGTGGCAGATCTGCGCCACGGGCTTGTCGGCGTCGAAGAACGCCTTCAGAATCTTGCGTAGCTCCGGATCGTTGCGCAGATACTCGGGCGCGCGTCCGCCCGGGATGACCACCGCCACGTACTGGCCCGCATCCACCTCGGAGAAGGCCAGGTCCGCCGGCCAGGTGTACCCCGGCTTCTCGGTGTAGGTGTCGAAGCCCGGCTCGAAGTCGTGCACGACGAACTGGAGCTTCTTGCGAGCGGGTGCCGCGATGTGGACCTCGTACCCCTCTTCCCGCAGCCGTTGGTACGGGTAGAGGACCTCGAGGGACTCGGCTGCGTCGCCGGTGACGATCAGGACCTTGGCTGTCATGGCTGCTCCCGGTTTCGGGCTGTCGACGGGTGTCCCTGCCGACGGAGCAGGGCCGCCGACGGCGACCGTGTCGTCACTCGCCAACCTGCCCCGCCGAGGGCTGTTTGCCAAGAGGGCCTGTGTCGCTGTCCAGAGTGTCAAACTTCCGGCCCCGGTTTTGTACACATACGGCTCATGACGGGCCCGGGGGGCGGGGCGATAGCCTTGACCCGTGATCAGCGCGATACGCCCTGGGGGCAGCGAAGCCCCCGGACTCCGCCCGGAGCGCCACAGCGCCCGGGCGATCACTGATCCCTTCGATCCGGGCCGATCGCCTCATTTGGCCGATTCCTGCTCGGACATCTCTCATCGCGGCATAACGTCGACTCCGACCGGACACCCCGCGTCGTGGCGTTGCGTCGCTTTTCCTACCTACGTCACGCAACGGCGCGCGACAGGAGCCAGAGGACATGCAGACCAAGCTGGACGAAGCCAAAGCCGAGCTGCTCGCACGGGCCGCACGGGTAGCTGAGAACAGCCCGGTCGGGGGGAACCTTCCGACTGGGGCCGAGCAGAAGCGACCGGACCGGGACACTCTGCTCACGTACCTCCAGCGCTACTACCTGCACACCGCACCGGAGGACCTTGCCGACCGCGACCCGGTCGATGTCTTCGGAGCGGCACTTTCCCACTTCCGCCTGGCCGAAAACCGCCCGCAGGGCACGGCCAACGTCCGGGTCAGCACCCCGACCGTGGAGGAGAACGGCTGGACGTGCAGCCACTCCGTGGTCGAGGTCGTCACCGACGACATGCCCTTCCTCGTCGACTCGGTCACCAACGAGCTCTCCCGGCAGAACCGCGGCATCCATGTCGTGATCCACCCGCAGGTCATCGTGCGCCGGGACCTCACCGGCAAGCTCATCGAGGTGCTGGCCGAGGAGTCCGCGCACAGCAAGAACCTGCCGCACGACGCGCTCATCGAGTCCTGGATCCACGTCGAGACCGACCGCGAGACCGACCGTGCGGACCTCAAGCAGATCACCGCCGATCTGCTCCGGGTGCTGTCCGACGTGCGCGAGACGGTCGAGGACTGGGAGAAGATGCGCGACGCCGCGCTGCGCATCGCCGACGAACTGCCCTCCGAGCCCACCGCCGACGACCTGCGCGACCAGGAGGTCGACGAGGCCCGCGAGCTGCTGCGCTGGCTCTCCGCCGACCACTTCACCTTCCTCGGCTACCGCGAGTACGAGCTCACCGAGAACGACGCGCTGGCCGCCGTGCCCGGCACCGGCCTCGGCATTCTGCGGTCCGACCCGCAGCACAGCGAGGACGAGGACCACCCGGTCAGCCCGTCGTTCAGCAAGCTGCCCGCCGACGCCCGCGCCAAGGCCCGTGAGCACAAGCTGCTGGTGCTGACGAAGGCCAACAGCCGTGCGACGGTGCACCGGCCGAGCTACCTCGACTACGTCGGTGTCAAGAAGTTCGACACCAAGGGCAACGTCATCGGTGAGCGCCGCTTCCTCGGCCTCTTCTCGTCCGCCGCGTACACCGAGTCGGTGCGCCGGGTCCCCGTCGTGCGCCGCAAGGTCGCCGAGGTCCTCGAGGGCGCCGGCTTCTCGCCGAACAGCCACGACGGCCGCGACCTGCTGCAGATCCTCGAGACCTACCCGCGCGACGAGCTGTTCCAGACGCCCGTCGACCAGCTGCGCTCGATCGTCACCAGCGTGCTCTACCTCCAGGAGCGCCGCCGGCTGCGGCTCTACCTGCGTCAGGACGAGTACGGCCGCTACTACTCGGCGCTGGTCTACCTGCCGCGCGACCGCTACACCACCGCGGTCCGGCTGCGCCTGATCGACATCCTCAAGGAGGAACTCGGCGGCAGCAGCGTCGACTTCACCGCGTGGAACACCGAGTCGATCCTCTCCCGCATCCACTTCGTCATCCGCGTCCCGTCCGGCACCGTGCTGCCGCACCTGACCGACGCCGACACGGAGCGCATCGAGGCCCGGCTCGTCGAGGCCGCGCGTTCGTGGTCCGACGGATTCGGCGAGGCGCTGAACGCCGAGGTCGGCGAGGAGCGCGCGGCCGAGCTGCTGCGCCGCTACGCCAACGCCTTCCCCGAGGGCTACAAGGCCGACCACTCGCCGCGCTCCGCCGTTGCCGACCTGGTGAACCTCGAGGAACTGGCGCGCTCTCCCAAGGACTTCGCCCTCTCCCTGTACGAGCCGGTCGGCGCGGGTCCCGGCGAGCGCCGCTTCAAGATCTACCGCAGTGGCGAGCAGGTCTCGCTCTCCGCGGTCCTGCCGGTGCTCCAGCGGCTCGGCTGCGAGGTCGTCGACGAGCGTCCGTACGAGCTGCGCTGCTCGGACCGCACGAGCGCGTGGATCTACGACTTCGGTCTGCGGATGCCGATGTCCTCCGGCAACGGCGACTACCTCGCCGACGACGCGCGTGAGCGGTTCCAGGACGCCTTCGCCGCCGTGTGGCAGGGCGAGGCCGAGAACGACGGCTTCAACTCGCTGGTGCTGGGCGCCGGGCTGAGCTGGCGGCAGGCCATGGTGCTGCGGGCGTACGCCAAGTACCTGCGCCAGGCCGGTTCGACCTTCAGCCAGGACTACATGGAGGACACCCTCCACACCAACGTCCACACCACCCGGCTGCTGATCTCCCTCTTCGAGGCACGGATGTCGCCGGGACGCCAGCGCGGCGGCACCGAGCTGACCGACGCGCTCCTGGAGGAGCTCGACGGCGCGCTCGACCAGGTCGCGAGCCTGGACGAGGACCGCATCCTGCGCTCCTTCCTCACCGTCATCAAGGCGACGCTGCGCACCAACTTCTTCCAGGAGGCGGCGGGCGGCACCCAGCACAGCTATGTGTCGATGAAGTTCGACCCGCAGGCCATCCCGGACCTGCCCGCGCCCCGGCCGGCGTACGAGATCTGGGTCTACTCCCCGCGGGTCGAGGGTGTGCACCTGCGCTTCGGCAAGGTCGCGCGCGGTGGTCTGCGCTGGTCCGACCGGCGGGAGGACTTCCGTACGGAGATCCTCGGTCTGGTCAAGGCGCAGATGGTGAAGAACACCGTCATCGTGCCGGTGGGTGCCAAGGGCGGCTTCGTCGCCAAGCAGCTCCCGGATCCGTCCGTGGACCGCGACGCCTGGCTCGCCGAGGGCATCGCCTCGTACAAGATGTTCATCTCGGCGCTGCTCGACATCACCGACAACATGGTCGCGGGCGAGGTCGTCCCGCCGGCCGACGTCGTACGCCACGACGAGGACGACACCTACCTCGTCGTCGCGGCCGACAAGGGCACCGCGTCGTTCTCCGACATCGCCAACGAGGTCGCGGTCGCGTACAACTTCTGGCTCGGGGACGCGTTCGCGTCCGGCGGCTCGGCCGGGTACGACCACAAGGGCATGGGCATCACCGCCCGCGGTGCCTGGGAGTCCGTCAAGCGGCACTTCCGCGAGCTGGGGCACGACACGCAGACCGAGGACTTCACGGTCGTCGGCGTCGGCGACATGTCCGGTGACGTCTTCGGCAACGGCATGCTGCTCAGTGAGCACATCCGGCTGATCGCGGCCTTCGACCACCGGCACATCGTCATCGACCCCGACCCGGACGCCGCCGTCTCCTACGCCGAGCGCCGCCGGCTGTTCGAGCTGCCGCGCTCCTCGTGGGCCGACTACAACAAGGACCTGCTGTCGGCGGGCGGCGGTATCCACCCCCGTTCCGCCAAGTCGATCCCGGTCAACGCGCAGATGCGTGCCGCTCTCGGCATCGAGGCGGGCATCACCAAGATGACGCCCGCCGAGCTGATGAAGGCGATCCTCCAGTCCCCCGTGGACCTGCTGTGGAACGGCGGCATCGGTACGTACGTCAAGGCCTCCACCGAGTCCAACGCGGACGTCGGCGACAAGGCCAACGACGCGATCCGGGTCAACGGCGAGGACCTGCGGGTCAAGGTGGTCGGCGAGGGCGGCAACCTGGGGCTCACCCAGCTCGGCCGTATCGAGTTCGACCGCAAGGGCGGCCCGGAGGGCGAGGGCGGCAAGGTCAACACCGATGCCATCGACAACAGCGCCGGCGTGGACACCTCCGACCACGAGGTGAACATCAAGATCCTGCTCAACGCCCTGGTGGCCGACGGCGACATGACCGTCAAGCAGCGCAACAAGCTGCTCGCCGAGATGACCGACGAGGTCGGCGCCCTGGTGCTGCGCAACAACTACGCGCAGAACACCGCCCTGTCGAACGCGGTCGCCCAGTCGCCGTCGCTGCTCCACGCCCACCAGCGCTTCATGCGGCGCTTGGAGCGGGCCGGTGCGCTGGACAGGCCGCTGGAGTTCCTGCCCACCGACCGGCAGATCCGTGAGCTGCTGAACAGCGGCCGGGGGCTCAGCCAGCCGGAGCTCGCGGTGCTGCTCGCCTACACCAAGATCACGGTGGCGGACGAGCTGATCAAGACGGATCTTCCGGACGACCCGTATCTGCGCCGGCTGCTGCACGCCTACTTCCCCCAGCCGCTGCGCGAGAAGTTCGGCGAGGCGATCGACGGTCACGCGCTGCGCCGCGAGATCGTGACGACGGTGCTGGTCAACGACACGGTGAACACCGGTGGTTCGACCTTCCTGCACCGTCTGCGGGAGGAGACCGGCGCATCGACCGAGGAGGTCGTGCGAGCCCAGACGGCGGCGCGCGAGATCTTCGGGCTGAGCGCGGTGTGGGATGCCGTCGAGGCGCTCGACAACAAGGTCGACGCCGGTGTCCAGACCCGGATCCGGCTCCACTCGCGGCGACTGGTCGAGCGGGGTACGCGCTGGCTGCTGGGCAACCGGCCGCAGCCGCTCGAACTGGCCGGGACCATCGACTTCTTCGCGGAGCGCGTCGAGCAGGTCTGGGCCGAGCTTCCGAAGATGCTCCGCGGCGCGGACCTGGAGTGGTACCAGGGCATCCTGGACGAGCTCACCGGCGAGGGTGTGCCCGAGGAGCTCGCGCTGCGGGTCGCCGGGTTCTCCTCGGCCTTCCCGACGCTCGACATCGTCGCGATCGCCGACCGCACGGAGAAGGAGCCGATGGCGGTCGCCGAGGTGTACTACGACCTCGCCGACCGGCTGCGGATCACCCAGCTGATGGACCGGATCATCGAGCTGCCGCGGGCCGACCGCTGGCAGTCCATGGCCCGTGCCTCCATCCGCGAGGACCTGTACGCGGCGCACGCGGCACTCACGGCGGACGTGCTCAGCGTGGGGAACGGCACCTCGACCCCCGAGGAGCGGTTCAAGGCGTGGGAGCAGAAGAACGCCGCGATCCTGGGCCGGGCGCGCACCACGCTGGAGGAGATCCAGAGCTCGGACACCTTCGACCTGGCGAACCTGTCGGTCGCGATGCGGACGATGCGCCAGCTGCTGCGTACGCACACCTAGGTCGTGTCCCCGGAGCATCGAACCGGAGCGCCCGTCACCCTCGTGGTGGCGGGCGCTCCGTCATGTGCGGGCCCCTCGAATGGTGCGGGCCCTCGGAGGCGCGCCCTCAGCCGGTGCGCCCTCCGAGATCGCGGACCCTCCGCTGCCGCGGGCCCTCAGAGATTGCGGCGGATGCGGCTCAGCCAGCCCGAGGACCGGGGGTCGTCGACCTTCGCACCCGTGGCCCGTTCCACCTTCGCCACCGCCGTGGCCAGGGGCTTCGGCAGCCATCCGCGGTAGTCCCCGGCGTCCCGTCCGCCCGTGCTGCCGCACAGCCGGGCTACCTCTGCGGCGGCGGGACGGTCCTCGGGACGCGCGGCCAGACAGGCCGCGAGCACCTCGCGCAGCGGCGCCGGGAAGGGGCCGAGGTCCGGCGGTTCGTGCTCGGTGCCCGCGATCCGGGTGGCGACGACGAGGCCGCCGCCCTCTCCGTACGGATGACGGCCCGACGCGGCCTCCGCGGCCACCAGACCGAGCGTGAAGACGTCGGATGCGGGCGTGACCTTCTTGCCCAGCGCGTGCTCGGGCGACATGTACTTCGGTGTGCCCACCATCCGGCCGATCGTGGTCAGCGTCGCCGTCCCGGCCGCCCGCGCGATGCCGAAGTCCAGCAGCCACGGCCCGTCCGCGGTCAGCAGCAGATTGGCCGGCTTGACGTCGCGGTGGACGACCCCCGCGCTGTGGACGACGTCCAGCGCGCAGGCCGCGCCCGCGGTCAGCCGGAGCACGGACGCCAGAGGCAGCGGTCCGTGTTCGGCGAGCGCCTCGTCCAGGGGCAGCCCGGGCACGTAACGGGTCGCCAGCCAGGGCCGTTCGGCGTCCGCGTCGTGGTCGAGCACGGGGACGACATGACGGCCGTGCACCCGGCGAGCGGCCTCGACCTCGCGGGCGAACCGTTTCCGGAAGTTCTCGCTCTGCGCGTGTTCGCGGCGGATCAGTTTGAGCGCGACCGGCCGGCCCTCGGGGGACCGGGTGAGGAAGACGGTCCCCATCCCGCCCTCGCCGATCCGCGCTTCGAGTACATAGCCGGCGATCTCCGCCGGGTCGTTCTCCCGCAGTGGTTCGAGCCCGTCACGACGCATCCGGCCCCCCCAGAACGTGCCTGTGCACCTGCCGATGGCGTCCGGGAGCCTATCGCGAGGCCGTCGCCGTCCACAGGCGCCGACACGACAGGAGTGCCGCCGTGAGCAGCAGACCGTTGCGCAGCACCATGAGCACACAGCCGAGCACGGTGCCGCCGAGCACGTCGTTGTAGAGCAGGGGATAGGCGAGCGCGCTCAGCACGGCCGCGGGCACCATCAGCAGCGCGACCGGCCGCTGGGTGGTGAACCGGGAGGTCAGACAGACCGCGGCCAGGCCGAGCAGCCAGATCATGTACTGCGGGCTGATGACGCGGCTGGTGACGGTGAACAGGAGCACGGCCGCGAAGGCCGCGTCGAAGGGGGTCGCGGGATTCCAGCGCCGCGCCTTCATCCGCCACCACACCAGCCAGCCGAAGGCGACGACGGTCAGCGCCAGCGATGCCGTCGCCACGCTCGACACATACGGGCCGATGAACTCGAACGCCCCGTACTGGTAGCGCACCGTCCCCGACCACTCCGCGTGGCGCGCGAGCTGGAGCGCGGTGCCGCCGAGCGACTCGATCTGCACACCGCGGGCGCCCTGCTGCCGTACGAAGTCGAGGGTGTGGCTGAAGCCGATGGCGAGCGCCGCGAACAGGACGGCCGCGGCGACCGCCGCGGAGAGCCAGGCCGAGCGTGTGGTTCGTCCGCGCGCGGTGCCGAGCACGGCCAGCAGCGGCCAGATCTTGATCATCGCGCCGATCCCGGCGAGCGCGCCGCCGAGGCGCGGGCGGGTGCGCACGGCGAGCAGGGCGAGCACGGCGACGGCGGTGACGGGGACGTCGTACCGGGCCAGCGGGACGTTCAGCAGCAGCGGCAGCGCGCACACCCATAGCCAGGCGCCGCGTACCCCCGCCCGGGCCAGCGCGACGGTGATGACCGCGTCGGACACCAGGACGAGGGCCACGAAGGCCTCGAAGTACGTCAGCCAGGGCAGCGGGCCCGGGGAGAGGAACACCAGGGCGGCGCCGGGCGGGTACTGCCAGGTGACGTCGTCCACGGGGAACGCCCCGTGGGCGAGTTGCTCGTACCAGCGCCGGTAGAGGGTGTGCACCTCGCCGGCCACCCCGGTGTCGCCGAGGCGGTCGACGACCAGCAGGGCCAGCATGCCGAAGCGGGTGGCCACCCAGGTGAGGGCCAGCGCGAAGCTGTGCCGGGGGCCCAGTCGGCGTCCGGTACCGGGGCGGTTGTCCGCCAGTACCGGAGCCAGATGGTGGGCGGACGGGAGCGGGGCGATCCGATGGGGCGTCATCGGCGGGTACTTTAGCCTGATTTACATAGATTTCCCGCTATTTCTTGCTCTTGGCGAATGCCTCATACGCCGCGACGACGTCCTTCGCCGGCCCGTCCATCCGCAGCGTGCCCGCCTCCAGCCACAGCGCCCGGTCGCAGGTCGCGGTGATGGTCCCGGTGCTGTGGCTGACCAGGAACACCGTGCCCGCCTCCTCGCGCAGCTCGTTGATCCGCTCCTGGCTGCGGCGCTGGAACTTGGCGTCGCCCGTGGCCAGTGCCTCGTCGATCAGCAGTACGTCGTGGCTCTTCGCGGCAGCGATGGAGAACCGCAGCCGGGCACCCATGCCGGAGGAGTACGTCCGCATGGGCAGCGTGATGAAGTCGCCCTTGTCGTTGATCCCGGAGAAGTCGACGATGTCGTCGTAGCGCTCGTGGACCTGTTCGCGGGACATGCCCATCGCGAGCCCGCCGAGGATCACGTTGCGCTCGCCGGTGAGGTCGCCCATCAGGGCGGCGTTCACGCCCAGCAGGGACGGCTGCCCCTGGGTGAACACCCTGCCGTCGGAGGGCGGCAGCAGGCCGGCGATCGCCTTGAGGAGCGTCGACTTCCCGGAGCCGTTGGAACCGATCAGGCCGACCGCCTCGCCCTTGTAGGCGGCGAAGCTGACGCCCTTGACCGCGTGCACCTCACGGATACCGGGCGCGGACCTGCGGGAGATGATCCGGCTCATGGCGGTGGTGGCGCTGCCCTTGCCGGTGCGCCCGCCGTTCACCTTGTACTTCACGTGCACATCGTCGACGACGACGGTGGGGATCCGATCGGTCTGCTCAGCCACGGCCGTACTGCTCCTCAGCGTTCCAGAAGTACAGGAAGCCGCCCACTCCGAAGAGCACGGCCCAGCCGAGGGCGACGGCCCACACGTGCGGCGGCAGCTGGGACGCGGTGAAACTGTCGATGAGCGCGAAGCGCATCAGGTCGATGTAGACGGCGGCGGGGTTGCACTCCAGCGCCAGCAGCACCAGGTGCGGCAGGTGCTGGCCCTTCAGCACCGCCTGGATGCTCCACATCACGCCCGAGACGTACATCCAGGTGCGCAGCAGGAACGGCATCAGCTGGGCGATGTCGGGCGTCCGGGCCGCGAGACGGGCCATGACCATCGACAGGCCGGTGTTGAAGACCGCCTGAAGCAGCAGTGTGGGGACCGCCAGCAGCCAGCTGAACTTGGGGAACTCACCGAAGAACATCAGGATCACGACCAGCGCGCCCATCGAGAACAACAGCTGCTGGAGCTGTTGCAGCGCGAGCGCGATCGGCAGCGAGGCGCGCGGGAAGTGCAGCGCCCGGACGAGCCCGATGTTGCCGGAGATGGCACGGGTGCCCGTCATGATCGAGTTGGCCGTGAAGGTCCAGATGAAGACGCCGGTGACGAGGAACGGCACGAAGTCGGCCACATGGCGGCTCGTGCCGAGCAGTATCCCGAAGATGAAGTAGTAGACCGCGGCGTTGAGCAGCGGTGTCATCAGCTGCCACACCTGGCCGAGCTTCGCCTGGCTGTACTGGGCGGTGAGCCGCGCGGTCGCGAACGCCGTGATGAAGTGCCGGCGCGACCACAGCTGTCCGATGTACGCCCGGAGGGTCGGCCGCGCGCCGCTCACGGTGAGCCCGTGGCGGGCGGCGAGCTCGCTGAGGCCCTCCGCCGGTGGCGCGGGTGTGGAGATCGTCTGGCTGCTCACTCTGGTCGCTTTCGCCGGGGGCAGGACGGGGAAACGGTGCGCGCGACGGTACGGCAGCGATGGGACGGGTCCGTTTCGTCGCTACGGTGAGAGTAGGACCGATGTACGTTGCAACGCAACCGTTTCGTCGTCACCGGTATGCTCATGGTCATGACCACGGACCCGGGAACCCCACGACGTGCCCCCGCGGGAGCCGCAGTGCTCCGGGAGGACGTGACCGAAGCGATCCGCGCCGCCGTCTTCGAGGAGCTCGCCGCGGTCGGCTTCGCCCGTATGTCGATCGAGGGCATCGCGCGACGCGCGGGCGTCGGCAAGACGGCTGTCTACCGGCGGTGGAAGTCGAAGCTGTCGCTCGTGCTCGACCTGGTCTCCGCGCTCGCGACCCAGGGACTGCCGGCGCCGGCGACGGGCTCGCTGTACGGGGATGTGCGCGCCCTGCTGGAAGTGGCCTCGCACGCGCTGCGCCACCCGGTGGCCTCGCAGGTCATCCCCGACCTGCTGGTGGAGGCCGCGCGCCATCCGGAGATCTCGGACGCGATCAAGGCGGCGCTGCTGGACAGCCAGCAGGGGGTCGCGGCGGTGGTCGTGCGCGACGCGGTCGCCCGCGGCGAACTGCCCGCCTCCACCGACCCCGACAAGGCGCTGGACCTGATCGTGGGGCCGCTGTACTGGCGGCTGGTGGTCGTCAGGTCGGGGCTGCCGAAGGGGTATCTGGACGAGCTGGCGCGGGGAGCGGTGGCGGCGCTGAAGGCCTGAGTCCCTATCAGGCGAGGGCCCGCCACCTCGCGCGGCCGGGCCGCGTACGTAAGACCCGGGCCCGTCCGTACGACCCGGCCCGCTCCGTACGCGGAAGGGCCGGGCAGGTGATCCCCGCCCGGCCCCTCCCTCGTGCAGCGATGTCCTACTTCACCGCACCCGCCATCACGCCCGTCACGAACTGGCGCTGGAAGGCGAAGAAGACCGCCAGCGGGATGATCATCGAAACGAACGCTCCCGGCGCCAGCACATCGATGTTGTTGCCGAACTGCCGGACCTGGCGCTGGAGCGCCACCGTGATCGGCGCGCTCTCCGAGTCCGCGAAGATCAGCGCGACCAGCATGTCGTTCCAGACCCACAGGAACTGGAAGATGCCGAGCGAGGCGATCGCCGGACCGCCCAGCGGCATCACGACACGGGTGAACAGCCGGATCTCGCCCGCTCCGTCCAGCCGCGCCGCCTCCAGGAGCTCCCGGGGGATCTCCGCGAAGAAGTTCCGCAGCAGGAAGATCGCGAACGGCAGGCCGAACGCGACATGGAAGAGGATCACGCCGATCGTCGTCTCGAAGATGCCGATCTCGCCGAACAGCTTCGACACCGGCACCAGCGCGACCTGCACCGGGACGACCAGCAGGCCGACGACGGCCATGAACCACCAGTCTCGGCCGGGGAATTCCATCCAGGCGAAGGCGTAGCCGGCGAACGAGCCGATGATGACCACCAGCAGGGTCGCCGGGACCGTGATCATCACGCTGGCGAACAGCGAGTCGGTGATCGCCTCGTTCTGGAGCAGCTGCGAGTAGTTCTCGGTGGTCAGCTGCGCCGGCTCGGTGAACACCTTCCACCAGCCGCTCGCGCTGATGTCGGCGGGCCCGCGCAGCGACGAGATGAGCAGACCGAATGTCGGCATCAGCCAGAACAGGCCGATCAGGATCAGGAACACCCGCATCACGCTGCCGCCGGCGCCCGCCGCGAGCCGTGCCGCGAGGGACTGCTTCGCCTTCACCACACCGTCGGTCGTGGTCATCGGCGGCTCTCCCTTCGCATGCGCCGGATGTTGAACAACATCACCGGGATCACCAGCAACAGCAGCAGCACCGCGATCGCACTGCCCAGACCGAGATGGGAGTCCGTGCCGAACGAGGAGCGGTACAACTGGAGCGCCAGCACGTTCGCGTCGTCCTGGGCCGAGCCCGGCGCGATGATGAAGACCAGGTCGAAGATCTTGAGCACATTGATCATCAGCGTCACCAGCACGACCGCGAGCACCGGCGCCAGCAGCGGGACGGTGACACGGCGGAAGACCTGCCACTCCGTCGCGCCGTCGACCCGTGCCGCTTCGAGGAGTTCACGCGGCACGCTGGCGAGACCCGCCGCGATGAGCACCATCGCGAAGCCCGCCCACATCCAGACGTAACTGCCGATGATGGCCGGGGTGACGAGGGTGGGGCCGAGCCAGTTGACGCCGTTGTACTGGCCCGCGAAGTTCGATGCGGGCAGCCGCAGTTCGGCCCCCGCGGCGGATTCCGGCAGGCTGAACGTGCCGTCCGGACCGGCCCGCGTCGAGGCCACCACCTTGCCGTCCTTGACCGCCTCCACCTTCAGGCCGTCGAGCCCCAGTTCCTTGGCGTCGACGACGTTCGGCTTGCCGCCGCCGCCCCGGGTGAAGTCCAGCCAGGCCGTGCCGGTGATCTTCCCGTCCTCCGGCTCAGCCGCCTTGGCGGGCTTCGCGCCGTCGGGCATGTTCGCCGGTGCGACACCGACCAGCGGAAGGAGCGCCGGCTGCCCCGCGGTGACCGGGGTCTTCGTCACGAAGGAGCCGCCGCCGCCCGGCTTCAGCGGATGCACGGGCAGGGGGCGGGCGTTCGGATAGCCCGCCGACTCGGCGAAGGTGTCGTGCACGCCCACCCACACGGCGTTGGCCACGCCCCGGTCCGGGTCCTGCTCGTACACCAGCCGGAAGATGATGCCCGCGGCGAGCATCGAGATCGCCATCGGCATGAAGACGATCAGCTTGAACGCGGTGCCCCAGCGGACCCGTTCGGTGAGGACCGCGAAGATCAGCCCGAGCACCGTCGAGACCGTCGGGGCGACGACCACCCAGATCGCGTTGTTCTTGACCGCGGTGAGGATGGTGTCGTCGGTGAATATCTCCTGGTAGTTGTCGAGTCCGGCGAAGCCGGTCCCCGCCTGGTCGAAGAAGGACCGGTAGAGCGAGTACCCGATCGGGTAGACCACGAGCGCGCCCAGCAGCACCAGCGCGGGCAGCAGGAACGCCACCGCGACGGTCTTGCGTGTGCCGGTCACACTCTTGCGCCTGTCGGCGGGGGGCGTCGGCTCTGCCGCGCCCCCCGCTTTCGCCACGGTGGTCACCCGTCAGCTCTTGTACGCCTTGGCGGCGTCCGACTCCAGCTTCTGCTGGGCCCCTGCCACGTCCTTCGGGTTCTTGAGGAAGTCCTGGAGCGCCTTCCACTCACCCTTGCCGGGCGTACCGCCGAACGACTGCGGCATCTGGTCCGACATGTCGAAGCGGAAGTTGTCGCCCGCGGCGATCAGAGCCTTGGCGATGTCGCGCTGGACGTCGTTCGGATAGGCGGCCAGGTCCAGCGACTTGTTCGGCGAGATGAACCCGCCCGCGCCGGCCGAGATCTTTGCCGCGTCGGGCGAGGCCAGGAAGGTCAGCAGGGCCTGGGCGCCCTTGCTGTCCTTGAGGGCGACGGCCGCGTCGCCGCCCGTCACCACCGGCGCCTCGGTGCCGACGGCGGGGAACGGGAACACCTTCGCGTCCGTGCCGATCTTCGCCTTCGTCTGCGCGATGTTGACCGAGACGAAGTCGCCCTCGAAGACCATCGCGCCCTTGGGCTGGTCACCGCCGGTGAACGTCTGGGTCACCGAGGCGGGGAACTCCGTCTGGAGCGCGCCGTCGGCGCCGCCCGCGATGAGGTTCGGCTTGCCGAAGAGCTCGCCGAGCGTCGTCAGCGCCGTCTTCACCGACGGGTCGGTCCACTTGATCTTGTGCTGGGCGAGCTGGTCGTACTTCTCCGGGCCCGCCTGGGAGAGGTAGATGTTCTCGAACCAGTCGGTGAGCGTCCAGCCGTCTGCGCCGGCGACCGAGACCGGTGTGACGCCCGAGGCGGAGATCGTCTCGGCGACGGCGAGGAAGTCCTTCCAGGTCTTCGGCTCCTGCACGCCCGCGTTCTCGAAGGCGGTGTTGTTGTACCAGATCAGGGACTTGTTGGCGGCCTTGTAGTAGACGCCGTACTGCTCGCCGTTCACCTGGCCGAGCTTCTGCCAGCCGGCGGAGTAGTTCTTCGCCAGCTCCGCCTTCGCCTCCGCGGCGACGGGCTTGGCCCATTTGCGCTCCACGGCCTGCTGGATCGCGCCGACCTGCGGGAGCATGGCCACATCGGGAGGACTGCCGCCGGCGATCTTCGTGCCGAGGAAGTTGACGATCGGGTCCTGGGCGGGGACGAAGGTGACCGTGGCGCCGGTCCGCTTCTCGAACTCCTTGAGGACCTTGGTGAAGTTCTCCTGCTCGGGGCCGCTCCACACGGCGGCGACCTCCAGCTTCTCCCCGTTCAGCTTGGGGAGTTGGACCGAGGGCGCGGATTCGCCGGCCTTGCTCTCGTCCGGTTTCGCCTTGTCGTCGCCGCCCCCGCAGCCGGCGACGGCAAGGGCGCCGACAGCCGCGAAGATCACTGCGGCCTTGCTCGTACGAAGAGTTGTGCGCATCACTGCCCCGTCTCTCCCGTGCAATGTCCCGTTGACCGACAGGTGTACGCCCGGTCCACGGGTGTCGCAATACCGCACCCTTCGCCTACGAGTCTTTCGTGATGCCCTTGTGACGTGATGTCCTGTCAAAGGGTGCAACCGGCCCGTCGTTCAGGGATGAGTACCCGTCGTTCAGGGATGAGCGGGGGAGAGCGGAGGCAGCGGCTCGGCATCCACCGATCGTGCCGCCCGCTCCAGAGCGCTCGCCAACAGGGCAAGATCCGTGGGGCCGTTGCCCAGTTCACGCACCGGGCGGCGGGTCGGCGGATCGCCCATGCGCTCCCACTCCAGCGGCACCACGGTGGGGCGCAGCGTGGCCGTACGCGGAATGCGTCCCGTCACCCGGCCGCTCTGGAACGGCGTCACCCTGCCGTCCGGGTGCCCCAGCCTGCCCCGCCCCGGAGCCGGATCCTCCGGCCCGGCGGAAGCGGGCGGCGGGTCCAGCACGGCACGCAGCCGCGCACCTTGGGCCAGGTCGGTGTCGGCCGTGCGGTCGGGGCGTGCGGAGGTGGCCACCAGATGGATGCCGAGCCGCTCGCCGTCGCGGGCCACCGCCTCCAGGGCCCGTACGACCGAACCGGCGGCAGGACGGCCCGGGCTGCCGAGCGCCGGAGCCACCAGGGCGTCGAAGTCGTCGACCAGGACGATCAGCCGGGGCAGCGGTGCGGGCCCCTGCGCGGTGGCCGCGCGGCCACCCGGGCGCAGCCGGAGCGTGCCACTGGAGGGGGAGTCGATGTCGCCGCGCTGTTCGGCGGCGCTCGGCGGGCGCGGGGACACCATCCGGTCCGCGACCTCCCGCCGGGTCTGCCACTCGGCGAAGCCCGTACTGCCGAGCAGTTCGGCACGGCGCTTCAGCTCCGCGCCCAGTGCCTGGGCGAAGGCCCGCATCCGGACGGGGTCGCTGGCGACCAGATGCTCGGTGACATGCGGCAGTTCCGTACAGGCCGCGAGGCCCTCGCCGCGCTCGCCGCCCGCGCCGTCGACCAGCAGCAGCCCCAGCCGGTCGGGGCGGTCCGCCGCGGCGAGTGAGGCCGCGACCGACCGCAGCAGTTCGGTACGACCGCTGCCCGGCGGCCCCTCGATCAGCAGATGCGGGCCCTCTTCGGTGAGATCGACGGCCAGCGGTCCACGAGGGCTCGCGCCGAGCACCGCGGTGCTCTCGCCCTCCGCGGCCCAGCGCGTCATCAGGGAAGCAGGCGTCGCCCGGGCCAGCCCGAGCTCGTCGAGCAGGCGTGCCGTGCGGGGCAGCGGCGCCGCCCGGCCCGGCCGGGTGCCGGTGCCCTCGGCGCGCAGCGGGGCGAGCGCGCGACCGAAGCGCTCCGCCCAGGCGGCCGACACCGCGTCCACCGCGCCCACCGTGCCGTGCCCCGCCGGCTGCCCTCCCGCCGTACGCATCAGCCGCAGCGCGGTGGCCACATCACCGCTCAGCAGAGCGACGGCGCCGCACTCGCGGAAGGCGAGCGAGGCGGCGCACGCCGTCTCATAGGTGGCCGTCACCGGCGACAGCGGGGAGGCGGCGGGCGTCTCGGCCAGACAGATCAGATGGATTCCGGCGGCCCAGCCGGCGCCCGCGAGCCGTGCCGTCGTCTCCCGGAGCGCGGCCGAACCCGGGTCGCCGTCCACGATGACGACGGTGCGCGAGCCGTCGTGCCGCCCGGCCGCCTCGGTGAGGGCCGCCCGGTCGGCGCTCGGCCAGCCAGGGCCGAGCGGTCCGTCGTCCAGCCTGCGGGTGAGCTCGGCCGTACGGGCGGTGGCCTGGTCGCGGTCGTACGCCAGCAGCAGCCGGCAGTCCTGCCCGTGGGCGGGCCGCAGATGCGGGAGCCAGCCGAGCCAGGCCCACTCGGCCCGGCGCTCCTGGAGGCTCCGCGCCCGGTCCGTGCTGATGAGCACGATCTCCAGGTCGGAGGGGGAGTGCAGCGCGGCGATCTGGGCGACGGCCGATCTGGCGAGACCGGCCAGCCGCGCCCGGGGGCCGGCGAGTCCGAGGGAGCCGGCTTCCCGCAGCCCGACCGTCACCGGCACGGACGGGAGATCGGCACGGTCGGTGGTGCCGAGCCGCAGAACGAGGGACTCCGGGTGCTCCGGACCGCGCTCCCAGAGGCGCGAGCCGGGGCCGAGAGCGGTCAGCAGTACGGCGGCGGGGTCGGGCCAGCTCTCCACGACGGGCGCGGCGGCGGGCGGTGTTTCGGGCTCCGCGGCCATCTCGGCGGACACCTCTTCCCTGGCTCCGGCGAACCGCCGGGCCCAGGCGCCTATGCCTCGTTTGCGGGCGCCGCGGGCGGGCGCGCCCTGCCGGCTGTGGGCCTCGGGCGTCTCCGAGGCGCCGTCCTGGATCTCGGAGGCCCGGGAGTGCACGGCGTCGCCCTGACCCGGCTCGCCGGCGGCGCCGGCGGTGCGGGCGGGGTCGTACTGGCTCGGGTCGTACTGGGCGGGGACGCGGGACGCAGTGCCCTGCGGGCCGGCGGGACCCGTGTACGTGCCGTGGGCGGGCGTACTGGCGGTCGAACGGTCCGGTGTCTGTCCGGGCGGATACGGGCCACCCGGCAGATGCTCGACCCGGCCGGGGCCCGCGGGACCGCCCGGGCCAGGCCGGTCCCCGGGGGCGCTGCCCGTCGCGCGGTCTCCGTGCCGCCCGCCGTCCGCGGACGACCCGGCATCCGGCGTCCGGGCGTCGTGCATCCCGGCGCCGTACATACGGTGCGCGTCCGTGGCAGCCGACGTGCCGGGGCCGTCCCCACCCGGCAGGTCCGTACCCTCCGCCATGTCGATGCGGCGCACCCGCAGATGCCCCTCGCCGTCCGGGGCCGTCGGCAGCGCCGGAGTGCGGTCGCCGGGGGTGAGGCGGAGCGTCGATTCGCCCAGGCGCAGCAGCGCACCCGCGGGCAGCCGCACCGGTCGGGAACCGACCGCGGTGCCGTCCAGCGTCGTGCCGTTCGTCGAGCCCAGGTCCGCCACGGTGACCCGGCCGTCCTCCGCCACCGTCACCGCGCAGTGCAGCCGGGAGACGTCGGGGTCGTCCAGCGGCACGTCTGCCTCCGCCGAGCGGCCGATGCTGATGCGGCCGCCGTGGAGGAGGTGCACACCGCCCGCGTCGGGGCCGGCCACGACCTGGAGCTGCGCCGCGGAGTCCGTCACGGGCGGCTCGTCGTCGCCGGGGACCTGGAGCGAGAGCACAGCACCGTCCACCAGGGGCGGCTCGCCGAGGGTGCGGCGCTGGGTGTCGAGGCGCTCCTGGCCCGCGTAGAGAACGATGGTGCCCGAGATGTCCGGGCCCGCGACGGCGGCCGCGAGATCGGAGGCGACGGCGGCGAGCGCCGTCCCGGACGGCGCGGTGATCAGCACGTCGCACGAGCGCGCGGCAGGGACACGTCCCGCAGACGCGGGCCCCGCGGCCGCGGGCTGCCCGCCGCGCGGTGCGAGAACGGTCAGCCGGATCTGCATGGCCGTCAGCAATCCCTTCTGCGCAGGGTGCCCGGCAGGGGTGCCGCCTGTGATCGCCCCCACCCGGCAGGTCGGCACGGACCACAGAGCTCCCGCCCCCACGGCGCCGTGCTGAGGGCATCCTCGCACCTGCCACTGACAACACGCCCGGGTACCGCTCACAAGTGATCTTGATTGGTCCGCTCCGGACGGAAAATGCCTGGTTGGGTACGGATCCGGAACCGCCGTGATGTGTGCGGCACGGCCGTTCGGCAACCATCCGTACGATGCGCACGTCTTTCTCTCGAACACCGCCGGGACGACGGCGGAGCAAGACAACCGGACGGTGCCCCGTTCGGCGGCATTAAAGTGGGTCGGAAACCCGGGCGGAGGGACAGTGGCCCGGGATCATGCAAGGACCACGATCAGCAGGGAGCACATGACGTGCGGCCGGTAGGCAGCAAGTACCTGCTCGAGGAGCCACTCGGGCGCGGGGCCACGGGCACCGTCTGGCGGGCCAGCCAGCGGGAGACCGCGGGCGCCGAGGCGGCCGTGCCCGGCCAGCCGGGCGAGACCGTGGCGATCAAGGTCCTCAAGGAGGAGCTGGCGAACGACGCGGACGTGGTGATGCGCTTCCTGCGCGAGCGCTCCGTCCTGCTCCGCCTGACCCACCCGAACATCGTGCGGACGCGCGACCTGGTCGTCGAGGGCGATCTGCTCGCCCTCGTCATGGACCTGGTCGACGGCCCCGACCTGCACCGCTATCTCCGCGACAACGGCCCGTTCACCCCGGTCGCCGCCGCACTGCTGACCGCCCAGATCGCGGACGCCCTCGCCGCCAGTCACGCCGACGGCGTCGTCCACCGGGACCTCAAGCCCGCGAACGTCCTGCTGAAGACGGACATCGACGGTCAGATGCACCCGATGCTGACCGACTTCGGCATCGCGCGCCTCGCGGACTCCCCGGGCCTGACCCGTACGCACGAGTTCGTCGGCACGCCCGCCTATGTCGCGCCCGAGTCCGCCGAGGGCCGTCCGCAGACCTCCGCCGTCGACATCTACGGCGCGGGCATCCTGCTCTACGAGCTGGTCACCGGCCGGCCCCCGTTCGCGGGCGGCAGTGCCCTGGAGGTGCTGCACCGCCACCTCAGCGAGGAGCCGCGCCGCCCCACCACCGTTCCCGAGCCGCTGTGGACGGTCATAGAGCGCTGTCTGCGCAAGGAGCCGTCCCAGCGTCCGAGCGCCGAGAACCTCGCCCGCGGGCTGCGCACCGTCGCTGCCGGCATCGGTGTGCACTCCTCCTCCGCGCAGGTCGAGGCCGCGCTCGGCGTCGCCGCCCTGCTCGGCCCCGACCCGGATCCGGCACACGTCCCGGGCACCCCGGGCTCGGCCGACCCGACGCAGGTGCTGCCCACCAACGCCGGTTCGTACGACCCGAACGCCGCGACCAGCGTGATGCAGCAGACCGGTCCCGGCCAGGGCCAGGGCCCCGACCCGACCTCGGTGATGCCTCCCGTGCCGCCGGGCAACGACCCGAACCACCCCTGGCAGTCCCAGCTCCAGGCCGCCCGCGACCGCAGCGAGCAGACACAGGTCCAGTACATCGACCCGAGCCAGGACCCGCTGCGGCGCCGTCCGCAGCGTCAGCAGCAGCGGCCCCAGCAGCCGCAGCACCCGCAACAGGGGTACCCGCCGCAGCCGCAGCGCCCCCAGCCCCAGCCTCAGCAGCCGCGGCAGAGCAGGCGGCAGGCCCGGCAGCAGCCACCGCCCCAGCAGCAGCAGTACGCGCCGCAGCCCTACGCGCCTCCGCAGCCGCCGCAGCCCACCCCGCGCCAGCCCCGGCAGCGCAGCGCCAATCCGATGCGCATCCCGGGTCTGGGCTGCCTCAAGGGCTGTCTGTTCTCGGTGATCCTGATCGTGGTCGCGGGCTGGCTCGTCTGGGAGCTGACCCCGCTGCAGGGCTGGATCGCGGAGGGCAAGAGCTACTGGAGCGCGATCGGCGACGGCATCTCGAAGGTGTCGGACTGGATCTCCGACCTCGGCGGTTCCGACCCGGGCGCCGGGCCTCAGGACCCAGGCGGACAGTAGCCACTGCACGACTCGGTGGCTTTGTCAGCTTTGTTGACTTCTTCGGGCAGTTTTCCCCCGTAGAAGTGAAGGTTGGCGGCATCCGGGGCCCACAGGCCCCGGATCCCCGCGTACGTTACTCAGGTGTGCCTCGCGTGTCCCCGCGGTCACGGTGCCCGGCCCGCTTTCCGGCCGGGGGTCCGGGGGTCGCCCCCCGGGCGGACACAGTGGGCAACGCCAGCCGCTGAGGGAGCAGTCTTGGCACGGAATATCGGCAGCCGCTACACGGCCCACCAGATCCTCGGGCGGGGCAGCGCCGGGACGGTGTGGGCGGGCGAGGGACCCGAGGGTCCCGTCGCCATCAAGCTGTTGCGCGAGGACCTGGCGTCGGACCAGGAACTCGTCGGGCGCTTCGTGCAGGAGCGCACGGCCCTGCTCGGCCTCGACCACCCCCGGATCGTCGGCGTCCGCGACCTCGTCGTCGACGGGAACGATCTCGCGCTCGTCATGGACCTCGTACGCGGCACCGATCTGCGCACCCGCCTCGACCGGGAGCGCCGGCTCGCCCCCCAGGCCGCGGTCGCGATCATCGCGGACGTCGCCGACGCGCTGGCCGTGGCGCACGCCGCCGGCATCGTGCACCGCGACGTCAAGCCGGAGAACATCCTGCTCGACATGGAGGGCCCGCTCGGACCCGCGGGCTCCCACCCGGCCCTGCTGACCGACTTCGGCGTCGCCAAGCTCATCGACACCCCGCGGCGCACCAAGGCGTCCCGCATCATCGGCACCCCGGACTATCTGGCGCCCGAGATCGTCGAGGGCCTGCCGCCGCGCGCCGCCGTCGACATCTACGCCCTCGCGACCGTGCTGTACGAACTCCTCGCCGGCTTCACCCCCTTCGGCGGCGGTCACCCCGGCGCGGTCCTGCGCCGCCATGTCACCGAGACCGTCGTCCCCCTCCCGGGTATCCCCGACGAGTTGTGGCAGCTCATCAACCAGTGCCTGGCCAAGGCGCCCGCGTCACGGCTGCGCGCCTCCGAGGTCGGCGCCCGGCTGCGCGAACTCCAGCCGATGCTGGCGGGCATGCCGCCCCTCGACGTCGACGAACCCGACGCCGAACCGCAGGCGGAGCCGTACGAGGACGAGACCCCGGCCGCACCCGGTGAGGTGCGCCGCCGTGGCGCCGTACCGCTCGTGCCCGGCGCGGCGCCCGCGGACTCCAACCGCGACACCCACACCTCGATGCGGGTACCGGCTCCGGACGAGCTCGCCGGCGGCGCCCGCGGCACGGCGCGCGCCCCCCGCACACCCGGCCAGCGCCGACCGGGATCGGCCCGCCACAAGTCCGAGACCGTCCGCAAGCGGCGCATCGTCCTCGGGATCGCCGCAGTGGTGGTCGCGGCCGCGCTGGGCGTCGGCGGCTGGCTGGCGACGAGCGGCGGCGACTCGGAGGTCTCCCCGCAGGACTCCCAGCAGTCGGTACCGGCGGAACCGTAGGCCGGAACCCACGGAACCGTAGGCCGGAACCCTAGGGGGTCGGGCTCTCGCGCCCAGCCGTTACGCTGGACCCGTGGCAGTCGTCGATGTATCCGAAGAGCTGAAGTCCCTCTCCTCGACCATGGGGTCGATCGAGGCCGTCCTGGACCTCGACAGGATGAGGGCAGATATTGCCGTGCTCGAGGAGCAGGCCGCCGCCCCGTCCCTGTGGGACGACCCGGAGGCGGCGCAGAAGATCACGAGCAAGCTCTCGCACCTCCAGGCCGAGCTCCGCAAGACCGAGGCCCTCCGCGGTCGTATCGACGACCTGGCCGTGCTCTTCGAGCTCGCCGAGGCCGAGGACGACGCGGACACCCTCGCCGAGGCGGAGTCCGAGCTGACCGACGTCCGCAAGGCGCTGGACGAGATGGAGGTCCGCACCCTCCTCTCCGGCGAGTACGACGAGCGCGAGGCGCTGGTCAACATCCGCGCCGAGGCGGGCGGCGTCGACGCGTCCGACTTCGCCGAGCGCCTCCAGCGGATGTATCTGCGCTGGGCGGAGCGCCACGGGTACGGCACGGAGGTCTACGAGACCTCGTACGCGGAAGAGGCCGGCATCAAGTCGACCACCTTCGTCGTCAAGGCGCCGTACGCCTACGGCACGCTCTCCGTCGAGCAGGGCACCCACCGCCTCGTGCGCATCTCGCCGTTCGACAACCAGGGCCGCCGCCAGACGTCCTTCGCGGGCGTCGAGGTGCTGCCGGTGGTCGAGAAGACGGACCACATCGAGATCGATGAGTCCGAGCTGCGCGTGGACGTGTACCGGGCGTCCGGCCCCGGCGGCCAGGGCGTCAACACCACGGACTCCGCGGTGCGCCTGACCCACGTCCCCACCGGCATCGTCGTCTCCTGCCAGAACGAGCGCTCGCAGATTCAGAACAAGGCGAGCGCGATGAACGTCCTCCAGGCGAAGCTCCTCGAGCGCCGCCGCCAGGAGGAGCAGGCCAAGATGGACGCGCTCAAGGGCGACGGCGGCAACTCCTGGGGAAACCAGATGCGTTCGTACGTCCTGCACCCGTACCAGATGGTCAAGGACCTGCGTACGGAGTTCGAGGTGGGCAACCCGCAGGCGGTCCTGGACGGCGAGATCGACGGCTTCCTGGAGGCGGGCATCCGCTGGCGCAAGCAGGGCGAGAAGTAGACGCGCACACTGCGTCGGGAAGGTGCCGGGCCCCATGGGGCCCGGCACACTCGGGTTGCTGGAGACACACGTGACGGGTGATTTCCTGGCGTCTCCGCCGTTCGTGGCTGACTTTCTCCGGCTGAGCTCGAAGGTGCGACGGGGATCAGACACCCCATGCCGTTTCAGATCAAGCGGCATGGAGGTAGGCGTAGTGCGACCAGGCGGTCGCCTCGTCGTAGAGCGTTCGAGTCTTGAGGCATCCGTGGAGGATGCCGACGAGCCGGTTGCCGACTTGTCGGAGGGCCCCGTTGTAGCCGACATCACGGACGCGTTGCTTGTCGTAGTAGGCGCGAGCGCCTGGGGATCCGTTCAGTGCAGAGAACGCCTGGGCTTGCAACGCGTCGGCGAGCCGGTTGTTGCGTACGAAGCGGGCCTGGACGGTGTGGCTCTTGCCGGAGGCTCGGGTGATCGGGCTGGTGCCGGCATAGTTCTTCCGCGCCTTGGCGGACGCGTAGCGGGTGGGGTCGTCTCCGAATTCGGCGAGCACCCGGGCGCCGCTAATTTCTCCCATGCCGGGCATCGAGAGGTAAATCTCAGCGTCCGGGTGCGCGTGAAAATGGGCTTTCACCTGCGTCTCCAGGTCGGCTATCTGCTCATTCAGGGTGATCAGCAGCCGGGCGTGAGCCACCACGGTGGCCGCATAGGCGGCGGTCACCGGCTCAGCCAGCTCCAGGTGCTGCTCGCGCAACGCCGTCTGGATGACGGCTGCCTTCGCAGTCCGGTTGCGACGACGGGCGCGAGCCAGTGCAGCAGTGATCTGGGCGTGGGTCAGCTTCGCCGCGGCTTGCGGAGTGGGTGCTTTGACGAGCAGTTCCAGTGCGTCGGCGCCGAGCAGAGTGAGGTCGGCGTAGGCATCCAGGGCCGCGGGGAAGTACTCACGCAGGGCGTTGCGCAGCCTCTGGAAGATGCGGGTGCGTTCCCAGATGAGAGTCTGATGAGCGCGGGCAACGACCTTGATGGCTTGGGCCTGTTCGCTGTCTCCAGCGATAGGCCGTAGCTGGTCACGGTCGATGCGGACCATGTCTGCGAGCGCGTGAGCGTCGCCCTTGTCGCTCTTGGCACCAGATGTGCCGTACCGCTCCTTGAAGCGGGCGACCTGCCGGGGGTTGATCGCGTAGACCTTGTAGCCGGCGGCTATCAGAGCCTGAACCCATGGGCCGCGGTCGGTCTCGATCCCGACGATGACAGCGTTGGGATCGAGCTTCTCACCACCGTGCTTCGCGACGAGCTCGTGGAGCTTGGCTACGCCGTCCACGCCCTCGGGTAGCTTCGCGGCGGCCAGTTTCCGGCCCGTCTCGTCCTGGACTTCGACGTCATGGTGATCCTCGGCCCAGTCATCGCCGATCAGCAGCAACGCGCTCTCCCTTGTTGGCACTTCGCTTGCGGTGCAGCCTGCGGAAGACACGGCGCGCGGCCTAATGGATCCAGTGCTCACGCCGAACCCGGCGGGCACGCCACCCCATCAGCGGTCTGGCCTTCCGGCCGACCAGCAGGGGCACGGTCTGATCCCAGAAATCGAACGCTTCCGGCAACCGGAGTGCTCACCTGCTGGCGGCTACGGCACCGAGTCTTACCGACCCGGCAGCTCCCATTAGGCGACCAGCGACGGTGGCGCGATCGTGCGTGCTCGGTCGTACAGGTCTAGCGCCGCCGGATTCTTCAGGTGAGGGCGCAAGAGACCGAACATCGCCTTCACGCGCTCGTCGGCGCGGCCGGACTGCACCTTGGGGTAGTCGTCGAGGGCCTGGTGCCAGGTGGCGCAGGCCGCTTCCAGGTGGCCGAGTTCCATTTGCCGCTCCGCCAGCAGGCCACGACGGTGTACTCGTGTGCGCTGGTACATGCTGGGGCGGAGCCGGTCCGCTTGTTGCATGGCCTCGACGGCTCCGGCCTTGTCTCCGAGTTCGTAACGCACCTGGCTGACGTGGTAGTTGAGCGAAGACGGGTCGTACGAGCCAAACGCCTTGCCGCGTGCCTCGGCACGGTCCATGGCCGCCTCGGCCTCCCGGATGTGGCGCAGCGCGCCAGTACGGTCGCCTGTTTGTGCGGCGGCATGCGCCTGCTGACCGGCGAGGAAGGCCAGCATCCGGGGGCCGGCTTTCGGGGAGGCGGCGGCAGCGGCGTCGGCCAGTTCCATGGACTTTTCTCCGTGGCGGAGGTCGACCGCCTGGACGCTCATCCCCCGCAGGGTGGTGCAGTACGTCAGGTGATCCTCGGCCGCCCCCGCCAGCTCCAAGGCCTTGACGTAGTAACGCTGCGCGAGACCGTGCAGCCCTTCGTCCACGGCCATGTAGCCGGTCAGGTAGAGCAGATCCGAGGCGGCGGACAGCATCGCTTTGCGTACGTCCTCGGGTGCGTCGGCACGCAGGTAGGAGGCCACAGTGTTGACCATGAACGAGGCCGCCATGGGGCGTGCGTGACGGCCGCCGAACTCGTCGTCCAGTTCCGAAACACGCTCGGTCATGGCGATGACCATGTCCACTTCGTTCATGCCGATGCGTGTCGTGCGGCCGGACTGGATGGCATCGGCACGCCCGACCACATCAGGCCAGCCGGGAATGGTGACGGCCACGGAGAACAGGCCGACCCCCAGGACGCTGCGGCGGGACGGGTCCATATCCAGCCTCCCCAGGTCGATCACCCCTTCCACGGTATCCGCATCCGCGGAGGAGCGATCGCGTAGAACAGGCAGCCCGGCTTCGGCATGGGTAACAGGGCGGCCGAGGCGGCGGGAGAGGGCTTCGAGGATGCACGTCCGCACCGCACCGCGAGGGACGGTGCCGCCGAGCCAATGGCTCACCGCCGACTCGTCGTAGCGCAGAGGAGTGCCGGTCTCGGTGCCGATACGGTTCACCGCCCGCGCGAACTGGCGGTGAGTCCAACGGCTTTCGGCGAGCAGGCGCCCAAGAGCTACGTTCGGTTCACGCTTGGCCATGCACTCAACTCCCCGTGCCATTGCGAACTTTCAAGGCTTTCAAGTCCTGGTCCTGCGGCAACGGTACCGCTGAGCGTGGTCACGCGGTTGCGTAGAGGTAGCGAAGAACGGCGATACCTCGCCGCAGTCGTCGTCTGAAAGGCCGATGGATGAGAAGCGAAGCGCGGGCCTGCCTGGCCTGGATGACCGAGGCGCGGGGCATGGACGGGGTGTTGAGGATCGACACCTACGAGGGAGCGGATCTGCCGCCCGGTTCGAATCGGTTCTCGCCGTGCCGCTGCCCGCAGCACCGCGATTCCACGCCTGAGGATGGGGCGGCGAGGCTGAGCGCAGCAGTACGCGAGGTCAACGAGCGCAGCCGTGGAGAGCGGCTGTGAACCGGCTGGCCGCAGTCGTCGGCCGCTGCGCCGGACCCCTCCTGCTCATCACCATCACGGGACGGGCGGCTTCGTCCTGGGCGTGGCCGTCGCGTCCACACCCACCTGACTCCTCCCCGTCACGCATCCAGGCTCCCCACCTGTGATGAGGGAGGGCCCGCCGTCGGAAGCGGCGGGCACCCCGTCCGGCCGCCTTCTTCGCAAGGGTCCGGCAGCCGGACGGGTCCAACTCCGCAGCATCTGCCGCGGAGTCCACTGAAAACCGTAAGGGAGAGAGCGATGAACGTGGACGAGCTGTTCACCGGCGACCTGATCACCGGCGTCCCGGCTGTCGAGGCCGCGCTGCTCGACAAGATGCCGGGCGGCGGCGACAACAACGGCGACCACTGCAGCAAGTGATCCAGGGCTGACGCCAGGCGGGGCGGGGCCGTTCGCGGCCCCGCCCCGCCGCACGACATCGGAAAGGGACGACATGCTGTCGATGCGTCTGCGCCTGTTCGATCTCCAGGAGCCCAAGTGGAGCACGGACGGGGGCCGTTGGGTCAACGGCGAGAGTTGGATCGAGTCTGTGAACGTCTCCACGTTGGTCATGGAGGTCAACGACGACCTGGCGCCGCGCGTACGGGTCCGTGTGAAGGAGTGCAAGGGGGACGAGGCGGATTTCGTCGCGATCACCATGGGGCCCGGAGAGGTCAGGCTGGCAGCAGGCGTCCTCGGCACAGCGCCGCTCTACCTGACAGAGAGGGACGGCGAGTTGCACGCGTCATGGGATCTGACCGTGTTGCGACCGTATCTACGGGCTGACCGCTTGGTGCCGCGCGTGGTAGCCCGAACACTGACGAGGCAGCACCGCTACACGTGCGAGACGCTGTTCGAAGGTGTCTACCGCCTCACCGAACGGGCGTCGGCCAGGTTCACGAGCGCGGGGCTCAGCATCCACTACCCGGAGCCGGCCGAGCATGTACTTGAGCCGCGCAAGCTGCGGCCCGGCATTGATCCTCTTGCGGCTCTGGACGAGTTGCTGACCGACGTGATCCGTCAGGCGCCGACGGCCACCGGATGCGTGGGTCTTGAGCTGTCCGGCGGCGCGGACTCCGGGAACGTCGCCCTGGCCCTGAAAGCGGCCTGCTTCCCCGAGGTGCACAGTTTCGGCCTGCTGGTGGGAGGAAGCACCGGCAGGCAGCAACACGAGCGACGCCGGGCCCTTGTGGAGCACTGCGGCTTCCTGGACACGGCCACCCCCGCCATGCAGCACCCACCCTTCTGCCCCGGAGGCGTACGCGCCCTGGGCAAGCCGCACGATCCGGCGGGAGCCTTCTACCAGGAGGCGTTCGACGTCGTGCGGGAGCAGGCAGACGCCCGGCGGTGCGAGGTGATGTTCACCGGCAGCGGAGGGGACGAGGTCAACGCCCACCACTCCAGGACACTCGCCGAACTGCCGACGCCGGAACCCGTACCGTGGCTCGGAGCCAAAGCAGTCCGTGCGCTCGCTGAGGTGGACGAGCACATGGCCCCCATCCCGGTAGTGCCCGTACCGACCCTGATGTCGTTCGGGATGCACAACCCCGGATTCCTCCGGGCCGGGATCTGGCCCGTGAGCCCGTTGGTGCACCCGTGGATTGTGCGGTTCATGGAGCAGTTGCCGCGCGAGCACAAGCGCGGCAAGGCGTTGTTCCGTGAGCGGATCAGGCGGGCGGGCCTGCCCGAGTGGGTGGCGGCGCCGACCGAGCCGGAGAACTTCCTGGCCGTCCTGGAGAAGGGCCTGCGTTCCTACGGCCTGCCCGTGCTGGACGACATGCTGCAGGATTCGGTTCTGGTGGACCTCGGCTACGTTGACGGCAAGGCTCTCATCCAGGCGGGCAAGGATGCCGACGCCGCCTTGGTCGTCCCTGACCTGCTGTGCGATGTGCTCGCCTTGGAGGTCGGACTGCGAAGTCTCATGTGACCAGCCCCGACACGGAAGCCGAGTACGTGGAAGCCACCAACCTCTTGTACCGCGATCCGGCTCTTTACGACGTGGTGCAGTCAGGCAGCGCAAGCGCCGGGATGTGCCGGCCCCTGATCGAGCTGCACCGGCCGGACGCCCGGACTCTGGTCGATTTCGGATGCGGTACCGGCCGGGATCTGGAGATCCTGGCCGAGCGCTTCGAGTGCATCGGCGTGGATCTCCAGCCCGGACTTGTCGACTACGCCCACCAGGCCCGGCCGGGGCTGGACATCCGCACCGGGGACATGCGCACCACACGACTCGGCAAGCGCATGGACGTGGTGACCTGTATGGGCAACAGCCTGGCCTACGTGCACGACAACGAGGAGATCAGCCAGGTCTTCGCCACATTCGCGGCCCATGCCCTGCCGGGCACGCTGCTTGTGCTGTGCTCCCCTGTCGCCCCGATCACCTGGACTGAGCCGATTGCCGCCACGGTTGACACCCCTTGGGGACCCGCCACGGTCACCATCCGACATGAGTGGGACCTACGGACCCAGATCAACACCACGCACCGGCACTGGGTGCTCCCCTCGGGCGACGAGGCGCTGGACGAGATCCGCAGGCGTGTCCTGTTCCCTCGCGAGCTGGATCGATACGTGGAGGGTGCCGGCTTTGAAGTCCTGGACATGCGCGACGGCACAGAGGCGGGGCTCACCGGTCCAACTGCGTACACGGTAGCCCGATACACCCACGGGTGAGTGGCAGGGGATGATCAAGCTGCCGCAACTACCCACGATCGAGTGGTTGTTGTTCACTACCGCAAGCGGCGAGCCTGCCAGAACAGTGCTTTGTCGACAAGGTAACCACCCTCTGCGGGGCGGCAGTTCCCTTTTATGTCACAGTTGCATCGGCGCAGGTCAGGCAACCTCCCGCATACCGGACATCGCACGCGCAACGACCTTGACGCGTCCGCGAAAAGTGGGAAGGGTGACGCTCGGCATGCGTATCTCTGGGGCGCGTGTGATGTGGGGGAGACGTCAATACCTCTGCGGCCGCAGCCCCGGACGCTGCTCCATTGACGATTAGCTACTGGGGGTAGCAGCCAGATGACGAAGAAGACGCGGATCCGCGTAGCGCGCATAGCCGCCGGCGCGGTGATCGCCGCCGGCGCGTCGCTGACCGCCGCGGGCGCCGCCTCGGCCGTCGGCGTGGACATCAACGTGGGTCCCCTCGACGCCTCGGTCAACGCTGACCGGAACGGCATCGACGCCGGCCTGGGTCTCAACCCGCCGGAGCCGACGGGCCTGCCGACCGTGATCCCGGACCCGACGCCGACGGAGGAGCCTCCGACCGAGGAGCCGCCGACGGAGGAGCCTCCGACCGAGGAGCCGCCGACGGAGGAGCCTCCCACCGAGGAGCCGCCGACGGAGGAGCCTCCCACCGAGGAGCCTCCGACCGAGGACCCGACCGAGAACCCTGACCCGTCCGAGTCCACCACGCCGGGCGGCACCGGTGGCACCGACACCGACGGTGGTGTCATCGACGGCGACGGCAACAACACCGACACCGACAACGCCGGCTCCCAGCCGGTCGAGCAGGGCCAGGCCAAGGAGGAGCTGGCGGAGACCGGCGCCGCCGAGACCACCTTCCTGCTCCTCGGTGCTGCCACCATGATCGCCGGTGGTATCGGCTTCCGGATGCTCCCCCGTCTCGTGGGCAGCAACCGCACCGCCGTCTAAGCATTACGGCGCGTAGCGCACAGCACACAGAAAGGAGGGCCCGGGGCGCGCTCAGCGCCCCGGGCCCTCCTTTTGCGTACGTCCTACGCGGTCTGGTGCGCGGCCAGCAGCGCCAGCGCCGCGATCAGCACCACCAGCAGCGTCAGCAGCGCCACCGGGCTCAGACCGCCGAACGGTCCCTCCTGCTGGAGTCGCTCGCGGTTCGCCCGGCACACCGGGCAGCGGCCCTCATTCACCGGGGCCGCGCAGTTCGCGCACACCAATCGGTCGTAGGTCATGCGCTCTCCTCCTCCCGCGCGCCGGAGCCGCGGGCGCGGACCGTATGCACAGTTCTTTCCCGACAACGCACAGGGGAACGACACTGTTCCCCTACCACCATGCCAGCTCGGGCGCTTTTCGGCGCGCCCCACCGGTTCCTTCGTCAACCGTGACGTGACAAAGTACGCAACCCAGACTGCTGACTGCGCCCGCAACCCCGCTTCGCGTAGTGTCACGCACACCTACTCCCGGCCGACCGTGGTGCACCCGTGATCCGATTCGACAACGTCTCCAAGAGCTACCCCAAGCAGAACCGCCCCGCCCTGCGTGACGTCTCCCTCGAGATCGAGAAGGGAGAGTTCGTCTTCCTGGTGGGTTCCTCCGGTTCCGGCAAGTCGACCTTTCTGCGGCTGGTCCTCCGCGAGGAGCGTGCAAGCCAGGGGCTCGTGCATGTCCTCGGCAAGGACCTGGCACGGCTGTCCAACTTCAAGGTGCCGCACATGCGCCGCCAGCTGGGCACCGTCTTCCAGGACTTCCGTCTCCTGCCCAACAAGACCGTCGCGGAGAACGTGGCATTCGCGCAGGAGGTCATCGGCAAGCCGCGCGGTGAGATCCGCAAGGCCGTGCCGCAGGTCCTCGACCTCGTCGGACTCGGCGGCAAGGAGGACCGGATGCCCGGTGAGCTCTCCGGCGGTGAGCAGCAGCGTGTCGCGATCGCGCGGGCGTTCGTCAACCGGCCCATGCTGCTGATCGCGGACGAGCCGACCGGCAACCTCGACCCGCAGACGTCCGTCGGCATCATGAAGCTGCTGGACCGGATCAACAGGACCGGTACGACCGTCGTGATGGCGACCCACGACCAGAACATCGTCGACCAGATGCGCAAGCGTGTGATCGAGCTCGAGAAGGGCCGTCTCGTACGCGACCAGGCACGCGGCGTCTACGGCTACCAGCACTGAGCTAAGGAAAGGCTGAACGCACGCGATGCGCGCCCAGTTCGTACTGTCGGAGATCGGCGTAGGTCTCCGTCGCAATCTCACCATGACCTTCGCCGTCATCGTCTCCGTGGCTCTGTCGCTCGCCCTCTTCGGCGGCGCGCTGCTCATGCGCGAGCAGGTCAGCACCATGAAGGACTTCTGGTACGACAAGGTCAACGTCTCCATCTTCCTGTGCAACAAGAACGACGCCTCCACGTCGCCCAAGTGCGCCAAGGGCGCGGTCACCGCACAGCAGAAGCAGCAGATCGAGGGCGATCTCAAGAAGATGGACGTGGTCGACTCGGTCCATCACGAGACGGCCGAGGAGGCGTACAAGCACTACCGCGACCAGTACGGCGACACTCCCATCGCGTCCACCATCACGCCGGACCAGATGCAGGAGTCGTTCCGGGTCAAGCTGGACGACCCGGAGAAGTACAAGGTGGTCGCCACCGCCTTCGCCGGCCGGGACGGCGTGCAGTCCGTCCAGGACCAGCGCAACATCCTGGAGAATCTCTTCTCCCTGATGAACGGCATGAACATAGCGGCACTGTTCGTGATGGCGCTGATGCTGGTGATTGCGCTGATGCTGATCGTCAACACCGTGCGTGTGTCGGCGTTCAGCCGTAGGCGTGAGACCGGGATCATGCGGCTGGTGGGAGCGTCCAGCTTCTACATCCAGATGCCGTTCATCATGGAGGCCGCGTTCGCGGGCCTGTTGGGCGGTCTGGTCGCCTCGCTGATGCTGCTCGTCGGCAGATACTTCCTGATCGACCACGGTCTGGCGCTGTCCGAGAAGATGCAGCTGGTCAATTTCATCGGCTGGGACGCGGTCGTCACCAAGCTCCCGCTGGTGATTGCGATCGGTCTGCTGATGCCTGCCATGGCCGCTTTCATCGCATTGCGCAAGTACCTCAAGGTGTGACAAGCGCCCCGGGCGCCGTACGGGCAACAACCGTACGGCGCCCTTCGCTTGGCCTAGACTCGTCGCCATGCCGGGCCCGGAGTTCTGTCCTCGGCCCCGCCGCATTCGCCGCGGGGCGGCCCTGACATTGGTCTTTGCGAGTGTTCTCGCCACCGCGGCGGCCACCAACGCCCTGCCGCGCGAGGACGACAACGCCCCCCGTCCGCTGGCCGCCCGGCCCGCCGCCGCCACCGTCGACCGCGACGCTCTGGCCCGTGCCGCGGCCGAGGCCATGGCCGACGGCAAGTCGGGGACGAAGGCGGCCGAGGAAGTCGTCAGCCGCAGCGGCGACCGCTGGGGTGCGGTGTACGACCGCGAGGAGTACGCGGACTTCCAGCAGGCACTCGACGGCGAGTACACCGGTGTCGGCCTCACCGCCCGCCGGGCCGCCGACGGACGCGTCGAAGTGGCCCGGGTCCAGTCCGGCGGCCCCGCGGAGAAGGCGGGCATCGAGGCCGGCGACCGGCTGCGCACCATCGACGGCAGGCGGGTGGCCGACCGTCCCGTCACCGAGGTCGTGGCCCTGCTGCGGGGGAGTGAGCGCACGCGCGTGGCCCTCGGTATGGAGCGCGCCGGCCGGGCGTGGACCGAGACCCTGACGCGTACGACACTCAGCACCGAGACCGTCACCGTCCGTCACCTCCAGGACGGTGCCGTGATGATCCGGGTCTCCTCCTTCACCAAGGGCTCGGGCGCCCGCGTGCGGGACGCGGTGCGGTCCGCCCCTGCCGGTGCGGGTGTCCTGCTCGATCTGCGCGGCAACGCGGGCGGTCTGGTCGCCGAGGCCGTCGCCGCGGCCTCCGCTTTCCTGGACGGCGGACTCGTCGCCACGTACGACATACGGGGTGAGCAGCGCTCCCTCTACGCCTCGGCGGGCGGGGACACCGTCAGGCCCGTGGTCGCCCTGGTCGACAGCGGCACGATGAGCGCGGCCGAGCTGGTGACCGGGGCACTCCAGGACCGCGGCCGCGCGATCGCCGTCGGTTCGCGCACCTTCGGCAAGGGATCGGTGCAGATGCCCAGCCGGCTGCCGGACGGATCGGTCGCCGAGCTGACGGTCGGGCACTACCGCACACCGGCCGGTCACAGCGTCGACGGACGGGGCATCACACCGGACCTGCTGGCCGCCGAAGGCGCCGAGGAACGGGCCCGCACGGTATTGAGTGGCCTCGGGGGTGGGTCGTAGTGCGAAAATGACCGCACTATGGCTAAGGAAAAAGGGCGCAAGCTGATCGCGCAGAACAAGAAGGCGCGGCACGACTACCTCATCCTCGACACCTACGAGTGCGGGCTCGTGCTGATGGGTACCGAGGTGAAGTCGCTGCGTCAGGGGCGGGCCTCGCTGGCGGACGGCTTCGTCCAGATCGACGGACACGAGGCGTGGCTGCACAACGTGCACGTCCCCGAGTACAGCCAGGGCACCTGGACCAACCACTCGGCCCGCCGCCGGCGGAAGCTCCTCATGCACCGCGAGGAGATCGACAAGCTGGAGTCCAAGGCGCAGGAGACGGGGCACACCATCGTGCCTCTGGCGCTGTACTTCAAGGACGGCCGGGCGAAGGTCGAGATCGCGCTGGCGAAGGGCAAGAAGGAGTACGACAAGCGGCAGACGCTGCGGGAGAAGCAGGACCGCCGTGAGACCGACCGCGCGGTCTCCGCGGTCCGCCGCCGCCAGCGGGCCTGAGGGCCGCGCGGCGGGGTCCGGGAGACCGGCGGCGCCCCGGGGCTCCGGGGTGGCGGGCATGAAGGCCTGACCCGCGGGAATACGGTGGCATGTGGCCGCGTTGGTCACGTACGATGGCGACAGCCCCTCTCGCAGGGGCGCCTTTGAAAAATCAACATGGGGATGATCGGTTTCGACAGCGGATGTCGAAGCAGGAGAAGCGAGCCGAGGAAGCGGCAATGATCTCGTTAACCACGTGTCGCAAACAATAATCGCCAATTCCAAGCGCGATACCTCCGAAGCCTTCGCCCTCGCTGCCTGATCTCAGGCAGTAGAACGAACCTTCACTATGGAGCGTCAGCCCGGGGCTGTTCCCGACCCGGTTCCTGACGTCATCTAGGGAACTAAACCTCTGAACCCGGTCACGGGGAGCAGAGGGAAACCAAACAGTGACTGAGCCCGTCGGAGACTTGTCCGCGTGATCTCCGGGGCTGAGAAAATCGCAGCGGACTGCGCTCGGAGAAGTCCTGATTCTGCACCGTTGGACGCGGGTTCGATTCCCGCCATCTCCACTCCCACCTTGTGTGGACCCCCATGTGGGCGAAGGCCCGGCTGCCGGTCACGGCAGCCGGGCCTTTGTCATGCCTGGGGATGCCCCGCGAGCCGCGCGAGGCGGCGGCGCTCCAGCACCGCGGCGAGGGCGTAGGCGCCGCCGACCGCGAGGGCGAGGACCCCGTAGAGGCCGGGGGTGCCGAGGAAGAGCGCCGCGGAGGAGATCAGGGCCAGCCAGACGCCGAGGCCGTAGTGCAGCAGGTTGCGTCGTGCCGCGCCTTCGGCGAGGTAGAGCAGGCCGACGACGAGGCCGGAACCGGCGGGCCAGAGGACGGTCTGGAGATCCGGCATGTCGACCGCGGACGCCAGGCCGGTGATCGCGAGGAACAGCGCGGTGAAGGCGGCGACCCACGCGGCGCCGAGCAGTTTGCCGGAGAGGACGTCCGGCCCGGGCGCCCCGCGCTGGGCGCGCAGGGCGGCGACGGTGGCCTGGGTGACGCCGGTGACCAGGCCGATGCCGAGGAGCGTGGTGGGCAGCCAGCCGGGCAGGTCGAGCAGGGGGTCGTCGCCGTGGGAGACGGCGGCGGCGCCGTGTCCGAGCAGGTAGGCGAGTCCGAAGCTGACATAGGCCGCGCGGTTGTCGACCTCGTTCGCGAGACGGCTCGGGGTGGCATGGGGGACGGCGGCCATGGGACGTGCGGGGGCTGCGACGGACATGGGGTTCCTCCGGGGTGGCGTACGGATGGGGGTGGGGGCGGTGGGCGGCTCCGGGAGGTCGGCCCGGAGCCGCCCACCGCCGGTCGTCCCCGGCTGTGCCGACGGGGACGGGAGCGGGTCAGTGCTCGCCGGTGTCCAGGGCGTTGTCGGGGATCCAGGAGCCGTGGATGCCGGCGGGCACGCGGCGGGGCAGATGGACGGTGGCGACCCGGTCGAGACCGGAGGCGTCCAGGACCAGCAGCTGCGAGGCGTCCTGCTTGAGGTCGGAGACGACGGTGAGCAGATAGCCGTCGTCCTCGCTGGTGGCGCCGGCCGCCGGGACGAACACCGCCTCGCTGGGCAGCCGGGCGTCGCCGACCTGGTGGATGCGGCGGGCGCCCGTGGTGCGGTCGTACTTGACGACGCCGTAGCCGCCGAAGCCTTCCTGGTCGGGGAAGGACACCGCGTACTGGTAGCGGTTCTCGGCGCCCAGGTAGTCCTCGTTGAGGGTCGGGAACTCCACGGCGAGGTCGTCGATGATCTGCTCGTCGACGGTGCCGGTCGCCATGTCGATCACCCAGCGGCGGGTGTAGGAGCGGGTGTTGGGCTCGGTGCCGCGCCCGGGTGCGCCGACCCACCAGTTCCAGGAGAGCCGGAACCCCTCGCGGTCCACGGTGGGGCCTTCCAGGACGATGCGGCCCTGGCCGTCCTCGTAGGCGTTGGAGACGTGCAGCATGTTGCCCGGCTCGATGGAGAACCAGCGCACGTGCCGGGCGCCGTCGTCCGTGCGCGGCATGATGCCGATGCGGGCGGGCTGCTGGTCGCTCCAGCCGTACGGGATGCCGGAGTGCTCGGCGGGGTCGAAGGTGACGTTGCCCTCGATGAAGACGACATGGCGGCGCGTGATGGCGAAGTCGTGCTTGAGGGAGGCGGTCGCGCCCGGGATCTCGGCGGTGTGGACGATCGCCCCCTTGGCGTCGCAGACGTAGTACACGAGGTGGGGCGGGAACGGCGAGGAGCCGAAGAAGTGGAGCTCCCCCGTCAGCGGGTCCTCCTTGGGGTGGGCGGTCATCGCCGTACGCAGCCGGCCGTCGAAGTCATGGGCGCCGATCGTCTCCAGCTCCGGGGTGAGCTCGAAGGGGACGTTCGCCTCGCACAGGGCGAGGAGCCGTCCGGCGTGCTCGATGACGTGGGTCCCGGCGGTGCTCGCGGTGAGGTCCGGGCCGCGCTCGGTCATGTACGGGGCGCCGTCCAGGGCGGGGGTGTGCACCCAGCGGTTGCGGTACCACTCGGCGCGGCCCTCGCGGAGCCGTATGCCGTGGACCATGCCGCTGCCCTTGAACCAGTGGGTCGGCGTGACGCCGGGCTTGGGGTTGTGGCCGTTGCGGATCAGACGGCCGGTCAGCTCGGGGGGCAGGGTGCCCTCGACGGTGAGGCCGGTGGCGGTGATCTCGTCGGCGACGGGGGTGTAATGGCCGGTCAGATAGGGCTTGCTGCTCATGTGCGCGTCCTCGGATTCGTCGTTGGTCGTGGTGCTGCGTGCTGCGTGCTGCGTGCTGCGTGCTGCGTGTGTGCGTGCTGCGCGTGCGAGGTTCGGGGGAGGGGCGCTCAGGCCGTCTGCTCGGCGCGGGCCTTGAGGGAGCCGAGCCAGCTCTCCAGGGAGGCCTTCAGGGCCGCGCCGAGTTCGTCGGTCGCGGCGTCGACGGGCTCACCGCTCCAGGACTCCTCGGTGCGGACGACGACCTGATCGCCGGCCTGCTCGAAGGTCCAGGCGTGGATGCCGACGATGCCCTGGACGGTTCCGCCCCAGACGATCCGCCGCTCGTGGACGAGTTCGTGGACGGTGGAGGTGATGGTCATCCCGTGGGTGAGCCAGGTGAAGTCGGTGCCGACGGCCACCGGTCCGCTGAGCACGGCCCGGTCGATGTCCGCGTTCCAGACCGGCCAGTTGTCGATGTCGGTGTGCAGCGCCCAGACGGTGGCGAGCGGGGCGTCGATGGTCGTGGTCAGGCTGACGACGACGGGGGCGGTGGAGTCGATGGTGTGCATGGGTTCCCTCTTCGGTGGTGGTGGTGACTGAGGTGGATCTGGTCGGGTCGGGCCGGCTCGGGTCGCCGGCTCAGGCGACGGGTGTCTGATCGGCCGTCCGGTACTGCGGCCGCGGCGCCGTGGCAGCGGCCGCGGTGGGCGGGAGCGCGTCGGGGCCGGTGCGGCCGCGGCGGGTGAGCGGCACCGCCAGGAGTGCGGCGACGGCCAGTACCGCGGCCGAGACCAGGAAGGCGGCCCGGTAACCGGCGCTCAGGGCCTCGACGTGGGACTGCTGGGTGGAGGCGTGAGCCGTGACGGAGGCGGCCAGGGTCGCCAGGGCGGCGAGACCGATCGCGCCGCCGACCTGGCGGGTGGTGTTCACCAGCCCGCCGGCCAGACCCGCGTCCTGCGGCGGGACACCGTCCACGGCGAGTGCGGTGAGCTGGACGAAGGCGATGCTCAGGCCGAGTCCGACGAGGATGCTCGGTCCGAGGACATCGGCGAGATAGCTCCCGTCGGCGCTGAGCCGTGACAGCCACAGCAGTCCGGCGGCCTCGACGAGCAGGGCCGTGGTCACCGTGGCGGTGCCGCCGATGCGCCGGGAGATGCGAGGTGCGACGGCGGCGCCGAGCATATTGGCCACGGCGAGCGGGAGTTGGCCCGCTCCGGTCGCCAAGGGGTCCATCCCGAGGACCTGTTGCTGATACAGCGGCAGGAAGAAGAACAGGGCGATCCACACGGACCCCAGCAGGGCCATCAGCAGATTTCCCGCGGCGACACGGCCGGTGGTGAACAGCCGCGGGGGTATCAGCGCGTTCGGCCGGCGCGTCTCGATCACGGCGAAGGCCGCGAGCAGCGTGCCGGCGCCGGCGAGGGCGCCCAGCACGCGGGCGTCCGTCCAGCCGGTGCCGCGTGCGGTGGTCAGCCCCCACACCAGGCAGGTCAGGGCGACGGTGACGGTGGCGGTGCCCAGCAGGTCGAACCGCTCGGACGCCCCGACGGAGGCCGGTGGCACGAGCGCCGCCACCGCGACGAGCACCAGCACCGCCCCGAGCGCGACGGAGTGGAAGATCCAGGGCCAGCCCCATGCCTGGGTGAGCACGCCGCCCAGCAGGACGCCGCCCGCCCCTCCCGCGCCGGAGACCGCGCCCCATACGCCCAGCGCCCTGCCGCGGCCCGCGCCGGACGGGAACAGGCCCATGGTCAGGGCGAGTGCGGCCGGGGCGATGGCGGCGGCGCCGAGCCCCTGGACGGCCCGGGCGGCGATCAGGACGCCCGCGGAGGTGGCGAGCCCCGCTGCCAGCGAGGCCCCCGCGAACAGTGCCAGGCCGGCGATCAGCACCCGGCGGCGGCCGAGGAGGTCGGCCGCCCGGCCCCCGGCCAGGAGCAGCGCCCCGAACGCCAGGCCGTAGGCGTTGATCACCCAGGTGGTGCCGTCGGCCGACAGGTCCACACCGGAACGGATCTGCGGCAGAGCCACGTTCACGATCGAGGTGGCGAGCATGACGGTGAACTGCGCAGCGGCGAGCGCCGCGAGCACGGCACCCGGCCGGCGGGCGGGGGATGCCTGGTCCTTCGTGCGTCCAAGGTTCATGGCGCACAGCCTCATGTCGGGCGGTGTCCACTTTCCATGCCCGGCAGGGGCGTTGACTGTCCAGTCCTGTCCGCACCTGTCCACGCGGCCCGGGCCCGGCGCACCCGGCGGCCTCAGTCCGCGACGGCCCCGGCTCTCATGTCCGCGCCGGCCCTGTGTGCCCTGACGCGTGCGCCGGCCCCGTGCCCGCTCACGTCTGCGTCGGCACCGGGCGCCGCTCGTCCCCGTCGGGGCCGTGCAGCTCCCACTGCCACAGCGCCTCGCACAGCAGGTCCAGGCCCTGCCGGAGGTGGCGACGGTAGGTGCCGTAGGGGAGGCCGAGACGGCGGGCGGCGGCTTCCTGGGTGGGTGCGCCGGAGAAGTACCCCGCGGTCAGGGCGTCGCGGGCGCGCACCCCACGCGGGTCGCGGGCGAGTTCGTCGACGGCCTGGCGCAGCAGGGCGCGCAACTCCTCGACGGGTTCGGTGAGGTCGGCCGTGAGGCGGGCGCGCATCAGCGCACAGGCGGAGAAGGCTCCCGTATCCCGCCAGTGCGCCAGGGCTTCGCGTACGGCCTGGTCGAACGTGCTGCGGGAGATGCCCGGAGGGCCTGACCGGGCGGGCACCTCGGTGGCCGAAATGAAGCGATGGAGCCACGATTCGACGGTCTCCTGGCGCCAGTCGACGCAGAACAGACCGTAGGTGTGCTCGCCGACCAGCGGCCGTGCACCGGTGTCCATGAGGGAGCCCTTGACGCGTACGGCCCAGGCGTCGGCGTCCTGGAAGACGGCGAAGCCGTACGCGCGTCCGCGGGCACGGGCCGCTTCCGCCTGGGCCCGGGAACTGCTCAGGTCGATGACGCGCGAGGGGACCTGGTACCGCTCGGGGTAGACCGAGAAACGGCTGATGCCGATGTGCTCGCCGGGGCCGACGGGCGCGGTGGCCTCGGTGTGCGCCCAGGCCGCCGCGACGACGGGATCGGCGGCCAGGTCCTGGGGGTCGGGCGGGGCCGGCAGGACGAGCCGGGTCGTGAACGCCACGGTCCGGCCCGTGCTCACGAGACGGTAGACGCTGAACGCCTGCGGCTGGCGCCGCGCCCAGTGGCGGACGATGTCCGCCGAGGCGGGACCCTCGGTCTCCTCGGCCATGCGGAGGACGACATCGATGTCACCGGGGTGCAGCGGGCGGTCGTGGACCTCGTCCTCGCGGGACCAGGTACGCACCCGCGCCAGGGTCTCCATCTCCTTGAAGAGGTAGAAGAGTTCGTCGGTGACGGTCCACACACGCTCCTCGGGTGCCTCGCGCAGGAGGCGCAGGTACTCGTCCGCCAGTCGCTGGCGCATCGTGACGAAGGCATGGGGCGCCCGCCAGCGCAGGTCGGCGGCCAGCGTCTCGCGTGCGGCGTCGTGCGGGTGGAGGCCCCGGTGCGCCGACTCCATGAAGGGCAGGTCGCGGAGCCAGGAGAAGAGCACGTGGGCGTCTTCCTCGGGCAGGACCGAGGACAGCAGTTCCTCTGACGTGGAGTGGGCCTGCGCCGCCACCTCCAGGGCCCGGCGGTGGGCCGCCGTGGGCACCTCGCCGATCAGCCCGGCCAGCAGCGTGCGCAGGACATCGGCGGAGGGGGCCCAGGTCTCCTCCGTGCTCCAGCCTGCCGACCCCGAGCCGGCGGCGGCCGCCAGGGACAGAGCCAGCGGGTTGCCGCCGGCGAAGCGGAGCACCCGCTCACGCAGCTCGGGACGGAGCTCCGCCGCGGCCAGCAGACTGCGGGCCTGGTCCTCGGCGAACGGCTTCAGTTCGGTGACGTGCAGGACCCCCGCCCACGCGGGATCGGCACTCCACTGCGCCTGCGGCGGGAGACGCCCGGCCAGAACGGCCAGGGCGCCGTCCGCGGCGCGGGGAAGGAAGTGCTGCCACAGCCAGCTCTCGAGCCACTGGCAGTGCTCGAAGGAGTCGACGATCAGGACCGTGCCGGGGACGTCCAGAAAGGGGGCGGCGGCGCGCTCGAAGTCGGCGGGGTCACGGCTGACGAAACGTCCGTCGAGTTCTACGGACGACCGGCCCGCCGTACGGGCCCGGTCCGCCAGACGCCGCACCAGAGTCGACTTGCCGATGCCGCCCGGCCCGTACGCGTAGAACACGAGGGGGGCGTGGGGATCGCCGGTCAACGCCTGTGCGAAGCGGTCGAGTTCCTCTTCCCGGCCGATGAAGGCGCGCCCTCGCGCGCTGCTCAGTCTTTCCCCGACGGACCCCATGACGGCTCCCCACCTCGTTTTCGGTCTTCCGGTGTTTCCGTGTTCCGGGTGTTCGTGTGCTTTCCCCGCGGAGGTACGAAGGCCGTTCGCTACGAAGGCCGTTCCACGCCGCCGTACCTCCCTGGGGTCCTGACAGAAGCCTTGCCCCGTAGGTCAGTCGACGCGGCCCAGATTCTCGTCGTCGGGGTGGCCGGTGAGCAGGAGAGTCGTTTCCTCGACGCGTCGGAAACGCCCGTCGGGGCCCAGCTCGGCGAACAGGTACACCTCGGTGCGGGAGGTGCGGCCGTTCTCCTGGGTGAGGGTGACGGTGTGGCGGTCGGCGTAGCGCAGTCCGTCGCGGAACTCGTCCTGGACCTCGATGTGACCGCTGCGGACCAGGGAACGCAGACGGGTCATGTGCTGGGTGAAGGCGGCTCGGTCGCTCCACACGCCGTCGGTGCGCTGACGGTAGTCGGGGGTGAAGTGCCGGTCGATGGCTTCGGCGAGGTCGAGACCCGGGGTGAACAGCAGGTCGTTGATGGCTCTGGTGATGTCGGTCGGCGTCACGGGGGTCTCTTCCTGGAGGGGGGTGGCGGTTCTGTGCGGACCCGGCTTGGGGAGCCGGGGAAGGCCATCACCGGCCGGAGCGCCGGGCACCGGTCCGGGGGCGGTGTGTCACGCGGGGGCGCCTTCGTGGACGGGGGAGAAGTCCAGGGACAGCGATGCGGGGCCGCGGGTGTACAGGCCGGTCTCCCGGTAGACGAACCCGGGGCTGAAGCGGACCCGGTCGAGCAGGGGGAGGAGCATCGCGGCGACGGTCTCGATCTCGGCGCGCGCGAAGGCCGCACCGACGCACTGGTGGAGCCCCGTGCCGAAGGCCAGGTGCTGGGCGGCGGCGGTGAACGAGCGGGCGGTGCCCAGGTCCGGGCGGTGGATGTCGAAGGTGTCCGGGGCACTGAAGGCGTCGGGGTCGCGGTTGGCCGCGCCGATCATGCAGAAGACGGTGGCGCCTGCCGGGACGGTGGTGCCGGCGAACTCGGCGTCCTTCTCCGACGAGCGGGGAATGAGCTGGACCGGCGGGGTGTACCGCAGGGTCTCGGCGATCGCGGCGGGCAGCAGGGCCGGGTCGCTGCGGACCTGGGCCAGCTGCTCGGGGTGGTCGACGAGATGCTTGACGAGCAGGGCGAGGGTCTTGTCGGCAGGCTCGGTGGAGGCCGCAAGGACATTGATGATCAGCGCGGTGACCTCGCGATTGCTCATGCCGATGCCGTCGAACTCTGCGGTGCACAGCGTCGATATGAGGTCGTCGCCCGGGTGACGGCGCCGTTCTTCGATGATCGGGACGAGGTAGGCCTCCAGCTGCTCGGCACAGTCCAGACAGTGCCGGCGGCGCTCCGGGGTGAGGACGATGCTGGTGATGAACTCGGCGACCCCGCTGTGCCAGTCGGCGACCTGCTGCCAGTCCTCCTTGTCCAGGCCGAGGACGTCGAGCGTCACATGGACGGCCAGGGGCTTGCCGAAGTCGTTGACGAGATCCACCCGGCCGCGGGGGAGGAACGGTTCGATGAGCTCGGCGGCGTTGGCGTGGATGGCGCGTATGTGGTCCTGAAGGGCCTGCCCGGTGAAGCCCCGGACGACGATCTTTCGTTTGGCGGTGTGCTCGGCCCCGGTCATCTGAGCGAGGACCGGACCGCGCATCACCGGCTCGGCGCGTACCTGCAGTGTCTCGGTGCTGAACGCCTGATGGTCGGTCAGCACCCGCTTCACGTCGTGGTGGCGGGAGAGGAAGTAGCTGTCGATCGCCGGCTCGTAGTGCACTGGTTGTCGTTCCCTCAGTCCGGCGAAGTACGGGTAGGGGTCGGCGGCGTAATCGTCGGACAGAACACTGAAGCCGGACTCGGCTCTGAGCATGGCAGGAGTTCTCTCGGGGGGAGGAGACGGGGAGGGGGCGGTGTCCGCGCGCCGGGTCGTCGGCCCCGGGGGCGGCGCCGGCGTTCCTGGACCGCGAGGGACCGGCACAAGGCCAGACCGGACGCCCTGACGGCTCCCACCCCCGTGGTCGGACGGACCGGGCACCACGGCCCGGAGGTCCCCCAACGGTCCTTGGGGCGGGCCGGTCGACGGGGCTCCTGGTCAGCGGGCGCCGTCGGCACCGATTCCGCGGAGCCGTCAGTGGTGTTGACGACGGGACGAGCCGTTGCGTTGCCTCCGCACCGCAGGAAGGGCGACGAGCACCAGACTCACGGCGAGTGCGCCGGCGGCGAGGGCGGTCTGCCAGAACGGGCCGCCGGAAGCGAGATTCGCCACCAGATAGCCGGCGAGGATCACGGCGAGTATCGCGTTCTGGATGTCGCCGCGCTGCCACCACCGCGGGCGGGGAGACTCCTCTTCGGAGAGCCGCAGCGCGTACAGCTCCACGGGCCCGAACTCCTCCTCGGGCGCGTGGCCGGTGGCGGCGAGGTGGTCGGCGGCTTCCCTGGTGAGCTCCGCGGCGCGCGCACGGGGCACGGCGTGGCGCTCTTCGAGCAGTTGGAGCAGCCGGCGGAGCCACTCCTCGCGCCCGCCCGTGCTCGGTGTGCCGGTCCTCTGCTGCATCGTTTCTCCTTCAGGGTCTGCGGTGTCTTTGTCCTGCGTGGCCCACCCGAGCAGCGCGAGGCCCAGGAGGCACAGGGCCGGGGCGGGCAGATGGCCGACGGTTTCGCGGGAGAGGGTGGTGAAGGCCGTCGCGCCCAGCACCGTCGCGGCGGCCACGAGCACGCGTCCCGCGGTGCGGAGCCGGGAGCGCGTGGCGGTGGCCGCGAAGTGGCCGCCCGCCAGGGCGACGGCGACGAACGACGAGCCGACCAGCCCGGCAGGGGTCAGGGACAGCGTGAATCCGGCCATGGCCCACAGACCGGCACCCGCCACCAGAGCGGCCGTACCGATCGGGACGAGTGCGGTGCGGATCGTCGCAGCGGGCCGGATGCGGTGACGAAGACGCTCCTCGGGCGGGAGACGCTCGCCGACCACCGTGGCCGCGTACGCCTCCGGTGTGCCGAAGGCTTCCTCGGGGCTCTCGCCGCTGTCCGCGCAGTGCTGTGCGACTTCGTCCAGCACCGTGTCCGCGAGCGTCCTGTCCACCGACTGTGCGGCCAGCGCCAGTCGAACCCGGGCGTTCCACCGGGTCGTCTCATCCGTCATTCCGGCGCCTGCCTGCTCTGGGCGAGGAGTTGTTCCATCGCGTCGGAGAACTGCTTCCAACTGGTGGTCTCTTCACGCAGCCGGTCCCGCCCCGCGTCGGTGAGCCGGTAGACCTTGCGCCCGGGTCCGCCCTCACCGGGCTCCCACCGCGCCTCCACCACACCGTCGGTCTCCAGTCGGCCGAGCACCGGGTACAGGGCGCCGCCGCGGATCGTGCCGAAACCGCGGGCGGCCAACTCCTGTACCAGCGCGTACCCGTGCCGATCGCCGTCGGCGAGCACGGCGGCGAGCGCCAGCGGGAGCACGCCCCGCAGCCAGCCCGACTCCACAGCGGCCATCTGTAGTCAACTCTGCTCTCTACTCCGTGAGTTCGACTAGTTCGTTCTCAGACTAGTGAACCACGGGCCGGTGCCGGAGCAACAGCCGTCCGGAGAAGTCGGCCCCTGACGTGGGGCGGAAAGGCCCGCCCTTACGACAGCCGGGCCTTCGCTGCGGCGTCTGCTCCTGCCACGCCGGCCAGCAGCAGCGCCAGCGCGGCCGCACACACCGGGATCGCGTACCCGTACGCAGCGCCCGCGTGCTCGACCGTCCAGCCCGCCGTGGCCGAGCCGGCCGCGATGCCGCCGAGGATCGCCGTGACGGCGAGCGTCATGCCCTCGTTGAGGCTGCCCTCGGGGGTCATCCGCTGGACCAGGGACATGCCCGTCACCATCGTCGGTGCGGTGGCGGCGCCCGCCAGCAGCAGGGCCGCCGCGAGAACGACGGCCGATCCGGTGCGGGCCGCCAGCAGGGGCAGCACCATCAGGGCGGTCATGGCAGCCAGGCAGACGGCGAGCCGGCCCGGAAGGTTCCCGGCCGCGCGGACCGTTCCGTACAGCAGACCCGCGGCGCACGAACCCGCGGCCTGGAGGCCCAGCAGCAGCCCGGCCCGGGGGCCGTCGAGGACGGCGAGCGTGCTGACCTCCAGGGCGCCGAAGACCATGCCGGTGACCAGGAAGACCGCGAGCAGGGAGGTCATGCCCGGGGCGCGCAGGGGGGATCGCGCACCGGGGGTGCGGTCGGAGACCGGCGGCTCGGTGGAGCGCTGGGCCGCGAAGATCAGGACGCCGGTCAGCAGCAGAACCGCACCGGTCAGGGTGCCCGCCTCCGGGAAGAGGGCCGAGCACAGGAGGGCGGCGAGGGCCGGGCCGAGCATGAAGCAGAGCTCGTCGGCGGCCTGTTCGAAGGAGTTCGCCGTGTGCAGTGCGGCCGCGTTCTCGGGTGTGGGCTCCCGGTGGATGTGGGCCCACCGGGCGCGGGACATGCCGCCGGTGTTGGGAGTGGTGGCGGTGGCGGCGTACGCGGCGAAGAGCGTCCAGTCCGGTGCGTCGAAGCGTATGCACAGCAGGAGGGCGAGGGAGCCGAGCACGGCGAGGGCGGTCGCGGGTACGGCCACGCGGGCCTGCCCGTGGCGGTCCACGAGCCGGGCCGTCCACGGGGCGACGAGCGCGGTGGCCGCCAGACCGGTCGCGGTGACGGCGCCGGCGAGCGCGTAGGAGCCCCGCGATCCGGCGATCATGATGACCGCGCTGACGCTGAACATCCCCATGGGGAGACGGGCGAGGAGATTCCCGGCGGTGAAGGCGCGGGTGCCCGGGGTCGCGAAGAGTCTGGCGTACGGCATGGAACCATCATCGCCGCAGGTCAGAACGGGGTCCAACACCTGTGAGGGGCCGATTGACGCACCGGCGTTGTAAATTCGCCCGGTGCCCATGGACATAGAACCGCGGCTGCTGCGTGCCTTCGCCGCCGTCGCCGAGGAACTGCACTTCACCCGCGCCGCGGCCCGGCTGTACGTCGCCCAGCAGGCGCTGAGCCGCGATGTCAGGCGACTGGAACGGGAGTTGGGGGCCGTGCTGTTCGTACGGAGCACCCGGCGGGTGACACTCACGGCCGACGGCGAACGCCTGCTGCCGTACGCGCGGGCCGTCCTCGCGGCGCACGACGAGCTGAGGGCCGCCTTCGCCGCCGCCGACCGGCCGCTGCTCGTGGACCTCAACAGCGAGGGCATGGTGTCCGGCCGCATCCTGGCGCGGGCGCGTGAACTCGCCCCCGACTGCGAGCTGATGGCCCGCTTCGAGAGCGGGCTGACGGGAGCCGCCGCCGAGATCGTCGCGGGGCGGCTCGACGTCTCCTTCGGGCGCTTCGCCGGACTCGAAGGCCCGGTCCGGGCGCTGCTGTCCCATCGGATCGTCCGGTACGAACCGCTGGGCGTCGTCCTGCCGGACGATCATCCGCTGGCCGCGCGCGAGCAGGTCCCGCTGGACGCACTCGCGGGGGAGACCGTCTACGCCGGTGCGGGCAACCCCCGGACGCTGGAGTGGACGGATCTCGCCCGGCGCCTGTTCGAGGGCCGCGGGATCGCGCTCGCGCCGCCCGCGCCCGTGGCGGTGGGTGTCGAGGAGTTCCGCCGGGTGATGGCGAAGACCCGCAAACCGGTCCTCGCGGTGGTGGACTTCCCGGCCGTGGCCGGCACGGTCATGCGCCCGATCGTCGACCCTGTTCCGCTGTCGCCGCTGTCGATGGTGTGGCGCAGGGGAATGCGCCATCCCGGCGCGGACGCCCTGCATGCGGCGGTCGACGAACTGGGCGCGCGGGAGGGCTGGCTGGAAAGGGAGGCTTCGGAATGGTTGCCGGATTGCGACATCGCGCTCATGTGTGACAACAACTGACAGAAGCCCCCGTTCGGTACCTCGTGTGGGCTACGTTCGTCCCTCCGGATGCGGTGCAACAGAGGGCGCTCGGGGCGGGTGGGGACCCAGGCCGAGTTCATGACATACGTCCGCGCATCCGTATTGAGCCAGTGGGGGATGTGCGCACAGCTGTGGAAAATTGGCAAGAAGATGCTCTTACCGGGCATACGCATGAGCCGAACGACGTCACCGTCCAACTGGACGGACTCGGCCGAAAACTGGGGGAGCCGGCGTCCGAACCGCCCGCCCAGGAAGGCTCGGACGGCCCGGTGTTCGTGGATGAGAGCGGCCGCAGAAGCAAGAAGTTCCGCCGGGCCGGCTGGGTGCTGGCCGCCGTCTGCGCCTGCTACGCCGTCACCCTCGTGACCGCACTCGTCGGCGGCAGCTCCACCGCACCGTGGCTGCCCGGCATCAGCCAGTTCGCGGAGAGCAAGAAGAAGGAGAAGGTGGAGGTCGAGCCCGCTCCCAGCGAATCGGTCTCCGCGGGCGACGCCCCGGGCCACCGTCCCGGAGCCCCGGCGCCCACCGACTCCACCGGCGCCGTACTGCCGCAGCGGCCCTCGGGCACGGCGTCGAGCGGTGCCCCGAAGGGGGTTCCGGTGGTGCCCGGCGCCAAGGCGTCGGTCTCCGCACCCGCCAAACCCTCCGCCGGCGGCGGAGTTCCCGCACCCGGCGGCGGCCCGTCGCCCACCGCATCCCCGGGCGGCGGCGACCCCGTGCCCGAGCCGGTGGCCAGCCCGGTGGACCCCTCGCCCTCTCCCTCCGCGCCCACGAGCGCGCCCGTCGAACCCCCCGCGCAAGAAGGCGCTCGTTAGGGCCTCTCGTTGGGATCTTGCCGGGGCTCGCGTGCCCTGGCACGCACTCCCCCGTAGCCCTTCGGGCACGGGCGGTACCCCCACGCCGCGTTGTCGTCAGTCGCCGACGTCCCCCGTGGCCCTTCCGGCACGGGAGGTGCCCCCACCGCGTCGGCTCCTTCCTCCGCCTTGCGATCGCACGCACCAGACCCTCCCCCTACGCCCTGCGGGCGTGGGGGGACCCCCACTCACTGACCCGGCCTGATCCCAACGAAAGACCCTCGATGACCCGTCACGGCAGAGGGGCCCCGCAGCGGCGGAGGCCCCGGTCCGGCGTTCGCCGGCGACTTCCCATGCGCTATCTGCTCCCCGTGGTCTTCCTGATCGCGCTGGCGGCCATGCTGATGCTGCGCGGCTATGTGCACAGCGAGATCCTCGCCGACCACCGCGTGCGGCCACCGGCCCCGTCCGACCAGGTGCCGCAGAAGATCCTCGACGGCGGGCCGGTCATCGACGTACGCGACAAGGCCGACCCCAAGGCCCTGACCGTGCCCGACCGCAAACTGGTGCTCACCTTCGACGACGGTCCGGACCCGGTCTGGACGCCCCGGGTCCTCGACGCCCTGAAGGCGCACGACGCCCACGCCGTCTTCTTCATCACCGGCACCATGGCGTCCCGGTACCCCGACCTCGTCGCGCGGATGGTGCGGGAGGGCCACGAGATCGGGCTGCACACCTTCAACCACCCCGACCTGGCCTTCCAGTCCACCGACCGGATCGACTGGGAGCTCTCCCAGAACCAGCTCGCGCTCGCCGGAGCGGCAGGCATCCGCACCTCCCTGTTCCGGCCGCCCTACTCCTCCTCGTCCGAGGCCCTCGACAACAAGTCCTGGCCGGTCGCCCAGTACATCGGCAGCCACGGCTACATCACCGTCTTCAACAACACCGACTCCGAGGACTGGAAGCGCCCCGGCGCCCAGGCCATCCTCGACCGGGCCACGCCCTCGGGCACCAAGGGCTCGATCGTGCTGATGCACGACTCCGGCGGCGAACGCTCGCAGACCGTCGCCGCGCTCCAACGGCTGCTGCCGCAGATGAAGGCCAGGGGTTACACCTTCGCCAACCTCACCGAGGCGCTCGGCGCACCCAGCGCCCACACCCCGGTCACCGGCACCGACCTGTGGAAGGGCAAGGCGTTCGTCGCCGCGGTCGCCGTCTCGGAGAACACCACCGGCGTCCTGGTCGCCGGGCTCGCCGTCATCGGCGTCCTGGTGCTCGCCCGGTTCGGCCTGATGCTCCTTCTCTCGTTCGCGCACGCCCGGAAGGTGCGCCGCCGCACCTTCCGCTGGGGCCCACCGGTCACCGAACCGGTGTCGGTGCTGGTCCCCGCGTACAACGAGAAGGAGTGCATCGAGAACACCGTCCGCTCCCTGATGGCGAGCGACCATCCCATCGAGGTCGTCGTCATCGACGACGGGTCCGCGGACGGCACGGCCGATCTCGTCGACGCGATGGGGCTGCCCAATGTGCACGTCGTCCGCCAGGTCAACTCCGGCAAGCCGGAAGCCCTCAACAACGGCATCCGGCACGCCCGTCACGACCTCATCGTGATGATGGACGGCGACACCGTCTTCGAGCCCTCCACCGTCCGCGAACTGGTGCAGCCCTTCGGCGACCGGCGCGTCGGCGCCGTCGCCGGCAACGCCAAGGTCGGCAACCGCGACACCCTCATCGGCGCCTGGCAGCACATCGAGTACGTGATGGGCTTCAACCTCGACCGCCGTATGTACGACGTGCTGCGCTGCATGCCCACCATCCCCGGCGCGGTCGGCGCCTTCCGCCGCGAGGCGCTGGAGCGCGTCGGCGGTATGAGCGAGGACACCCTCGCCGAGGACACCGACATCACCATGGCCATGCACCGCGACGGCTGGCATGTCGTCTACGCGGAGAAGGCCCGCGCCTGGACCGAGGCGCCGGAGAGCGTGCAGCAGCTGTGGTCGCAGCGCTACCGCTGGTCGTACGGGACCATGCAGGCGATCTGGAAGCACCGTCGGGCCCTCGTCGAACGCGGCCCGTCCGGCCGCTTCGGCCGGGTCGGACTGCCCCTGGTCTCCCTCTTCATGGTGCTCGCACCGCTGCTGGCCCCGCTGATCGACGTCTTCCTGCTCTACGGACTCGTCTTCGGGCCCACGCTGAAGACGATCGCCGCGTGGCTCGGCGTCCTCGCCGTGCAGGTCGTCTGCGCCGCCTACGCGTTCCGGCTCGACGGCGAGAAGATGATCCATCTGATCTCGCTGCCCCTCCAGCAACTGCTCTACCGCCAGCTGATGTACGTCGTGCTGCTCCAGTCCTGGATCACGGCCCTGACCGGCGGCCGGCTGCGCTGGCAGAAGCTGCGGCGCACCGGAACGGTCGAGGCGCCCGGCGCCGTACCCGCTCCGCGGCGCAGCGACGAGAACCGGAGGCCGGTCGGATGACCCCCTCCCTCACCGGGACGACGCCCGCGCACGCCGCTGCGCCGACCGAGGCCCCGCCCGCCGGCCGGGACCGCTACTTCGACCTGCTGCGCGCGCTCGCCCTCTTCCGCGTCGTGCTCTACCACCTGGTGGGCTGGGCCTGGCTGCCGCTGCTCTTCCCCTCCATGGGGGTGATGTTCGCGCTCGCGGGCGCGCTGATGGCCCGCTCGCTGGAGCGTCCCGCCCTCCAGGTGATCCGCAGCCGGGTACGCCGTCTGCTGCCTCCGGTGTGGGTCCTCGGCGCGGTCTGCGGCACCCTCATGGTGGTCAACGGCTGGCGGCCCGGGCCGTCCGCGGTGTTCTGGATCCTGCCGCTGAGCGACCCGCCGTTCCTGGCCGCCGAATGGGCCGCGGACATGGCCGAGCCGCTCTGGTACCTGCGCGCCTATCTGTGGTTCGTCCTGCTGTCGCCCCTGCTCCTGCGGCTGCTGCGGCGGTTTCCCTGGCCGGCGCTCCTCGCGCCCGTGGCCCTCTCGGTCCTGCTGAGCGTCGGACAGCTCTCGCTGCCCACACGGATCGACTCGGCGGTCACCGACTTCAGCACCTTCGGCGCCTGCTGGATGCTCGGCATGGCGCACCAGGAGGGACGTCTCGCCCGGCTGCCGCGCTATGTCGTCCCCTCCCTCGCCCCGGTGCTCCTCATGCCGGCCGGCCTGTGGTGGGCCACCCGCCACGGCCTCGGCGAGCCGGGGGTGGAGCTGGACGGCATCCCGACCGCACAGGCCCTCTGGTCGCTCGGCGCGGTCCTGCTGCTGCTCCACTTCAGTCCGTCGTGGCAGGAGTGGCCGCGGCGGCTGCGCCGCCTCGACGGGGTGGTCACCCTCCTCAACTCCCGTGCCGTGACCGTCTACCTCTGGCACAACGTGTGCATCCTCGCCGCGGCGACGCTGTGGGACCGCATGTGGTCGCTCGACGCGCTGAGCGAGGGAGCGCCGTGGCTGCTGGAGAGCTGGGTGCCCGTCCTGCTGCTCGCCTGGGCACTGATCGCGCTGTGCATCCTGCTGTTCGGCCCCGCCGAGGACATCGCGGCCAGACGGCGGCCCCGGCTGTGGCCCGACGGCACCCCGCAGCGCAAGCGCGGCTCACACACGCGCTGACCGCCGGGTGAGAGCAAGGTTGCGCACCGGTCACCTGCTGCCATCGGGGCCGAAACGCGCCGTGCCTAGCGTCGCCTCCACGACCCGATACCCGTGGAGGCGCGTCATGGCAGGCCGGTGGATCGAACAGTGGGACCCGGAGGACGAGACCTTCTGGCGTACGACGGGGGAGCGGACCGCCCGGCGGAACCTCGTCTTCTCCGTACTCAGCGAGCACATCGGGTTCTCCATCTGGACCCTGTGGTCGGTGATGGTGCTGTTCATGGGACCGGAGTACGGCGTCGACCCGGCCGGGAAGTTCTTCCTGATCGCCACAGCCACCCTGGTGGGCGCCGTGATCCGGGTTCCGTACACCTTCGCGGTCGCCCGGTTCGGCGGCCGGAACTGGACGGTCTTCAGCGCCCTGATGCTGCTGCTTCCGACCGGTGCCGCGTACGCCGTGATGGAGCCGGGGACCTCGTACGGCACCTTCCTCCTGGTCGCCGCGCTCACCGGCGTCGGCGGCGGCAACTTCGCCTCCTCGATGACGAACATCAACTCCTTCTTCCCGCTGCGGAAGAAGGGCTGGGCCCTCGGCGTCAACGCCGGCGGCGGCAACATCGGCGTGCCGGTGGTGCAGCTCGTCGGGCTGCTCGTCATCGGGACCGCGGGCGCCGCCCATCCGCGTATCGTGCTCGGCGCCTACATCCCGCTGATCGTCGTCGCCGCGGTCTGCGCGGCGCTGTGGATGGACAACCTCGCGCCCGTGAAGAACGACACGGGCGCCGCCAGGGAAGCCGTCCGGGACGGTCACACCTGGATCATGGCGTTCCTCTACGTCGGCACGTTCGGCTCGTTCATCGGCTACAGCTTCGCCTTCGGCCTCGTGCTCCAGACGCAGTTCGGGCGCACCCCGCTCCAGGCCGCCTCCCTCACCTTCATCGGACCGCTGCTCGGCTCGCTCATCCGGCCCGTCGGCGGTGCGCTCGCGGACCGCTTCGGCGGGGCGCGCATCACGCTCGGCAACTTCCTTGCGATGGCGGCGGCCACGGGCGTGGTCGTCACCGCCTCCGTGCAGGAGTCCCTGCCGGTCTTCCTCGTCGGCTTCATCGCCCTGTTCGTGCTCACCGGGCTGGGCAACGGTTCGACGTACAAGATGATCCCCGGCATCTTCCAGGCGAAGGCGCTGGCGAAGGGCATGACGGGCGAGGCGGCCGCCGCCTACGGCCGGCGGCTGTCCGGGGCGTCGATGGGGCTCATCGGCGCCGTGGGCGCGCTCGGCGGCCTCGGTATCAACCTCGCCTTCCGCCAGTCGTTCCAGAGCGCCGGTACGGGCACCGGGGCCTTCGTCGGCTTCCTGCTCTTCTACGCGGTGTGCTCGGTCGTGACCTGGGCGGTATACCTTCGCCGGCCCGCGCCCGCGCCGGTGGCCACCGAGGCGCCCGAGGCGGAGCCGCAGCTCGGATACGCACGGGTCTGAGCCGGACACGTCCGTAACGGCGGGGAAATACCGGCGAACCGAGCCTGTCACGCACCCTTGACAGGCTCGGTCGCCTCATCCGCGCAGGATGGGCGGCAGAGTGGGGACACCGGATGCACGACCAGCAGGAACAGAACGAGCAGCAACAGAACGAGCAGCAGGAGAACGGCCGGCCGCAGACACCGGGCGGGCGCCAGGAACAGCACGACGGGCAGGAACAACGCGATGGGCAGGCACAGCGCGACCGGCAGGCACCGAGCGACCGGCCGCAGCAGGCCCAGAAGCCGCAGCGTTCCGTCCACGGGCCGCTCGCCGGCTTCACCGTCGGTGTCACGGCCGCCCGCCGTGCCGATGAACTCGGCGCGCTGCTGCACCGCCGGGGCGCCACCGTCCTGCACGCTCCCGCACTGCGGATCGTCCCGCTCGCCGACGACGCGGAACTCCTCGCGGCCACCAAGGAGTTGATCGACCACGCCCCCGATGTCGCCGTCGCCACCACCGCCATCGGCTTCCGCGGCTGGGTGGAGGCCGCCGACGGCTGGGGGTACGGCGAGGAGCTGCTGGCCCGTCTGCGGGGCGTCGAACTGCTGGCCCGCGGCCCGAAGGTGAAGGGCGCGATCCGCGCCGCGGGTCTCACCGAGGAGTGGTCACCGGCCTCGGAGTCCATGGCCGAGGTCCTCGACCGGCTCCTCGCCGAAGGAGTCTCCGGCCGCCGGATCGCCCTCCAGCTGCACGGCGAACCGCTGCCCGGGTTCGTCGAGTCACTGCGGGCGGCGGGCGCCGATGTCGTCCTCGTCCCCGTCTACCGGTGGATGCCCCCGGAGGACCTGGCGCCCGTGGACCGGCTGCTGGACGCGGTCGTCGCGCGCTCCCTGGACGCCGTCACCTTCACCAGTGCCCCGGCCGCCGCGTCGCTGCTCTCCCGCGCCGAGACGCGCGGACAGCTCGAACCGCTGCTGCACGCGCTGGAACACGATGTGCTGGCGGCCTGCGTGGGACCGGTCACCGCGCTGCCGCTCCAGGCCCGCGGCATCCCGACCGTCCAGCCCGAGCGCTTCCGGCTCGGCCCGCTGGTGCAGGTGCTGGGCGCCGAACTGCCGTCGCGTGCCCGTACGTTCCCGGTCGCCGGACGCCGGCTGGAGATCCGCGGCCACGCCGTCCTCGTCGACGACGAACTGCGGCCCGTGCCGCCCGCCGGGATGGCCATGCTGCGGGCCCTGTCCCGGCGCCCCGGCTGGGTGGTCTCCCGCGCCGATCTGCTCGGCACCCTGCCCGGCGCGGGCCGGGACGAGCACGCCGTCGAGACCGCCATGGCCCGGCTGCGGACCGCACTCGGCGTGCCCAAGCTGATCCAGACCGTCGTCAAGCGCGGTTACCGGCTCGCGCTGGACCCGGCCGCGGACACCAAGTACGGCGACGTCTGACGCATCAGAGTGCTCGCCCAGCACAGACACCCCAGGGCGGCGGTGTTCAGCACCCCGCGCACGATGTTCCAGGCGACCCACGGGTCCTCGTAGGCGTCCCGCACGGCCGCCGGATCGGCGATCCGTGCCGGATCCCCGGCCGCGACCAGCTCCTCGTTGAGCGGCACGCTCATCATCACGGTCGACAGGAACGCCGCCGAGTACAGCACCAGCGCCGCGAGCACCCAGGGGCGCAGCGGTGACCGCCACTGCTGCCGGCCGGCGATCGCGGTGAGGACGAGCGCACCCAGGAACACCAGGAAGAAGAGGGGGTTCTGGATCACGTCGTCCACGTTCTGCATCACCTCGATGTACGTGCGGTCGTCACTGCGCGCGAGCGCGGGCATCACCGATATCGCGTACGCGAACCAGATGCCCGCCACCAGACCGGTGGTCGCCGTCGCCGCCGCGAGGACCGCCCTGCCGCCGCGGCCTCCTGACCTGTTCTCCGTCGTGTTCTGTGTCATGTGACCAGTTCAGCGCGGGCGGCCAGGACTCTCCATGGGCGAGCGTCGCAGGAGCATGTCCGGGCGTCTACGGTACGCAGGATGAGCGATGACCTACCGCTTCTGCTGCCCGACGGGCCGGACGCCGCCCAGCGCCTCGCGGGACCCGTGGCCCGCGCCCTGGCCCGCAACCGGGCCCATATGCGCCCCTGCGAACCGGACCGCCCCGAGCTGTTCTACACGGCCGAGGGGCAGGCAGTCCGGCTGGCACCCGATCCCACCACCCGGCGCTGGCACTTCCACGCGGGCACCCGGATCGTCGGCGGGCTCACCCTCTCCGGCATCGCTCTCGGCCCGTTCCGCAGTGCGCAGCTCGGCTACTGGATCGACGACGAGTTCACCGGACGCGGGCTCGCCACCCGCGCGGTCGAGGAGGTCTGCCGGGCCGCCCGTGAGGACCTGGGCCTGCACCGGGTGGAGGCGGACACCCTGCTCGACAACGCCGCCTCGCAGCGGGTGCTCGCCAAGTGCGGCTTCGAGCGGATCGGCATGGCCCCGAAGTACCTGCACATCAACGGCGCATGGCGCGACCACCTGCTCTTCCAGCGCATCCTGCACGACGACCCGCCGCCACTCTGACGGAGGCGTGCGGGCGACACGCACGAGGGATTCCTCTCCCGGCATGCAACCCGATCGGTGGGCCGGCGCGTACAAGTGGTGCCGACGTCGCGTCAGCGGCCCGGCCGGCAACGGACGTTGCCGTACGCAACCGGACATGGGAGAAGAACCTGATGGTCGCAGGCATGGTGGGCAGAGGTACGGCGCTGGGCGCCGCCCTGCTGTCCCTCCTCGCAGTCCCCGCACCGACCGCCTTCGCATCACCGGCGGCCCCTGCCGCGGACAGCGTGGCACCGGCAGGCGCGGCGGCCGGCGCCACGACGCTGCCGGCGCCCGATCTGACCGCTCTGCGCGAGGCCCTGCGCTCGGCCCTCGCGAAGGGCGCCCCGGGCGCGATGGCCCGGATCGACGACCACGGCGCGGTCCGCCGTCTGACCGAGGGCGTCGCGGACAAGGCCACCGGCCGGGCGATGAACACCGACGACCGCTTCCGGATCGGGAGCGTCACCAAGACGTTCACCTCGGTGGTCGTGCTCCAGCTCGTCGACGAGGGCCGCCTGGACCTGGACACATCGGTGAACACGTATCTGCCCGGACTGCTGCCGGACGACCGGATCACGGTGCGCCATCTGCTCAGCCACCGCAGCGGGCTGTACGACTACACCGACGAGATGTTCGCCAAGACCGTCCCGGGCTTCGAGGCCGTGCGCAACAAGGTGTTCAGCCACCGTGAGCTGGTGAGGCTGTCGCTGCGGAAGCCGCTCACCGTCGAGCCCGGCACGACCCACGCGTACTCCAACACCAACTTCGTCGTCGCCGGGATGCTGATCGAGAAGGCCACCGGCCGCACGGTGCAGACCGAGTACCGCGACCGGATCATCAAGCCGCTGAAGCTGACGGACACCTTCTACGTCCACCCCGGCACCGCGATCCCCGGCCGCCACATCAAGGGCTACCTCCGGCCCGACGAGGCGGGCGCACCGCTCGTGGACTCGACCCGGCAGACCGCCTCCTGGGCGCAGAGCGCCGGTGCCATGATCTCCAGCACCCACGACCTGAACACCTTCGTCTCCGCCCTGCTGCGCGGGAAGCTGATGTCCCCGGCCCGGCTGGCGCAGATGCAGGAGTGGGTGCCGGTCAACAGCACCCAGGGCTACGGTCTCGGGCTGCGCCGCCGTGATCTGTCCTGCGGTGTCTCCGTCTACGGGCACACGGGCACCGTGCAGGGCTACTACACGTACTCCTTCACCTCGAAGGACGGAAAGCGCACCATCACCTCCGCCGCGAACACGTCCAACACCAGCGATGTGTTGAATGTCATGCCGCTGACGCTGGAGGCCGCCTTCTGCGGCAAGAAGCCCGCCGCGGCGCGCAGCGCGACCCCGGTCGAGCGCCATGAGGACATCGCGCCCTCGCTCGTCCGCGACTGAGGTCCCGGGTGCGGCCGGACGGACCAGAACGAGGGGTTCCGGCCGCACCTCCGGACGGGCACTCTGGTGGGGACACCCGGCGGTGACCCCGAGGCGGTGACAGGCGCATGACCGCAGGCGCGACCGGTACGGCGTCGTACGACTGGCGGTTCGACTCCGGGCGCCTCTGCCTGGACCTGATGGCGACCGCGGAGGCCGAGCCGGGCGAGGGTGAACCGCTGGCCGGAGCAGGCCGGCTCGGGCGCTGGCTGACCGGCGCCGGACTGGTGCCGGCCGGCACGCCGCTCGGTGAGGCGGACGCCCGCTGGGCGGACCGTTTCGTCGAACTGCGCGGCGCACTCAGTCAGTTGGTACGCGCCGAGATCGACGGCCGGTACGCGGAATCCGCCCTGGAGCGGGTGAACGCCCTCGCCGTGGCTGGCGCGCCGCCCGCCCCCCGTGCCGTCCGGCACGCCGACGGCACGCTCGTACGGGCCCTCGGTTCGGCACCCGACTGCGCCTCCCTGCTCGCCGCGATCGCCCGCGACGCCGTGGAGTTGCTGACCGATCCTGCGGCCAGGGCGGGGCTGCGGCAGTGCCAGGGCGAGAGCTGTCGCCGCGTCTATCTGGACACCTCCCGCGGCCGGCGCCGGCGGTGGTGTTCCAGCGAGGTCTGCGGCAACCGCGAACGGGTCGCCCGGCACCGGCGCCGGGCCTCCGTGGCCCGGGCCTGAGACCTCCCGTAACGGCCCGAACCGGACACCTGAAAAGATCTTGAAAGTTTTTCGGCCACTCATTGAGTGATCCTCCTGCGTACCCCGTAGTGAAGGGGGACAAGCAGCCAGCCGAAACAGGGTCTCGACCGGGAGGTTCAGGTGCGCAAGGATGCCGCCGTGGCCGATGACCGTCCGCAGAGGGCACGCCATCGAAGCGATAAGCCACGCACCGACTCCTCAGCACCTGATGAGGAACTCATGCGCGCGCTCTATCGCGAACATGCGGGTCCTCTGCTCGCCTATGTACTGCGCCTCGTTGCCGGCGATCGCCAGCGTGCCGAGGACGTGGTGCAGGAGACGCTCATCCGTGCCTGGAAGAACGCCGGTCAGCTCAACCGAGCAACCGGCTCTGTCCGACCCTGGCTGGTGACGGTCGCACGCCGCATCGTCATCGACGGTCACCGCAGCCGGCAGGCCCGGCCGCAGGAGGTCGATCCGTCGCCGCTGGAGGTCATGCCTGCGGAGGACGAGATCGACAAGGCGTTGTGGCTGATGACGCTCTCTGATGCACTCGATGATTTGACGCCCGCCCACAGGGAAGTTCTTGTCGAGACGTATTTCAAGGGGCGCACGGTCAATGAGGCTGCCGAGACTCTCGGCATACCCAGTGGGACGGTGCGGTCCCGGGTGTTCTACGCACTCCGTTCCATGAAGCTCGCACTGGAGGAAAGGGGGGTCAGGGCATGACCATGCACGAGCAGGAATCCGTCCACGATGCCGTTGGCGCGTATGTGCTCGGCGTGCTCGACGACGCTGACGCCGCCGCCTTCGAGATGCATCTGGCCGGCTGCCAGATCTGCGCCGCCAACCTCGAGGACTTCTCCGGTATGGAGCCCATGCTGGCGATGCTGGCCGAGGCCCCCGCTCCGGGACCGAGCAGCAATGTGGTCAATCTGCCGGGCATGCGGAGCATGCAGCCGCCGGGCTGGATGGACGCCCCGCCCTCGCGGCCCGTTCCCGTCGTACCCGCTCCCCCCAGCCCCAAGGTGCTGAACGGCCTGCTGGACGAGGTCGCCGCCAAGCGGGCGGCCAAGCGCCGGCGCGGGATGTACCTGGTCGCGGCCGCCGCGGCCCTGATCATCGGTGGCCCCGCCGCGGCCGTCGTGGTGACGGCGGACGACACGGGCAGCACCCAGGCCCAGCCGCACTCCACGTCCCCCGCCGAGGACGCCTTCGCCCATATCCAGGACAAGGTCGACCACACGGACGCGACGACCAAGGTCAGCGCCGCGGTCGGCATGGAGAAGAAGGCCTGGGGCACCCACACCGTTCTGGAACTGAAGAACGTCAAAGGGCCGCTCAAGTGCAATCTGATCGCCGTCTCCAAGACCGGCGAGGAGGAGATCGTGACCTCCTGGGCCGTCCCGGAGTGGGGCTACGGCATTCCCGACAGCCCGAACCCGGCCGGCAAGAAGCCGCTGTACGTCCACGGCGGAGCGGCGATGGACAGTAACGACATCGACCACTTCGAGGTCCGTACGTTCGAGGGCAAAAAGCTGGTGGAAGTCGAGGCCTGACAGAAACGCCCCCTTCGCATAGGGTTGACGGCTGCCCAGTGCACGTCAGAAGGGGGCCCTCGGTGGCCGCGCAGGAAGCCGCTGTCGACTCTGTCCGGGACCGGGAAATCGGTGTCGAACAGGAACATCTGGACCAGGTGTACCGCCGCCTCGAGGAGAAGATCCACGAGGCGGAATTCCTGATGCACGACGCCGCGAAACGCGGCCAGGTCGGCACACCGGGTGCTCTCGCCGAGCGGGATGCCCAGGTCTTCCGCGCCGGCATCCACCTCAATCGGCTCAACAACGAGTTCGAGGATTTCCTCTTCGGACGGATCGACCTGCTGCTCGGCAAGGACGGGCAGAAGGGACCCGACGGGGCGTACACCTCGGTGGAACCCGCGGACGACGCGGTGGGAGCCGACAACACCGCCGACATCGCGGAGACCCTGCACATCGGCCGTATCGGCGTCCTCGACTCCGACTACGCGCCCCTGGTCATCGACTGGCGCGCGCCGGCCGCCGCGCCCTTCTACCGCTCGACCCCGGTCGACCCCGGCCGCGTGGTGCGCCGCCGGGTGATCCGCTCCAAGGGCCGCAAGGTCCTCGGGGTCGAGGACGACCTGATGAGACCCGAGCTCACCGCGACACTCGGCGGCGACCGGCTCCCGGTGATCGGCGACGGCGCGCTGATGGCGGCGCTCGGCCAGGCCCGCAGCCACACCATGCGGGACATCGTCGCCTCCATCCAGGCCGAGCAGGACCTGGTGATCCGCGCCCCCGCCGCGTCCGTCACATACGTCGAGGGCGGCCCCGGCACCGGCAAGACCGCCGTGGCGCTGCACCGGGCCGCCTATCTCCTCTACCAGGACCGCCGTCGCTACGCGGGCGGCATCCTGATCGTCTCGCCGACCCCGCTGCTCGTCTCCTACACCGAGGGTGTGCTGCCCTCGCTGGGAGAGGAGGGGCAGGTCGCGATCCGCGCGGTCGGCCATCTGGTCGACGGCGCCGAGGCCACGGCGTACGACGAACCGGCCGTGGCGCGCATCAAGGGCTCGTCCCGGATGCTGAAGGTCCTCCGCAAGGCGGCCAGAGGCGCCCTGGAGCTCTCCGGACCCACCGCACCGCAGAACGGCGACGGCAGCGGGCACCGCAACGGCCAGCTGGCCTTCGGCGAGGAGCCGCAGGACGCGCCGACGGGCCCGCCCTCGCGTCTGCGGGTGGTCGCCTTCAACCGCCGGCTCGAACTCGAGGCCGAGGAACTCGGGCGCATCCGCCACAACGTCCTCGGTGGCACCACACCGGTCAACCTGCTGCGCCCGCGCGCCCGCAGGCTGCTGCTCGACGCCCTGTGGGCGAAGTCCGGGGCCGGCTCCCGCCACACGGACCCCGAGCTCGCCGCGGAGCTGCGGTCCACCTTCGACGAGGACATCACCGGCGAGGAAAGCTTCATCGCCTTCCTGGACGCGTGGTGGCCCGAGCTGACCCCGCGCCGAGTGCTCGTCGCGATGGCGGACGAGCGGCGGCTGGGGCGCTGGGCCCGCCAGGTGCTCAATCCGGGCGAGGTGCGCCGGCTGGCACGCTCGCTGCGCAGGATCGGGCCCGAGGGCCAGGGCCCGCTGTCCGTGCACGACGTGGCGCTGCTCGACGAGCTCCAGACCCTGCTCGGCTCCCCGGCGCGCCCGCGCCGCAGGCGCGAACTCGACCCGCTGGACCAGCTCACCGGTCTGGAGGAGCTGATGCCGCAGCGCGAGGAGACCCAGCGCGAGCGCGCCGAGCGTCTCGCGGCGGAGCGCGAGGAGTACGCCCACGTCATCGTCGACGAGGCGCAGGACCTCACGCCGATGCAGTGGCGGATGGTCGGCCGCCGCGGCCGGCACGCGACCTGGACGATCGTCGGCGACCCGGCCCAGTCGTCCTGGTCGGACCCGGACGAGGCCGCCGAGGCGCGCGACGAGGCGCTGGGCAGCCGTCCGCGCCGGCGTTTCCAGCTCACGGTCAACTACCGCAACCCCGCGGAGATCGCGGAACTCGCCGCCAAGGTGCTGGCGCTCGCCATGCCCGGCATGGAGTCCCCGTCCGCGGTGCGCTCCACGGGCGTCGAGCCGCGCTTCGCGGTCGTCCCGGGCGACGACCTGGCCGGCACCGTCCGGGAGGAGGCGCAGCGCCTGCTGGACCGCGTCGACGGCACGGTCGGTGTGGTGGCGGCCATGAACCGCCGCGCCGAGGTGGCGCGTTGGCTGAAGGGGCTCGGCGAGCGGGTGGTGGCGCTCGGCTCCCTGGAGGCGAAGGGACTGGAGTACGACGCGACCGTGGTGGTCTCCCCGGCGGAGATCGCGGACGAGTCCCCGGCGGGGCTGCGGGTGCTGTACGTCGCGCTGACCCGTGCGACACAGCAGCTCACCGTGGTGTCGGGGCGCCGCGACGACCCGGACGCGGACGGGGTCCCCGACCTGCTGCGGGATTGATCCGCGGTCAACTCGTCGTAGGGGAATCACCTTCGGGGAGTCTTTGTTAGCCTTGTCGTGACACCGGCCCGATCCAAGCCCCCGGGCCCAACCTTCGTCGCTCAGAGCGACCACTTGCCGCGAGGCGAGCATGGCGGGTCGGTGTCACTTACACCACATCGGAAGAGGCCCACGCCCCCTCGGGACGTGGGCCTCTTCTGTTTCCCCTGCATATCTCGTATGGTGGAAAAAGCTTTCCGAAAACTAAACGACCAGTATTACCTGCTACCCGCAGGTAGGTGCGACCATCGGAAGGCGTCGCCGGGCAGTAGCCACGGCCGCATGGCAATGAAGCTAGGGAAAGCAGAGGAACCCGGTCATGGCAACGGCGCCCAGCGTCTCGTACTCGATGACGGTCCGGCTGGAGGTGCCCGCGAGCGGAACCGCGGTCTCCCAGCTGACCACGGCCGTGGAGTCCTCCGGCGGCTCCGTGACCGGCCTGGACGTGACCGCCTCCGGCCACGAGAAGCTGCGGATCGACGTGACGATCGCGGCCAGCTCCACCACGCACGCCGACGAGATCGTCGAGGAACTGCGCGAGATCATCGGTGTCGTCGTCGGCAAGGTCTCCGACCGTACGTTCCTGATGCACCTCGGCGGCAAGATCGAGATGCAGTCCAAGCACCCCATCCGCAACCGTGACGATCTCTCGATGATCTACACGCCGGGTGTGGCGCGGGTCTGCATGGCGATCGCCGAGAACCCCGAGGACGCCCGCCGCCTCACCATCAAGCGCAACTCCGTCGCCGTGGTCACCGACGGCTCCGCCGTCCTCGGCCTCGGCAACATCGGGCCGATGGCCGCGCTGCCCGTCATGGAGGGCAAGGCGGCCCTGTTCAAGCGGTTCGCCGGCATCGACGCCTGGCCGCTGTGCCTGGACACCCAGGACACCGACGAGATCGTCGCGATCGTCAAGGCGATCGCCCCGGGCTTCGCCGGTATCAACCTGGAGGACATCTCCGCGCCCCGCTGCTTCGAGATCGAGGCGCGGCTGCGGGAGGCCCTGGACATCCCCGTCTTCCACGACGACCAGCACGGCACCGCCATCGTGGTGCTGGCCGCGCTGACCAACGCCCTGCGCGTGGTCGGCAAGGAGGTCGGTGACGTACGGGTCGTCATGTCCGGTGCCGGCGCGGCGGGTACGGCCATCCTGAAACTGCTGATCGCGGCGGGTGTGAAGCACGCCGTCGTCGCCGACATCCACGGTGTGGTGCACGCGGAGCGCGAGGACCTCGTGGACGCGGCCCCGGGCTCCGCGCTGCGCTGGATCGCCGACAACACCAACCCCGAGGGTGTCCGCGGCACGCTCAAGCAGGCCACGGTCGGTGCGGACGTCTTCATCGGCGTCTCGGCCCCCAACGTACTCGGCGGCGAGGACGTCGCGGCCATGGCGGACGGCGCCATCGTCTTCGCGCTCGCGAACCCCGACCCCGAGGTCGACCCGGCAATCGCGCGTCAGACGGCGGCGGTTGTGGCCACCGGCCGCTCCGACTTCCCGAACCAGATCAACAACGTCCTGGTGTTCCCGGGCGTCTTCCGCGGTCTGCTGGACGCTCACTCCCGCACCGTCAACACCGAGATGATGCTCGCGGCCGCGACCGCGCTCGCGGACGTCGTCACCGAGGACGAGCTGAACCCGAACTACATCATCCCCTCCGTCTTCAACGACAAGGTCGCGGGGGCGGTCGCCGGTGCGGTGCGCAACGCCGCGAAGGCTGTGGGCGCGACCACCGGCGCGTCGTGAGTCGCGGGGCCCCGGCCGCCGCTCTAGGGTGGCGGACCATAGCCCGGCGGCTCCAGGGAGTCTCCAGCGAGTGGACGGAACGTCACCACGACGAGGCAGTGGCGCTTTTCGTGTGACTCTGGAGGGTGCCGGATTGGCTTTCCCGCCGTTGGTGGGGGCAGGATGCGTAATCGGGCGCGAGGGTCTGGAACTGCAGACCCGGGTCCGGGGACTGTCCGAGGGCCCTGGCAGCATCGGCTTCGATCTCACGCCTGACAGGCAAGAAGAACACGGGAGTAAGAACATGAACCGCAGTGAGCTGGTGGCCGCGCTGGCCGACCGCGCCGAGGTGACCCGCAAGGACGCCGACGCCGTGCTGGCCGCCCTCGCCGAGACCGTCGGCGAGGTTGTCGCCAAGGGTGACGAGAAGGTCACCATCCCCGGCTTCCTGACCTTCGAGCGCACCCACCGTGCCGCTCGCACCGCTCGTAACCCGCAGACCGGCGACCCGATCCAGATCCCGGCCGGCTACAGCGTGAAGGTCTCCGCGGGCTCGAAGCTCAAGGAAGCCGCAAAGGGCAAGTAAGCACCTGGGTGGTGTCCGCGAAGTGTCGTCCCCCGTCCTCCGGGCGGACGACGGCACTCCGTGGACACTCCCTGGCGACACGAAGGGCGGCCACCCGAGTGGGTGGCCGCCCTTCTGTGCGTTGTCGGTCTCTCTGACGTCTCCTACGCCCTACGGCGTCAGACGAGCGCGCCGCCGGGCAGCTCGACCTTGGCGCCGAGCTCCATGAGCTTCTCCATGAAGTTCTCGTAGCCGCGGTTGATCAGGTCGATGCCGTGGACGCGGGAGGTCCCCTGCGCCGCCAGTGCCGCGATCAGGTACGAGAAGCCGCCGCGCAGGTCGGGAATGACCAGATCCGCGCCCTGGAGCTTCGTCGGGCCCGACACGACCGCCGAGTGCAGGAAGTTGCGCTGGCCGAAGCGGCAGTCGGAGCCGCCCAGGCACTCGCGGTACAGCTGGATGTGTGCGCCCATCTGGTTGAGCGCGGAGGTGAAGCCGAGACGGGACTCGTAGACCGTCTCGTGGACGATGGAGAGCCCGGCGGCCTGCGTGAGGGCCACCACCAGGGGCTGCTGCCAGTCGGTCTGGAAACCGGGGTGCACGTCCGTCTCCAGCGCGATGGCGTTGAGCGAGCCGCCCGGGTGCCAGAAGCGGATGCCCTCGTCGTCGATCTCGAACGCGCCACCGACCCTCCGGTACGTGTTCAGGAACGTCATCATCGAGCGCTGCTGGGCGCCGCGCACATAGATGTTGCCCTCGGTGGCGAGCGCCGCGGACGCCCAGGAGGCCGCCTCCAGGCGGTCCGGGAGCGCCTTGTGGTTGTAGCCGCCGAGCTGGTCGACACCGGTGATCCGGATCGTCCGGTCGGTGTCCATGGAGATGATGGCGCCCATCTTCTGCAGCACGCAGATGAGGTCCTCGATCTCCGGTTCCACCGCCGCGTTCGACAGCTCGGTGACGCCCTCCGCCAGCACCGCCGTCAGCAGCACCTGCTCGGTGGAGCCGACCGACGGGTACGGCAGACGGATCTTGGTGCCGCGCAGTCGCTGCGGGGCCTCCAGGTACTGCCCGTCCGCCCGCTTCTCGATGGTCGCGCCGAACTGGCGCAGCACGTCGAAGTGGAAGTCGATCGGACGACCGCCGATGTCGCAGCCGCCGAGGCCGGGGATGAAGGCATGGCCGAGGCGGTGCAGCAGGGGGCCGCAGAAGAGGATCGGGATCCGGGAGGAACCCGCGTGGGCATCGATGTCGGCGACGTTGGCGCTCTCGACGTGCGTCGGGTCGAGCACCAGCTCGCCGGGCTCCTCGCCCGGCCGCACCGTCACACCGTGCAGCTGCAGCAGTCCGCGGACGACCCGCACATCGCGGATGTCGGGCACGTTGCGCAGCCTGCTCGGCCCGCTGCCGAGCAGAGCGGCGACCATGGCCTTCGGCACCAGGTTCTTGGCGCCGCGGACGCGGATTTCGCCCTCCAGCGGGGTTCCGCCGTGGACAAGCAGTACATCGTCTGTGCCGGTCATGAATCTCGCGTTCCGGAGGGTCCCCCTCAGTGGTACGAGGGGAAGGTCGGACAGGGGGCCAGAGAAAAGGGTAAGGGGCTGTCACCCCTGCCCCGTAAGGGCAAGGACGCTTCAGACGCGTAATGAATTCGGTACAACACGTACGGTTCATGCGGTTTCGCGGAGCGTCACCGCCGAGGGCGGGCTCCGGCCGGTGCCGCGGCCCGTCCTGAGCTGCGCCGGTTCTCACACTGTCCTCGCTCGGGCCACGCGCCGGGCCAAGATGCGGGATCATGTCTCGCATGACCGAGGTGTCCTCGCTCACAGGGCGGCTGCTCGTCGCCACACCCGCCCTCGCCGACCCCAACTTCGACCGGGCGGTGGTCCTGTTGCTCGACCACGACGACGAGGGCTCCCTCGGCGTGGTCCTCAACCGGCCGACCCCCGTCGACGTCGGCGACATCCTGGAGCCCTGGGCCGGGCTGGCCGGCGACCCCGGTGTGGTCTTCCAGGGCGGCCCGGTCTCCCTGGACTCGGCGCTCGGTGTGGCCGTGATCCCGGGCGACGAGGGTCCGCTCGGCTGGCGCCGGGTCTACGGCGCGATCGGCCTGGTCGATCTGGAGACACCCCCGGAGCTCCTCGGCGCGGCGCTCGGCTCGCTGCGCATCTTCGCCGGGTACGCGGGGTGGGGGCCGGGCCAGCTGGAGGACGAGCTCGGCGAGGGCGCCTGGTACGTCGTGGAGTCCGAGCCCGGCGATGTGTCGTCGCCGCAGCCGGAGACGCTGTGGCGGGCGGTGCTGCGCAGACAGCGCAACGAACTGGCGATGTTCGCGACGTATCCGGACGACCCCTCGCTGAACTGACCGGCGGGTGGCACCGCGGGCCGACGGCGAGCCGGGACCGACGGCGCCGGGGGGTCGCGGGTGTGAGTACCCTTGGAGCTCATGAGCACTCTTGAGCCCGAGCGCGGGACTGGGACGGGAACCCTCGTAGAACCGACGCCGCAGGTGTCGAGCGGCGACGGCGACCACGAGCGCTTCGCCCACTACGTCCAGAAGGACAAGATCATGGCGAGTGCCCTCGACGGCACTCCCGTCGTGGCGCTGTGCGGGAAGGTCTGGGTGCCGGGGCGCGACCCCAAGAAGTACCCGGTCTGCCCGATGTGCAAGGAGATCTACGAGTCCATGGGCCCGGGCGGCGACAAGGACAAGGGCGGCAAGGACAAGAAGTAACCCCCGGCCGCGGACCCACCGGGTCCCGGCGGCCGGAACCCCGAACCGGTACGGCCCCTGTGGCGCGCATCTGTGCGCGCCGCAGGGGCCGTTCGCGTTGCACGGAGTGCACCCGGCGGTCACAAGGTGGTTGAGACCTCTTGTCCCCGTGTTTGAGCGGCTCTAGCCTCCTGCGTGTTGTGCAGCACGAAACGTTGGTTGCGTATGTTGCAACGATGACCCGTAGGGGAACACCCATGAAGCTCAGCGCCCGAATCGCCGCACCCGTCACGGCACTTGTTCTGGCGGGCCTCACCGCCACCGCCTGTGCCCCGCAGACCTCCGACAGCAGTGCCGACAAGGATGAGAAGAAGGGGACCCTGCGGGTCTGGCTGTTCCAGGAGGTCAACAACAAGCCCAAGGAGAAGGTCGTCGACGAGGCCGTCGCCGCCTTCACCGAGAAGCACAAGGACAGCAAGGTCGAGATCGAGTACATCCCCGTCGAGACCCGCGCCCAGCGGATCAAGGCGGCCTTCAACGACCCGAAGAGCGCCCCGGACCTGATCGAGTACGGCAACACCGACACCGCCGGCTACGTCAAGGACGGCGGACTCGAGGACGTCAGCAAGGAGTTCGGGGACTGGGAGGACGCGAAGTCCGCCGACCCGACGGCCACCCAGTCGGTCACCGTCGACGGCAAGATCTACGGCGCGCCCTTCTTCGTCGGTGTACGGGCCCTGTACTACCGCACCGACGTCTTCGGCGAACTGGGCCTGAAGCCCCCGAAGACGCAGGACGAGCTGATCTCCACCGCCAAGAAGATCCGCGCCGAGAAGCCCGACCTGTACGGGATCGCGGTCGGCGGCGCCTACACCTACGGAGCGATGCCCTTCATCTGGGCCAACGGCGGTGAACTGGCGAAGGAGGACGGCGGTACCTACAAGTCCGCCATCAACAGCCCGGCCGCCCAGAAGGGCATCACGGCCTACACCTCGCTGTTCGGCGACGACAACTGCCCGGCCGCCAAGTGCGCCTCCATGGGCGGCAACGCGACCGTCACCGCCTTCGCGTCCGGCAAGGCGGCCATGGCGATAGGCGGCGACTTCAGCCACCAGGCCGTGGAAGCGGGCTCGGTCAAGGGCAAGTACGCGGTCGTGCCGCTGCCGGGGGTCACGTCCGGGGAGACGGCGCCCGCCTTCGCCGGCGGCAACAACGTCGGTGTCCTCAAGAGCAGTTCGCACCGCACACTCGCGGTGGACCTCATGAAGGAGCTCGCCGGCAAGGAGACGCAGCGCAAGCTCTTCGCGGCGATGGGCTTCCTGCCGACGTACACCGACGTGCGTTCCGAGGTGGCGAAGAAGGAGCCGTTCGTCGCCCCGTTCGTCGAGACGCTCGCCTCGGGCGCCAAGTTCGTGCCGGCCTCGCCCGGATGGGGACAGATCGACTCCTCGCTCGTCCTGCCGACGATGTTCCAGGAGATCGTCAGCGGCAAGAAGGATGTGGCCGCGGCGTCGGGTGACGCCGCCAAGAAGATGGACACGGCGTTCTCCGCCGCGGGCTGACCGTCATGACGCACCAAGCGACAGCCGCCGAGCCGGCCGCGGTCCCCGTCAGGACCGCGCCGGCCCCGGCCGGAAGCCGCCGCACGAAACGGCGCGACGGACGCTGGACCCCCTGGGTCTATCTCGCGCCCGCCCTGGTCGTCCTCGCCGGACTGCTCGTCTATCCGATCTACCAGCTCGGCCTGATCTCGTTCCTCGAATACACCCAGGCACAGGTCAGCGGCGGCGAACCGACCACCTTCCAGGGCTTCGGCAACTACCGCACGCTCTTCGCCGACAGCCAGTTCTGGGAGGTCCTGCTCGCCACCGTCGTCTTCGCGGCCGCCTGTGTCGTCGCCACCCTCGCCGTCGGCTGCACGCTCGCCGTGCTGCTGACGCGCATCCGGGCGGTGCCCCGGCTCGCGCTGATGATGGCCGCGCTCGGCGCCTGGGCCACCCCTGCCATCACCGGCTCCACCGTCTGGGTCTTCCTCTTCGACCCGGACTTCGGTCCGGTCAACCGCATCCTCGGTCTCGGCGACCACTCCTGGACGTACGGGCGCTACAGCGCGTTCGCTCTCGTGCTCTTCGAAGTGGTGTGGTGCTCGTTCCCGTTCGTGATGGTCACGGTCTACGCGGGCATCCGGTCGATCCCCTCCGAGGTGCTGGAGGCGGCCTCCCTGGACGGTGCGTCGCAGTGGCGTATCTGGCGCTCCGTCATGGCGCCGATGCTGCGGCCCATTCTCGTCGTCGTCACCATTCAGTCGATCATCTGGGACTTCAAGGTCTTCACGCAGATCTATGTGATGACGAACGGCGGAGGCATCGCCGGCCAGAATCTCGTGCTCAATGTGTACGCCTATCAGAAGGCCTTCGCGTCCTCGCAGTACAGCCTGGGCTCCGCGATCGGCATCGTCATGCTGCTGATTCTGCTGGCCGTCACCCTCGTCTATCTGCGCCTTCTGCGACGCCAGGGAGAAGAACTGTGAGCTCGCTCCGTATCCGCCGTCCCTGGCGCCTCGCGGCCGAGGCATCCGCGCTCGTCATCGCGGTGATCGTGGCCTTCCCGCTGTACTGGATGGTGCTCTCCGCGTTCAAACCGGCCGGCGAGATCCAGTCCACCGACCCGCGTCCCTGGACGCTCTCGCCGTCGCTCGACTCCTTCCGCCGCGTCTTCGAACAGCAGGAATTCGGCCGCTATTTCCTCAACAGCCTGTTCGTCGCCGGGGTGGTGGTCATCGCGTCCGCCCTGATCGCCTTCCTCGCGGCGACCGCCGTCACACGGTTCCGTTTCCGGTTCCGCACGACCCTGCTGATCATGTTCCTCGTGGCGCAGATGGTGCCGATCGAGGCGCTGACGATCCCGCTGTTCTTCCTCATGCGGGACTTCGGCCAGCTCAACACCCTGGGTTCGCTGATCCTTCCGCACATCGCGTTCTCGCTGCCGTTTGCGATCTGGATGCTGCGGGGCTTCGTGAAGGCGGTGCCGGAGGCGCTGGAGGAGGCCGCGTACATCGACGGGGCGAGCCGGACACGCTTCCTGTGGCAGATCCTGTTCCCGCTGGTGTTCCCGGGACTTGTGGCGACGAGCGTCTTCTCGTTCATCTCCACCTGGAACGACTTCCTGTTCGCCAAGTCCTTCATCATCAGCGACACCTCGCAGTCGACCCTGCCGATGGCGCTGCTGGTGTTCTTCAAGCCGGACGAGAACGACTGGGGCGGCATCATGGCCGGCTCCACGGTGATGACCGTGCCCGTCCTGGTCTTCTTCGTCCTCGTGCAACGGCGCCTGGTGTCCGGCCTGGGCGGCGCCGTGAAGGACTGACACGGCAGCCCGCCCGCCCCACCCCGCTCCCACCCTGAAAGGCTGCCGTCATGGAAGACGACGCGTCCCTGATCCCCCGGCCCGTGCTCGTCGAGGCCCCCGGGGCCGCACCGGAGGGCTCCGCCCGGCCCGGGAACGGCCGGCTGGCGCTCGGCGCGCACACCCGCCTCGACGCCGATGCAGGGACCGAGAGCACCGCCCGGTGGCTGCGCGCCGTGCTCGGCGCCGCCACCGGTCTCACCTTCCCCGACGGCGCGGACCCGCACGGCATCGCCCTGCGCATCAGCCCGGACGTGGAGCGGGAACTGGGGCCCGAGGGCTACCGGCTCTGCACCGACGGCTCCGCCACGGGTGCCGCGGTCGTCATCGAGGGCGGCAGCCCCGCCGGTGTCTTCTGGGGCGCGCAGACCCTGCGTCAACTGCTGGGCCCCGACGCCTTCCGCGCCGCGCCGCTGCCGCCCGCGGGCCGCACCTGGGACCTGCCGCGCATCGCCGTCGCGGACCGTCCCCGGTTCGCCTGGCGCGGCATGATGCTCGACGTCTCACGGCACTTCCTGCCGAAGACCGACGTGCTGCGCCAACTCGACCTGCTCGCCGCGCACAAGCTGAACGTCTTCCACTTCCACCTCACCGACGACCAGGGCTGGCGCATCCGGATCGAGCGCCACCCCCGTCTCACCGACATCGGCTCCTGGCGCACGCGCACCAAATACGGCCACCGGGCCTCCGACCTCTGGGACGAGACCCCGCACGGCGGTTACTACACCCAGGACGACATCCGCGAGATCGTCGCGTACGCCGCCGAACGGCACATCACCGTCGTCCCGGAGATCGACATCCCCGGCCACTCGCAGGCCGCCATCGCCGCGTACCCGGAACTGGGCAACACCGACGTCCCCACCTCTCCCGACGGCAAGCCCCTGGCCGTCTGGGACACCTGGGGCATCAACCCGAACGTCCTGGCCCCCACCGACAGCACCCTGCGCTTCTACGAAGGCGTGCTGGAGGAGGTCCTGGCGCTCTTCCCCTCCACGTTCATCCACATCGGAGGCGACGAGTGCCTCAAGGACCAGTGGAAGGCATCCCCGGCCGCCCAGGCCCGTATCGCGGAGCTGGGCCTCGCCGACGAGGACGAGCTCCAGTCCTGGTTCATCCGGCACTTCGACACTTGGCTGTCCGCCCGCGGCCGCCGGCTGATCGGCTGGGACGAGATCCTGGAGGGCGGTCTCGCACCCGGCGCCGCCGTCTCCTCCTGGCGCGGCTATGCGGGCGGTATCGCGGCGGCGGAGGCCGGCCACGACGTCGTGATGTGCCCCGAACAGCAGGTGTATCTGGACCACCGGCAGGACGGCGGCCCCGACGAGCCCATGCCCATCGGCTACGTCCGCACCCTGGAGGACGTCTACCGCTTCGAACCCGTTCCGCCGGGGCTGTCCCCGGAGGCGGCCGCGCACATCATGGGCACCCAGGCCAACGTCTGGACCGAGGTGATGCAGAACCGGGCCCGCGTCGACTACCAGGTCTTCCCGCGGCTCGCGGCCTTCGCCGAGGTCGCCTGGTCGGCGCTGCCCGCGTCCGGCGAACGGGACTTCGCGGACTTCGAGGGACGCATGACCGTGCACTACCGCCGCCTTGACGCACTCGGCGTCGACTACCGGCCGCCCGGCGGCCCGTTGCCGTGGCAGAAGCGCCCTCTGCCCGAAGGAATGACGGGCAGTCTCGGACGCCCGATCGAGGGTGCGCCCCCAAACGTGTGAGCCCGGCGCAAGCCCGGTGCTCGGGGCCGCGCATCCTGTCACGGTGGTAGGGCCGTGAGGAATACCCGCAACGGTCACCGAAGAGTGGCAATCCGCCTGTGATTCCGATGGCGTTCCAAATAGGACGAAGACCGAGCGAAGGGTGCATCCGGTGCGGATGCACCCTTCGCGGACCCGTTCGTCGGTCGGCTCGGAAGATGTGCCAGAGTTGCCACGTCCGGGCTGTGAGCACGTACGGTACGGCCAGCACGGGCGGGACAGCCGGACACCGGGAAGGGGCAGCTGGGTGACCACGCACGCACCGCAGACATCGCAGTCGGTGACGCTGCCGGCTTCGCTCGACGAGGCCGTGGCGGCGCTGACCGACATGCCCGCCGCCGTGCCGGTCGCCGGTGGCACCGACCTCATGGCCGCCGTCAACCGGGGCCAGCTGCGCCCCGCAGGACTCGTCGGCCTCGGCCGCATCAGCGAGATCCGCGGCTGGCGCTACCTGGACGGACACGCCCTGCTCGGCGCCGGCCTCACCCACGCCCGCATGGGACGCCCCGACTTCGCCGCCCTCATCCCCGCACTCGCCGCGTCCGCGCGCGCCGCCGGCCCGCCCCAGATCCGCAACGCGGGCACCCTGGGCGGCAACATCGCCACCGCGGCCCCGACCGGCGACACCCTGCCCGTCCTGGCCGCCCTGGAGGCGGACCTCGTCATCGCGGGACCCGGCGGCAGCCGCCGGGAGATCCCGGTGTCCCACTTGCTCGCGGGCCGCGAGATGCTCGGACCGGCCGAACTCATCGGCTTCGTACGGGTGCCCCTGCTGCACGCCCCGCAGGTCTTCGTGAAGGCCACCGGCCGCACCGGCCCCGGCCGCGCCACCGCGTCCGTCGCGGTCGTCCTCGACCCGGTGCGGCGCGGGGTGCGCTGCGCGGTCGGTGCGATCGCGCCGATGCCGCTGCGGCCGCTGGAGGCCGAGCGCTGGATCGCGTCACTGATCGACTGGGACGGCGAGCGCGGACTCGCGGGCGAGGCACTGGCGGCCTTCGGGGAGTACGTCGCGGCGGCGTGCATCCCCGACCCGGCCCCGGCCGCGCCGGGCGAGGAGCAGCCCGTGCTGCCGCCCGCCGTACTGCATCTGCGGCGCACCGTCGCCGCGCTGGCCCGACGTGCACTGGGGAGGGCGCTGTCGTGAGCAACGAAGAGAATCCGCGGGGGCGGGCGCCGGAGCACGGCGGCTGGGAGCCGACGCCTCAGGGCGAGTACGACGCCGAGGCGACCGGCTTCTTCCAACTGCCCCCCGAGGGCTCGCAGGACGGCGCGCCGCTCGCGGCACCCGGGCACGGCTACGTACCGCCGATGATCATGCCGTTGACGCCGGTGTCCGACCCATCGGTGCCCGAGGGCTGGCACGTCCAGCAGCCCACCGGCGAGCCCGAGACCGTGCAGTGGCCCGAACCGGGCGGGTCCGCCGGCCACGGTGAGCAGTACACGGACCGGTACTCCGCTGACGCGCACGTCACCGGCCAGTGGAGCTTCACCGAGGGCGAGCCCGCACCCGCCTCCGACGTGACCGGCCAGTGGACCATCCCGGTCGCCCAGGGCGATCTGCCGGAGGAGTCGGGCGAGTTCGCCGCCTCTCTGCTCCAGTCCCAGTGGGGCTCCGCACCGGCGACCCTGCCGGGCGGCGCGTCCGCGCCGTGGGCGAGCGAGGCACCGGCGACGCTGCCCGGCGGCGCACCCGCGCCCTGGGCCACCGCGCCCGCCGGCGGGAGCGCCGCGGACGACGAGCGCACGCCAGAGCCTGAGGCCGCGGAGCCGCCGCCGGCGGAGGACGCCCCGGCCGAGCACGCGTCGGCCGAGCACGCGTCGGCCGAGCACGCGTCGGCCGAGCGGCGCGAGGAGGAGAGCGCGGGGGAGCCGTCGCGGGACGCGTACGCCCCGGAGCCCTCCGCTTCCGCCTCGCCCCCCGAGCCCGCCTCGTCCCCCGAGCCCGCCGCTTCAGCGGATGCTCCCCTCTCCTCGACCGGCACCGAGGAGCACCCGCCCACCTCCTACGTCCTGCGCGTCAACGGGGCCGACCGGCCCGTCACCGACGCCTGGATCGGCGAGTCGCTGCTCTACGTGCTGCGCGAGCGCCTCGGCCTCGCCGGCGCCAAGGACGGCTGCTCCCAGGGCGAGTGCGGCGCCTGCAACGTCCAGGTCGACGGCCGTCTCGTCGCCTCCTGCCTGGTCCCGGCGGCGACCGCCGCCGGATCCGAGGTCCGTACGGTCGAAGGGCTCGCCGGCGACGGCGAACCGTCCGACGTGCAGCGCGCCCTCGCGGCCTGCGGCGCCGTCCAGTGCGGCTTCTGTATCCCCGGTATCGCGATGACCGTGCACGACCTGCTGGAGGGCAACCACGCCCCCTCGGAGCTCGAGACCCGCCAGGCCCTCTGCGGCAACCTCTGCCGCTGCTCGGGCTATCGCGGCGTGCTCGACGCCGTGAAGGAGGTCGTCGCCGAGCGCGGAGCGAGCGCGGCGGCCGCCGCCGAGGCGAGTGAGGAAGCGCGCATTCCGCACCAGGCGCCGCCCGGTGCCGGTAGTGTGCAGCCCCACCCGCACGACGGAGGCATGGCGTGACCAGTGACGCGGCCACCACCGCGACGCCCCAGACGGCCGGTACACCCCGCCCCGACCAGCCGACCCACGGCCTCGGTGCCTCCCTGCCTCCCGCCGACGCCCGGGCCAAGACCGAGGGCACCTTCCCGTACGCCTCCGACCTGTGGGCCGAGGGCCTGCTGTGGGCGGCCATCCTGCGCTCCCCGCACCCGCACGCCCGGATTCTGTCGATCGACACCTCTGCGGCGCAGGAGATGCCGGGCGTACGCGCCGTGGTGACGCACGAGGACATTCCGGGCGACACCGCGTACGGCAGGCGCATCGCCGACCGCCCCGTCTTCGCCTCCGAGATCGTCCGCCACCACGGTGAGGCGCTCGCGGCCGTGGCCGCCGACCACCCCGACACCGCCCGTCTCGCGGCAGCCGCCATCGCCGTCGAGTACGAGGTGCTCGAACCGGTCACCGACCCCGAGAAGGCCTTCGCCGCCGAACCCCTGCACCCCGACGGCAACCTGATCCGGCACATCCCGCTGCGCTACGGCGACCCGGACATCGCGGGCGACATCGTCGTCGAGGGCCTGTACCGGATCGGCCGCCAGGACCCCGCGCCCATCGGCGCGGAGGCCGGTCTCGCCGTCCCGCGCCCCGACGGCGGGGTCGAGCTGTACGTCGCCTCCACCGACCCGCACACCGACCGCGACCTGGCCGCCTCGTGCTTCGGCCTGGACGCCGAGCGGGTGAAGGTCGTCGTGACGGGCGTCCCCGGCGCCACCGGCGACCGCGAGGATCCCGGCTTCCAGCTCCCGCTCGGCCTGCTCGCGCTGAAGACCGGCTGCCCGGTCAAACTGACGGCCACCCGCGAGGAGTCCTTCCTCGGCCACGCCCACCGCCACCCGACCCTGCTGCGCTACCGCCACCACGCGGACGCCGAGGGCCGCCTGGTGAAGGTCGAGGCCCAACTGCTGCTGGACGCTGGCGCGTACGCCGACGCTTCCTCCGAATCCCTCGCCGCGGCCGTCGCGTTCGCCTGCGGCCCCTACGTCGTCCCGCACGCCTTCATCGAGGGCTGGGCCGTCCGCACGAACAACCCGCCCTCCGGCCATGTGCGCGGCGAGGGAGCCATGCAGGTGTGCGCGGCCTACGAGGCCCAGATGGACAAGCTGTCCGCGAAGCTGGGACTCGACCCGACCGAGGTCCGGCTGCGCAACGTCCTCGCGACCGGCGACATCCTCCCCACCGGCCAGACGGTCACCTGCCCGGCCCCGGTGGCCGAACTGCTCCAGGCCGTACGGGACTTCCCGCTCCCGTCCCTGCCCAAGGACTCGCCGGAGGACGACTGGCTCCTGCCCGGCGGACCCGAGGGCGCCGGCGAACCGGGCGCCGTCCGCCGGGGCGTCGGCTACGCGCTGGGCATGGTGCACATGCTCGGCGCCGAGGGCACCGACGAGGTCTCCACCGCGACCGTCAAGGTGCACGACGGGGTCGCCACCGTCATCTGCGCGGCCGTCGAGACGGGCCAGGGCTTCTCCACGCTCGCCCGCCAGATCGTCCAGGAGACGCTCGGCGTCGAAGAGGTCCACGTGGCCTCGGTCGACACGGACCAGCCCCCGGCCGGCCCGGCGGCCCACGGCCGCCACACCTGGGTCTCTGGCGGCGCGGTGGAGCGGGCCGCGAAGATGGTCCGCACACAGCTGCTCCAGCCGCTGGCCCACAAGTTCGGCATGTCCACCGAGCTGCTCCAGATCACCGACGGCAAGATCACGTCGTACGACGGAGTGCTGTCCACGACCGTCACGGAAGCGCTGGACGGCAAGGAACTGTGGGCGACCGCCCAGTGCCGCCCGCACCCCACGGAACCTCTCGACGGCTCGGGCCAGGGCGACGCGTTCGTGGGCATGGCGTTCTGCGCGGTGCGCGCGGTGGTCGACGTGGACATCGAGCTCGGCTCGATCCGCGTGGTCGAAATGGCGGTGGCCCAGGACGTGGGCCGCATCCTGAACCCCGCCCAGCTCGCCAGCCGCATCGAGGCGGGCGTCACCCAGGGCGTCGGCACGGCCCTCACCGAAAACCTCCGCACGGCCCGCGGCCTGGTCCGCCACCCGGACCTGACGGGCTACGCCCTCCCGACCTCCCTGGACGCCCCGGACATCCGGATCGTGAAGCTGGTCGAGGAACGGGACGTGGTGGCCCCGTTCGGAGCCAAACCGGCCAGCGCGGTCCCGGTGGTGACGTCCCCGGCGGCGGTGGCGGCGGCGGTACGGGCGGCGACGGGCAGACCGATCAACAGACTCCCGATCAGACCGCAGGCGGCGGTGGCTGTTCCCCAGGGCTAGGCCGTGTCCCGGGCGGTCCCTCCTGAACACCGCCCCGGCCGCACCGGACCCGGGATCGACCGATTCCCCGCTGTCGACTCCCCGCTTCCGCCGTGCTGGAGGCGGGGAACAGCTGAACGCGCATGACCCGTAGCACTTGCAAGTGAGTGAAGCCGTTCACTAGGTTCGAGCCGCAGTGTGCCCATACGACGGGACGCGCGGGGGAGGAACCTTCATGGCGTGGGACGACTGGGAGCAGCTCAAGAGCACGGCGGGCGGGCAACAGCCGACCGGGATGCAGCTCAATCAAGTGCCCGCGGACCCGGGAGGGTCCGGCACGGGCGGACTCGTCGTGAACCAGGACGACCTGGGAGCCGTCGGGCACGAGGCGTTCATTCTGCACGGCGAGCTGGGCAAGGGTGCGGACCTCGCCGGGATGGGGGCGGACAAGAGCGGGGCGGGATCGACGATGCAGGCCTCTTCGGAGCTCTCGCGGAACCACTTCGCCCTGGGCCCGGCCCTCGGAACCGCCCTCAGCATGTGGGACACGTCCCTGAAGACCCTGCTGCAGGCCTGCGCGCACATCTCCAACCACCTCGACTACAGCAAGGGGCAGCACGCGAACGACGACGCCCAGATCGCCGCTTCCCTGCGGCATCGGGACGGCAGCGCGGAGTCCTGGTCGAAGATCAACGAGTACTTCAAGTAGGCGCGGGGAAACGGGCGGAACAGGGGAACAGGGGAACAGCGGTGGGCAGCCTCACTCTCACAGACCTCGTCGAGGTCGATCTCGGCAAGCTGGGCGCGGCCGTCGCGGACTGGAAGAAGGTCGCCGACAGCCTCAAGAAGCTGGCGGGCAACGCCGACAGCGGTATGTACGCCAAGTCGGAGCGGGCGCGCTGGCAAGGCGACAACGCCACGGTGACCCGCGACTTCGTCCGCAAGACGAAGAAGGAGTTCGCCGACGCCCAGGCGCAGGCCCGGACGACGTACCAGCTCCTCGAGGACGCCCACTCCGAACTCGTCGGCATCCAGAAGAAGGTGAAGACGGCCGTCGGCACGGACGCGGCCAATCTCGGCTGCCGGATCGAGGACATCGGCGGCGGGGCCGTGCGCTGGTTCTTCCCGCACGTACGGGGCGACACCGACGAGCGGACACAGGCACAGCGGGACGCGGCCCAGGCCCTCGCCGACCGTGTGGCCGGACTGATCGGACACGCGTCGGAGATCGACGCCTCGGTGTCGCGGGCGCTCGGCAAGTCGCACGGCAACGACCCGAACAACTTCGGGCACACGAACTACGACTCGCTCGACGCGGCCCAGGAGGAGCGCGCCGCCGAACTCGCCCAGCGGAGCCTCAAGCTCTACAAGGAGGGCAAGGAGCTGTCGGAGGAGGAGCTCAAGGAGCTCCGCACGATCCTCAAGTACAACGCGGACGACCAGCCCTTCGCCACCAAGCTCTACCGCGACCTCGGTCCCGAGGGCGCGCTCAGGTTCCAGGCACAGATCTCCCTGGACGGCACCGCGGAGGGCGGCACCCAGCTCCAGCTCGCCCGCAGCATCCAGGACAGCATGGGCGTCGCGCTCGCCACCGCGCAGCCGAAGCTCGGCGACGAGTACACCCAGGAGCTGATGAAGCTCGGGCGCAGCAACCTCGACCTGGAGATGCTGGGCAACCGCATCGAGCCCAAGGGCTACCAGGTGCTCGGCACCCTCTTGCGCCACGGCACGTACGAGAAGGGCTTTCTCGACAAGGTCGGCAACGACATGATCGCGTACGAACGGGAGTTGGACGGCGGCGCCTGGTCCCGCCCGGACGGCAGCTACGCGGGCATGAAGGGCTTCGGCCTCAACGCCGACACGACCGGCGGAGGCGGCTGGGACCCGCTCACGGGCCTCCTGGAGGCGTACGGCCGCAACCCCGACGCCTCCACCGCCTTCCTCCAGGCGAACGTCGCGGGTCCCGGCGAGAGCATGACCAACCTCGACTACCTGATGGGCATGGGCTCCGACGGCAAGGGCGAGGGCGCCCGCACCTGGATCCCCGACGCGACGTCCCCGATGACCGCGGGCGAGGACAAGGTCTTCGGCAAGGACGCGCTCGGCCACGCGCTGGAGGCGGCGACGACGGGCATGCCGTTCGACCACGGCCCGGTGTCCCCGCACCCGGAGCACACCCCGGAACGCCTGGCCATCATGGAGAAGGTGGTCAACTCGCTGGCGGGGGACCCCAAGCTGATGGACGACAAGATGGCCGACAGCATGGGGCGCATGGCGGGCGAGTACATGCCGGAGATCAACAACACGCTGCGGCAGGGCAATACGTTCGCGGAGTTGTACGGGCATCCGCAGAATTTCGACGCCATGGCGACCGTCGAGTTCCTGGACGTGCTGGGCCGGAACCCGGAGTCGTATGCCGAGGCGACCCTCGGGGCGGAGAACTATTCGGCGACGTTGATGAACGACGTCGTGAAGCACCCGGACAGGTTCTCCGGTACGTCGGCCGTGAACCTCGGGAACATCGCTTTTGGCACAGGAACCATCGAGGGCATCCTGGGCGGCGCGCGGCACGACGAGATCGTCACCGGCGGGCAGTTGAGCGACAAGGACTACAACGAGCAGTTGCAGAAGCGTGCCGACATGTTCAACTCGGTCTTCGGCTCCACGGTCGGACTGGCGACCGAGCGGGTCCCTGTGGCGGGGGAGATCATCAATGGCGTCACCGAGATGGTGGTGGGCGAGGTGGTCGAGGGAGCGGAGCGGAACACCGCGGCGGAGACGGCGGACGAGGCGGGAAAGGCCTCGTTCGACGCCCGGCAGAACGCCACCGAGCAGGCGCTCAACGGCCTGTCCGTGGCCGGCATGCCGGCTGGTGCAAACGAGACGGATATGCGCACGAACGTCCACAACCAGTCCGAAGTGGGCTACGACCACGGCGCAGACCTGCATAGAGATGCAAAAGACTTCTACCAGCGCAACCCTCCGGAGTAGGCGAGCATGTCGGTGACCGTGAAGTCCGCGCGGGGCAAGATCTTTGCCCTCGCCGCAGTGTTGTTGGTCGCGGCCGTGGGCCTTGGGGTGTGGCTCTGGGCGGGCGACGACAAGGAGGAGAGCACGCCGCTGAGCGCGCCTGCCAAGCCGTGTTGGGACGGGACGCCGAGCCACGAGTCCATGCAGAAGCTGCTCGGGCCGGGCAAGCAGTTGATCCTCTGGAAGTCACCGTATGAGGTGATCAAGGATCACTCACCGACCCGCTGCAACTACGACGTCCAGGGTGCCAACGGCGTGGAGCCATTGCTCTCGGTGTACCTGAGCTGGCACCGCGAACCGCCCAAGGCGTCCGATCTCCCAGTTCCGGGCGCTGGCCCGGGCGACAAGGTGAAGGAGTTCGACGCCGGGATGCTCGCGTACTACCTGCGGGCCACGAACCGGCTGTACTTCCAGTGCGATGTGGATCAGCCGACAGACGCTGCGGACAACCTCCGGAACGACAAGTACGTGAGGGTCGAGGTCGCGGCGCACCCGATGGACTCCGCTCATCTCACGGCGAAGCAGGCCCGTGAAGTCGGTCTCGACATGGTCCTGGAGGTCGCCCACAAGGTCGCGGGCCAGGCGGGTTGCACCAACGACACCAACCTTCCGAAGTCCGCTCCTCAGGTCGACGAGCCGAACTGGCCTCGGTTCCATTAGGGGTGGGCATGTCGATGTCGAGGATGTCCTCGCGGGGCAAGGTCGTTGCTCTCGCTGCCGTGTTGGCGATCGCGGCTGCCGGGCTGGGTGTCTGGCTCTGGGTGGGCGACAAGGGGGAGGTCAAGCCGCTGAGTGCGCCGAAGAAGCCGTGCTGGGACGGGACGCCGAGCCAGGGGTCGATGCAGAGGCTGCTCGGGCCGGGCAACCGGTTCTCCCTCGAGAAGTCGCCGTACAGGGTGATCAAGGATCACTGGCCGAGCTACTGTGCTTACGACGTCGAGAGAGACGACGGCGTTGAGCACGTGCTCACCGTGAGCCTCAGTTGGAGCAGTGAACCGCCCAAGGCGGATGATTTCGAGGCTGCTGGTGCTCTGAGGGGTGACAAGGCGAAGACGTTCGACGCCGGGGTGCACGCCTACTACCTGGGGCCCACGAACCGGGTCTACTTCCCGTGCGATGTGGATCAGCCGAAGGACGCTCCGGAATACATCCGGAACGACAAGTACGTGAGGGTGAACGTTCTCGCCCACCCCATGCGTTCTGCCCACCTGAGCGCGAAGCAGGCCCGTGAAGTCGGTCTCGACATGGTCCTGGAGGTCGCCCACAAGGTCGCGGACCAGGCCGGTTGCACCAACGACACCAACCTTCCGAAGACTGCTCCACAGGTCGCCGACGCGAACTGGCCTCGTTACCACTAGAGGCGCGCCCCCGCGAGAGCAGCTCTACGCGACGCCTCCCGACACCGTCGTCACCGTCTCGTTCTGCAGCAGGAAGAGCCGCTTGCCGTCGGACGTCAGCTTCAGGGACTTGGTGCTGTGCTGGGCGTGGGTCCAGGCCTGTTTGCCCGTGTCCTTGTGGAGAGCCACCGCGTCGAAGGACTTGGGGTCCTTGCCGGAGACGTCGCAGACGTGGTCCCCGAGGAGCTGGGGGCGGAGGCTGGGCAGCGGCACGCTCTTGATGTCGGTCGCCCAGACCTTGCCGCCGTCGTTGAGCCGGCGGCAGTTCAGGGTCTGCCACGCGGCGACGTACACGCGGTCCCCGTCGACGGTGGGCGAACCCCAGTCCCGCCCCGCTTCGGGGGCGATCGTCCACGCGTCCTTGCCGTCCGCCAGGCGGATCGCGATGAGCGATCCACCGCCCACGATCACGAGGCCCTCGTGGATCACCGGCATCGAGCCGAAGCTGTTCCCCTTGGGCCGCGTCCAGAGAGTGTCCCCGGTACGGGTGTCGTGCGCGGTGATGGCGCCCGAGTCGGACTGGAGGACCAGGTGGTCCTTGCTCGCCGCGGCGTAGCCGGTGCCGAACACGGATTTGGCGGTCCACAAGGTCTTGTGGGTTTTCGTGTCGAGGGCGCGGATGGCACCGTCGTGGGTCACGGCGAACAGCGCGTCGTCGTTCGCGGCGAGGAGCATGGCGGCCTCCATGCCGGCGGCCCACCGCTCCTTGCCGGTCGCCGGACTGATGGCGTGCACGGTGCCGGACCCGTCCCCGGCCGCGATCAGACCGCCGGGCATGACCACGAGTTCCAAGGACGCGGTGACCTTCGACGTCTGCCACTTCTGCTTGCCGTCATCCGCTCCGTAGGCGACGAGACCGCCGTCCTTCGCCCCGAAGACGAGGACCCCGTCGATCGCGACCGCCGGAGGGCTGAACGGATCGGCGACTGCCAGGGGGCCCCAGAGCCGCGTGCCCGCCGGGGCGGTCTTCGTACCGTTCCCCGTGGTCGCGCCCTCCGCCTGTTCGCGGCTCAGCAGCCAGGCGGCTGTGCCGCCTCCGGCGGCGAGGACGGCCACGCCCGCCGCGAGTCCGGTGAGGAAGCGGCGGCGGCCCGGAGGCTGCGCGACGACCGTGCCGGGCTGGGTCGACCACTGCCGCGCACCGGTCTCACGGTGCTGGATGTCCGCGGCCAGCGCCCCCTGCTGCCAGATCCGATCCGCGCGCCGCGGCGGGGCGAAGGCCGTGCGGATCTGGTCGGGGGAGGGCCGGAAGGCGGGGTCCTTCGCCAGGCACGGGCCGATGAGCACGCGCAGCGGTTCGGGGACGCGGCTCAGATCCGGTTCCCCGTGCACCACTTCGTACTGCACGGCCGCCACATGACCGCCTGAGTACGTCCGTACGCCACTGGCCGCGTACGCCAGTACCGCCCCCAGCGAGAAGATGTCGGCGGGCGGCCCGACGCGCTGTCCCAGCACCTGCTCGGGCGCGCCGTAGCCCGGTGTCACCGGCGCCTGGCCGGTGGTGGTGAGGGTGAGTCCGTGCTCGGGCCGTGCGATACCGAAGTCGATGACGCGCGGCCCGGACGAGGTCAGCACGATGTTCGCGGGCTTGAGGTCGCGGTGGATCAGCCCGGCGGCGTGAATGGTCCCGAGGGTGTCGGCGAGGGAGGCGGCGAGTGCGCGCAGGGCGTCGTCGGGCAGCGGCCCGTAAGCGTCGATTGCCTGCTCCAGGGTCGGCCCCGCGAGGAACTCCGAGGCTATCCAGAGGCGGCCGCCCTCGGTCTGGGCGGCGAGGACCCGCGCGACACCCCGCCCGGTGACGGACCGGGCGGCCTCGGCCTCGCGCAGGAACCGCTGCACCATGTGAGCGTCGGTGGAGAGCTGCGGCAACAGGACCTTGACGGCCGCTGCCCGGCCCTGGTTGTCGTGGCCGAAGTACACCTTGCCCATGCCACCGGCACCGAGGACGCCGACGAGACGGTAGGGGCCGAGCCGGAGCGGATCGCCGGGGCCGAGGGGGTTCATCGGAGGTTCGTCCTCAGGTCTGGGTCTGGGTCTGGGCTGGTCTGGGTCTGGTCTGCGGCTGGGGTTGGTCCGGGCAGGCCCGGGTCCGGGCCCGGGGTTCGGTCCGGGGCCGGGTTCAGGTTCAGGTGAAGAGGAGATTGACGGCGATGACTTCCGCGTCGTCCGTGAGGAAGAGACGCGGGACGCGTTCATGGAGACCGAGGCTCTGCGAACCCCGTGCGAAGGACCACCCCTGGCGGTGCGTCTCCAGATCGACGGAGCACACGCTGCTGTCGGCCACGACGTACACGAACCTGTCGTTCACGACCACCGGTACCGCCGGGTCGGGCCGGTCCTTGGTCTCCGCCTCCCACCGCAGCTTCCCGTCCGTGGCGGTCACGGCCACGACGCCCTTGTCCTGCTCCGCCGCGTAGACCACACCGTCGCGCAGGGCGGGCGTACCGTACGCGCCCGCCGGCCGGCCCGCGCCGAACGCCCAGGCCGCCTTGCCGTCGGCGAGGCGGAGCGCCTGGAGCCGCTGTCCGCCCACGTACACATGCCTGTCGTCGGCGGCGAGTGAGTTCGGTGCGAGCGCGGAGCCGCCGTGCTTCCCGCCGGGCAGGGTGATCCGCCACACCTGCCGGCCGGTGCGGACGTCGAAGGCACTGACGTCGAGGCCGCTGCCGGTCTCCGCCGGTCTGCGGAGAATCAGCCGACCGCCGGCGACGGCGGTGACGATGACGTCGTCGGAGCTCCCGACGTCCTTCCCGCGCAGGGGTGAACTCCACTTCTCCTTGCCGGTGCGGACGTCGAATGCCCTGAGGCTCCAGAGGAAGCCTCCTCGGTGCTCCGCGGCGACGTACGCCGTGCCGTCGGCGACGCTGAGCAGCGCGGTCCGGCGCATGGGCGTGGTGAAGGTGGCCACGGGGGTCGTGCGTCCGCCCAGCGGGTCGACGGTGTGCAGCAACAGCCGGTCGCGGTACGGGCCGCCGGGAAGCAGGATGTGGATCAGCTTGCCGTCCGTGTGGACGTGCCGGGATTCCCGGACGTCCTTCACGAGCCAACGGCGCTCTCCGTTCAGGGCCGCGAGCCCCAGCAACCCCTCACCGGTCGCCATCATCACGACGTCCCCGACGGGGAGCGGCGCGAGCGGCGCCGCCGCTCCCGCCTCGCCGTTCTTCGGGGGGAGGACGTTCTTGCGCCAGGCCTGGCCCTTGACGGGCGGGGCGGGCGTCCCGGTGACCGGCTGAGCGGTCGCCGTCGGGCCTGCCGCACCGCCGGCCCCGCCGGCCGTCCCGCCGTCGGGATCCCGCAGCCACGCCCATGCGCCGACACCGCCGGCCGCGGCCACGGCCGCGAGCGCCGAGCCGCCGGAGACGGACAGGAGCCTGCGGCGGCTCATCCCGGTACGGAGCCCGGAGTCGGCAACGGTTTCCGCGAACGGCGCCTGGGCATGGTCCGGCACCGGGAGGCGGTACGGGGTGTACTGCCAGACCTCGGTCGCGCGGCGGGCGATCTCCGCGAGGAGGGTGTCGGGGAGATGGTCGGCGAAGTCGCCCCGCCCGTCGTGGAGTTCGGCGGCGAGCCGTGCCGTGCCGGGGCGTTCCTCCGGGGCCTTGGCGAGGCAGCGCGCCAGGATCGGGACCAGGGCCTCCGGGACTCCCGTCAGGTCCGGTTCGGCGTAGCGGACGCGGTAGATCAGGTCCGCGGCCTGCCCGGTGCCGAAGGGACCGTGGCCGGAGGCGGCGAAGACCAGCACACCGGCGAGGGCGAACACGTCACCCGCCGGGGTGTGTTCCTGGCCCGTCGCCTGCTCGGGGGACATGAAGGCGGGCGTGCCCGCCGCCGAACCCGTCCGTGTGAGGCGGTCGTCGCCCGCCGCCCGCGCGATGCCGAAGTCGATGATCTTGGGACCGTACCCCGTGACCATCACGTTCGACGGCTTGAGGTCGCGGTGGACGACATCGGACAGATGCAGCTGACCGAGTGCCCCCGCGAGCGCCGCACCCAGTGCGCGGACCGACGGTTCGGGCAGCGGGCCCGCCAGCGCGACGGCATCGTCCAGCGGAGGGCCGAGGACGTATTCCGTGGCCAGCCAGGGCGTCTCGGCGAGGGGGTCGGCGTCCACGACGGTCGCGCCGTGGTGGCCGCCGATGACGCGCGCCGCGTCCGTCTCCAGCTGGAAACGCGTGCGTGAGGCGGGGTCCGACGCGATGCCCTGGTGCATCGTCTTGAGCGCGACGGTGCGGCCGCCCGCCGACCGCGCGAGGTAGACCGTGCCCATGCCGCCGGTGCCGAGACGGGCGATCAGCCGGTATGCGCCGAGACCGGCGGGGTCGTCGTGAGCGAGAGGAGAGAGCACCCCTCACCGCTCCGGGGTCTGCGGGACTCGGATTTCGGCGGCGAGTACTTCGGCGGACTGCCGGGCCACCGCGGCCACCACCCGGCCGGGGAGCCAGCCGGGAGTCAGCAGAGCCGCGGCCGAGTCCAGAACCGTGGCCGAGGGCGCGGCCGACACCGTAGGAAGGGCCGTCAGCACCTCGACCGCGCTCGGGCGGGCCGCCGGGTCGCGGGTGAGGCACCTGGAGATCAACGAGCGCAGGGAAACGGGGAGTTCGGCGCTGTCGGGAACGGTGTGGCCGGTCGCCGCATAGGCGAGGACCGCGCCCAGGGCGTAGATGTCGCCCGGCGGCCGCGGCCGCCCGCCCGACGCCTGCTCGGGCGCGAGGCTGCCGGGCTCCAGACCGGGCAGCCCGGAACGCTGCTCACCGTCCGGTGCCGCGGCCCGCACGGCGCCGAAGGAGGTCAGGCGAGGGCCGTCCCCGCCGAGCAGGACGGCGGCCGGGGAGAGTCCGGCGTGTGTGACACCGGCGGCGTGCGCGCCCGCCAGCGTCTCGGCGAGTGCCGCGCCGATGACCCGCACGGTGCGTTCGGGCAGCGGTCCGCCGTGAACGGCGAGCGCCACGGGCAGCGGCAGCGCGGGCAGGTAGGGGGAGGAGTACCAGGGGGCGCCGGACGGGGGCGAGACCTCGGTGACGGGAGCGACCCAGGGGACGGACAGCAGTCGGGCCGCGTCCGCCTCGACGAGGAAGCGGGCGGGATCGGTTCCGTCCAGGGGCGCGCTGAGAAGCACCGTACGGTCGCCGTCCGGGCTGCGCGCGATGAACCGGCGCTGAGGCGCGGGCGGAAAGCCCGGGCCGGACGGATCGAGCCGGGTGATGAGGTGGTACGGCCCGATCAGGCGCCGGTTGGGCGCGCGCGAGCCTTCCGTGTGCGCTCGTTCCATGTGCAGAGCCCCCGTGTCGTTCATGAACGAACAGGAGCCTACTCACGAGCTGGTGCGGCCCGGAGGGTGGCCCTGACAACAGCCTTGCGGATGCAACCCGGACACGGATTCCGGCGACAACGGCCGCTGCCCCGGCCTGCGATCGGAGCCGAAGACGTCGGGGGTGTGGGCTGCGCAGACGCAACAGGGGCAATGGGCACGGGAGATGCGGGGATGCGGGGGCCCGTGCGGGTCTCGCGGACCGCGTCGGACGAGGGCGGCGTCGGCGTCCCGCAGGCGGACGGGCCGACCGCGGTCCTCCCGCGTACGACCTGACGGCAACGGCCGGCGAAGGGGCCCGCGGACGGCCCTCCGGCGTTGCCCGCGCGCGGAGGAACGCGTGGGGGGCTGAGACCGGGTTCGAGACGGATGGTGCTCAAAAGGGCGGCACCCGGGGGTGCCGCCCTTTCGTCGTGCCTGGTCGGACGGTGAGGCCGTGGCGGGAATCGAACCCGCGTAACTCGCTTTGCAGGTTTGTCCTGGCTGGTCAGGAGACAAGACGGCCGGGTTCACCGGTGTTCGTTCCAGTACGGATGCTGCGCCCATTCAGGTGGAACGAACGGCCCCGGACGGCCGCGCACGGCGATGAATGAGACGGAAACTGAGACGGCACGCCTCCACCGCGCCTTGCTCGTGAGGCGGCCGGCCACGACGCGCCAAGATCTCTCTGGCCTGCCGCTTCGCCAGCGATCACCTAGACAACGGTGCGCCCCGTCCACACGTTGCCCTTGCTCCACCTACGCATGACGTGCCCTCGTCGTCCGACCCACCGAGCAACACAAGATCGGTGGGTCACCTTCATCAGCGAAAGAACCCAGAGCGTGCCCCCGTGCGCTCCACGTGCGACGAACGCTGTCAGTTCCTCAGCTCGTACCCCTGACACGGCGTCATCCTTCACATAATGTGAGACGGCCAGGCTTGGAGGGGGTTCAGCTTGCTTCACACCCGCATGACTCGTGCGCGCCTATACATCCTCGTAGACTCATTCGAATCTGACGTGCGTCAGATGATCCTGCGTTTCGTTCTTGACCACATGAGTGAAGTCGAGGCTCTGGCAGACAGCTACGAGAGGGCTGCTGACCGCCGTCACGCCGACGCCAGTGATGACGAGCTTTCGATCGTCGAGTACCTGGACATGCGCGAGGCGTACGACATCCTGAATAGGCACCGCGAAGCACTTCCGCTGGAACTAGCCAGGGAACTACGCCTTGGCACGCCCCGTATGGACACCTTGGTGCCCGTACGCAACCGTGTTATGCATGGTCGCCCCCTACAAGCAGGGGATGCCGAGAAAGCAGTAAGTGCCTGTCGAGAATTCACGAGCCGCTTTTGGCCGACACTCAGAGACACCTTGGATCGATTGGGTGCAGAGCCTGAGTGGGAGCCAGCATTTAACGGCTCGGAGCGTCGCTACTCGGATCGCATTCTCCATAACCTTCCCCCCTTCGACTATGACGAAACCGGCCTGATCGGAAGGGCTCAGGCATGCAGCGCCATAGTTAAGCACCTCCTACGGCGCCGCGAGCCCATGATCACAATCACCGGCGAAGGCGGCATTGGCAAGACTGCCCTCGCCTCGGATGTGGCCTATTCGCTCCTGGACAATCCAGACTCACCTTATGAGTGCATTCTTTGGACTTCGCTCAAGACAGAGCGACTCACGGCGAATGGTGTCGTTGAAATCGCGGGTGCAGTGCGCGACATCACGGGGGCCACGCAGAATCTAGGCAAGGTATTGGCGGACGACTTCAAGGGTGGCGCCGAAGAACTCTCCAAAGCCCTTGAAGGAATCGAAACGCTGCTCATTATCGACAATCTGGAAACGGTTAGCGGCAGTGAGATTGTGACGCTGTACGAAACACTTCCCGATAACGTCACATACCTAATGACCAGCAGAATCGGTATCGGGCAGATCGAGCGCCGCATCCCCCTGGCCCCGCTGGAGAAGAAGGACGCACAAACGCTATTCAGGGCATTCGCCAGAGCGCGGGGGGGGAGAGCTGATTTCCTGTCGCGACTGAAACAGGAAACCGTCGAGCAGATCGTCACTCGACTGCGCTTCAGCCCGCTGGCCATCCGATGGTACGTCCTTTCCGTCGAATCCGGCCGCGAACCTCACCCCACCTTGACCGACCAGGATGAATTGATCGACTTCTGCGTCAGGTCGGTATTCGATGCTCTCAGTGGGACACCTAAATCAATCCTGTCGGTGCTTTACGCCCTCGACCGCACATCGACGTTCGACGAGTTGGCGGTACTGACCGACTCGCCGATTGATGAGTTGAATCTAGCGGTCAAGGAGCTTAGTGCCGGTTCTCTAGTTACGCAGAAGCCGGACCCCGACGATGAGTTGATTTCGCGAGTTCAGATAACAGAGGCGGCTCAGCATTTCCTGCGTAGAGTTGCACCTCTACCCAAAACGGATATCAGCAGGACGCTGCTACGCGAGCAGGAGTTCAAGCGTTCAGAGGAACAGCGCCGCTCGGACGAGAGTAAACGCCAGCTAGCGCCCAATGTGGTGCGCGTTCGCTCGCACCACGATGAGCCCACGGCTCATTTGCTAAGGCTAGCCCTGGCCCAGTCCCGCGCAGGCTCGATGGAGCGCGCACAGGGCTACATAACACGAGCTCGCTCGCTGAATCCAGAATTCTGGGAAGTTGACCGTGTAGAAGCCTTCATCCTGTCGCAGAACGATCAAATTGATCAAGCCAGCTCCCTGTACCGTTCCGCGCTAGGAAAGGCTGATGAAGCCGGTAAGGCCGTCGTTGCCTATTACTTCGCAGGCCACCTCGCCGGCCGAGGCCACGACGTAGATGCCGCCCTCCCATTGGCCAAGTCGGCCCACGAATACCTTCAAACCGCTGACACTGCTCAGCTACTGGGCAAGATCCACCTCTGGGCGCGAAACTATGAGGAGTCCCAGGTTCATCTAGAGTGGGCTCTAGAAAACATGACGGGGCGGGGAAGGCTGCGACTCATCATCCTTACGGGTCTGGTTGACTCGTGGCGTCGCTGGTCTGAGTCGCTCTTGGAGGATGACCGGCGCCCTCTGGAAGCGGCACATAAAGCATCGGCCGGATTCTCGCAGGGGATCAGGGAGCTGGACTCTGGGGCGTGGGACCAGCGGCTCGCAGAAATACTCCTCGAAAGTGCGAACGCTTTCCTGCGTTCTATCGGGGAGATCGGCTTGTTCCCTCCCCAATTTAAAGGAGACGCAGTCCGAATCCTCAAAGGAGTCAAGCGTCATGCCGTCCTTTTTGAGCGTTGCGTCGCGTGGCGTCACTTTCCAGGTAGAGTTGGAAGGCTTTACCGTCTTGCAGGAATCGACGAGGAACTCTCAGGTCTTTGCGAAGATCTTGTCCACGTGGCCAAACCGAAACAGGAGGGGAGCTCAAGCGGGCCACCCCGAGGGATCGTCAAAGCTTGGCGCGGCACATATGGCTTCATCTCGCACCCCGACTATCCCAGTGACGTCTTCTTTCCTGGGGCGGCAGTTCAGGTGACCGGTGGAATGGCATGGGATTCAGTCAATCCTGTTGGAATGCACGTCCTTTTTGAGGTCGACGAGCACGGCAAGGGTGACCGCCCACGCGCCAACTTCGTGGCCCCTATCCCTGCAGAGGATTAGGCCAGGCATTCGCAGGTACGGCTGACCAGCATGCGTATGGCCCACCTCTCTGAGGCGGGCCATACGCATGTCCACCTGTTTTGCAGGGTTGTCCGGGCTTGTCAGAGCCTGGTCCGGAGGTGTTCGCACCCCTTCAACCTGCACGGAGGCTGTCTCCATCGAGTCAGCTGAACGGCTCCGGACGCCTGCTATTGCTGCCGGCGTCTACGGGAGCTGGCGCGTCTTTTGGCGCTTCGGTCGCTTCTCAACAGGGACCAAACCTCGGCGGCTCTTCATCAGATGCTCGTCTTTCGTGTTCTCGCGCACTGCGAGGCGGCTCAGGATCCGATGCTGCGTTTCCGGAGTCCAGAACACTTCGAGACGCTTCCGAGCACGTGTGATCGCAGTGTAGAAAATACTGTGAGAGATGCTCTCCTCGTTGGCATCTGTGATGACAACCTTCACCGACTCGTACTCAACACCTTGTGCCTTGTGGATCGATACGGCATAGGCGATCTGAAACGGCACAATGGTGGTGACGGAGTCGTCGTCATCGTCGCTGTTGCCGCGCTCGAAGACGTCGAACTGGACAGTCGATCCTTCCACCCAGCGCAAGCCTGTGAAGAGCACATCGTCTTCAGAGACATCCCGTTCGAGATTTACATCGAAAGTGATACGACCGGGCTCGCGATCGATCTTGACGATCTTCCCCTTCAGGTTGTTGAAGATGACTGGGCTGAACCGATCAGACTCGTTGAAAAGTACGGGATCTCCGACCTTGTAGGTGGAGTCGCTCCAGCTCACAGCTGGATTCGGGTTGCTTGCCTGCAGGAACCGGTTAACGTTGTTGATTCCATACAGGCCGTCATAATTGAGGCAGAGCACGATCTCGTCGTCGCTTCTATGTTGAAACAGCGAGTCTCCCAGAACCGCCGAGTAACCACTCTTAGAGAGCGACTCCTCGATGTGATCGTCCAGGTTCCGCACCCTGCTCCACAGCGTGAGAAGGCCCTGATCGGTCGTCCTGAAGGGCTCGGTGAGTTCGAATACAGACTCACTCGGGATGTACGACCGGATGATGCTGAACCAGTTGCCGAACTCAATCGACTCGATTTGGTATACGTCGCCAACAAGCACGAGCAGTTCGAAGGACGTCTTCTCAAGTACATCGAGCAGGCTTGCGTTGCTCACCGTGCTGCACTCGTCGATTACCAAGACGTCGTACTCTGCTCCAAACGACGTACCGTTACGAACGTGCTTGCTGATCGTGCTGAACTCAGAGTTCGGCGCCTTCACTCGTCTCTTCAGGTTGTCGACAGCCGGATTGGTATGCGCCAAGAAGAGCTTCCGCGCGCCCTCGAAGTAGTTCGCGATGTGATTCACCATCGTCGATTTTCCCGTACCGGCCGCGCCGTAAACGAGGGCGACATTCGAGTGCTCGAACAACTTCGTCAGAGCTGTAGCCTTCAGCGGGTCATCGATGACGCCCGGGTGCACGTCCATCCATGCCTGTACGTCGCTGCTGTGTTGGGGGACTCCACTAGCAGAGATTTCCCGGAGTTTGTTGATGATCGAGACCGTATCGTCCTCGTAGCCGACGATGAACACATGCCCATTTGCTTGAGCCAGCTTCCTTCGCGCGTGTCGTTCTGTGGGTGGAAGCATGCGGTTGTGGCGCGCGATCAGCTCGTCGAGGTCACCAAGGTCCTCCAGCTCAGCTACCGGCGTATAGATAACACCGTGCTGCTCAACATTGCTCCTGACTCGTCTGGCCAGCAGCTCGTGAGGCCGAGTCCTCCCGTCCAGACTCTCGGCAAGGTCCCCAAAGCGCGGGTTATGTCCGCGTGGTGATGTGCAGAACGGCATCGTGTCGAAGGGCCTGCAACCCCAAGATACGCGCAGCGCCGAGAGTGCAGAACACTGGTCGACATCGAACTGTGCCTTGATGATGCGGTTGTTCATCCGCAGCATGAGGTAGCGCACCAGGCGAGAACCTGGCCGGTTGTTGCGGATGAGTGACCGCGCGCGGTCAAGGACGGGAAAGATAACCCCATCTCGTTGAGTGCCGGTTAGTGCCCAGGATCGGAGTGAGCTGTAAGCGGCGTCGGTCATATCCATGAGATCAAGCAGACTTGACCGGGCTGTTGTGAGGTACCGCATCAGGTTGCGGTACTCGGAATGTGACCCATTGGCCTTTCCATGCGAGGCGCTGAAGAGGCGCGCGAAGTTGTCGAACTCGCACGGTCTGATTGACACCTCCCATGAGCGGATCAGCGTGATCGGCATTCTTTTGCCCAGTACCTCGATCGTGTCACCCGCCAGCTCCAGTTTGGCCGCGTATTTGTCGGTGATGTCGATGTCGGTGAAGCCAATAATGCGATCGAACTTGCTCGTCCGGTTGTGGGCGTGATGAAAGGTCACTTCGTAGTAGATGCGGCCGGCGATGAAGAACGGTCGCGAGCTGTGAATGTAGTATCGCTCGTGACGTGGACTTGAGGACGGCCTCGCTTTTCCCTGCTCGATGCAGGCAGCAATCTTCTCGTAGTATTCTCGCAACGAGGGGTCGAGGTCGATAGGGAACTGTTCGATATTGGTCAGGATCGCTATTCCGAGCTGATCCCACGCAAGGTCTCGGGTGCGGAGTAGGTACTCGTAATATTTCAACATCAATCGCTCGGATGGGTCGCGATCCAGCGTATAGTGCGAGACGCTAGCCTGGAGTAGGCCATGGAATCTACTCAGGAGCCGGAACTTGGAGATCGCCTTAACAGCGTCCAGAGCTGGCCCGACCTGGTTGTAATGAAACTCGGTCGAGCGATCATTAAGTGCCCAGACAGCAAGGCCCTCGACAAGATTCCGGAGTTGCCCCAGCACGTTTTGGGAGAGGAAGCCTCGGTCGCCAACTGGGTTGGCAAGGTTCTGGCAGATCACGTCGTCGGCGCTCATTACTTGCTGTTCTACTGTTGCCATCGCTCCCGCTCTACTTCCCCGGAGGATCGTGCGTCACCTTTGATGGCGAAGCACTGGACCTGGCCGCCCCGCCCTGAGCCTTGCTGAAGTGCACCGAACGGTGTCCGCGCAGGTGTTCGTTCTGCTGCCGAACAGTGGATGCCGCTCTCGGTACACAACATCAGACGACAATAGAACCACTCAAGAGCCCACAAACGACCCTCTTTTTAAGACTGCCCTGCTTGCCACCACACCTGCTGCGGACTTGGCCTGTACGGGCGCCCAGTCCGCAGCGAGCTGTTCGATGACATCCGCCGAAGGGCCCTATCCCCCTCGCTGCCATCGAGTTCGCCGCTTGTACACCCGGTCAGGCGGCGCGAGCCGCCTCGGGTCTCGGGAACAGCCGTCGGCAGACGTGCGACTCTTGAGAGCGACGACGGGTCAGCAGAGAGGGAGAACGAGTGTCGCAGCAGGCCAGTCCTCGTGGAACCTTCCTGAAGATCGCCGACGCCGTGAAGGCACGAGTCGAGACGGACCCGAACATGACGGAGCTTCCGTCTGCTGCTGATCTCATGAACGAATACAAGATCTCGCGCGGGGTCGCTCTCCGCGCGTTCGCAGCTCTCCACAAGGACGGTGTCGCGGAACCGGTGCCGGGTGGCCGGTGGCGTGTCGTGCGGGCAGGCGAGCGGGCGAACCGCCGACCGCTGGAAGAGCGCATCGCGGACGTCATCGCGGATGAGCGATTGGAAGCCGGGGCAGCGTTTCCAAGCGCGTCGGTTCTGGCCGAGCGGTTCGGGGTCTCGCGTCCGACCGTCACCAAGGCTCTCGACAAGTTGGAGGCCGCCGGCGTGCTCGCAAGTGGAGGACAGGGCAGGGTGCGGACGGTCCGCGCCGCGCCGAATCGAGAGGAGAGTTTCTAGCTTGTCGGAGCTGACGGAGTGGGCCTACCCCCTGGCTGAGTCGCTGCTTGCAGAGCCGCTACCGCGCCGCTGGAAGCACTCGCTAGGGGTCGCCGAGCGGGCGCGCACTATCGCACCCATCCTTGGACAGGACGCGGAGCTGCTGGAAGCTGCTGCCGTCCTGCACGACATCGGCTACTCGCCAGACCTCGCCAAGACCGGCTTTCACCCGCTCGATGGCGCGCGCTACCTCCGCGACATCGCCCGCGCGGACGAACGGGTCGTGAACCTCGTTGCTCACCATTCCTGTGCATGGATGGAGGCTGAGGCGCGGGGACTGCGTGCAGAGCTGGAAGGCGAGTTCCCTCGCGAGAGCGCGCACCTGAATGACGCGCTCTGCTACTGCGACATGAATACGACGCCGGACGGTGTACCCACGAACCCGGTGGATCGGGTCAACGAGATCGCCGGCCGCTACGGGCCGGACAGCCTAATCGGCACGTTCATCCGCCGCGCCGAGCCGGAGATCTGCGCAAGCACGGCGCGCGTCCTCGAACGGGTCACTGTCGCCAAGCGTCACCCGATGTAGGGGGTTGCCCGTGTCCGGTCCATGGCGTGCTCGATACGGAGCCGCATCGTGGGGTGGACGTCGAGTTTCGGCAGGTCCGTTGGGCGCACCCATCGGACCTGCGTTGTTTCATTACTCGTACGCAGCTCGCCCCCGACCGGACGGGCGCGGAAGCAGATGCTGAACTGTTGGCGAACCTCGCCATCGTCATATTGCATCACGTGTCCGGGATCGGTGTAGATCCCGGACACGTCGATGACTTCGGCGTCGACGCCTGTCTCTTCCCAGACCTCGCGCACCACGGTGTCGCTGATGGACTCGCCCGCGTCGTGCCCACCGCCGGGCAGCGCCCAACGCCCGTTGTCGGACCGCTGAATCATGAGCACGTGCCCCGCATCGTTCTGGACGAACGCCACGACGGATGGCACGACTGAGTTAGCTGTCGGTGCGTCAGGGTCGTGCAGGTAGTCAATGCGTCCCATGGTCAGGCTCCCGTGATGTCGCGGTCCGAGACCTGGCGTGCCCCTCCCCAGGTCTGTTCGATGCTATTCGCGTACGTGTCGAACAGGCCGCCGCCCGGCATGCGACGCAGGTGGAAGACTGGGGCCATGTAGGCGCCGATGCCGTAGACGTGGGGGTTGACGAGCATTTCGTCGTCAGACCGGTAGATGGAGTTGTAGAGCGTCGTAGCGTGCAGCCGGAAGCTGATCTCAGGGTGGCTCTTGAAGAGTGGGCGGTAGTTGACCAGCGCGTTCCGAATCTTGCCGTGCATGATCCGGTGCCCCTCGTCTATGCCCCGCTGCCGAACGGCCTCGCAGTCCGGGTCCCCGAGCAGGATGCGCACCTGAGTGGTCCCCTCAACCTTCTTCTTCAGAAGGTCGATGAACAGAGGGTCCTCAGAGAGGAAGAGCCCGGAGTAGACAAGAACGTCAAGGTTCGTCTCGGCACGCGCGTACATCTCACGCCACAGGTTCGGCGGCACCGCGTGGCGGTGTGGGTAGACGGCCACAATCTCCGCCTTGGTCAGGTCTGTTGCGCTCTCCAGCGCTCGATCATCATCCCACAGCGTAGTGACGTCGACCTTGAGCACTGCGGCGGTGGCGTACTGGTGCCGGCGATACGGCACCTTCCCTTGCGTGATCCAACGTTCGACGGTCTTCGGGTTGACCGTGATCTCGTCGGCCAGGTCCTGAACGCTCATTCCGCGTGCCAACAAGGCTGACCGTAACCGTTCGTTGGACATCTGTACCCCTCGGTGGGACATCTAGGGACCTCTTGACCGTAGTGAGAACTCCCTGAGCTGTCCACGTATGGGGTAACCAACTCCCCTGACGTGCAGTGATGCTGATGGTGCGCCAAGCGGTTCGGGCGCAGAGCCAAAGAGGTTCCGTCGCTGTACTTGACGGCGCCCCATGCAGTACCTGTAAAACAGGTACTGCATCGCCCGGAGGAAAGCCCGCAGGGGTGAGTACGAAGGCAGCGTTCGTTCATTAAGAACTCAACAGAGTGCTTTGAGATCGACGGGGCTTGACCTCGTCCCCGTGACGGCCGGGTGACGAACCGTCGGCCCCGGCATTTAGCCGTGAGGGCGCGGAATCGACTTCCGCCCGGGGTCACTTGGCTCGCCGTGACGAGCGGCGTTTGCCCCAGTTTCCGGACGCGACGGCACTCCCGGACAGGACAGCCCGCCGCGCCGGATCTCCCTATCCCCGACGTACCTGAAGTGGAGAGATGCATCATGCGTATGCGCACCTTCGTCGCCGGCCAGGAAGCGCACGGCGACATCGAGTTCGCGGAACTGGCGCTCGGTATCGACGTCGACCTGTTCCGTGGTCCGCTGGAGTTCGAGACGGACGGCGAGCGTGCCGCCCGTGAGGACGCGGCCGGTGACATCCTCGCCGACCTGCGTGCGGCGGCGGAGGCCGGTGACGAGATCGCCGGTTGGGACGCCCTGTACGCCGACGCGCTCACCCGCACCGTGCCGTTCCTGCGCTCCGTTCGCGACTTCCGGTCCGAGTCGGGGGAAGCGGCATGAACGAGACACGCAAGCCTCTCGGCAAGGTTCAGGTCGGTGTACTCGCCGCCGCGTTCGTGCCCATGCTGGCCACGGGCGTGGTCGGAGGTATCGGCACCTACAGCAACATCGGGCACGCCTACGGCACGGGGACCGCGCTCGGTGCCCTCGGTGCCGGCGAGGGCGCAACGGCCGTTCTCGCCCTGGTGCTGCTGGGTCTGACCATGCTGGGCCAGTCCTCCCCTCGTGTGGTCCGGATCGGGCTGTGGGCCTTGCCTGCCGCCGCTGCCGTCATGGGCGCGATGGCCGCGCCGGATCTCGGGCGGACCGTGATCTACGCCCTGACCCCGATGGGTATGTCGGTGTCGGCGGAGGGCATGGCGTTCCTCGCCCGCCGGATCGTCGTCCACACTGACGGCCGCGACGCGGAGAACGAGCGGCACACCGCCGACATCGTTCAGGCCCTCGCCTACCACCGGGCGCGTGCTGCCCACCACCCCAGCGACCGGGTCAGGAAGCGGTCGGATCGAGCGTCGTGGCGGCTGGCCCGCAAGGTCGGGGTGGGGGACGCGGCGCTCGGATCGAGGCTGCTGGATGTGCAGCGCGACCGGATCACCGACGGCGCGAACGCCGCGCTCTTGTCAATGTTCGGCGGCACCGACCCGACGCCCACCCCAGTCGCGAATGAGGAGGAATCTGCCGAGACCGTGAGGAATCGGTCTATGGCTGACCTGCGGGAATCGGGTCCGGCGCCGTCGGTGGTGCTGACTCGATTCCCGGTGCCCGATCCGGTGGTGGTCGACTTCGTGAAGCCGACGCTTCCCGTCAAGCCGGTCCCGGCGATTGCCGCGCCTGTCGAGTCGGCCGGGCGGAGGGCGGTGGCGGTCGACTCCCCCCGATCCCGTCGGGCGACCGGCAGGGTTCCCGACGTTGCTCGCTCGCCTCGACCGAAGCGCACGGCGGATCAGTTGCTCGCTGAGGCCCGTACTGCGACCGCCGATTGGGCCGACCGCCGGATTACGGCGGAGGGCATCCGCCGCGAGATCCGTACCTCGCCGGCGAATGCGCGGATGCTGCGGGACACGATCCTCGCTGAACGTGCCGCCGACGGCGGCAAGGTCGCGTGAAGCGGCTGACCCTCGCCGACTGTTTCGATCCTGCCGGCGAGCGGTTCGGAATCCCCACCTACCCGTGGTGTCACGCTCCGGACGACTTGGCCACCCGCCGCCAACTCCGCATCCGTGGGCTGCGGCCGGGTGGTCAGGCCATCGCGGCACAGGTCTTCCGGCCGCGTCGCCGGGGCGAGCCGTTGACCGCGTTCCTGTACCGGATCGAGCTTGCTCGTCCGGTGCGGCCGATGACGCCCGCCCGGTGGCGTGCGCACGAAGCGATGATGCGCGCCCGCCGCCGCTGCCCCGAGTGCAGCCGGGATGCCGGATACGTCATCCCGCCGACGCTCGGCATGTGCGTGACCTGCGCCTATCCCGATGAACAGCGCGTTGCCTGAACCACCCCGAACCCGGGTCCGGCCGTCCGCCTCCTACAGCAAGCCGGCCGGACCCTTCGACTCCCGAAGGAGTACGTACATCGTGACCGAGAACCCCGTGTTCCCGCTCCCTGGCGAGCCGGAGGGCACCGAACCCCAGACAGCGGCCGTACTGCCGTTCCCGCAGAAGAAGGCAGCCGACTCCACCGCCCCCGGCGAGGCCAAGCCGGGGGAGTGGGAGGCCGAACTCCCCGACACCGACGACCCCGAGGCCGAAGGGCTCGCCGAGGGCGCCCCGGTCGACCCGCCCCGCGAGGTCTACCCGCCGTCCGTCAGCGAGTGGATGCAGGCCAAGGACAAGGCCCGCATGCCGGTCCTCCCGGACTGGGTCAAGCTCCCCGACCAGCGCACGGCCATCCGCAAGTGGGCCATCCGGCATTACTCCGCCGTGATCGGCTACCACGCGGTTCGACTGCCGTGCATCTACACCCCGAAGGTTCTCTACTACTCGCCGCGCGGGGCCTGGCGCTGGTCGGCCGCTATCGGCCGGTGGGTGTTCGACGCGGAGGGCAAGGGCCTGCGGCTCGCCGCTGTGGCCGCCGAGGATGCTGCCGAGTACCTGAAGCTGTCGCGGCAGCGCAACGACCGCGTTCGGCTGCGCGGCATCGTCGCCGGGATCGCCTCGTTGGTCGGTCTCGCCGCCACTCTGACCCTGTACGTCATGGCGCCGTCCTGGCTGCTGCTGTTGGCCGTGGCGACGCTGACGACCACGCTCGGGGCGGTCGGGGCGCCGGCGGACCGGCCGCTGATCGACATGGCCAAGGTGACCTTCCGCAAGCGCAAGCTGTCCTCGGACATCGTCATCCGCGCCCATGAAGCGGCCAAGCTGACCAGCAAGGATCAGTCCATTGCCTTCCCGCGGCCGATCGGACGGGACGGCGACGGGTGGCGTGTCGTCGTCGACCTGCCGTACGGCAAGACGTTCGAGGACGCGCTGAACGCGCACGGCCGGCTCGCGTCCGGCATGGACATCGCGCCCACGCAGCTCTTCCTTGACAAGGACGAGACGAGCGGCCGGCGGGTCTCGTACTGGATCGCCGACCGTGACCCGCTCGCCGTCCCGTCCGGAAAGTCCCCCCTGTTGGGGGCGACACGGGTCGACTTCTGGAAGCCGTTCCCGTGGGGCGTGGACGAGCGCGGCAACCCGGTCATGGCCACGATGCTGTGGCTGTCGCTGCTGGTCGGCGCGGTCCCGAGGCAGGGCAAGACGTTCTCCGCGCGGACGATCGCGCTCGCTGCCGCGCTGGACCCGTACGTCAGGTTGTACGTGTTCGACGGGAAGGCGTCGCCGGACTGGCGCAAGTTCGCGCTGGTCGCGCACCGGATCGGGTTCGGCATCGTCCCGAAGAACGGGTTCGACCCGGTGGGGCATCTGCTCACCTCGCTGCGGGAGTTGAAGGCGGACGTCGAGGACCGCTACCACCGGCTTTCCGAACTGCCGCTGCACATCTGCCCGGAGGGCAAGCTCACCCCGGAGATCAGCCGGGATCGCAAGCTGAACATGCCGCTCACGCTGTTCGTCGTGGATGAGGTGCAGGAGTACTTGCAGCACCCCGAGCACGGCAAGGAGATCCTCGCGCTGCTGGTCTACCTCGCCCGGGTCGCCCCGGCGGTGGGTGTCAGCAGCACCAGGGGCGGTTCGCGCTGCGGGTCGGCGCCTACCAGGTCTCGGACACCATCCTCGGTGCCGGCTCGTACTCGGAGGGTCTGGACGCGTCCAAGCTGCTCAAGTCCCACAAGGGCGTGGGTCTGCTCAAGGGCATGTCCGACGACTCCGGCATCGTGCGCACCTACCTCGCCGACGGCCGCGACGCGGAACGCATCCTCACCCGGGCTGCCGCGCTGCGCGAGGCGGAGGGCACCCTGTCCGGCGACGCGGCCGGCGAGGTCCCGGCCCCGGAGGTGTCCGCGACGATCCTGGACGACGTCGCCCAGGTATTGGGCAAGGGCGAGGCCAAGGTGTGGTCCGAGACCATCGTGGACCGGCTCGCCGACCTGCGCCCCGAGGCCTACGGCCCGTGGGCCGACTTGGAGCCCAAGCCGAAGGCGGAAGCGCTCACCGCAGCGCTCAAGCCGTTCGGCGTGGCCACCGAGCAGATCGGCCGCCGCATCGACGGCAAGACCGTCAACAAGCGCGGCATCAAGCGCGACGACCTCGCCACGGCGATTACACAGCGCAACGAGAAGCGGGACGCCGGATAGCCCCGAAGGGTCGCTATCGCTAGCGGTAACCGTCGCTAGCGCTAGCGACCCCGCTAGCGACCCAAACCTTGTCTGATCAGGTCGCTAGCGGCTAGCGGCCCACCTGCGAAAACCCTCCAAACCCCGCCTGAGAGGCCCCTGATGAGCCTTCCCCTCCTCGCTATCGCCTGCCTACTCGCCGTCACTCTTGGTTACGGCGGTAGGTGCTGGCTGAGCCCGTTCGGCGACTGCCGCAAGTGCCACGGCATGGGCCACGAACTCAAGAACAACCGCAAGGGACACCTCAAGCGTGGCCGCGACTGCCGCCGCTGCCACGCCACCGGCAAGCGCATACGCGTCGGCCGCTGGATCTACAACCGCGCCGCACGCACCTACCGCGCCGGCACCCGCTGACCCCACCCGGAGGACCCGTGATCATCACCATCCCCCTCGTGCTGCTCCTCGCCGTCGCCGCTGCGCTGCTGCTGCGCTTCAAGGCCGTCGGCGCCGGTGCGGCCGTCGTCGTCGCGCTCTTCGGCTTCTACCTCGCCAACACCGGCGCGGCCGACACCGTCAACCAACTCGTCACCGCCGTCACCGGCGCCCTCGCCGACGCCGGCCGCTAGAAGGGACACCAGCACCGTGAACGAACCCACCACGTACCACCGCCCGGCCGGACACCCCACGGCCGTCGAAGTCCACCGCCCCACCCCGCTCGTGCCCGCGCAGCCCGGCAGCCTGCCGACCATCGCGAGCGTCGTCCTGCCCGACGGCCGGATCGTCACCGGCTACACCGTGGAACCCGCCAAGCCCGAACCGGTCACGGCCAAGCCGGTTGTGTCCCGTACGGCGGTGAACATCGCCCTCGGCGGGATCGGGTTCGGCGCCGTCTGCGGCGGACTGGTCCTGCTGACCACGTTCATCGCCGCCCTCGCCGCGCTGGTCCACCAACTGATCATCCTCGCCGCCGTCATCTTCGGCGGCTGGATCGCCGTGCAGATCCTCGGCTCCGGCGGCGGCAACACGTTCCACATCCGCAAGGCCGTCTTCAAGCGCAACCACTTCAACTAGCTACGCCCGAGGGCGGCGGCACTCCCGGACAGGACAGCCCGCCGCCCTCGGTCTCCGTATCCCGACGTAGCAGAACAGGAGACCTACAGCATGACCCAACCGCCCGACATTCGACGAGAGGTCTTACTCGCCGCGGCGCTGACGGCCGCTGAACGCGGCTGGCACGTCTTCCCCCTGCGTCCCGACACCAAGCGGCCCGCCCTGCATGGGGAGGCTTCGTGCGCGCGGAGTGGAGTGTGCGCGAGCGGCCACAGGAAGTGGGAGCAGCGCGCCACGACTGACCCGGACCGCATTCGTGCCACCTGGTCGCACGGACCGTTCAACGTCGGCATCGCCACCGGCCCCTCCGGGCTGCTGGTCGTTGATCTCGATACGCCAGAGCACAAGGGCAGTTCGGACGCGCCTGACGGCGCGGCGACCTTCGGGGCGCTCTGCGAGCGCGCCGGGCACGCCGTCCCCGATACCTACCGGGTGCGGACCGCGAGCGGTGGAACGCACCTGTACTTCAGCGTTCCGTCCGGGGTCCGGATGGCCAACACGGCGGGGACCGTTGCCGATTCGGTCGACACCCGCGCGTGGGGCGGATACGTGGTCGCCGCCGGCAGCATCACCGCGGCGGGAGCATATGAGCCGCTGTGCGCCCCTGTGGTCGCCTGTCTGCCCTCGTGGCTCCACAGCATCCTGCAACCCGCCCTTAAGCACTCTCAGGCCCCTTCTGTGGCCGTAGCGGGGCAATCACGTCGATACGCGGATGTAGCGCTCGCCGCTGAGACGCGGAACGTCGCTGCGGCCCAAGTCGGCGAGCGGGAAGCGACGTTGTTCCGCGCCGCACGCGCTCTGGGGCGGTTCGTTGCATGGGGCGACCTCCCCCGGCACGTGGTTGAACAGGCTCTTCAGGAGGCGGGGGAGGCGTGCGGACTGTCCGCGTCCGAGTGCCGCTCCACCCTGCGCAGCGCGCTGGATTGGTCCATCGCCCACAACCAGAGCCGCCGGGATGCGGCATGAGCGCCCGCCGGCATCCCCCTCTGAAGAGCATCACCACCACCCCGGACGGCCCGCACGCCGCTGCACAGCCTGTGGACGCGGTGCCCGTGGGCGAGCCGAAAGGCGTCGCCGAAGGCGTCCCCATTGCTGTTCGCCCTGACCCGTACCCGGGCGGCGGCCGGTACCCGGTCGCGTGGCTCACCATCTGCGCGCCGCGCGGTGCCGTGCCGACCGCGACCTCCACGTGCCTGTGCGGCTGGAACCGCAGCGCCGTCGGGCACGGCAAGGTCCACGCCCTGGTCGCCGACCACACCGCACACCGGGACACCTGCCCGCTCCGCATCAGCCTGGAAGGGAGGGCCGCCGCATGACTGATGTCATCGACGGTTCCGCACTGCTGGACGAGGTGGAAGCCTTCCATCGCCGCTTCAACGTCTTTCCGCACGAGGCCGCCTACGTCGCCGTGGCGCTGTGGGACGCGCACGCTCACCTGCTCGACTGCTTCGACTCCACCCCGCGGCTTGCGTTCCTTTCACCGGAGCCGGGGTCGGGGAAGTCTCGGGCGCTGGAGATCGTGGAAACTCTCGTGCCGGAGCCGATGACGGCCGTCAATGCGTCCGCCGCCGCCCTGTTCCGGTCGGTGTCTGGACCGAACGGCCGGCCCACGATCTTGTTCGATGAGATCGACACGGTCTTCGGCCCCAAGGCGGGCGACAACGAGGAACTGCGCGGGTTCCTGAATGCGGGTCACCGCCGGACCGGAGTGACCTACCGGTGCATCGGAGACGGCGGCAATCAGACGGTTCAGGCGTTCCCCTCGTACTGCGGCGTCGCGGTCGCCGGACTCGGGCACCTGCCCGACACGATCATGACCCGCTCGATCGTGATCCGGATGCGCCGGCGGGCCCGTAACGAGCGCATCGAAGCGTTCCGCGCCCGCCTGCACGAGGCCGAGGGGCACAAGCTCCGCGAGCGGCTCGCCGAATGGGCCGAACACGCCCGCGGATTCGTCATGGGCGCATGGCCCGACATGCCCGACGGGGTCAGCGACCGCCCGGCGGACGTGTGGGAACCCCTGCTCGCCATCGCGGACGCGGCCGGCGGTGACTGGCCTACCAGGGCGCGCGAGGCGTGCGTGATGTTGGTGACCGCGTCCAAGGCCAACGACAAAGGCAGTCTCGGAGTCCGGCTGCTCACTGACCTGCGCGATCACGTGTTGGTCGGCATCGACCGCCTGCCCACCATCGCCATCCTGGACCGGCTCAACGCGCTCGATGACGCGCCGTGGGCCGACCTGAACGGCAAGCCGCTCGACAGCCGGCGCCTGTCGAAGATGCTCGCGGAGTACATGACGGCCGACACCGAGCCGATCGCCTCCCGCAACATCAAGACCGCCGGGAGCGTCCTCAAGGGCTACTACGCCACCGATCTGTGGGACGCGTGGGGCCGCTACTGCCCCCCACCCCCGGAAAGTCCGCTACCTCCGCTACCGGGCACCTGAAACCCTGCCTGACCAGCGATAACGCGGTAGCGGCAACCGCCCTTCGTTGCCGCTACCGCCCCGCTACCCATCCGCTACCGCTACCCCTTCCCGCTACCCCGAACAGGCCCCTGACCTGCGCGGTAGCGGCGGTAGCGGAAGTAGCGCCCCTCAGAGGGACCCCCCGATGGCCTGAGGAGGCCTTGTATGAGCATCGCCACCGCGGACGCCGCCCCACCTGCCGAGGCGGATGACCCGACTCCCGTTCTCCTGACCGTTGAAGAAGCCGCCCGCTGCCTCCGCATCGGCCGGACCACCTGCTTCGCACTCATCCGCACCGGCGAGCTGGAGTCCATCGACATCGGCCGACTCCGTCGCGTCCCCGCAGACGCACCCGCCCAATACCTCGCCCGCCGACGCGCGGCCCAGCGCGCCGCTTAACCACACCCGGGGCGGCGGCACTCCCGGACAGGACAGCCCGCCGCCCCGGCCGTCATCCCGACACCGAGAAACAGGAGCCTGCCTGTGGCAGAGGAAAAGAAGCGCACCCGACAGCCCAACGGTCGCAGCTCGATCTACTTCGGCAAGGACGGCAAATGGCACGGCCGCGTCACCGTCGGCATCCGCGACGACGGGACCCCGGACCGGCGCCACGTCGAACGCAAGACTCGTGCCGAGGTAACCGCTGCCGTGAGCGAGTTGGAGAAGCAGCGCGACACCAAGACCGTGAAGAAGCCGGGCAAGGCGTGGACGGTCAAGGCGTGGCTGACGCATTGGATCGAAAACGTCGCGCCCCTCGCCGTCAACGACAACACGATGGTCGGCTACGGCGTGGCCGTACGGAAGCACCTGATCCCGGGCTTGGGCGCTCACCGTCTCGACAGGCTCAAGCCCGAGCACATCGAAGCGTTCTACGCCAAGATGCAGTCCAACGGCAGCAAGCCCGCGACCGCTCACCAGGTGCACCGAACCCTCCGCACCGCCCTCAACGAGGCCGTACGGCGCGGGCATCTCGGCAAGAACCCTGTTCAGTTGGCCAAGGCACCGAAAACGGGGGAGTACGAGGTGGAGCCCTACAGCGTCAAAGAGGTGCAGCGGTTGCTCCAGGCCGCTGGCCGGCATCGCAACTCCGCACGGTGGGCTGTCGCGCTCGCCCTCGGATTGCGTCAAGGGGAGGTGCTGGGGCTGAAGTGGGAAGACGTGGACCTTGAGGCTGGGTTTCTCGTTGTCCGCCGTAGTCGCCACCGGGCGCAGTACGCTCACGGGTGCGCGGACCCTTGCGGACGTAAGGCCGCTGGGTACTGCCCACACAAGCAACGTACGAACCCGGAGTTGTCCACCACCAAGTCACGAGCAGGGCGCCGCGCTGTCGGTCTCCCCGAACAACTCGTGGACCTGCTGCGAGCCCACCTCAAGGCACAGGAAGGGGAGCGCGCGGCGGCTGGGAAACGCTGGGAGGAGAACAGGCTGGTGTTCCCGGACGAACAGGGCCGTAGCCCGTCCCATCGTCGGGACTGGGCTGAGTGGAAGTCGCTTCTGACGGAAGCGAAGGTTCGGGACGGACGCCTGCACGACGCGCGTCACACGGCGGCGACGGTGCTGCTCATCCTTGGTATCCCTGAGCGGGCCGTCATGGGCCTGATGGGGTGGTCGACGACCGCGATGGCCGCCCGATACCAGCACATGGTGGACGCGGTCCGGACCGACATTGCGCGGCAGGTGGATGGACTCATCTGGGAGTGAGAACACGGCTCAGTACGCCAGATTGGCGGGCTGAGCCGTTTGTCTTTTCTGTGGCTGCATTTTAGCTAGGATGACGCGGAGTAAGGGAAATCGGTCAAGGGGGCAGGAAGATGGAATGGAAGGAAACAGCTACACGTTTCATTATCGGTCTTATATTCCTGCCTGTAGGCGCGTGGTGTTGCGCGTTCCTTGCAGTTCGCACGGCTCAACTGTATCGGCCGTGGCGCAAAAAGCATCAGCCGCAGCCTCTGGCTAAGTCGCTCAGGCTTAAGAGTGCATTGCGTGAGAATCCGAGAAAGGCTGTAGCTGCTGCAAGATACTTTGAGGTTCGTGTTGCTCTGCAACTTCGAGAAGTGCGACATGCGTATCACGTGCAGGCGAAAGCGCGTGAAAAGGTGCGGAGATGGTCGCTAGGTTCCGCCATGGTCTCAATGGTTCTCTTTGAGTTTTCGCTCATCTCTTTGTCTGCGATTGACGAGAAATACCCTTGGCGGGTGGCTCCGCTCTCTGTCGGCGGGCTCATTTCTTTCCTGATCTTCTTCTCTACTACCCGTTCCGCCGCTATCGGTTTCATGAGGGAGGAAAATTTCGGGTGGGCGTACGTTCTTGCTGTGCGCTGCCTTGCTTTGTGCGCCGAACTTCCCAGGCGTAAGACGACCCCGCTAGTTCTGGATCAAGAGGTGGCAGTCCTCAGCAAGGCGCTTGGAAGCTTTGCGCTCGTGGGATATCCGGGAATGACGGATCAGCGCAAGAAGGACGTGCAGGAGCATGTCTTGCAGGTGCAGCAAGCGCTTCATTCGGCCAGTGCGGAAGTGCTTAAGCGCGGTGCGCCCGCCTGTCGAGAGCTCGCGCAAATTATCGGAGTTCTCGTGGCTCGGCTTGCCGAACAGCGATGGCAGAGCTTGCTTGATGAAGAGCAACTTGTGAAAAGTGATGCTGAATTGGCGCACTCGATTCCTGAAGGTCGCCGCAAAGATGCGTGGATCGTTATCGTTGGCGCTTCAGTCGCAGCGACATTTGTTGTCGTTGCGACGAGCCTGGGAGTCCCTGCGACTGCAACAGTGCCGGCCGCACTGGTATTTCTCATCGGCCCAGCGGCCCTCTGGGGCAGCAAAAGCCTCGGGTTCAGTCACCGTTCCTTGATGCGCTCATCCACAGACAGCTTGGTGCAGCAGTCCCAGCAACCTGGCGGACCGCCTCAGAGCGGCCAAGCGGGTGGGGCAGTCCCATAACCCTCGCGGCCCTCGATGGGGCGGCGCCATTGTGGGGTTGTCGCTCCTCGGTGTTGGAGTAGTCGTCAGCGGGCCGTCTACTGCATCTGAGCTGTAGTAGCAGGAAGCAATTGAGACGGTAACTGAGACGGACGGCGCTGAAAGGGCGGCACCCTGGGGTGCCGCCCTTTCGTCGTGCCTGGTCGGACGGTGAGGCCGTGGCGGGAATCGAACCCGCGTAACTCGCTTTGCAGGCGAGTCCCTGAACCACTCGGGCACACGGCCGTGTTTCTCTTCTCCACCGACCGTAGGCGCGGCCCCCGCGCCGCTCAAGAGCGGCGGGCGCCCTGCAATACGACTGCCACACGGCGTTCATGGTCGTACGACCAAGGGACCAGTCCGGACCCGTCCAGCGACAGGGTTCACGATGCGCTTTGCCCCTTACTGTGGGGGGCATGACCGTCCTCGAACCCCGTGACGCCGAGGTCACCCCGCCCCTGCCCACCGGCGTCGCGCCGTCCGACGACGGTGAGCAGGGCGGGGTCCTCGGCCGGACCCATCGTGCGCTCAGCGTCGGCATCGTCTCCGTCGTGCTGCTGATCGCCTTCGAGGCGACCGCCGTCGGTACCGCGATGCCCGTCGCCGCCCACGAGCTGCACGGCATCGAGCTCTACGCCTTCGCCTTCTCCGCGTACTTCACCACCAGCCTCTTCGCCATGGTGCTCTCCGGGCAGTGGGCCGACCGGGACGGGCCGCTCCGGCCGCTCGCCACCGGCATGGCAGCCTTCGGGGCCGGGCTGCTGCTGTCGGGGACCGCCGGTGCGATGTGGCTGTTCATCGTGGGGCGAGCCGTTCAGGGTCTCGGCGGCGGGCTCGTGATCGTCGCGCTGTACGTCGTCGTCGGGCGCGCCTACTCCGAGCGGCTGCGGCCCGCCATCATGGCCGCCTTCGCCGCGAGCTGGGTGATCCCCTCGGTCGTGGGGCCGCTCGCGTCCGGCACGGTCACCGAACACCTCGGCTGGCGCTGGGTGTTCGTCGGGATCCCCGCGCTGGTCGTCTTCCCGCTGGCGCTCGCGCTGCCCGCGATCCGGCGGATGGCGTCCGGCCCGGCGGATCCCGCCGGGCCGCGGCCCGCCTTCGACGGCCGTCGCATCCGGCTGGCGCTGGGCATCTCCACGGGTGCCGGGCTGCTCCAGTACGCGGGTCAGGACCTGCGCTGGCTCTCGCTCGTACCGGCCGCGGCGGGCGCCGCCCTGCTGGTGCCGGCGGTGCTCGGTCTGCTGCCACCGGGGACGTACCGCGCGGCGCGCGGGCTGCCCTCCGTCGTCCTGCTGCGGGGCATCGCCGCGGGCTCCTTCATCGCCGCCGAGTCCTTCGTCCCGCTGATGCTGGTGACCCAGCGCGGCCTGTCGCCCACGATGGCAGGCCTCTCGCTCGCGGTGGGCGGCGCGACCTGGGCGCTCGGTTCGTACGTACAGTCCCGGCCGCGGCTCGAACCGCACCGGGAGCGGCTGATGCTGACCGGCATGGTCTTGGTCGCGGCATCGATCGCCGCGGCGCCGAGCGTGCTGATCCCGCAGGTCCCCGTCTGGATCGTCGGCGTCGCCTGGGCGTTCGGCTGCTTCGGCATGGGCATGGTGATCGCCTCCACGAGCGTGCTGCTGCTGAAGCTGTCGGCGCCCGAGGAGGCCGGCGCGAACTCGGCGGCGCTCCAGATCTCGGACGGTCTGTCGAACGTGCTGCTGCTGGCGATCGGCGGTGCGGCGTTCGCGGCACTGGGCGGCGGGTCGGTCGCCGGCCACGGCGTCTCGGCGGCGGGCTCGCACCCGGCGGCGTTCGCGGCGGTGTTCCTTCCCATGGCCGCCGTCGCGCTGGTGGGGGCCTGGGTGGGGACCCGGCTCGGGGAACGGTGAGGGCGGTGCGGGAACAGGGGAGAGGCTCTTTCGCGCACCCCCGCGCCCGCGACCCGCACGGCTCGCGCCCGCTGTGAGTCACATCTCAACACCCACGTCACCGGCCCCGTCCCCCTCAGCCCGCACCCGTCGCACCGGTAGGGTGGCCCGGTTGTCATATCTGGACGAGCGGCGAACCGGAGATCGTGACTACTACCGCCTCCCACTCCCATCACCTCTCACCCGCCTTTCCCGGGCGTGCTCCGTGGGGTACCGCCAACAAGCTGCGTGCCTGGCAGCAAGGGGCCATGGAGAGATATCTCCAGGAGCAGCCGCGTGACTTCCTCGCGGTCGCCACCCCCGGCGCCGGCAAGACGACCTTCGCACTCACCCTCGCGTCCTGGCTGCTGCACCACCACGTCGTCCAGCAGGTGACCGTGGTCGCGCCGACCGAGCATCTGAAGAAGCAGTGGGCGGCCGCGGCCGCACGGATAGGGATCAAGCTCGACCCCGACTACAGCGCCGGACCGCTCAGCAAGGAGTACCACGGCGTCGCCGTGACGTACGCCGGTGTCGGCGTACGCCCGATGCTGCACCGCAACCGCTGTGAGCAGCGCAAGACCCTCGTCATCCTCGACGAGATCCACCACGCCGGTGACTCCAAGTCCTGGGGCGAGGCCTGCCTGGAGGCCTTCGACCCGGCGACCCGGCGGCTCGCCCTCACCGGTACGCCCTTCCGCTCCGACACCAACCCGATCCCCTTCGTCACGTACGAGGAAGGCAACGACGGCATCCGGCGGTCCTCCGCCGACTACACGTACGGCTACGGCAACGCCCTCGCCGACGGAGTCGTCAGGCCCGTCATATTCCTCAGCTACAGCGGCAACATGCGCTGGCGCACCAAGGCCGGCGACGAGATCGCGGCGCGGCTCGGCGAGCCGATGACGAAGGACGCCATCTCGCAGGCCTGGCGCACCGCGCTCGACGCGCGCGGTGAGTGGATGCCGAACGTGCTGCGCGCGGCCGACCAGCGCCTCGGTGAGGTACGGAAGTCCATCCCCGACGCCGGCGGCCTCGTCATCGCCTCCGACCAGGACTCGGCGCGCGCGTACGCCAAGCTCATCCGCGAGATCACCGGGACCAAGGCGACCGTCGTCCTGTCCGACGACACCGGATCCTCCAAGCGCATCGACGACTTCAGCGAGGGCACCGACCGCTGGATGGTCGCGGTCCGCATGGTGTCCGAGGGCGTCGACGTGCCGCGCCTGGCCGTCGGTGTGTACGCCACCACCATCTCGACGCCCCTCTTCTTCGCCCAGGCCGTCGGCCGTTTCGTGCGCTCCCGGCGCCGGGGCGAGACGGCGTCGGTGTTCCTGCCGACGATTCCGATGCTGCTCGGCTTCGCCAACGAGATGGAGGTCGAGCGCGACCACGTCCTCGACAAGCCGAAGAAGGACGGCGAGGAGGATCCGTACGCCGAGTCCGAGCAGGAGATGGACGACGCGAACAAGCAGCAGGACGAGGACACCGGCGAGCAGGACATGCTGCCGTTCGAGGCGCTGGAGTCGGACGCCGTCTTCGACCGGGTGATGTACAACGGCGCCGAGTTCGGCATGCAGGCGCACCCGGGGAGCGAGGAGGAGCAGGACTACCTCGGCATCCCGGGCCTGCTCGAACCCGACCAGGTGCAGATGCTGCTCCAGAAGCGGCAGGCACGGCAGATCGCGCACAGCCGCAAGAAGCCGGACGAGGAGGCCGACCTCCTGGAGCTGCCCGCGGAACGGCGGCCGGTCGTCTCGCACAAGGAACTGCTGGAGCTGCGCAAGCAGTTGAACACGATGGTCGGCGCCTACGTCCACCAGAGCGGCAAGCCGCACGGGGTCATCCACACCGAGCTGCGGCGGGTGTGCGGCGGGCCGCCGAGCGCGGAGGCGACGGCCGGGCAGATCCGGGAACGGATCAAGAAGGTCCAGGAGTGGGCGACGCGCATGCGCTGAGGCCGGTGCCTGTCCGTGCTCGTCCGTGCCCCGGCACCTGTCGGTGGTCCGGCACCTGTCCGTGCTCGGGTACCTGCGGGTGGTCCGGTACCTGTTCGTGCTCGGGCACCTGTCCGTACGCGCTGACGCGCTGACTGTCCCCCGGGCCGCCCCCCTGCCCGGCCCCTCGGGACTCCCGTGCCCGCGGTTCCCCCGTGCGGCCGGGTTTCCGTGGCGCGCCCGGATTCTGGACGAGGTCTTCCGCTGAGCGGACCATCTCGCTACTGTCCCGGCAACGCATACGCCCCGTGGCAGCGCCGCCGCGGAGCGCAGCCGGCGTGCCATGGCCTGCCGGCGGCCTCTGGGTGCGACGCCGACGGGACCGGTGTCAGTCGTTGCCGTGAGCGGGCCGCCGTCACTTCACTCCGAAGGAGAGGGCGTTGTGACCGCGGAGACCTCCCAGACGCTCGACCGGGGACTACGAGTCCTCAAGCTGCTCGCCGACACCGACCACGGCCTCACCGTCACCGAGCTGTCCAACAAGCTCGGCGTCAACCGCACGGTCGTGTACCGCCTGCTCGCCACCCTTGAACAGCACGCACTCGTCCGCCGCGACCTCGGCGGCCGGGCCCGGGTGGGCCTCGGCGTGCTGCGCCTGGGCCGCCAGGTGCACCCGCTGGTACGGGAGGCGGCGATGCCGGCGCTGCGGTCGCTGGCGGAGGACATAGGGGCCACCGCACATCTCACCCTGGTCGACGGCGCGGAGGCGCTGGCGGTCGCGGTCGTCGAACCGACCTGGACGGACTACCACGTGGCCTACCGGGCGGGGTTCCGGCACCCGCTGGACCGGGGCGCCGCGGGCAAGGCGATCCTGGCGGCCCGCCAGGGGGGCGCCAAGGAGGCCGGGTACACGCTCACCCATGGCGAGCTGGAGGCCGGGGCGAGCGGGGCGGCGGCCGCGCTGGTGGGGGTGACGGGGATAGAGGGGAGCGTGGGTGTGGTGATGCTCGCGGACTCGGTCCCGGAGAGAGTGGGGCCGCGGGTGGTCGACGCGGCGAAGGAAGTGGCGGACGCGCTGCGCTGACGCGGGTACCGGGATGCCGTACGGCCGCCCGGCCCTGGTGCTGACGCGGTGCGGGAGACGGCTGACCGGCCTGGGTCGTCGGGACGCCGACATGGTCCGGTCCCGGCGTCGGCAAGGCGAAGGAAGCGGGCGTACAGGGTGCGCTCACGCCGGCACCGGACCCGTCGGGCGCCGACGCGGCAAGGGCGTACCCCCTGCGCTCGCCCTCACGGAACCGTCCGGTCCGGGCGCGGCGGTCCGGGTGCGGACCGGAGTGGGGAAGCGCGCCCAGATACATTGGCGCCGTGCTCTCCAGTCTCACGCGTCACCGCGCTGTCCTCGTCTGCGCCCTGCCCGTCGTCGCGCTCCTCGCCGCCGCGGGTTTCGCACCGCTGCCGTACGCCGTCGCACAGCCCGGCTCCACCGCGAACGTGCTGGGGAGCGACAAGGGCAAGCCGGTCATCACGATCAGTGGGGCGCCCGTCCGCAAGACATCCGGTGAGCTGCGGATGACGACGATCATCGCGACCGGGCCGTCCGCCGATGTCTTCCTCGGGGACGTGGTCGACAGCTGGTTCCGGACCGACCGGGCCGTCATGCCCCGGGACTCCGTCTATCCCGCGGGCAAGTCGGACCAGGAGGTCGAGCGCCGCAACCTCGAGGACATGGTCAAGTCGCAGGACGCCGCCTCGCAGGCCGCGCTCGACTATCTCGACGAGGACCCGGCGAAGGTGAAGGTCACTCTCGAGCTCGCCGACATCGGCGGACCGAGTGCCGGGCTGCTGTTCTCCCTTGGTGTCGTGGACAAGCTCGACGGTGACGGTGCCGGCGGCGACCTCACCGGCGGGCGCACGATCGCCGGTACGGGCACGATCACCGCGGACGGCAAGGTCGGCGCCGTCGGTGGGGTCTCCCTGAAGACGCAGGCGGCGCGGCGCGACGGCGCGACCGTCTTCCTCGTGCCGAAGGGGGAGTGCTCGGACGCCGAGGCCGAACTGCCCAAGGGGCTGCGGCTGATCCCCGTCACGACTCTGAAGGGCACCGTGGAATCGCTTCGGGCTCTGAACAAGGGCGCGAAGGTCCCTTCCTGCTGACCTGTTCTGCCGGGCGGGGCCGATCCGCCGGGCGGGGCCGATCCTCCGGGGCCTGCCCGTCCGCCGGGCCGGGCCGGGGTGCCTCGGGCGGCGGCGCGTCCATCTCCCGCCAGGCCGGGAAGAGGGCCGGGGCGAGCGTGGCGAGGAAGTAGAGCGCGCCGAACGTCAGCATCGCGGCCGGCAGGCCCGACTGCTCGACGACGAATCCCGCCGCCAGTCCGCCGAGCGGTGTCGTCAGCAGCACCCCCGCCGTGCTCACGCCCGCGACCCGGCTGCGCAGTTCGTCCGGCACGCGTTCGTACATGACCGTCGTCAGAATCGGGTTGAGCATGCCCGCCCCGAGTCCGCCGATCGCCATGGTCACGGCCAGTGGCGCCGTACCGTCCACCAGGGCCGCCACTGCGAACCGGGGCAGTCCGCAGAGGAGGAACGCCACGGTGAACAGGGCGCGCCGGGGGAAGCGGTGGCCGATCGCGCCGTACAGCAGCGCGCCGAGCAGGGCGCAGCCCGCGAAGACGGCGACGAGCAGCCCGAGATGGCCCGGGCCACCGAGGTTGTCCTTGGCGTGGACCGGCAGGAGCACCGAACTCCAGCCCTGGTCCAGCCCGTTGGTGAGCATCACCATCAGCATGACGGCCAGCAGCAGCCGGTGGCGGACGAGGAAGGCGCAGCCCTCGCGCAGTTCGCGGCGGTAGGCCGCGAGCGAGACAGGGGCGGATGCCTTACGCGGTTCGGCCGCGCCGAGTCCGCGGACCCCCACGGCGATGAGCAGGGCCGATACGCCGAAGGTCGCGGCGTCCAGCAGCAGGACGGCCTCGGCGCCGGTGAACGCGATCAGTGCGCCCGCGAGTGCGGCACCGGCCATGCGTGCGCCGCGGGACACCGCGTCGAAGAGGCTCGCGGCCCGGGACAGCGGGGTCCCCGCCGCTTTCGCGAGGTCGGGTACGAGGACGTAGCGCGAGGTCTCGCCCGGTGCGTGGAAGAGGCCGGTGACGGCCATCAGCGCGCACAGCATCCAGAAGGCCAGCACACCGGCGTAGTGCAGCAGCGGGATCGCGGCGACGGCGAGGGCGCAGATCAGGTCGGAGGCGATGCTCACCCGCCGGCGGCCGATGCGGTCGATGACCGGTCCGCCGGTGAGGGCGGACACGACGACCGGCACGGTGGCGCAGAAGGCGACCAGACCGGCCTTGGCAGGGCTGCCCGTCGTCTCCAGCGCGAACCACGGGACGCCGACGAGGGTGAGCGAATTGCCGGTGATGGAGACGGCGTTGGCGGCCAGTACGGCGGCGAGCGGCCGGCGTCCCGCGCCGCCCCCGGGTCCCGCGCCTCCCCCCGGTCCCGGTGGTCGACCTCCCTCCCTCTCGGTGGCCGCCCGGGTGTCCCCCCGCCCGGTCACGCGATGCGCGGGGATCGTTGCGGAGCCCCCTGCACGAGCCGCAGGCCCCAGGCGACCAGCGTCCAGCCCAGCCGGCTGCGCAGGGCTGCCGGCGCCGGACGGAGCGCGAACGACACGGCCTCGGCGCGCAGTTGGCGT